>CAXSZN010000040.1:0-43947 GCA_964241935.1 uncultured Armatimonadales bacterium
GCACGAACACAACAAAAACTGTCTAACAACAACTGTCTAAACTAGGACACTACCCAATGTCACTGTGGGCAGCGGCTTTACCCAGGTACTTGCTAATGAGGACTTCACTACTTGGGTGATGTACCAGCCCCCAGGCGGCGTCTGGGTACCGCTGCAAAGCTACGATTGGAACTGGTCGTTTACATCGAAATGGGATGGAAGCCAGAACCTATGGAATTTGTTCCGAGCCAGCCCATCATCAACGTCAGGTGATCCAGGATACGCAGGCGCAAATACACTAACTCCCCCGCAGTGGAAATTAGTGCAAACTGGTAATTAAGTACATATAATTAAGTACATGCTGCGGCACTTGAGAACGCGAGGAAACAAAATGAAAAAACTACAATACATCGCCGCCACGGCAGCCGCCGTGTCTACTCTTTCCGCCCTTGCGGCCGCTTCGGCCCAAACCCCTTCGGCCAAGCAGTCAGGCAAACAAAGCGCCACCCAGCAGAAGTCAAGCGGCATTCAGATACTGTCGGGTGCCGCTGCGGACAACCTAGTGCTTGAGTCCACTGGAAAGCCGGTAGACAAAGCCGCAATGAAAGCAAGGGAAGAAGCGGAAGCGGAATCCAACCGAGCGGTATCCGAGGGCGAAGCGTTCTTGAAGGTTGGCAAGACGCAAGAGGCGATTGCTTCGTACGGGGATGCTCTTGCTATTACTCCGACGGATGGTTTGGCTTATCGGCGTCTGGCAGAGGCTTACACGGCATCAGGAAAGCTTAATGAAGCTAGCCAAACTTTTCACAAAGTTCTCATTGAAGGCTTTGGACCGGGTGTTGGCAATGGAGTGGGAGGCAGTGCCGACATCTGGGCGGAGTATGCTCTGGTGCTGGTGAAGACAAATCAAGCAGCAGAAGCCGTTCAGGCTTACAACAACGCGGCTTACCTGCTGGATTATGAGGTCAGCGGCCCTGAGAAGGGACAGCCAAAAGTGAAAGTCCTGCTGCCGGAGATTATAGTGGGAGAGGCTTCAGCGGAGCAGATACCGTATACGCTGGAGCGTCTGCAAGCCTTGGCGGACACGGCGCTTGCCCATGAAGAGTCGGCGTTTGGCAGCCTCAAGGAAGCACAGGCGCATATGCAGGAGGCTGTGAGCTTGTATCCCGACTCGGCGGTGACGCACTACTACCGGGGCGAAGCGCTTTTAGGGCCTGTTCACAGCGCGGAATCGAAGGCTGAGTACCAGAAAGCCGTGGAGCTTGGCGACGACAAGACAGCGGCGGCGGCGAAGGAGCGGATGAGCGTGCTACGGTAGCACAATGCCGCGTCAAGAAAGCGTCCGGTCTCATTCGTGAGGCCGGGCGTTTCGCTTGTCTAAGCTGCGTGTCAGAACTTCATGCCGAGGCTGGCGGCGGCGTTGTAGTCGGGCGACGCTGCTGTGGCGGACTGCTGGCGCTTGCCGGAAAGGCTCAGGCTGAAGCGGTCGCCGAGGGTCTGCGTGAAGCTGGCGGTGTAGGCGGTCGCGAGGGGAACTGAGGCGTCCAGCATGTTCTGCTGGGTCTGATAGCCGACCGAAAGCTGAGCGGCATTCGAGAAGCGCAGGCCGAGCGCGGCGTGGACCGTCTGCTCGACATCCGGGGTGCCGTAGGTGCGCGACCAGTCGCAGCCGCCGGACAGGCCGAGTGCGCCGAAACGGGTTTCGAGACCGACGCCGCGCTTGGCGAGACGCTGCAGGGTATCCGTGCCGTCGTCCGGGTTCTGGGCATACGTGCCGGTCAGGGTTACGGTTTTGAGAGGCGTGAACGCGACTTGGGCGGCGCTGCTGTCAAACAGGTCATTCGGATCGGTGTCCGTCGCGGGGGCAAGGCGCGACTTGTAGCTGCCGGAAACTTCCAGCATCGGCAGCGGGTGCAGACTGCCGCCAACGGTCGCCTCGGAAGTCTGCACCGTATCGGTTCCGTCCGACGACTTCTGGCGCGTTAAAAAGCTGGCGTTAAGCTGAACTGTAGATTTGGGGGTCAGCGCCAGTGTCACCGACTGCTGATCGGTTGTCGCGCTGCCGAGGCGGGACTGATCGGCGGAGGTTTGCAGCGAATAGGTCTTGCCCGGAGTCAGGACAGTTTTGAGGCTGAAGGTCTGGCTGTCGCCTGCCGTGCCGGGCAGGTTTTGGCTGTTGAACGCCGCACTGACCGCCATTGTTTTGGTCGCCTGCGTGTCCACAGACACTGCCGCAGTTTGGGTGGTGCCGCTTGTGCCTGCATCGGCTTCGGAAAGACCGGCCTGCACTTTTGTTTTATCGGTCGGCGTCACCGTCAGCGCCATTGACGCATTTGTGGTATCCGCACCGGAAGCAGCGCTGTCCAGCGCATCCGAGCGGCTGAAGTTCAGCTTGGCTTGAATGGTCTTGGCGGGGGTCAGCGTACCGCCGAGCGTGACAACCTCATGGCCGCTTTGGAAAGAGCTGTCGCTGCCCGCATCCAGTCCCTCTCCGGCGCGGGAAAAGCCGAGCGAAAACAATCCCCATCGTCCCGCGCCCATCGTCCCGCTGAGAGAAATTCCGGTCCGGTCAGTGCCGGCGCTTGTGTCGGAACTTGTGTCGGAAGCCGAAACCGGCGTGTCAAGGAAGCGGCACGAAACCTGGTCGCTACCTGCCCCGTGCCAGCCGAGGCCCGCGCCCAGGGTCAGGCTGCCTGCTGCTGTTCCCGCTGCGGTCTTGCCAAGCGCGTCCAGTGAAAAGTAGCCGTGCGGGTCCCGCATCAAATCCATCGTGACGGGAATGGTCTGCTCGCTGCCGGAGCGCTGGGACTGCGGTGAAACCGAATAAAGAATGGAGATGGCCGCGCCGGTGGGAAGGCTGCGGGTAAAGGTCACAGTCCCGGCGTCAGCATCCAGCGTGTAATCCAAGCTGCGGACCTGCAGCTGGCCGTTAACGCTGACGGTTTCCGTATCAAGCGGAAGGTGGCTCCAGCTCAGTGCAAGCGGGCCGGGCGTTCCATTGCCGACAAGCACATCCTGCACCGGCGGCGAGTCCGCGCGGCAGGCAGGCAAACAAGCGCCGGAAACAAGCAAAGCGCCGGAAGCGAAAAAAAGTGCGGCAAAGATCCGTGCGGCGGGAAATCGCATAGAAGCCTCCGTTTTTTCAGAGTGCCGCACGGCGGAAATGTTTCAGGAGATTTTCGCCGGGAGGGAAGCACCGGCACTGGAAGGCTTCCAGTGCCGGTGATTTTAGCTGTGGCCTACATAGTAGGTGTTGTCGGCGGTCTTCTGCACGGTGTAGCCGGCGGTGGCGGCCATCGCCTTCAGCGGCGCGAGGGGGTCGGAGCCGGAAAAATCGGCGGTGACGGCCTGAGTCGGCGACGCGGACACGTCTACAATGACAGTCGCGCCGTAGTGCGATGCCACGGCCTGCATCCCGTCCAAAAAGTCGGCATTGACCGGGGCGGGCGTGGCGGAGTCTGCTGCGCCGAAGGGTGTGAAGACCGCTTCCGCACCGGCCGGCTGGCTTGCGGCGTCCAGCTTGTACTCGGCCAGCAGGTTCAGGGTGGAACCGGCGGGCGGAGCGTCTACCGGTGCGATCGGGATCTGCAGGCCCTGATGGTTGGTCAAATGCTGTGCGGAGACGGCCGGGGTCGCGTCACCAAGATGCGAGGGGTCCGTGATCTGCTCGGTCGCCGTAATCACATACGCGCTGACCGTCGCTGCCGGGACAGCGTCCGGCAGGTGCAGGTGGAACAAATGATAGTTGGTGCCGGACTGCATATCTACGCTCTGGACCAGCCCCGTGATTGCCGGTGCCGAAATAGAAGGACCCAAACCGCTGTCGAACGAGCCGTCTAAATGGGGCGGGCGCTGATTGGTGACGATCACGCCGCCGATGACGACGGCGGCTAACGCGGCCAGGGCGCCGCCGGTGGCGCGGCGATGGGCGGGCGGCGTAAACCAGCCGAGCCAGCCGGCGGCGCGGGAGCTTGACGCTTCGCGCCGGCCCTGCTGCTCGGTGACACGCTCTAAAATCTTTGCCCGGAACCCCAGCGGCGCTTCCAGCTCTTCACCCAGCGGCTGCTCCAGCAGCGCGTAGATCTGCGAGAACTGGGCATAATCGGCCCGCGCGTTCGGGTCGGCCTCAAAGTGCTGTTCCAGCGCCTGACGCAGCGCAGGCGTCAGTGTCCCTTCGGCGTATTCAGAGTAAAGTTCCTGCGCTCGTTCGGTTTTCATGGCGGCTGTCCTAAGTGTATCTGAAGTGTATCTGAAAAAATTGTGAATTTCTTGTCTTGAGCCGGGCAGAAGCCCGTCTGCGTTTCCGACGACGCTAGGATGAGAAAAGTTCCCGGATGCCGGAAAGTTTTTCTTTCAAGGCCAGACGCGCCCGGTTCAAGCGGCTTTTGACGGTGCCGATCGGCAGATCCATAATTTCCGCGATCTCTTCATAAGACTTCTGCTGGCCGTGGTAGAGCGTCACCATCGCCCGCTGGTACTCGGGCAGGTCGCTGACGGCTTTCGACAAAATCAGTGCACGCTCGGATTCTTCCAGCACGGCTTCCGGGGTAGGGGCGGGGTCTTCAATCTGGCGGGCGACGCTGGACTCGCCCAGCTCCAGATACTCATCAAGAGAAGTCTGCGGGTGCGACTTGGCTTTTTTACGCTCGTCTAAAAAGACATTGGTCGTGATTCGGAAGAGCCAGGTTGAAAACGACGAGTCGCCGCGAAACGTGCCGATGGCATTGAAGACGCGCAAAAACGCATCCTGCGCGACATCGTTTGCGTCGTCGTAGTTGCCGGTCAAGCGGTAAGCGAAGTTGTAGACCTGCTTCTCGTACTTGCGGACCAGGTCGTTGAACGCCGCCAGGTCGCCGCGCTTGCAGCGCTCGATCAGCGCTTTTTCTTCGGCGGAGACCGCCGCGCGTGGCCGGGCCGGGCGCTGGGCCGCATCTTTGGGTGCTTCTGACATTAGGGCCTATTTTACCCCGTTTTCACCCCGTTTTCACGCATTCCCCATCGGCTCTGTCTGAGGATGCCGCCGGGAACTGCCGATAAAAGTTTATTGGTGAAAACTATGCCCGCTTCCACGCCCTCAGATTTTGATGCTGCTCCCGCCGCGACGTTTACGCTGGATGAGGCAGGCCGTATTCTGTCGTTTGATGCCGAGGCGGAGCGCTTGTTCCACTGCCGGGCCGGGGATGCGGTAGGCGGAAGCATTTTTTCACTGCTGCCGGCCTTTCCACAAGCCCTGCTTGCCTCGGAAGCGGGGCATACGCTGCGTCTGAGCGCCTGTCCGCGCGACGGCTCGGTGGTGCCGGTCGAACTTGTGTTATCTCAGGTGCGTCTTGGCCCGCAAAAGCTTTGGAGCGGCGTGCTGCTGGAGCCGGCACGGCACCGTCCGCATGAAGACCTGTTGCGGCATTCTGAGGAAGCGCACCGAACACTATTTGAGCGTGCTTTGATCGGGATTTACCAGACCTCGCCGGACGGTTTTTACTTGCGGGCAAACGCGGCACTGGCCCGCATCTACGGGTATGATACGCCTGACGTCCTCTTAGCCCGGCAGGTCAGCGCCGGGCGCGACTTGTATGCAGACCCGCGCCGCCGGGCGGAATTCCAGCGCCGTTTGGAACAAGACGAAACGGTGACGGAGTTTGAGGCCCAGATCCGCCGGCAGGACGGCACGCTGCTTTGGATCACTGAAAACGCGCGTGCGGTTCGCAGTGCCGGCGGCGCACTGCTGTATTATGAAGGCACGGTGCAGGACATCTCCGCCCGGCGCCGGACCGAGGAAGCGCTGCGGGAAAGCGAAGAGCAGCTTCGGACGATCTTTGACGCCGCCGGTGTCGGCATTGTCCGCATTGACATCAAGGGACGGCTGGTCCGGACCAACCCCGCGTTTCAAAAGATGCTGGATTACTCGGCGGACGCGCTGCGGGGCATGGCCGCAGCCCGGCTGACGCATCCCGACGATGCGCCGGCCAATCTTCAGCTTCAGTGGGACTTGCAGGAAGGCCAGCGCGACAGCTACCGGACGGAAAAGCGCTACTGCCGGTCCGACGGCAGCTCTTTGTGGACAGATTTAACCATGTCCCTGGTGCGGGATAGTGCGGGCAGCCCGCAGTTCTCCATCGCGGTTGTGGAGGACATTACCGCTCAGCGAATCACGCAGCAGAAGATGCTGGTGCTGAACCAGCAGCTTGAGCAGCGGATCCAGCAGAGCGCCGCCCAGCATCAGATAGACCTCGCGATCATGTCCAGCCCGGAGATGGAAGCGACGCTGACCCTGGTTCTGGAGCAAGTGCAGGCACAGCTTGGCGTGGACGCGGCCGCAGTGCTGACCTGTGATCCCGAAACGGAGAATTTGGTGTATGCCGCCGCGTGCGGGCTTGGACGCAGCGTGCTTGACCTGCCCCCGCAGGCAGTCGGGATCGGTCCCGCAGGCCGGGCGGCGCGGCAGCGCAGCGCGGTCGAGCTGTCGAATTTGACGTGGACGCCGGAGATCTTCACGGGAAACCCGCTGCTGGGTTCAGAAAGCTTCGCCGCTTACTGGGCCGTGCCGCTGATCGCCAAAGGCACGCTGAAGGGGATACTGGAAGTGTTCCACCGCCGCCCGCTGCTGCCCGACACCGGCTGGAGGGAGCACCTCGATATTCTGGCTGGACAAGCCGCGATCGCGATTGACAGCGCGACGATGTTTCGGGACCTTCAGCGCACAAATCAGGAGCTGATGGAAGCCTATGAAGCGACCATTGAAGGCTGGGGCCGTGCGCTTGATCTGCGCGATCAGGAAACCGAAGGCCATTCCCGCCGCGTCACCGATCTGGCCGAGCGGCTGGCACGGGCGCTCGGGCTGGAAGAGCCGGCGCTGGTTCAGATCCGGCGCGGCTCCCTGCTGCATGACATCGGCAAAATGGGCGTTCCCGACCGGATTCTGCTGAAAACCAACGAGCTGACGCCGACTGAGTGGCGGGTCATGCGCCGCCATCCGCAGGACGCTTACGACATGCTTTCGCCAATCGCGTTTCTGCGCCAAGCGCTTGACATTCCCCTCTGCCACCACGAGAAGTGGGACGGCACCGGCTACCCGCAGCGGCTGCGCGGCGACGAGATCCCGCTGGCCGCCCGCTTGTTTGCCGTTGTGGACGTCTGGGATGCCCTGCGCTCCGATCGGCCTTACCGTCCGGCCTGGCCCGAAATCAAGGCGCTTGACTATATCCGCTCCCTGTCCGGCACACATTTTGATCCCCATGTCGTGTCCGTCTTTTTAGGCTTGATGACCGGAAAAGCCGCCCTGCCGGCTTCCGACGCTGCCGACGGCGACCTGCTTCCCCTGCTCCGGGCTGCCTGAAGGCGGCCGCTCCCCCGCGCGATTTTTCCTCCCTTGACAATGCTGGTGTTCTGCGTGTATACTATGCCTGCTTCGCTCCCCCGCACAGTCTGCATGGGGCAAGCGGGTGGCCTGGAACGAAGCTGTGCCGGCGCCGCACCATCATTTTCTCGCTCGCGGATTCTTCCCGCTCGCGGACTTTCCATTTCCTTTCTGCCCGCGCACTGATGCGCTCCTTTTCCTGAGATACTTTTCTCTGGAAAGCTCTACGAAAGAGGCAAGCCGACACCGCCGTCATCCTGACGACTTCGTGCCGCCGCTTGGCCTCTTTTTTGCGCCTGAGATCTTTTGAGCTTTACGCTCTTGATCTGCGCCTTGAACGGACAGAGAAATGGAACCAACTGCAATTGAACCCATCAAGGTTATTCTGGCGGATGACGACCCGCTGACCCGGCTGGATCTGCGCCATGCCCTGGAAACACTCGGCCTGCGCGTACTGGGCGAAGCTGAAGACGGACGGCAGGCGCTCAGCCTCGCCCGCACCCTGCGGCCTGATCTTTTGATTTTAGACATCATGATGCCGCAGATGGACGGCCTCGATGCGGCCCGGATCGCCCGAACTGAAGGCCTGGGCGCGGTGATGCTGCTGACCGGGTACGCCGAAGAAGACATGATCGCACGGGCCGATGCCGCCGGGGTGCTGGCGTATCTCCGCAAGCCGTTCCGCACCGAAGAGCTTGGCCCGTCTATTGCGATTGCTCTTGGACGCTACCGGGAGCGTCAGGCACTCGAAACTGACGTGGAAGACCTCAAAGAAAAGATGGAAGCGCGGAAAATCGTCGGCCGGGCCAAAGCCATCTTGATGGAGCGTCATCAGCTCACCGAGCGGGAAGCGTTTTACCGTATTCAAGCCCAAAGTCAGACACTGCAAAAGCCGGCCTCCGAGATCGCGCGAGCCATCATCACCGCCAGTGAGCTGGGAATATAAAGTTTTTCTTAAGATTGGGCCTCTGCGCTTCCAAAGTGATACGCCCCAGTAAAAATATCGGGTAAGATAGCGCTTGTTTGCCTGACACTCTGTAAGACCCAGACGCGCGGAACTGCAAACTTCGAAACTTTAAACTATGAAACTGCAGACCGCGAGACCGCGAACCACACGAGGAGGAATGCCCACTTTGCGACCCATCATGCCCCATTCACTTTCCCTTCGGACTGCCCTGGCTCTTGGCCTCGGCTGCGCCGCCTTCGGCAGCCTGCCGGCGACAGCCCAGACCACCGCGCCGGATGCCAACGTGCCGGCCGCACCGCCTGGTCCGGCCCAAAAGCCCGCTCCCGCGCCCGGCACGACGCTCCCCGCGCCGAACCAGCCGCCCGCCGCGCCCACACCGCCTGGAACCGCGACCGCCCCGGCAGCCCCCGCCGCCGCGCCGGCAGCCCCGCCGGTCAACTACAATGTCCAGTACAGCGGCCTGATTGACGGCTACTACTTGTTCAACTTCCGCAATCCCAAAGATGTCTCGGTGGGCGCGGGCGAACCCTATTACGATGACCGTCACAACGCGCCGTCGCTTGCTTTGGCCGAGCTGAACGTCTTCAAGACCGCCCGCCCGTCGGCCTTTGGCTTCAAAGCGACACTGATTGCCGGCGACACCGCCGACATCAACCATTACGATTTCGAGGGTGCGAGCCGGGGCCTCGGCGAAGCGCGATACAAAAACGTCCAGCAGTTGTACGCCACTTATGCCCTCGGCGGCGACGGAGCCGGCATTGACTTCGGCAAGTTCTACACGCCGTTCGGCTACGAGGTGACCGAGTCCAACGCGAACTACAACTACTCCCGGTCCACGGCCTACGACATCCTGCCGTTCTACAATGCCGGTGCCCGCATCTACACGCCCGTTCCCGGCCTCGCCGCGCTGACCGCGACGTTCTATCTGGTCAACGGCGTTTACAACACGCCGACACTGGGCGTTCAGAACGACTCCAAGCGCCCCGGCTACATCGGCCAGCTTAACTACACCGACCCAAAAGGCAAGTTCACGCTTGTGTCCGAGCTTGGCCTCGACAAGCAGAAGCTGGGCGGCACGATAGACGCGACCGGCACCGATACGAAAATCATCCTGACCGACAACAACTTCACGTATAACATCAACGCGAACCAGCTTGTCGGCTTAGATTACGAGTACGCCAAGAACACGCCCGACGGCGGTCAGAAGACTACCACCAACGGCTATGCGGTCTACTACCGGCAGGCGCTGACCCCCAAAACCGCGTTCGCCCTGCGCTATTCCGGCTATCAAGCAAAAACCGACGGCTACTCGACCTTTACTCCAACTCCCATCTCGGTGGATGACGGGCTTGCAAGCCGCGACGTTTCGGGAACTACGTCCTACTTTCCTTCGCAGACAGCCAAGCCCTACGACATCACGGTGACTTATGAGGTCAAGCCTGCGGCAAACTTCCTCACCCGTCTGGAATACCGCCACGATCATATCAACTATGACGGGGGCAATAATCCCGCCGTTCCTGCCGGCTTCTTCGGCGGCAATTCTCTGGCGACCAAAAGCGATCAGGACACGCTGAGCTTGTCCGGTGTGTTTACGTTCTAGTCCAAGAACCCCCCCGGCTTCCACTATTGGGGACCGGGGGTGTGGTTACATCCATGCCAAATGCCGTCACGGATGATGGTTCTGCCACCAACAGCAACACTTTACGCGCTGCGGCGCGTCTTTGGTCACCCGAAGACGCGCCCCCGGCGGAACCTCCTGCCGCCGCACCAGCCCCCACACGCAAGCCGAAGTCTTCCAAAACACCCCCTGCCGCTTCCGTTGTGCGCGACCGCTACAATCCTATTCTAAAGGACCTGCCGCCGGAAGAGCGTCCGCGCGAGCGCCTCCATGCCTACGGGGCGCAGGCGCTGACGGCGGCAGAGCTGATCGCCATTTTGATCCGCACCGGCAACGCCGAGCGCAGCGCTGTTGCGCTGGGCGAGTTTCTGCTTTCCACGTTCGGCAGCATTCAAGGCATTGCGACAGCGTCTGCCGAACAGCTTGCCGCCGTCAAGGGCCTCGGGACGGCGAAAGCGGCCCAAATCAAAGCCGCCATTGAGTTCGGGAACCGGCTGGCGCTGTTTTCCGAAGAAGGCCGGCCGTCAATCGGCGGCCCGCAGGATGTTTCCAATCTGCTGATGCCGGAGCTGCGCTATCAGAAAAAAGAGCATCTGAAGTCGATTCTTCTGAATACAAAGAACAAAGTCTTGGCAATAAAAACCGTGTCTGTCGGCGACCTGTCTTCGTCCATCGTGCATCCCCGCGAAGTCTACAAAGACGCCGTGATTGCGTCCGCAGCTTCGATCATCATTGCCCATAATCACCCTTCCGGTGACCCGGCCCCAAGCGCCGAAGATGTCGCCGTCACCAAGCGTCTGATCCAATCCGGCGAAATCATGGGTATTGACCTCCTAGACCACATCGTCCTCGGCGACGGCACCTTCGTCAGCCTCAAAGAGCGCGGGCTGATCTGAGATTTCTTGACGTTTAATTGCTTGAAGCTTCGGGTAAACGTCTGCTGCCAGGGTTTCATCACCGCAAAAGGAGAGCAAGCCATGCAGGACAGGATTGCAGCCAACTGGTGGGTGCTGGCAGTGCGTGGGGCACTGGCGGTTATTCTCGGGATTATCGCATTTGCAGCGCCGGGCGCAGCGCTGACAGTGCTGGTGACCTTTTTTGGGGCGTATGCGCTGGTGGACGGCGTGTTTGCGCTGCTGGCTGCGGCCCGCTGGCATCATGTCGATCAGCGCTGGTGGCTGCTGATATTGGAAGGCGTTATTGGGGTAGGGGTCGGCATTTTTGTGTTCGCGCATCCGGCGGCGACAGCGCTTGGACTGATCAGTGTGATCGGGATTTGGGCAATTGTCACAGGAATCATTGAAATCGCGGCGGCGATCCGTCTGCACCGGATCATTGCCGGCGAATGGCTTCTCGGAGTCAGCGGTGCGGTGTCGGTTTTGTTCGGGATTGCTTTATTGGCTGCGCCGGGCGCCGGCCTGCTGATCTGGATTTATTTTCTCGGCGCTTATGCCCTACTGTTCGGGATTTCTCTTTTAGTGGCGGCCTTCCGTCTGCGCGTATATAGCCAGAAGGTTACAAATTAGGATAAGCAGGCTGGAACGCACTCACTTAAAGAAACTTGGCATGATTTTTGCAGGGACAAACTACTTAGCTTTGATGCTATCTCTCGATCAAGCACGGATGAACAAGCAATAAAGAAGAGTAATATAGAAAGAAATTGCACTCATGAGTAAGACAACAACTGCGCTGCTGGGAGGGCTTGCCGCCCTGACAGCAGTCGGCCTGAGCGCCGCACGCCCTGCACTCGCGCAGGTCACTTCCATTGCGCCGGGAGTGCTGGAATACGGCACCGAAAACCAGATGGGAGCCGGACCCTACAGCGGCGGCTTCAACCCAGTCGGCTTTGATCCGAAAGCCGGCGCGACCTTGTCCGGCCTGGCTCCGGGCGCCATCACAAACGGCGTCAGATCCGGTGGCCACACGGAGTTTATCGCCTCCGGCCCGGTAGGCGATTTTGCCGGGACTGATACAATCCATGTCGGCAGCGGGTTCACCGGCAAGACCTACGACGGCTACGCGCAGCAGGCTGCTGCGGGTAACGGCGTTGTTGGGCCGGATACCTTCTCGCTCGATTACAGCTCTCTGCTGACTGCGGGGCAGGCACCGCAAACGCTGACCCTGGGAGTTGCTTTGGATGATTTTCAGGCACCGTTATTCGGCAACCCGTACACGGCGACCATCAACGGTGTCGAGTCTACAGAGCTTGAGAGCGTGCTGAACAAAGTGACCTTGACCGATCCCTCCGACCAGTTTTACACGTTCGGGATTGACCCTTCTTTGCTGAGCGGCAGCGGCATCCTGAACCTGAGCATTGACGAAAGCGGCAATGGCGGAGACGGCTATGGAGTGGACTTTCTGACCGTCGGTGTCACGACCGGCGCTGTTCCGGCGGCGGTGCCAGAGGCTTCCACGACGGTTTCGCTCGGCATCCTCATGGCGCTTGGCCTCGGCGGCATGGCGTTCGCGGCCCGTAAGCGCTCGCTTCGCCCCGAAGCGTAGCGCCGAAGAAACGTGACAGCGTCAACGGACGCGCTGAAACCAGAACGCCCGCCGCTTTCCCTGGGAAGCGGCGGGCGTTTTTGCTTGAAGCTATTCAGCGCGGCTTTCGCGCAGAATGTCCAGCAGAGCGCGGTCAACGTGATAGCCGTTGACTTCCTCGTAGTGTGCGCCGGGACGGCCATGCTCCACAATCCCGAAGTCACCCGCGAAGTTCCAAAGCGCATAACCCCAGCCGAACTCTTTGTACAGGCCAAAGAGGTCGCCCAGCCAGCGCAGCGCGATGTCGTTGGGGGTTTTGTTGTAGCAGCCGCATTCGCCGATATGCACCTTTGCCCCTGCCGCCTCGACAGCTCGCCAGGGCTGATAAAACTCGCGCAGCGTGTCTTTGTCCCAAATCTTGCCCTGCCAAAGCACCCCCGGATACTCCGGCTCCGGTGCCGTGGAATGCCCGTCCCACCACGCTGCCTTGTAATGGCTGACCGGCATCGGCTGGTAGCCGCGCCCGCTGTGAACAACGCCCAGATCGGCAAGCTCCGGCAGGGCGAGGTGCCCGCCGCCGAGGCCGTCAATGACAATCTCCCGCGCCGGGTCAATCGCCCGGATCGCCGCCACCGTGCGCCGGATGAGTGCGGCGTGAAGGTCGCGGGTCAGCCCGTACTGCCCGACATTCGGCGGCTCGTTCAGAAGATCAAAGCTGAGAAACTCGCTGGGAACGCCCAAGTAGCGAGCAGCAAATAGCTCCCACTCAAACACGAATGCTTCCTGGGCAATGGGGTCCAGCCACAAGTTGTGCTGTTCCAAATGGTTGTTGTTGATGCAGTAGCCGGGGGCACGGTGCAGGTTCAGGCTCATCTGAAAGCCGCGTGACCGGCAGGCAGCCAAATATGTATCAATGTACTTGAGAATCGCCTCGTCGGGATGGAAATAATCAAAGTCCCTGGTCCATGTCCGGTAGTTGGCGGGAAGGCGCACAAAATTAAAGCCTTCCGCCGCCATAAAATCCAGCGCCTTCTCGTCCGCCGGCCTCGGCGGCCGCCCGTCATCGGAAACGTACATCCAGAGAAAGTTAAATCCATAGTGTGTCATAGGTTCCTATTCGCCGGAAGCTGTGCCGTTCCCTGCCGGCTTTTGCCGGATGCGCTGCGGTGCGGCGCGAATGACGCTTGAATTGGCTATAATAAAAGGAGTTATGAGTTCCGACCGTTTTAGTTTTCTGGAGTTTGGTGACGAAGACGCAGCCCCTGCCAAAGAGGCCGCGCCTTTGGGCGCGGCGGGGCCGGCGCAGCGGGAGATCGGCGCGGAGCTGCTGCCGGACGGCACGACGCTGGCCCAGGTGAAGATGACGGACCCGCGCGGCTTCCAGAAGTACCTGGACGACGACGACGGCAGCACACTCACGCTGTCGTCGCTGGCCGGGCAGGGGATGCAGGTGCCGAACCGGCTGCGGGTCGTGGAGGTGCTGGGCGAGCGCGGCACGGAGCCGGGCCAGTTTCAGTACCCCACGGGGCTGGCTGTGGACCCCGAAGGCATTTTGTATGTCGCCGACTCGTATTCACATCGGCTGCAGCGCATTACTCCCGACGGCGGCGTGTCGGTCATCGGCAGCCGGGGCGGCGGGCGGGCGCAGTTTTTGTCCCCGCAGGGCGTGGCGACCGACAGCGACGGCGCGTTTTATGTCGTGGAACAAGGCAACTGCCGGGTGCAGAAGTTTACACGCGAAGGTGTTTTGACGCTAGTGTTTGGCAGGCCAGGCCGGGAAAACGGCGAGTTTCTTGGGCCGACCGCGCTTGCGGTCGCGCCGAACAGCGGCGACATCTATGTCGCCGACACCGGCGGCAGCCGGGTCCAGCGGTTCAGCCCCGATGGCCGCTTTCTGAACTCATTGGGAGCGCCGGCACAAAATGGGCGGCAGGGGCGCGGTTCGGGTCTCGGCAGCGGGCCGGGTCTCAGCAGCCCGCAGGCTCTCGCCGCCGCGCCGGGCGGGTCGCTCTATGTTGCCGAGACATTTGCCCAGCGCTTGGTTCGCTTTGACCCGCTCGGGCGCTTAGACCAGCAGATCGGCGGTGCAAGATCGCGCCGCTCCCTCAGTTCAAGCATCACGCTGAACCAGCCGCGTGCGCTGGCGATTGATCCCGCCGGCCTGCTGTATATCGCCGACGCCGGCGAAGCGAACGCGGTGACGGGCGAGACGCGCGGCCGCCTGCAGTGCGTGTCGCTGATGGACGACCTGCCGGTGATCGCCACGATTGAAAAGATTGGCCGCACGCTTGGCTCCCTGCTGCGCCCCGGCGGCCTCGCCCTCGGACCGCCGTCTGAGCGGCCTATGCCGGGACGGGCGGTTTGGGGCGACATCTACATTGCCGACACCCTGAACCACCGCATTCTGCGCTTTGCCTGGAGCGGCGCGGCGTGAGCGCAGCATTGGCCGAGTTAATTAAAGCGGAAGCGGCGCGGCTTGGCTTCAGCCTGTGCGGGATCACGTCGGCAGACCCGCCGCCCCACCACCGGCACTACGCTCAGTGGCTGGCCGAGGGCAAGGCGGGTGAGATGCTGTACCTGCACCGGCAGGAGCCGAAGCGCGGTGATTTGTCGCAGGTTCTGCCCGGCGCAAGAAGCGTCGTGTGCGTCGCGCTGAACTATTCGCCGGAGGAAGGGAAAATCCCCCCTGCCCCCAATAATGGGGGAGCCGGAACAAGAGCAGAGGGCGCGGCAAGCAGCGCCCCTACGGGTTCCGTTCCTATTCCGGCTCCCCCATTATTGGGGGCAGGGGGGACTCTTGCCGGTACCATTGCCCGCTATGCCCGCTTTGACGACTACCACGACACGCTCTGGCAGCGCTTGGAAACGCTGCTGGCGTTCATCAAAACCCAATGTCCGAATGCAAACGGCAAGATTTACTGCGATACCGGGCCGATTACCGAGCGTGACCTTGCGATGCGGGCGGGGCTGGGCTGGATCGGCAAGCATACCAACCTGATCTCGCGGCATTTGGGCAATTGGTTCTTTCTCGGCGAAATACTGCTTGACGTTGAACTCCCTGCCGACGCGCCCGAAACAACCCACTGCGGGACCTGTACGCGCTGCCTGCCGGCCTGTCCGACCGGCGCGATCACTGCGCCGTATCAACTCGATGCCCGCCGCTGCATCTCGTATCTGACCATTGAGCTGAAGGGCAGCATCCCCGAAGACCTTCGCCCTTTGATCGGCACGCGCATCTACGGCTGCGACGACTGCCTTGCCGCCTGTCCCTGGAACAAGTTTGCCGTCAAATCCGATGATCCCGCTGTCCGTCCCCGCGCCGACCTGACCGCACCTGATCTCTTGGAACTGCTCGCGTTAGACGATACTGCGTTCCGCGCCAAATTCAAGAACAGCCCGATCAAGCGCACCAAGCGGCGCGGCCTGTTACGCAACGTCTGCGTCGCTTTAGGCAACCTCGGCGACCCCCGCGCCTTGCCGGCATTGAAACACGCCGCCGACCACGACCCGGAGCCGCTGGTCCGTGAACACGCGCAGTGGGCCGTTGGTCGGATTCAGGCTGCAACAGGGCAGGGGAGGTAGACTGCATGGAGTTTTTGGAGATGTACAGCGGCGGTCTGCGTTCGCCGCTGCTGCAATTTGAGAAGCACGGTCATCCCGTCGTGTATCGCCTCTTTCCGACAATTCATATCGGTGAGCCAGCCTATTACAGTGCTGTTCTCGCGCACTTAGCGGACTGTGACCGGGTGCTGTACGAGTTCACGGCGACGTTTGACTTGGGGCCGCGCGACCACGACGGCTACCGGACGCTTGCCCGGCGGCTGGGACTGGTCAGCCAGCTTGATGCCGTGGATTATGAATGCGTTCCCGCGACCTGGGTGCTGGCGGACATGACGCGCGGCCACTTGGAGCAGGCGGTTGCTGCGCTGCCGTCGTGGTGGGACCGGGCGCAGTTTACGGTGCGTGGGCAGGCAGTCATCGCCCGGCTAAACGCTTTCCTGCCCCTGCCGACCCGGCAGGACTTGGCGGAAGTCTGCGACATGAGCCAGACCCTGCACGAAGACTTAATCGCCGAAACGCCACTTGAGACTTTGATCTTAGACGACCGGAACCGGGTGCTGTTCAGCGCCATGAAACGGTTTCACACAACGACTCTTGCGGACGCCGAAAACCCGTTTGTGGTCGGCATCTTCTACGGAGCCGCGCATATGCCTGCCGCCGCCCATTACTTGACAGAGCATCTTGGTTACTTTTGCCGTACCGCCCAGTGGATCGAGCCTGACGTCTTTCAATGGTAACGACAAGTCGGTGTTATCTGCTCAGGCAAGACGACGCAACTTTGACCGCCGTACTCCCCAGCCGGTCAGCGAAGCGAATAGGCAGGTAACGGGCAGCCACGCGCACTCCATCAGCGCGGCTTGTCCGAGTATGTCGCTGAAGACTGGAAAGTGCGGCCACAACTTCAGCCCGGTTCCGTCCAGCACAGCCCCGGCGACAACTTCTCCCAGCAGCGCCAGAAATGCCCCGGACCCGGCCCGCTGCGGTGAGCGGAGGCCAATGGCTATCCCCAGCACGGCAGGCAGCACCACGAAATCCGACCATGCCAGCAGAGGGCCAATCTCATTGGGATGGCCGTCCAGCCAGGGCTTCAGCCACGGGATAACATGCCCATACAGCGGTGCCTGGGCAGCCCAGACAACCACCGGGGTACATGCCAGCAGCAGAAACGGCACCGACAAACGCAGCCCGGCCACCGTCGCCTGCCACAACCCGCCCCGCGCGTCAGGCCGCGCCGCCTGCGTCCACTCCCGCCGCCACTGCCGCAAGAAGTCTTCCGCGCCGCCGAATTGACGCAAGGCTTCCGTCACGGCGTCGTCTTCGGCATGACCGAGTTCTTTGTAAGCGTCCACGCGCTCCCACAGATGCGCGTTCAACTCACGCCGTAACTCGTCTTGATGAAACCGGGTGAGTTGGTGAGCGAGCGGTGCCAACACTTGGTCAAGATAAGCGTCTACCCGCGCAGTGTTCTCAGACTTCATGCCAGCACCTTTTTCTTTTTATGCTTCTGCGTCCACCAGCCGCTTAATGCCGCCGACGTGCAGGCCAACGGCAGCCATAAAATTGAGCAAAAGAAGATTTGTTCAGAAAGACTCTCTGTAAACCGCCCCAAGTTCAAGGAAATGGGCCAGAAGAACCAGTCGGTCAGTGTGATTGCTGTGGTTAGCCCAGCCAGCATTCCCATACCGGCCCGTTGCGGAGTGAGGCGTCCCACTGCTGCTCCGACTGCAAGAGGAAGAAAAATGAGATCAAACCCAAAACCGCTCCAGCCTGATGTCACATAAGCAACCGGCGTATGACGCAGCCAGTCCGGCAGCCAGTTGAACTGATTCACATACAGTGTGTGCAGCATTGGTGAGCATGGGCAAGTGATAAGCAAGGCTGGAAGAGACAGCAGCAGGGCGCAGCGCGTCGCCATGCCAATCTCGCGGAGGACCGCTTGCGGCGGCGCTTTTTGCCATTCCAGACGCCACTGACGCAGGAAATCATCGGCCCCGCCGAACTGCTTCAAAGCTTCCGTCACAGCGGCGTCTTCCGTCATGCCGAGTTCTTGGTAAGCGCTTACGCGTTCCCTCAGATGCGTTCGCAGCTCGCGCCGAAGCTCCTGCTGATGAAACGGTGATAAGCGTCGTGTGATGGGTGCTAAGACCTGGTCAAGATAGGCTTCCACTCTAGGCAGGGCGGAAGGTTGGGGATCGGGTTCCATGAATGGGTTCTCCTTCAGTCTTGGGGTCGGGTGACAGGACGCGGCTGACGGCTTGGACGAACTGCTGCCAGCCGGCGCTCCATTCGGTCAGTTTTTTTGCGCCGCGTTCAGTCAGCGTGTAAACTTTGCGCTCCCGGCCATTGTCCGGCGTTTCCCAGGCGCTTTGGATCAGGCCGTCGCGCTCCAAAGCGTGCAGGGCCGGGTAGAGCGTGCCTTCGCGAAGCTGCAAGGCGTTCTCGGTGCGCTGCTCAATGGTTCGGGCGAGGCCGTAGCCGTGCCGGGGGCCGTCACGCAGGGTGGCGAGAATCAGCAGCGCCAAGCCGCCTTTCAGGTAATCCTGTGCGGGACCGGCAGGGGATGAAGTCTTCATAAATGCTATTATACATAGGTAATCTAGGCGTGTCAAGAGGGGAATGCTGCTTTGACTTCGGTTGACTTCGCCCGCCCCATTCGTTTATAATAACCCCAAGCAGAATCTCTTCCAGGCTTGGCGGCAAAGCAAGCCGGGCAATGACGAATAAAAGAATGACCGATAAAAGAATAATGGGTAAAAGCAGGGTGAGGCGTGGAAACAAAGAAACATTTAATCGAAATACTTGCCTGCTTCAACCACTGGCTGTCCGCTCGAAACGTGCGCCTGATTGACGAAAATGTCCTGTTTATCCGTGACGACGCAGTCAGCCATGAAGCAAACAAAAGCCTGGTGCAGCGGGAAGATTTAGTGACCGCCGAGCAGTTCCCCAAGGCCTTCAAAGAGATGCTGGACGGAGGGCCGCGCTGGATTCATGCGAACGCAGTTCCCTTTGGGAAAAACGCGCATGGCAAAAGCCGGTTTTTGATCACATTGATTGTCGGCGAAAAGATCGGCGCTCAAAGGCCAAGCATCAATGTCAGCTATGAGCCGGAGAAGCAGGCGGAAATCGCAAAAGTGCGCCCGAAAGCGAACTAACAGAACAAGAGGACGGCGTTGACCGGGAGCGGCAACGAACAGAGGAGATAACGCAAATGGCGGAAGTGGACTTAAAAGAACTCGCGGCGCAGCTTCGGGTAGACAGCATTCGGTGTACGACGGCGGCAGGATCAGGGCATCCGACTTCGTCTATGTCGGCGGCGGATTTGATGGCTGTCCTGCTGGGCAAGTATCTGCGGCTTGATTACGCAAACTGGAAGTCGCCGAACAATGACCATTTGATCTTCAGCAAAGGCCACGCCTGCCCGCTGCTGTACTCCATGTGGAAGGCGGCAGGCGCGATCAGCGACGAAGAGTTTCTGACGCTCCGGCAGTTCGGCAGCCGCCTGGAAGGCCACCCCAACCCGCATGTGACGCCCTATACGGATGTCGCGACGGGGTCGCTGGGCCAGGGTTTGCCGAACGGCGTCGGCATGGCGCTCGACGGCAAATACTTAAGCAAGCTGCCCTTCAAAGTTTGGGTCGTGCTGGGTGACAGCGAAGTGGCGGAAGGCTCGATCTGGGAGTCCGTGGACAAAGCCAGCCATTACAAGCTGAACAACTTAATCGCCATTTTAGACATGAACCGGCTCGGTCAGCGCGGCGAAACCGATCTGGGCTGGAACAGCCCTGCGTATGCCGCCCGTGCCGCCGCGTTCGGCGCACATGCCATTGAAATCAACGGCCACGACCTAGACGCAATTGACAAAGCGTATGCCGAAGCGCTGACAGTCACGGACAAGCCGGTCTGGATTATCGCCAAGACCGAAAAAGGCCACGGCGTTTCGTTCCTCGCCAATAAAGAAGGCTGGCACGGCAAAGCCCTGAACGCCGACCAAGCCAAAGACGCGATTGCCGAGCTTGGCGGCGAGCGGCACATCATTGTAGATGTTCAGAAGCCGGAAGAAGCCGCGCCTGCGACTCCTGCGGCAACCGGGCCGCTGAAGCTGCCCACTTACGAGATGGGCACTAAAGAAGCGACGCGCAAGGCTTACGGCGATGCGATCACCGCTTTGGGCGGGTTCCGCTCGGATGTTGTCGTGCTGGACGGCGAAGTCTCCAACTCGACATTCGCCGATGAGTTCAACCACACGTTCCCGGACCGGTTCTTTGAGATGTACATCGCCGAGCAGATGCTGGTATCCGCCGCCGTCGGTCTTGCCGTGCGCGGCCACCGCACCTTCTCCTCGACGTTTGCGGCGTTCTTCAGCCGGGCGTTTGACCAGATCCGCATGGCCGCGATCTCGAACGCCACCATTAGCCTCAGCGGCTCCCATGCCGGCGTCTCGATCGGCGAAGACGGCCCCTCGCAGATGGCCCTGGAAGATCTGGCGATGATGCGGGCCGTGTTCGGCTCCACGGTTTTGTACCCGAGCGACCCGAACCAGACCGCGCATCTAGTCAATTTGATGGCCGACCTGCCCGGCATTTCCTATATCCGCACCACCCGCGAAAAGACGCCGATTTTGTACGGCCCCGACGAGACTTATGAAATTGGCGGCTCCAAGCTGGTGCATCACTCGGATAGCGACCAAGTTGCCGTCATCGCCGCAGGCATCACGCTTCACGAGGCCAACAAAGCCTACGACACGCTGAAGAGCCAGGGCATCACGATCCGCCTGATTGATGCTTACTCGGTCAAGCCGATTGACAAAGAAACGCTTCACCGGGCCGCGCAGGACACCGGCGGCAAGCTGGTCGTGGTCGAAGACCACTGGTTTGAAGGCGGCATCGGCGACGCCGTTTTGGACGCCTTTGTCGGCGTCGGCGACCATGCGCCTACGGTAGTCAAGCTGGCCGTCGAGCACATGCCCGGTTCCGGCAAGCCCGCCGAGCTGCTCCACGCCGCCAAGATTGACGCCGACGCCATTGTCCAGGCTGTCAAGTCTCTGTTGTAAAATTGGGTATAGAAAGCCGTGCCTGAATAGTCAGGCGCGGCTTTTTCGCTTTGTTTTTCGTGCCGGGACGCTGGAACAAATCTTATTTTACAGAAGAAGGCCGCATGACTACTAAGGTAGCAGAAAATGCCCCCTATAAAATACTTGGCACCAGTCGTGATCTTGGCTGGCATGGCCTGCTTTTAGAAACGCTTCTCAGCCCCGGCAACGAGTTTTTGTGCGCTCCTCTTGAAAGCCATCTTCTGTGCTTGAATATCGGCGTGCCTCTTTTTGTCGAGCGCGGGGAGGACATAGGCGACATGCGCCGGATGCAAATGCCCGGCGGATTTGCGGCATTCGTTCCTGCCGGACAGCCTGCTTTGTGGCGGCACTGTGAGACAATTCACCATCTGCACCTGCATCTTTCTCCCGCGCTTCTGGGCCGGACGGCAGAGCAGCTTGGACTGGGGCGATCCGGCATACTTGCTGGGATCGATCCAGCCCCATTCCATGACCCGCATGTGGAGCAGATTACTCAGCTCTTGCGTCTGGAAATGGAAAGCGGCGCACCGCAAGGCGGTTTGTACGCGGAGACGCTGGCGTCGGCTCTCAGTGTGCGGCTATTGCAGCGGGAACACGACACGGTTCGGCTGCCGATCCTGCCGCCGGCGGCGAAAGTTCGCACGGAGCTGCAGCGAGCTGTGGCGTTCATTCAGGATAATTTGGCGTCTGAGCTGTCTTTGGATGCCATCGCACGGGAAGCGGGGCTGAGTCCCTATCACTTTGCCCGGCTGTTCGCGGAAGCGTTCGGTGTTGCGCCGCACCAGTATGTCATTCAGGCGCGGATCGAGCGAGCGAAAACGCTGATCACCCAAAGCCGCCTGCCGCTTGGCGAGGCGGCTCACTTTGTCGGATTCTCAGACCAGAGCCATTTCACCCGTCACTTCAAGCGTCTGGTCGGCATGACCCCCCGTGCTTTTGTACATAACACCGCATCTTAGCATTACCTTTTTCAGCAAGATCGTTCCATAAAATTCCCCTGATTATCCAAGATTTGCAGATTGCCGCTGCTGTATACTTCTGTTCATGCCGAAGCCGATTATGACCGGCATGAACAGGAGAGAAAAAATGCAGCAACCTCACCAAGCAAAACACACCGCCATCGTCACCGGCGCCTCCGGGGGCATCGGCCGCGGCATCGCCGCGCGTCTGGCGGCGGACGGCTTCTGCGTCGTCGCCCACTATTCCGGGAACCCGGACAAGGCGGACGAGACGGTCGGTGGCATCAAAGCCGCCGGCGGCCAGGCAGTCGCCATTAAAGCGGATATTACAAGCGCCGCCGACATCAAGCAGCTCTTCGGACAGGCCGCGGCCGCGTTCGGCGAGATTTCTGTTGTCGTCAACAGCGCCGGAATCATGCCGCTCGCGCCGATTGAAAAGGGCGATGTCGAGATGTTCGACCGAGTCATCGCGACGAACCTGCGCGGCTCGTATCTGGTCATGAGCGAGGCCGCGAATCATGTGGCGGACGGCGGGCGAATTATTACGTTCTCCAGCAGCGTCGTCGCCAAAAACTTCCCCGCTTACGGCGCTTATGTGGCGTCCAAAGAAGGTGTCGAAGGTCTCACGCGCGTTCTGGCGAATGAGCTGGGCGGGCGCAATATCACCGTCAACGCCGTCGCGCCCGGCCCCGTCGCAACGCCGCTTTTTCTCAAGGATAAGAGCGACGGCGAGATTGCCGCCATCGGCAAGATGGCGCCGATGGGGCGTATCGGCGAAGTGGACGACATCGTCGGCGTCGTGTCGTTTCTGGCCGGGCCGGACGCCGGCTGGGTCAGCGGACAGGTCATTCGCGTCAACGGCGGCTTCGCCTAAAGCGAGAATTAAGGAAAGCAAGGGAGAGAAGAAATGAAACAAGTTGTTCTCATCACCGGCGCATCCAGCGGCTTCGGCGAGATGACCGCCTACGCGCTGGCCGATGCCGGCTACACTGTCTACGCTTCCATGCGCGGCCTCACCGGCAGCAATGCCAAGAATGTGGAGAAAGCAAAGACTTACTCCGCTGAGTGCGGCGTTGATATCCGTACTGTTGAGCTGGACGTGCAGAGCCAGCCTTCGGTGGATGCGGCGGTCGCCAAAGTGATCGCAGACGCAGGCCGGATTGACGTGCTGATCCACAACGCCGGGCATATGGCATTCGGACCGGCGGAAGCGTTCACGCCGGAGCAGTTCCTCAAGGAGTACGACATCAATGTCGTCGGTGCACAGCGGCTCAACCGGGCTGCGCTCCCGCACATGCGCCGGGCGGGCGGCGGATCGCTGGTGGTCTGGATTGGGTCTACCAGCACGCGCGGCGGAACCCCGCCCTACCTTGCGCCGTACTTCGCCGCCAAAGCGGCAATGGACTCGCTTGCGGTCAGCTACGCCGGTGAGCTGGCGCTTTGGGGCATCGAGACCGTCATTGTCGTGCCGGGCGTTTACACCAAAGGCACCAACCACTTCCCGAACGCGGATCACCCGGAGGACACAGAGCGTGAAGCCGAATACAATGCCGGGCCGACGAGGGACCTATCCAAGCTCGCGAAAGAGGGTGACGAGAACTCCATTCCAGAAACCGCCGACCCTGCCGATGTCGCCCGCGCCACAGTGAAGGTGATCAATCTGCCGTTCGGCCGGCGTCCGTTCCGGGTCACAGTGGACGCTGCCGACGGCGGCGCCGAAGAGATGAACAAGCTGGGGGATCGCATTCGCGCCGACTACCTTAAAAAGGCAGGCATGGGCAATCTGCTCCACCCGTGTGTTCACACGTCTTAAGAAAGAAAACTTACCTATGACACAAGATAACACTGCACTCGTCAGTCCGCTCGCGGAAGCCGAAGTGCGCTCCATTCGGACGCTGTACCGAGCGTTCTCGGAAAAGAACCCGGACCTTCTGAACGAAGCCGTTGTTCCCGACTGGCAGGACATCCCGCTGGCACCCGGCCAGGGTCCCGGCCCGGACGGCCTCAAGCCGATGATGCAGCAGTTCTTCATAGCTTTCCCCGACATCCACATCACCGTCCACGAGATTGTCGGCACGTCGGGACGCGCCGGAGTACGGGCTGAGATTACCGGTACCCACACCGGCGAGATGTTCGGGATCGCTCCGACGGGAAAGCCGGTCTCGATCGCGCTGCATGAGTTTCACCATCTCAAAGATGGCTGCATCACGCACACCTGGCACCTGGAGGACTGGTTCGGCATGATGCGTCAAGTCGGCGCCTGGCCGCCTCCGAACTCGTAATACACTCACAGATTGACAAGACAAAGGAGAAAAATTATGCCGTTCGCCAATTACAAGTTCCCGCAAGGCACGCTCGACGCGGCTCAAAAAGAGGAAATTATCCACAAGACCACAGACCTGTTCGCGCACTACTTCGGTGAGGGTGTTCGCCCCTACACAATGGTGCTGGTAGACGAGGTGGTAGATGGCGGGTGGGGCCGGGCCGATGAAACCCTCACCCTCGCCAAAATGCAGCAAGCGCAGCAGGACAAAAAATAAATCTCGCTGACACGCCGAGCAGCTCTTGAAAAGAAAACACCGCGCCTGTGTACGCAGGCGCGGTGTTTTCTTGTTTAGCATCAGCCTCAGATTGGTATACTCTTCACGGCCTCAAGACCCGATGCAAGTCCCAGTTGAGACTTGTCCGCTGCACCATGCGTGTGCAGTTAGAAAGCCTTTTCATGCAAGCCATTCAAGCCGACCTCCAGGTCAGTTTTCACTACGACGTTCACTTCACCACGTTTATTTTTGATCCCGAGAACCCACTTTTAAGCGATGTCGTTTCCGCTCGAAGCGAGCGCCTGCCGGCCCGGATATTGTTTGTTGTCGAAGAAGAAGTAGACCGGCTGCTTCATGTGCGGGCCGCGATTGAGGAGTATTGCCGCGGGCATCAAGATACGCTGGCGCTGGTTTGCCCGCCGCTGGTGCTGCCGGGCGGCGAAAAGGTCAAGAACGACCCGCAGCATGTGATCACGGTGCAGCAGGCGGTCAACGAGACGGGCCTGGACCGGCATTCGTACCTCGCGGTTGTCGGCGGCGGGGCGCTTTTAGACGCAGTCGGCTACGCGGCAGCAACAGCGCACCGAGGTATCCGGCTCCTGCGCCTGCCGACAACCACGCTGTCCCAGAACGACTCCGGCGTCGGAGTCAAGAACGCGATCAACTTTTTCGGCAAGAAAAACTGGCGCGGGACATTTGCACCGGCCTGGTCGGTGCTGAACGATTTCCACTTTTTGACGACCCAGCCGGACCGGGTCTGGCGCGAAGGGATCGCCGAGGCGGTCAAAGTTGCGCTGATCAAAGACGCTGAATTCTTCAGCTTCCTGGAAGACAGCACGGATGCTCTCGCGGCCCGCGAAATGGCTCCGATGCAGACACTGGTGCATCGCTGCGCCGCGCTGCATGTGCAGCATATCTGCACCGGCGGCGACCCGTTTGAGATGGGTTCATCGCGCCCGCTGGATTTCGGCCACTGGTCGGCGCATAAGCTGGAGCAGATTACGGAGTACCGGCTGCACCACGGCGAAGCGGTCGCCATCGGCCTGGCGCTGGATGTGACTTATTCCTACTTGCAGGGCTGGCTGACGGAGAACGACTGGCGGCGCGTTTTGCGGGTGCTGTCGGGCCTCGGTTTTGCGCTGTACGTGCCGGAAATGAGCGGCACGGACGAGCTGTTCCACGGTCTGCGCGAGTTCCGGGAGCATCTGGGCGGCGAGCTGACCATTCAGATGCTGGAGCGCCTCGGCACCGGCTTCAATGTCCACGAAATTGATGAAGCGCTGATGGCGGAGAGCATTCTGCTGCTGGAGCGCGAGTCGCACCGTTTCGACGGCATCGGCAAGACTGAAGACAGCCGGGAGCTTGTGTCCCGATGACGGTGCCTGATCTCCTGCCGCTTTTCCGGGAGCTGAACGACCTCAAGCGCATTCGGGTCGCCGGCAAAGACGGCTCGATTGCCGAGCGGCTGTTCCTGCGCTCCTGGGCGCGTCTTGCCGGCGGCGAGGCTTTGGCGGAAGTCGCGCTCAGTGAGACCGCGTCGGCGGTCGCGGCGGCGCGTCTTGCGGGCATTGATGCGGGCGTTCTTGCCGCAGGCGGCCTGTCTTCTGACAAGCGTCTGGCTGTGCTTCATTCGGGGTTAGATGCCGTTGCCGGGCCGCTTGATGACAGTCTGCGGACAGCGCTGCACGCTGCACTCGGCCCCGATCCGCTTTCCGAAGCTGACCCAAACGTGTTGCCGGCATTTGCCTCGCTTCTGACTCGGCAGCCCCGCGCGGGGGCGACGCGGCCCGGCTTCCGGCGAGTCGTTCTGGAGCCTGCCGAAAACCACGCCGACCACTGCGGCATGGTCGCGGTCTACGGCGTCCTCACCGCGCCGCTGTACGGCGCAGACCCTGCACAGGCGTTTCTGACGGGTCTCGCGCATCACCTGCACAATGCGTATCTGCCGGACGCCGGGGACGCAGGCGATGTGCTTTTAGGCGACACGCTGAAGCCGCTGATGGAGGCGTTTCGGAGCAGAGCCATTGCCGAGCTGCCTGCCATTCTGCATCCGCCGGTGCGGGACGCGATTTCTGTGGTCTATGAGTCAGACTCGCCCAATGCGAAAGCTTTCCAGACCGCCGATGTGCTGGACCGGGTGCTGGAAATGGAGTGGCACGCCAATTCCGCCGCGTTCACCCTGAGCGTCGCCCTGGAAGACATGGACATCGTGCATCCCGGCCCCGTGCAGGCGTTCCAAATGGAGATTATGCGGCAAGCCGGGCTGATGCCGATAAATGGCAAAGAGCCATATGACCAGCGGACGAGTAGTTGAAAACTGCTCGCTAGGAGAAGCACCCTTCGGGTGTAGGAATTACGTCCGCAGGACGCCTTACCTAGCGAGTAGTTTTCAACTACTCGTCCGTTGATCGCCACTTTGTAGCTAGAAAGCGACCGCGCGTGACCGCCAACACGATTAACTGGGGCATTCTCGGCTGCGGCTGGGTGGCGCGGGATTATGTCGCGCCCGGCATCATTGATGCGCCCAATGCACGCTTACTTGCCCTCAGCGATCCCGACCCGGACGCCATGCAGGCCATCGCCGCGCTGGCCCCTGAAGCGAGTGCGGAGCGTAACTTAGACCAATTCCTGCAAACGCTGGGCCTCGACGCCGTCTATATCGCGACGCCGAACCACCTGCATCGCCCGCTGGCCGAAGCCGCTGCCCGCGCCGGCAAGCATGTCTTGTGCGAGAAGCCGATGGCGACGAACGCAGACGACGCAGACGCGATGGTCCAAGCCTGCCGGAATGCCGGGGTGCAGTACGGCACGGCGTTTGACCAGCGTTTCCAGGCGCGGCACCGAAAGCTCCAAGAACTCGCGGCGACCGGGGCGCTTGGCACCATCACCGCCGCGCGGGTGCATTATGCCTGCTGGACGCCCGGCGACTGGGTCCCGCCGACGCAGGCCGCGCACGACAACTGGCGCGTAGACCCGGCGCGGGCGGGCGGCGGCGCGTTTATTGACCTGGCTCCGCATGGGCTGGATTTGCTGCAATGGATTGTCGGCGAGCCGTTGGTCGAAGTCGGCTGTTTGCTTCAGCGCCGCGTGTTCGATTATCCCGTTGACGACGGCGCGGCGTTGATGGGCCGCTTTGCGAACGGGGCGCTCTTGACGATGAACGTCGCCTATAACTGCCCGGATGCGTTCCCGCGCCGGACATTAGAAGTCATCGGCACCCGTGCGATGGCAGTCGCGCACAATACGATGGGTCAGACGCCGGGCGGAGCGCTGACACTGATTGACGCCCGCACCGGCGCAGCGCATGAAGTCGCAGTCCCTGAAGCCGAAGACGTGTCGCCGTTTCAAACCCAAATTGCCGCGTTTTCCCAGTCGCTCTTGGACGGCGTCCCGTTTCCGTTTACGCCGGAGCGCGACTTGCACACGATGCGCCTGCTCCAAGCGGCCCAGGCGAATGCCGGCGGGGTGCGGGTGTAGATAATGCGGGGTGCGGGTGTAGATAATAGCGGTAGCAAGAGCCACGGGTTGGAAACCCGAGGCTGGAAAGTTCCCAGTGTCGAGGCGACACGAGAAAAAGCAGGATCATAAAGCAGGATCATAAAGCAGGATCATAACGCTCGCTCTTCCGTTCCCTGGACGGTATGCACTTTTCAGCCTCGGGTTTCTAACCCGTGGCATCCATTCCGTGGCTTCCTTCTGGAGTTTGTCTTAACTTGACCCCTTACCTCTGCACAAACTGCGGCTTTTGGCAGAAGCATTTCGCCGTGCCACCGACTTGCCCGGTCTGCACCGACTTCCGGCACACGCCGCCGGAAGACGGGTTTTATTTCCTGACCCCGGACGCCGCCGACGCGGAAACGCGCACGGTCTGGTCGGGCGCAGATACGGACATTGTGACGTTCGGGACAAACCCGCGCATCGGCATTGGGCCGAACGGGTACTTAATCAAGCACCCGGCGGGCAATGTCTTCTTCGACGGAACGGCTTATTACAGCCCCGCAGCGCTGGATTTAATTGCCTCGCTGGGGGGCATCAAGTGGCTGTCGGCGTCCCACCCGCACGCTTACGGGGCGCTGTGGCAGCTCCAAGAACGCTTTGCGCCGCAAGTGACTTTGCAAGTGGAGGATTTGAGCTGGACCAATGCGTTTGAGACGCAGTGGCCGTTTGATGAGCGTTTACAGCTTGCGCCGGGCCTGACACTGATCCACACCGGCGGCCACTTTGCCGGCCACACAGTCTTGTATCGGGCGGACCGAAAGACGCTGTTTGCGGGCGACATGCTCAAGTTCCATTCGAACAACGGACGTGTGACGGGCATCAGCACGCACAAAGGCTTTAATCGAAAGATCCCAATGAGTCACACCGAAGTCCGCCGCTATTATGGAATTGTGGAAACCCTTGATTTTGACACCGTGTATACGTCGTTTGAGGCCGCGCCCTGCACCCGTGCTGATGTGCTGCGCTTGTTCGACCGGCAGCTTGCCGGGCCGCCGTTCTTTGGGCCGGTGCCGCTGGAACGCTGATGACGAAACCAAATCAACCGCTGAAGCCACATAATAATGTGCCGACCCAGCTCAAGGGCGGCGTCTTTGCCGTGGTCGGGCTGGGGCTGATCTTAGGTGTTTGCGCCTGGTGCGTCTCCAATGAGCATTTTATTCGGACCGCTGCGCGGGCGCCGGGCATTGTGACCAAACTGAACGCCGGCGGCTCGCACCCGGAGATTTCGTTTACGGCTGCTTCGGGCGAAGTGGTGGACTACCCGCAGGGAGGCATGATTTTGGGGTATCACGCCGGTCAGCATGTGACCGTGCTGTACAATCCGCGCGATCCCAGCGGCAGCCCGTGCCTGGACACGATCCCGGCCCTGTGGTTTGACCAGGGAATGCTCCTGCTGATGGGACTTGTGTTTTCGAGCATCGGCCTGTCTCTAGTGTTTGGCCCAAAGGAAGAAGTCTAAGAGTGACTGCGTTAGAAACTTACAAGCAAGCGCTGGCCCCGGCACTGAAAACAGGAACAGTGTTTGAGTTCCCGCTGGCGGGGATGGACCGGCTGGGCCTGCCCCTGTGGAATGCCGCATTGATCGGCGAGGACGGAGCGCTGTCCGACGGCTTCGGCTATGGGCCGACGCTCGAAGCCGCACAAACAAGCGCCTGGGGCGAGACAATCGAGTGGTACTGGGCGCGGGAAGCGCTAAAAAAGCGAATGCGCGTGACAGGCACCTACGCCGACTTGCAGAAGCGTTTGCCCGTCATTGACCCGGTTGCGCTGAACTTGTCGGCGGGCAGCGCGTACAGCCATGCCGAGACGCTTTCCACTTGGATTGAAGCGAAGCGGTGGCCGTCGCAGGAGCCGATCTGGGTCCCTATTGAATTTGTCGCCCCCCGTGCCGCCGACATTGGGCCGGGCATCAGCCCCGCAGACCTGCTGGCGGTGCCGATTACCAACGGCCTCGGCGCAGGGCCGTCGTTTTCTCATGCCCTGGCGCACGGCATTTTAGAGTCGTTGCAGCGTGACGGCAACTCGGTTCAGTACCGGGTGATGGACCGGGGCATCGCGGTTGACTTGGACGATGTGCGGAACCCTGAGACATGTGCCCTGCTCGCGCACTTAGATGCCGCAGGTATTGAAGTGATTGTGAAGCTGGCGGCGGACGACTTCGGCATGGCGAACCTGTACGCTGTCGGCTACGACCGGAACCCCGAAGACGCGCCGCAGCCGATCATGCTCAGCGCCTGCGGCGAAGCGGTGCATCCTGACAAAGAAGTGGCGCTGGCGAAAGCTTTGCGCGAATACACATCGGCCCGCGCTCGCAAAGCCTTTAATCACGGCCCACTTGCTCCGGTGCGCGGGCTGTCCCCGGCAGGCTATTTAGAGTCTTTCAAGCCCGCGTCCATGCGCTCTGAAGATGACCGGGCGCTGACTGAGATGCGCCGCTGGACAGCGTTATCTTCTCGTGCGTTTTATGAAATGTTGGAACATCCAATTTATGACATCAATAGCCGCATCAAGTTCGCCGATCTGCCGACGACGCGGGTAGAAAGCGCCGACGCCCTGCTGTCGCTTCTAACCGAGCGGCTGGGCGCGGAAGGCTTGGAAATCCTATATGCTGACTTCACCCCGCCCGGCTCGCTCGCAACTATTCTGAAAGCCATCGTGCCGGGTTTGGAAGTGGAAACCATGACTTATAATCGTATCGGCGGACGCAACCTGCGCCGCCTGCTGGCCCGGCACTCGCCGATTGCCGGGGTAGGGAACGCGCCCGCCGGAGCGCTTCCCATTCACCTGACCAAGCGGGATGCCGATCTCGCCGGGGCTTGGCTTGACCCGGCAGCGATTAATACTGTGATGGGGCCGCTGTATGCCTTGTACCGCGAGCCGGGCCGTCATGTGCTGGGCTTTTTGGAAGAGGCGCGTCGGCAATGAGGATTTGCTTTATCTCTCGCCGCTACTTTCCGGCGATCTCGGGCATGAGCGTCTACGCGCAGAATCTGCTTGGCGCATTGGTCGCGATGGGCCATGACGTGACCATGATCTCTCAGTACCGGGGCGATGCCGCCGGAACGCGCGTTTACGGCGGCGGGCCGCCGCCGCTTGTGCCGGGCGTCCAAGTCATCGGTCTGGAAGCGGTCGGCGAGCAGGAGCCGTTTGCAAATTGGGAGCGTGATATTCACTCAATGGTGGAGACGGCTGCCGCTGAACACGCACTGAAGCCGTTTGACCTAGTCCATGCCCAGTATGGCTACCCGACGGGGCTGGCCGCGCTGGAAGTCTCTAAGCGTCTCGCCATCTCTAATGTCGTGTCTATACAAGGCGGCGACGGCCACTGGGTCGGCCCCTGCTGCGCGACCCATCGTGACGCCATGCGCGTCGTGCTGGACCATGCCGGGGCGCTTTTGATCGGCTCGCGCTCGTTTGCCGAGGAAGTGCAGGAAAACCACGGCACTTCGCTTTCGCGCTTCACCATCGTGCCGGGCGCGGTGGACACGTCGCGCTTTTATCCCCGCGACGGCTGGGCCGCCGGCGAGTTCATCAATTCTGAAATGCCGGCTTTAGTTTATCATGGGCGGGTAGACCGGCGCAAAGGGGCATTAGACACATTGGACGCCGTCGCCAATCTAGTCGCGGAAGGCCGCAGACTGCGCTTAATCGTTTCCGGCATCGGGCCGGACAGCGACGCGGTTGCCGAACGGGTGCAGGCGCTTGGCCTCTCGCCGCACACGGAGATTACGGGCTATGCCGACTATGCTGCGGCCCCAAACGTCTACCGCCGGGGTGACATCTTTCTCTCGCCGACCTATGCCGAAGGCTTTTCGAACACAATTTTAGAAGCGATGGCGAGCGGCCTGCCGGTTGTCTCTTGCTTTGCCGTCGGCGTGGTAGACTGCCTGCGAAACGGCGAAAACGGCCTCTTAGTCACGCCCGGCGATGTTCCGGCACTGACACAGGCAATCGCGCGTCTTCTGGACGACGGCACACTGCGCCGGCGTCTGGCAGAAGCGGCGTATGACGAGGCCCGGCGCCTCTACTCCTGGCCCGTGATTGCCGCTCAAATTGCCGGCATCTATGAAAGCCTGCGCGGGACGCTCCCGGACCTCAACTGGGTCATGGACACGCCGCCGGACCCGTCCTGCCGCTTCCGCGCCGCGCCGCATCTGCTGTGATTGGAATAGCTCCCCAGCCCCCAATAATGGGGGGGCAATACAGAACAAGAATGGATGCTCCTACTCCGGCTCCCCCATTATTGGGGGCTGGGGGGCCTTTTCTTGAGGGTGACCGTTATGCCGACCGCTTTATTTCTTTCGCCGCACTTAGATGACGTGGCGTTTTCATGTGCCGGGACCCTGCTGAGTTTGATGGACTCCGGCTGGGACATCTGCCACTGCACGGTCTTTACGGCTTCTATGCCGAACCCGCAGGGGTTCGCGCTGCGCTGCCAGACCGACAAAGGCATTGCGCCCGAAGTTGATTATATGGCCCTGCGCCGCCGCGAAGATGACGACTTTGCGCGGCTTTTGGGCATCGCCGATGTCCGCCACTGGCCGTTTGCCGAAGCGCCGCATCGGGGCTACGAGTCGCCCGCCGAGCTGTTTGCAGGCGTCCATCACGGCGACGATGTTTGGAAGCCGATTGCGGAAGGCTTGCAGGATCTAGTGAGTCTGCTGGATGCTTCGCTCGTTTTCGCGCCGCAGGGCCTCGGCAATCATGTGGACCACTTGCAGGTCATCGCCGCTGTGCGGGAAGCAGTCGCAGACGATTTAGTCTGCTGGTACCGGGACACCCCGTATGCCATCCGGGAGCCAAACGCGCTGCCGTCTGCGCTGGTGCCGGAGGGTTTAACCGAGCAGGCAGCAGCCATGACTGAAAACACACTCGCTCGTAAGATTGCCGGGGCCTGCGCGTATCAATCACAAATCGGCTTCCAGTTCGGCGGGCCTGACGAAGTAGACCGCAAGCTGCGGGAGTTCCATCAATCGGAAGCCGCGCGGATGGGTCTGAGCGGCTGCGTGGAAACGTACTTGGGCTATGCCGCGCAAGCCTTCACTGAACAGATGCCATAACCCCGGATTGAAATCCGGGGCTGAATAGCCTTCGGCTGGCTGTCCTGCGGACAGAAGAAGCGAACAGAAGAACAAGTCTGCAACGGCGGCATCTGTCTTCTGTCCGCAGGACAGCCAGCCGAAGGCTACCCAGCCATGCACTTCAGGGCGTGGCTTAGAAAAACCAACCATGACAGACACTTATACCGAAGCCACCGAAGCGTATGCCGAAGCCTTGCCGGCGGGTGAGCTGATGGAGTTTTCCACGGCCACGTTTGACCGGCTTGGCCTCGCCTGCCGGACCGCGACGTTTTTCGCTCACGACGGACGAACGCGCGGCGGGGCCGGCTACGGCTTCACGGACGCGCAGGCATTAGTCGGGGCGATGGGCGAGATGACGGAAGAATTCGCCGCCTCCCGCGCCGTGCTGCAATGGCCGCGAAAGTCCGGCTCGTATGACGAGATGGTTCAAAGGCACGGTGCGTTGGGCGTCGCCGACCCGCTGACACTCTGCTTGGACAGCGGCGGTGCCTACACGCCTCAAACGCCGCTCCAATGGGTGGCGGCGCGGCGGCTGGCTTCCGGCGAAACTGTCTGGGTTCCGGTGGAGTTTGTGGCGACCTACCGGGGCGACGTCGGCCTGAACCCACTGGTGACGCCGATCACAAATGGGCTGGGGGCCGGGCTGACCGAAGTGCAGGCCGTGACACATGGCCTTTTGGAGCTTTTGCAGCGCGACGGCAACGGTGTCTCGATCCGGGCACTTGCCACGGGAACAGCTCTGGACTTGGCGTCGGTCACTGATCCGGGCGCACGGCAGCTTCTGGACCTGCTGGACAGGAGCGGCGTCGACGTTGTCGTCAAAGTCGCGTCCACTGACTTCGGTCTGCCGAACTTCTACGCTGCCGGCATTGACCGCGACGCGTCGCTGGGCGGCCTGCCGATCATAGCGGCGGGCGGCGGCGAGGCCGTGCATCCGGTCGCCTCGGTGGCGCTCCAAAAAGCATTACTGGAGTTCTGCGCCGCCCGCGCCCGTCTGGCCTTTTTTCATGGGCCGCTCGACACTGTTGCCCGATTGACCCCGCCCGATTACCTGGCCCGGATGCTGCCGGGGGTTAATCCTGCCGCGCAGGAGCCGCGAGCGCTTGCCGAAATGGTGCGCTGGCTGGGACTGCCTTTAGATGATTTGCGGGCGATGCTGTCGCCGCGCGTCCTGCACGTTGACACGCAGGTTGCGTTCTCGGACTTGCCGACGGCCAGCTCTGAACTTGCAGGCGGCAAAGCCGCCCTGCTGGCAGACATCACGGGGCGGTTGACAGCGTCCGGCCTGGACATCCTAGTCGCTGACTTCTCCGAGTTTGCGAACGGCGTTCACGCCGTCAAAGTCATCGTGCCGGGCCTGGAAGTGGAAACCATGAGCTACGGGCGCATTGGCGAGCGTAACGTCCGCCGCCTCATGCAGTCACCCGAGCGCCTGGCCGGTATCGGTCCTGCGCCGACCGGCTCCCGCCGGGTGCTGCTGACGCCTGATGCCGAAAACCGTCTCGGTGGGCAGGCCTGGCTGGACTGGCCCGGCGTGGAACGGGTTGTCGGCCCTTTATATGCCCTGTACCGCGAACCCGGCCGCCACGCCGCGCCGCTGGCGATGCAGAATCCCCTTGCATAAGAACCCCTCCCGCCTCACAAGTTCGGCACCCTCCCCTGTTAGGGGAGGGCTTATCTACAAATATAGCTCCTGACTCTGAACAAAAGGCAGGGGCTTTTGTCTGTATCTATGGCCCTCCCCTAACAGGGGAGGGTGCCGAACTTGTGAGGCGGGAGGGGTTTATCCCCGATCAGGCCGAGCCAGCACCGATTTGGGAAGCAGATAAAGCGCCGGCAATGTCAGCGCCGTTGTGGCCGCGCTGATCCAAATCAGCGTCCACAGCGATAAGTGAAGCGAGCCGTACAGCCACGAGCCGAGAATGTCCGACGAAGCCAGACCCAGATTGAACGCGCTCATCAGCAGCGAATAGCCCATTGCCTCGCCGCCCACCGGCGTTGCTCTCGCGCCTAAATCCATCAGCGCCACCGACGCAAGTATGCCAATCAGCCCAGACACGCCCTGAATGACCAGCGCCGACATGTGCGAGTGGTAGCCCAGAAACAGCAGGGTGCCGCCCGCGCTCAAAGCCATGCCGAGCGGCAGCAGGCGGCTGAGGGGCAGCCGGGCGCAGAGCCAGCCGTAGACTAATGCTCCGACAATCGCCGCGCCGCTGGACAATGCACCTAAACCACCGATGAACCTGGATGTGAAGTGCAGCGTGTTTGTCTGGTAATAAAATAGGGGCGTATAGAGGCCCGGCGACAAGCGCTCCAAAAAGATAAACAGCGCGGCAAGCCACAGCGCCCGCGACTTAAACACCGGCCCGAAGCGCTCCTGAAGCATGTCGGAAAAGCGCCCGTCCATCGGCGCGGCTTTGGCTTCCGGCAGGAAAAAGAACACGGCCGGGATCAGCCCGAGAAACAGTGCCGCGCCGATGCCGCAGGTCAGGCCGAACTCCCGCGCCGCAAGAAAGCCCCCGACCGGCTGGGCTAACAAGCTGGAACCTGAGATAATCGTCTCACGCAGCGCTCCCAGCCGCCCGGTCAGCCCCTGTGCCTGCCCTGCCTCCACTAAGAGGCCGCCCGCCGCGCTGCTGGCAAGGACCGCAAATGCATTGGCCCCTACCAGTGTCCAGAGCAAGGCGTTGTAGTGATGCGGCACTACGCCCAAAACGGCCCACAGCAGGCCGGAGCCGAGGCCGGCCAGCATCAAATAATTGCGGCGGCGTGACCCCCACAGCGGGACAGCGTCGCAGAGCAGTCCGGCGACCGGTTTAAAGTACCAGCCGAGGCCAACCACCGCAAAGAACTTTGCCATCGCCCCCGGCCCGACATGCAGATGGTCCTTCAGAAGAAATTGCAGCGGAATATGCGCCAGCTTGCTGTCACTGACAAACGTGGACACAAACAAGCTGACACCGATCAGCAGCAGCAGCCGGTTCGCTGACGATTTGGGCGTATGAGTTTGAGCGCTCACCTGCGCTTCAACAGAACGCGAAACAGAAGCCATGTCTACTTTCGATCTAAGGGCATCAATCTACCCGCAGCTTAACTTCGCACAAAAAGCCACGGAATAAATTCCGGGGCTAGGAAGCTGCTCACTGTCGAGGCGACAGAAAACAAATCCGCTGGGCTTGTTTTGTTCTTGTGTCGCTCCGACACTGGGAACTTGGCAGCCTCGCATTTCCAATGCGTGGCTGCTCTAAAGCGTCTGCACGAATTCTAACACTTTTTGAACGTGGTCTTCGACTTTGACACGGGGGTAAATCCTGGCGATGGTGCCGGCTTTGTCAATGACGAACGTCGTGCGCTCGATGCCCCAATAGGTCTTGCCGTAGTTTGTCTTTTCTTTCCAAACGCCATAAGCGTCGGCAACGGCGTGGCCGGCATCGGCAAGCAGGGGGAATGGCAGGGCGTGGTTCTCCGCAAACTTGACATGCGAGTCCTGGTCGTCGGGGCTGATGCCGAGAATGACGCTGCCGGCAGCCTCGAACTGCGGCAGCAAATCACGGAAGTTGCAGGCTTCGGTGGTGCAACCCGGCGTGTCGTCTTTGGGATAAAAGTACAGCACGACCGACGCTTTTCCTAAATAGTCCGAAAGCGAGACCTGCGTCTCGCCGCTGCGGGTGACGGCAGGAACTTGGAACGCGGGGGCGAAATCGCCGGTATTAAGCTCAGGCATGGTTTCTCCAAAAGGGCGTCGGCTTGACGGGCTGCCGCGCGTGTGATAAAATGGAATTGTTCTGAAAGGATACCCCTAATGCGTTTTGTGCAAGACCCTTATTTGAAAAAAGCCCGCGCCGGCGCGTGCCTGCTCGGCCTGCTGGCCCTTCCGGTGCTGGCAGGCTGCGGCGGCGGGGGAGGCGGCGGGAGCAGCAGTCCCACCCCAATCCCTACCCCAAATCCAACACCAACGCCTGTTCCCACGCCGCCTGCGCCGACGGCACTCTCTACAAGTGTGATCACCCCCACGGGTTTGACCGCGACCCTGGCAGAAAACAGCAGTACCGTAAGTGCAGGCGGCACAGTGACTTATACGCTGACACTGACCAACACGACCGCCGCTGCTATTCCCATCAACGCCACAAGCCGCACACCGACGACGCCAGCCGCAGGGCTAGTGGTCAGGAATTCGTCAAATGTCATCACGTTCGAGCCGATTCCCGGCGTGGCCCCCGTTTTTCCCGAAATGCTTGCTCCCAGCCAGTCGCTGACAACCACGGTCGCCGCGAACGGCTTCAGCGCCGCCGGAACCTACTCAGCAACGGCGACCTTCTCCGACGACACGACTGCCGCCACCTCGGTTGGCCCGCTGACCGTGACCGTGCAGTAAGACTTACCTCCTTGCTTCGCAGGGTCCTTCCTTCAGGGAGGACCCTGCGAAGCGGTGCGGTAGGTCATCTTTCCGGGCGCTCCCACTTTGTTTCAGGAGCGCCCGCCCGGTGGTTGACCAGACGCGCCAGCACGAATAGATGGTCACTCAGGCGGTTCAAGTAACGCTCCACTTCCGGGTTGATTTCCTCCGAGCGTTCCAGCGTCACCAGCAGCCGCTCGGCCCGGCGGCAGACGGCGCGGGCCTGATGCAGAAACGCCCCGCCTGCCGACCCGCCCGGCAGGATAAAGTGCCGCAGCGGCTCCAGCTCTTCCTCAAACCGGTCAATCTCCGCTTCGAGCTGGGCGGTCTCTTCGGCCCGGACGCGCGGCACCGTCTCGCCCCGCGCCAGCGGCGTCGCCAAATCCGCGCCCACTTCAAACAGCTCGCCCTGGATGCGCGTCAAAATCGCTCTCGCTTCGGCGTCGCTGATGAACCCAATCGCCAGCCCCAGAACCGCGTTGCACTCGTCCACCGTGCCATAGGTCTCCACCCGGACCACATCTTTGGACACCCGCTGCCCGCCGTACAAGCTCGTCTCGCCGCTGTCGCCGGTCTTGGTATAAATCTTCATGAGCCAAGTATACCGCGTTCCGCCGCCAGGTCAACCCGCAGCTTTTCGCCACGGAATGAATTCCGAGACTGGAAAGTGCCTAGTGTCGAGGCGACACAAACCAGGAAGCGGTCTTCTGCTTTTTCTTAACGTCCCCTGGACGGCGTGTACTTTCCAGCCTCGGAGTTCATTCCGTGGCGATCTGCTAATCTCAATTCCAACATCATCTTGCACCGGGTACAATCATGCTTATGGAAGAAACTGAATTTGATGTGGCCGTGATTGGCGCGGGGTCGGCGGGGCCGAAGGCGGCGCGGACGGCGGCGAAGATGGGGGCGAAAACGGCGATCTTCGAAGAATCGCTGATTGGCGGAGAGTGCTTGTATACGGGCTGCGTGCCGTCCAAAGCGCTGATCCACTCGGCGACGCTGTGGTTCAAAATGCAGAAGGCATCAGAGTTTGGGCTGCCGAACTACACCGGAGCCATGCCGGACTTCGGGGCGGTCATGCGCCATGTCCACAAGACCATTGCAGACGTCGGCGGCGGGAGCGCCGTGGACAGCTTCACGCGCCAGGGCATCACGACAATCTGCGAGCGGGTGCAGTTTGTGGACGCGCACACGGTCGAGAGCCGCAAAACCCGCACGCGCTACAAGGCCAAGCAGTTTATTTTGTGTACAGGGTCGCTGCCGAGCATTCCGCCCATTCCAGGCTTGGAAGAAGCCGGCTATGTGACCAACAGAGATGTGTTCGACTGGACCGTGCTGCCGGGGCGCATTGCCATTCTTGGCGGCGGCGCGATTGGCTGCGAGCTGGGGCAGGCTTTTCGCCGCTTTGGGGCGGAGGTGACAATCCTGCACAACGGCGCACGGATCCTCGCCCGTGATGACGCCGACGCCGCCATGGTTTTGCAGGAGCAGCTTGTGTCCGAAGGCATTCGCATTGTGACGAACGCTCACGCCGACAGAATTACGACAAGCGGCGGCGAAAAGACGTTCCACATGGCAGGCGGGGAGCAGATTGTCTGCGATGCGATTTTAGTTGCTGCCGGGCGAAAAAGCAATGTCCATACGCTCAACTTAGACGCGGCGGGCGTGGAATGCGAGCAAGACAGCCGGCTGAAGACAAACGCGCATTTGCAGACCAACATCCCGCATATCTGGGCGGCGGGCGATGTCACTTCCGAGTACAAGTTTACCCATGTCGCGTCCTATGAAGGCGCGGTGGCAGCCTCTAATGCTGTCTCGATGCTGCACGGCGATGACCCTTGCTGCCCTGCCGACTACCGGGTCATCCCGCGCGTCACCTACACCGACCCGGAAGTGGCAAGCGTCGGCCTGTCCCCGGCGATTGCCCGAATGAGTCACCCGGAAGAAGCGCTTGACATCGCCCGGTTCCCGTTCGCGCACCTCGATAAGTCTATCATTCACGGCGAGACGTCAGGCTTTGTCCAGATTGTTTCTTTGCGCGAAACAGGCGCGATTCTAGGGGCACAGATCGCCGGAGCGTCGGCGGGCGGCCTCATCAACGAGATGTGCCTCGCGATGCGCGGCCGCTTGACTGTCGCCGACATCGCGCTGACCATGCACGCCTACCCGACCCTGCCAGAAGCCGTCGAAGCCGCTGCTCTGTCTTCCAGCCATGCCCCGCTCTCGCCCTGCCTGGACTCATATGCCGTCCGCGAAGGACAATAAGCTTGAAGAATAATCGGACCAAGAGCCTGCCGCATCTTTCAAGTGCGGCGCAGCAGAAGCAGGGCGATGTCGTCGCAGCGGTAGGTGCTGATGTACTCGGCCAGGGCTGCTTCTAAAGAGGCGACCGCTGCTTGAGCCGAGGGCGCACGGAGAGCGGCTCGAAGCATCCACCAGGCTCCGGCGCTGCCGAGGAACTCGCCGTGCCTGTTTCGCGCTTCCGTGACACCGTCGGTCATCAGCAGGAGCGCGTCCTGGGAACCGAGCGCTACGGCTTTCTCGTCGTAGCTGACGTCGAGGCCGACGCCTAAAATTGGGCCGGTCGCGGCCAGCACCATTTCCTCCCCGCCGGTACGCTTCAGCAGCGGCGGCTCATGGCCGGCATTTGCGTAGCAGAGGGAGCCGGAGTGGGGTTCGAGCAGGCCGACAAAAAGCGACGCCGTTTCAAACGGCAGGCCCTGAGTCTCAATCAGCGTGTTAAGCTGGGTGATGATTTGCGCCGGCGATGCACCGGCGCTGCAAAAGGCGCGGACCGCGTAGCGCAGCAGGGCGGTAGACGCCGCCGCTTCTTTGCCTTTTCCCATGACGTCGCCGATGACAAGGCAGAACTGCCCGGCCCCGGACGGGTAAAAATCGTAAAAATCTCCGCCGACTTCTTCTTCCTCCCGCGCGGGCTTGTAAAGGCCGGAAAGGTCATACCCGCTGGCATGGGCAAGCTCGGTAGGCAGGTAAGCGGACTGAAGCGCCATGACCACCTCGCGCCGGGTCTCCGCTTTGCCCTGCATCACTTTAGCCCGGTTCACCAGCCAGACCGCCGCCGCGCCGCAGACCGCAAACAAGGCCATCCGAATGACCATCCCCTGCCAGGTCGGCGGTGTGCGGGAAATCGGGATTTGCAGACGCACCACAGTTCCGTAAGCAACGGACAGGACCAGGACCAGCAGGGCGGGCCGCACACCCCACAAACTGGCCGCCGCCGCAACAACCAGCAGCGCCACCAGCGGCCAGGACAGCCCGTAGCGCAGCAGGGCGGCGTCCCCGGCAGAGGTCAAAGTGGCGGCCCCGGCAAAAAGCAGCAGCGCCAGCAGGTAAGGCCGGCCGGCCTGGGGAAGCCGGGGAAAGACCGGCCGCGCCGTTTCCTGCGCCAGCGCCTGCTGCCAGGGGACTGCGGACGCGGCTTTGTTACTCAACATGGTGTGATCTTTCTTTGCGAATGCGTTACTTGCAGACACTTTATCATTCGTGAATGAAAATCGCATGAAGGAATGCTTGCAGGTATACTCTCCTTATGCCACATTTGCCTCCTAATTTGATGGAATGTTCCCTGTGCCCGCCGATGCGAGGCGTTATCCTTGCAAACGACTTCTGGACACTGGTTTCAAACGACAATCAAGCGACTTTAGGCCGCGTCTTCTTCGCGCTCAATCGCCATGAAACCGACATCGCCCGTTTGACCGATGCCGAAGTGCTGTCGCTGTGGGCGTTCGTGCGCGAAGCAAAAGCGGCCCTTTCGGCGCTGTTTGCGCCCGACCACTTCAATTACATGTTCCTGATGAACCTGACGCCCCACGTTCACTTTCACATCTTCCCGCGCTACGCTGAGGCGCGAGAGTTTGCCGGGCAGACATTCACGGACACCCGTTACGGTGACCATTACGACCCCGCCGAAAGCCGCGCTTTAGACGCTGAAACTGAAGAAGCGCTGGTCACGTCACTGCGCCGGGCACTGACCCAGCCGACCCTCCCAGCAGACAGGAGCGCTTTATGATTGCGTCCCTGCGCGGCCAGCTTGCCCATGCCGAAGCTACGGCAGTCATCTTAGACGTTGGCGGCGTCGGCTACAAAGTCAATGTCCCGGCAAGCATCCACGGCTTCCTGCCGGCCATCGGCGAGAGCGTCTTTCTGCACATCCACTTCCATATGCGGGCCGAAGAAATCAGTTTATTTGGCTTTCTGGCCCCTGACGACCAGAAAGTCTTCGAGCTTTTATTAAGCGTCACCGGCATCGGCCCCAAAGTCGCCCTGTCCATCTTGTCTGCCATGGAAGCCGAAGCGCTGGCCCGCACCGTCGCGTCCGAAGACACGCGCTCCTTAGTCCGCATTCCCGGCCTCGGCCTCAAAACCGCCCAGCGCTTGGTGCTGGAACTGCGCGACAAGCTTGCGAATTTGGCGTTCGAGCGCAAAGTGGATGCCATCCAGGCCAAAGCCAAAAAGCCCGCCGCCGAAGACATTTTCGACGACGTAGTGGACGGTCTGGTCAACCTCGGCTACAACCGCAACGCCGCCCGCGCCGCCGCCGACAAAGCCTTGAAAGAAATTGACGACAAGGCCAATATGGGAGCCGCCCTCCGCGCCGCCCTGAACATTCTGACGGGAAGCGGCGGCAAGGGGTAAAGAAGATAAATAGGAACCACGCAATGAATTGCATGGCTGAGTAGCCTTCGGCTGATTGTCCTGCGGACAAAAGAGGAAGATATAACTTGCTTTCGTTCCGCTGTCTTCTGTCCGCAGGACAATCAGCCGAAGGCTACTCAGCCACGGATTTCAATCCGTGGAAATTAAGCACACGCCCAAGTTTGTGATCAGCCTGAAGCGCGGCGAATACAAAATTTCGCTAGAGCTTCGTAAACTGTACAAAGCTCTGCCAGACGAGGACGCGGCACAGCACGGCTACATCCGCGTCGTTGACGGGTCCGGCGAAGATTGTCTGTATCCTGACAATTTATTCGCGTCAATTGAACTGCCGCAGGCCGTGGAAGAAGCGCTGCTTGCGGCGGCATAACAAGACGAAAAAGCAAGACAAAATCCCATGAACTACTTAGCGTTAGGCGACTCAATCAGCATTGATACCTACACCGGCAAGGCAGACGGCGGGGCGGCCAGCCAGTTTGCCCGGCTTGTCGGGGCGACGCACCAGAACTTGACCCGCGACGGGCGCACGACAGCAGGCGTTCTGGAAGCCTGGGGCGAAATTACGCTGAAACCAGATGTCGTGACCCTGACCGCAGGCGGCAACGACTTCCTGCACGGTGCCTGGGCGGCCCTCAACGGGCAGGGCGATTGGAACGCCGTTTCCGCGCTGCCGCTTGCCAATTTAGACCAAATCGCATCGCGCCTGGCCGCGTTCGGCTGCCTGGTCATCCTCAACACCGTCTATGACCCCACCGACGGGGACAACGCGCGGCTCAGTTCGTTCGGCATGGCTCCCGCCATCGCCGGGCAGGCACGGACGGCGTTCGACGCCATCAACAACGGCATCCGTGACTTAGCCAAGCAGCACGGCTTTCTGCTCTGCGACTTAGAAACCTTGTTCCACGGCCACACCGAAGCCGCCGCCGAACCCTGGATCGTCAGCCACATTGAGCCTAATTTGGCAGGCGCAACCGCGATTGCAAACGAGTGGCACACGCTTTATACAAACAGATGTTAGGAGGGGAAGGAACTACATGAGCGGACGTGTCCTGACAATTCATCTTCTTGAAGGCACTGCAAATGGCATCCAAACTGCTGAGATTGATAACTGGATCGGGAAAGTTTTTGTTGCGCCTAAGACCGATTTGCCTCTGATGCTGAAACAGCAGGAGATAAAAGATGCTCTCGGGGTTTATGTGTTAGTTGGGGATGATCCAAACTACTACGGCAAAAACATAATCTATGTTGGACAAGGAAATATAACAAATCGCCTGACCACACACAGCAAGGATGATGACAAGGATTACTGGGACAGCAAAACTCTAGCAGTTGTCGCTAAAGATGGTAGCCTGAACACAGCAGACTGCTTGTATCTAGAAAGTCGTCTCATCGAGTTGGCAAAGAAATCAAGTTCGGCAGATGTCAAGAATCAAACTAATCCTGCACCTCCGTTCTTGGCGGCTACCGACAAGACCAGAGTTGAAAATTTCCTGACACAAATACAAACGCTTTTGCCCGTTCTTAATGTCAATTTTTTCACTCCGACGCCTGTGTCGCCCGCGTCTTCCATTAGAACTATCTCAACAATGGTGGCTGCACAGCCTTCTCCTGTGGCAACTGCTCAAGATGTGATTGCTCCATCACTCCCTGCTACGGTGTCTTCACCTCGTTTTGTTTTTGCCACAGCAACCGTGAATGCCGAAGCAGAGCTAGTGAACAATCGTTTTGTTGTTCTTAAAGGCAGCGCTGTTAATTCCATTGAAAAGCC
>CAXSZN010000041.1:0-7704 GCA_964241935.1 uncultured Armatimonadales bacterium
ACGCGCCCTGGCTTCTGGAAGACCGGCTGCGCCTGGCCGGGGCCAAGTACGAAGCTGACCCAGCGGGGAGCATCTGTGTCGTCATAGACGGCAACCTTATTACAGGACAGAACCCGGCTTCTGCCGGAGCGGCGGCCAACACCGTGCTGAAGCAGCTCGGCAGCCTGGCTTAAGCCGGAACACTAAGACGAAACGCAGCAAAGTAGGAGAGTGAGATGAAAAAGGTTCTAATCACAGGCGCAGGAACAGGTCTTGGACACGGAACGGCGATGCAGCTTGCGGAAAAAGGGTTTGACGTCATTGCCGCCGTCGAGATTTACGCGCAGGTCCAGCCGCTGAAGCGCGAAGCGGCGGCGCGGGGCGTCAGCCTCCAGGTGGAAAAACTGGATGTCACGGTGGAGGGGGATCGCAAAAAGGCTCTGGCCTGGAACGTGGAAATCCTGGTGAACAATGCCGGCGTTTTGGAAGGTGGATCGGTCTTAGACGTACCCGCTTCCAACATACGCCATGAGTTTGAAGTCAACGTCATCGGGCCGCTCCTATTGACTCAGGGGATTGCAAAGCAGATGGTCAGGCGGGGCAAAGGAAGGATTGTTTGGGTCTCCTCGCGAGAAGGCATCAATGTCAACCCGTTTACCGGAATCTATTCCGCCTCCAAGCACGCCATTGAAGCCATTGCCGAGACGATGAGCGCGGAGCTTCAGGAGTTTGGGATTGAGGTGGCAACGATCAATCCGGGACCGTTCCTGACGGGCTTCAACGACCGTGGCTTCCAAACGTGGGAAAGCTGGGAGGATGAGCCGTCCCAGCGGCTGTTTGATTACTCGAAGCTTGCGTTCCCCAGGGCGCAGTATGACCCGGAAATCATGATCAAAACAATGACCGCCGTGGTCGCCGGCGAGATTGACAGCTACCGCAACCTTGAACCTAAATCAATGATTGAGGAAACCAAAAAGAATATCGAAGCGCCGTGGACGAAGAAGACGCGCGAAGGTCTGGGGACCCGGCCGGCCAATCTTCAGAAGTGCTACGAAATGCAGCCTGAGACACCTGTGGCCGAGTGAACAGCGGGAAAGAACCCAGCTTTCTTTGCGTCTCCGCTCCGCAGCACCCAGGGCGTCCGGCCTATCAACGTCGCCGGCGGTGACCACGCCGCAAGCGTCGAGCGCATGATTGACGGCAATCTCCCTGCCGAAGAAGTCGTGCCATAGGACTACGGCTTTGAAGGAGAAAGGCCCGGCGCACACGCGCTGGGCCTTTTTCTGTAGAAATGGATTGTTTGTATGGCAATTTCAACATGCGCCCGCACCCGAAAACCCTCCACATACTCTGCTGTGCCTAGTAAGGTTAGGACAACGCGCTTGGCTGCGATTGTGAACTCGTATTTGCCGTTCATCCAAAACAGTAAGTAAAGGCTGATTTCTCCCAGCGTATCCAAATCTGTCGGCAGCATGTTGTCGTAGGATTGACCATTGATCGTCAGGATACCGGTGCTGATCTCTTCTGGAAATTCAGGAAGTGTCCCAAAGTAGCTTGCATCTTCAAACCGCATTTCGAGCGGTTGCCACCAGCCTGTGCCGGGGTCAACCCCCGGCCTGCCTTTAGATTTGTGAACATAAGCCTCCGAAAACGTCAGCGTAATACGTCCGTTTTCTTGCGAAAACTTCTCAGCCGTCGAATCGTGCAACTCAATCTTGGAGTTCAATACAGGCTCTTTACCCGTCATTGTGCTGCTTCTTCATTCCATTCAACCAGCGCGTAAACATCGCTCAAAGCCAGCGTTGTTTCGACCGATGGCAAAGTCATTGCGGCATCAAGGCCGGTCACTGCGCGGTATTCCCAGTGGTCGCCCCGGCGGGTGTAAAGCTCGGCGCGGGCCTCGTGCTGAGAGACCAGAAGGTAGTCAGTCAGCGCCGGGATGGTCTGATAGTGGCGAAACTTCGCCGCACGGTCGTAGGGTTCGGTAGAGTCGGACAGCACTTCCACAATCAGCAGTGGGTTTGCGAGGGTATCGGAGCGGCCCCGGTGAAACGATAATGGCCCGCAAACGACGGACACGTCCGGGAACGTATTGACGCCGTCGCCGGTGTGAACTCTCATGTCTGAGCCGAACACGCGGCAGCCGTTGAACAAGAGCGCAGCCCGAAGCGCGGCAGCGACGTTGACCGCAATCGTGCTGTGGTTTGCGGTGCCGCCGCTCATAGCACGGATCTCGCCGCCGACATACTCCCAGCGCCCGAAGCTCAGGCGCTCGAACTCGAAGTACTCGTCTTCCGTGTAGCTGGTTTTCTCCTCAAAAGGGAGGTATCTTTCGGCGAGCGCCATCGCGTCATTCTCCTTGTTGCTTCCGTTGCCTGCGGACAGCATACCCGCCCGCGTGAACTGACTGAGCGCAGGCCGTAGTCGTCGCAGGCATCTGCGCTGGCCCTTTTTTGCTATGAGCAAGTTCAGCCGCCGAGGGCGTTGTTTTTGATGACGCCGGCATAGTAGTGGGCGCTGAGCTTTAATGTGCGCTCCATCGTCTCGTAGTTGACGTAGCTGATGCCGAAGCGCTTGGTGTAGCCGAAGGCCCACTCAAAGTTGTCCATGAGGCTCCACAAAAAGTAGCCCTTGACCGGGTAGCCGTCGCTGATGGCCCGGTGCAGATGGATCAGATGCTCCTGCAAGTACATCACGCGGGCCGTGTCCCAGATCTCGTTTTCGGGCGTGGGCCGGTCCGGGTTCGCGCAGCCGTTCTCGGTGATGTAGACTTCGGGGACATTCCAAATGTCGCACACCAGCCGGGGACCCCAGTAAAGAACGGACGGGCCGACATGGAGCCACGGCATGTCCATGCGCGGGTAACCGTCGCCGCAGGGCACCACGGACCAGCCTTTCGGTGCGGACTCGTCGTGCCGGATATAAGTCGGCGCGTAGAGGTTGAGGCCGACAAAGTCCAGCGGCGTGCTGATGACCTGCATTTCTTCGTCGGTGAAGCGGGGGGCGTCGGCTCCCTGCGACTCCAAATAAGCCGGATGATATGCACCCTCCAAAATGGGGGTCAGGTACATGCCGGACATCTCGCGCAGGGCTTCTTTGGCTGCGCTGATGTGGGCGTCGGTTTCCAAAATCGGCACGACATTCGGGATGTTCTCGGCAATCCCGACGCGCAGGGTCTTTGGGCCTGCCGCACGGATCGCCAACGCGGCCAGGCCATGCGCGTAGACCGCATGGTGGCGGGACTGGTTGAAGATCTGGCGCGAGACCTGCTTGCCGGGTGCGAAGGGTTCGTCGCCGGGCTGGTAGGCTTTGTCTAAGAAACACAGGAACTCGTTGATCGTAAAGATGCCGCTGAGCTGGTCGCCAAGCTGCTCCGCCATGTAGGCCGCGTAGTCGGCAAAGGCTTTGGCGCAGTCTTTCGACTCCCAGCCGCCGTACTTGTCTTCGGCCCACTGCGGCAGATCCCAGTGAAAGAGCGTCAGCCAGGGCTGGATGTCCGCCGCCCGCAGCTCGCCGATCAGCCGCTTGTAGAAATCCAGGCCCTTGGGATTGGGAACGCCGCCGGCATCGGGGAAGATGCGCGGCCACGCCGAAGAAAACCGGTACGCCTTCAGGCCGATCTGCTTCATCAGCGCCACGTCTTCGCGGTACCGATAGTAATGGTCGGTGCCGCGGTCGCCGGTCTGGTCAAAGGCAGTTGTGCCGGGCTTTCGGGAGAACGTGTCCCAGACACTCGGGGTGCGGCCCTCCGCGTCTGTCGCCCCTTCGATTTGATAGGCGGCGGTGGCGGCTCCCCAAAGGAAGCCGTCAGGAAAAGGGCAGAAAGGCCGGCGCTGTCTGGGCGTGACTGCTGCTGCCGGCTCCGGCATGGATGTTGGCTCTGGCATAGATGTGTTCAAGTTTCCTGTTCCAAGAATAGCGTGTCACCCGACATTGTACCCTCAGAAAGACTTCACAGGGAGCGCAGGCCGTAGTCATCGCAGGTGAGGGTGCGGCCTTTTGTCCAGGCGCTGGCAAAGGCGGCGGGGGAAAGGGCGGCGCGGGAAGAATGGCAGAGAGCATCTGCGCGGCGCTGCTCGGCGTCATTGGCGAACTTGACCCGGCAGGCGTCGGCGGCGGACAGCAGGGCGGCGGCGCGGGGCCAGTCATGCTGCGCGGCGGCGGTCTCGGCCAAAATCATCCAGCCTTCGGTGATGCCTTCGGCCCGGCCCAGGTCTTGGTACAAGCGCAGGCCGGTCAGGGCCGCCCGGTCAGCGCCCTCGAACTGTTCCTGACGCCGCCGGACACGCGCCAGCGACAAGCGAGTGCCGGCTTCGGTCATCTTGTCTCCCAGGTGAGCGCATAACGCGCTGCCTTCTTCCAGCAGCTTCGCGGCTTCCGCCAGCTCGTTTTCCGCCAGGAACACGTCGCCGAGGCTTCGCAGGCAGTACGCCCGGTGCCAGGAGTCTCCCAGGGTATCCGCCAGCTCCAGCGAGCGCCGGAGCAGGGCAGTCGCCCGGACATTGTCGCCGTCGTCGTGGGCGATGTTGCCCAAGTTGTGCAGGCAGTAGGACGCCCGCTGCTGGTCTCCCAGTGTGAGAAACAGCGGCAGAGCTTCCTCGTAAAAAACACGCGCCCGAATGTTATCCGCCCGCCATTCATTGGCGAGAACACCGAGGCTGTTGAGCGTGACCGCCAGCAGCCGGTCATCGCCGAGCGCCCGGCTCAGGGTCAAAGCTTCTTCCAGATCGGTCTCCGCGCTCGAGAAATCTCCCTTCCAAATAAATGCCGTCCCGCGCAGGCGCAGAGCTGAGGCAAGGGCCGCAGGATTGTCAAAACTACGGCTCAGCGCGACGGCTTCGGTCAGCACGGTGTGCGCCCGGTCAAATTCGCTGACGCCTGCTGCCAGCCAGCCCGCCTGCGCCAGCGCCGCCACGCGGGCAGGCACCGAGCCGCCCCCGGCCAAAGCGCCGTCCAGCCAGTCTAAGCCTTCACGCATCAAGCCGCGCGTGGTCCAGTAGTCGCCCAGCGCCGCCGCCAGCCGCAGGCCCGTGTCCGCGCCGTTCCACCGAGCATCGTTCCAGTCCGGCAGAAGATCGGAGCGGCAGAACGACAGCGCGGCCCGCAGGTTGTCGTAGTCGGCGGACAGTGTTTCCAGCCCGAGATTTTGCTGCGGGCCGTACCAGAGTTTCCCCATTTCCGACGCAAGCCGCTGAAAATAGCCGGCATGGCGGCGGGCCAGCGCCTGCCCCTCCGGGGGCGATAACTGCTCTTCGCCGAACTCCCGCAGTGATTCCAGCATTCGGAAACGCATCCCGTGCGGCGACTCCTCCGGCGCGATCAACGAGCGCTCGCAGAGCTGTTCCAGCAGGTCCAGCGGGGCAGAAACCTCGCAGACAGCAGCCGCGGCTTCTAAAGACCAGCCGCCGCGAAAGACCGACAACTGCACGAAAAAACGTGTCTGCTCCGGGGTCAGCAGGTGGGCGCTCCACTCCAAAGCGGCCCGCAAGGAGCGGTGGCGCGGCGGCAGGTCGCGGCGGCGGGACGTGAGAAAACTCAGCCGGTCGGCAAGCTGCTGACGCATCTGTCCCGGCGAAAGGGCCTGAATGCGGGCTGCGGCAAGCTCCAGCGCCAGCGGAAGACCTTCCAAAGAGCCGCAGACCGCCGCAATCGCGCCGGCGTTCTGCGGCGTAATTTGAAAATCGGGACGGACAGACTGCGCCCGGTCCACAAAAAGCTGCACGCCGGGATAGTCCGCCAGGGCAGACGCCGGCATCTCGGCAGCGCCAGGAGCGGGCACCGGCAGGGGAGCCAGCAGGAACTCGTGCTCCCCGGCCAGATGCAGCTTCTGCCGGGAGGTCGCAAGGCAGGTGAGGCGCGGGGCGGCTTCGAGCAGCGCCCCGACTTCCGCCGCGCCGTCTTCGCCGAGATGCTCCAAGTTATCCAAAACCAACAGGGACCGGGCAGACGCGGAGTGCGCGGCGCTGCAGTGCGCCGCCACCTGCTCGCGCGGCGGCTTGTCGCCGGAGAGGGGCAGGCGCAGGGCGGACGCGATAGTGGAAGCCATCAATGCCGGGTCGCTGATGTCCGCCAGCGGCACAAAGCAAACCAGGCCGTTAAAGCTTTCCGCCGCCAGCCGGGCGGCTTCGGTCGCCAGCCGGGTCTTGCCTGCGCCGCCGGGACCGAGCAGGGTGACCAGACGGATGTCCGGGTCGGCCAGCATCCCGGCCAGCTTCTGCCGCTCAGCGCTGCGTCCGAAGAAGCGGGTGAACTGGCCGGGAAAGTTCAGCAGTCCTGCGCCATGCTGACTGCCGGAAGCCGCTGCCGGCGTATTGGACTGGGAGGAATTGGACTGGGAGGAATTGGACTGGGAGGAATTGGACTGGGAAAAAGGCAGTGCGGACGCGGGGGAAAGCGCTGCACGCTGGGTTTTGGCGTCTTCGCACAGCGCCTGGAACCGTTCGCGCTCTTCCAGTATCCATTCGTCGTAGAAGCCGGGCAGCAGCTCGCCTTCGCAGAGCAGGAGCGCCTGATCCAGCTTTTCGCGCTTGCGGGCTGGGTTGGTGGCACGGGAAGCTTCGCGCAGCGCGGCCTCAAACTCGGCGGCGTCGGAGGTGCAGATCTGGGAATGGAGGCGAATGGACGTGCGGTCGGTCACCAGGATGCTGCCGGGAACACAGCCGGGCGGCTCAAGCTGGCGGCGCAGGGCCAGCAGGGCGACCCGCAGGTTCAGCCGGCCTGATTCCGTGTCGGCATCGGGCCAGAGCAGGCCGGCCAGCTCTTCGCGGGAGTGCGCCCGGTGCGGCATCAGCGCAAGCCGGGCCAGCAGAGCGGCGACCCGAGACGTCGCGAATCGGGAGATGATTAGGGTGTCGTGCCTTGCTTCTAAGGTGCCGAGCAGGCGAAAATGCCACAGGGTGTCCATTGCTGCGTGGGTCTCAACTTTCGAGCGTCTCACATCCGACAGCGTCCCTCACGGTGTACCACAGGTCAATTCGCAAATATCACTGTTAATTATACCGGCTTTTTGTGTTTCCCTGCTAAAATCACCAAGTTTAACGCAAAAATTTAACGCTGGTTTAACGCTGGTTTAACGGAGGGTGTGTAGAATGAGTGCATGTCCGGTAGTACCGACGGATAACTTTGCACTTAGATAGGAACTTCCAACCATGCCACTTGCTTTATTTTCTTCGCGCGTTGTCAAAAACTCGCTGAAACCGCACTCTTCCAGCCGCCGCTCCCTGCGCCGCGCGGCCGGCCTCGGGCTTGGCTTTCTGTCCCTGCTGAGCGTTTCCGCCGCGCACGCCGGACCCGTCAACTGGATCAGCGGCTCCGGCGACTGGTTCGGGTCGCCTTCCAACTGGGATAACGGCTCGACCCCCGGCGCGGGCGACGACGCCGTCAACAGCAACGCCGGCGCTGCGATCACCCTGGGCCAGAGCACGACCGTCAATTCGTTTTTCAGCAGCGGCGCGTTCAGCCTGCAGGGCGGCACGTTTTCCGGCAACCAGGCCAGCAGCGCCAGCACAATCACCGTCAACAATGTCTTCACCGACGACGGCGGCCAGATCAACAACTTCACCGTCAACCAGGGCGTCGGCGGCTCGCTCGTCTTCACCGGCAGCGGCAACAACAGCATCAACAATAGCATCATCAACAGCAGCATGGATCTTGCGACCAACCAGGGCGCCTTCGTGCGCTTGTACGGCACAGACACGGTGAACGGGACAATCAGCCTGGGGACCT
>CAXSZN010000041.1:7804-42414 GCA_964241935.1 uncultured Armatimonadales bacterium
TGCAAGGCTTTGGGAACGTGTCGGAGGAGAACGCCGCCGGGACGCTGACCAACAACGGGTTGGTCAACGCCAACTCGTCGGTGGGCAACGCGCTGACGATGGACCAGACTAACTTCATTAACAATGGCACGACAGAGGTGCAGAACGGGGCGGCGCTGAATGTCACCAGCGCGAACACCGATAGCGGCAACATTCTGGTCAAAACCGGCGGCACGGCGACGTTCACCCAGGGCGTCACCCAGACGGCAGGGCTGACCCAGGCCGATGGCACCCTGAACTCGCCGGTGACGCTCACCGGCGGCACACTGGCCGGCACGGGAACAGTCGTCGGAGATGTCACCAACACAAGCGGGACCGTCAGCGCGGGCAATAGCGCGTCGCCATTTGGAACGCTGGCTGTCAGCGGCAGCTTCACCCAGGGATCGGGCGGCGTACTGGACGCCAATTTCAGCAGCACCCAGAACAACCTGCTGGCGGTCGCCGGGGCCGTGACCACCGGGGGGGTGCTGGACGTGAACTATCTCGGCAGCGGGCCATACACCGGCTCCGGGCCGTTCACCTTCCTGGACTACACGACGCTGGCAACAAGCATCACCGGCACCGGGCAGACCCAGTACTTCGCCAATGAGACCTTCGACCCCACGACCGGCGACGGCATCATTGACGGCTCGAACGGCTTCACCTACGAGCTGCTGAACGACACCGCGAACAATGGACTTCAGCTCCAAGTGCTGACAAACGGTGCGCCGGTTCCCGAAGCGTCTACGACCATCTCCCTGGGCGCTCTGCTGCTGCTCGGCGGCGCCGGCCTTTGGCGGGCCAAGCGCCGGACTGTGACCGCTGACTGAGCCTGGTAAACCGGCTGAGCGCTGCTCAGAAAGGCCGACTGCCGTGCCTACTCCTGTTCCTCTGCTGCTGGCACCGATAGAACGCCGATTGGTGGGTCTGCTCGCCCTCGGGCAGACCCCCGCGCAGGCCGCAGAAACCCTGCGCCTGCCCGTAAGTGAAGCTGAGGCATTGCTGGAAGCCGTCATGCGCCGCCACGGTCTGTCCGCCCTGCGTCAGCTTCTGGCCCGCGCCCTGCTGTACCGCTTGCTGTAATCCCCGTAAAAACCTGCTAAAGATACGGGGATTTTCAGCCGATACTCTCCTGACAAGGAGATTATGATGACCGTATCCATTCACGCCCCGGCGGGCATATGCGCCGGCGCGGCCCTGCTCGCCGCCGGCCCGCTTTCTGCCCAGTCTGTGCCGCCGAAGACGCCCGTTCCCACGCACTTTTCCGCCGCAGTTCGGGTCAGCACGCTGGGAATCGGTGTCGAGGGCAGCGTTTTGGTCGCGCCGAACATTGCCCTGCGTGCCGGCTACAACGGCTATCACTACTCGCGCTCGGTGACTTCCCAGGGCGTTCAGTACGACGGCAAGCTCAAGCTTAGCTCGGTTCCTGTGCTGGCCGACTTCTACCCTTCTCGGACCGGCAGCTTTCACCTCTCCGCAGGCGTGCTGTTTAATTCCAGCTCCGTCACGGCGACAGGCAAGCCGAGCGGCTCCGCGCAGACGTACACGTTCAACGGGATGACGTACAGCGCCGCCGATGTCGGCAGCCTGGACGGGCGCGTGACGTTCTCGAAGACCTCGCCGTATCTCGGCCTCGGCTTCGGCAGACCGTCCGGCGGCTCCGCCCTGCAATTTTTGTTTGATGTCGGTGTCGTGTTTCAAGGCAAGCCGCATCTGTCGCTGTCTCGCAGCGGCGGTGCTGCCATCACCGACCCAACTCTCAGCAGCATGATTGACACAGCCATCGCCGCCCAGCGCGACAAAAGCCAGTCAGACGCCAACAAGCTCCAGTATTACCCGGTCGTCTCAGTCGGCTTCGCGTACCATTTTTAAGACGCCTCACGCCCCCAATGATAGAGGAACCGGAGAGGAAGGGCGAACACAGATAAAGGAGGGCGAACACAAGGTTCGCGCCCTACACCGTATTGACCAAACCCGTAGGGGCAAACCTTGTGTTTGCCCTTCTTCATCTGTGTTTGCCCTTCTTGTTCCCGTAGCGGCCTGGCACAAAAAAGCCCGGCGCAAACGCGCCGGGCTTCTTCCTGTCCCTCGCTCTTCCCTGCCTAATCTTCCACGACTTCCCGAATGCGCCGCTCCAGAATATCCAAATCCAGGCCGCCTTCGTCGCGGGAAATGCGCCGAACCGTGGCGTTGACAGAAGCTAAATCCTGCAAAAGATCGCGCAAAATCTCCTGCTGCTGCCGGGACTGCGTAATCTCCTTCGGCTCCTGCACCAAGTCGCGCACCAGCGCGTCCTCGGAGCGCGACGCTACCACCGGGTCCGCCTGCCCCTGCACATGCACGAATGTCCGCCGTCCCGGCCCCCGGTCCTGCTCAATCGGCAGCACGGCGGTGACCTGGTCCGACCGCACATACTTCCCAAACCCCAAATGCACCAGCATGGATGACTGTATCCGCATAAGTTTCTCCTGTTTTCGTTCTTGCTTGCCCTTATCTTCTACTATCAAGAACAGCGAACGAGTGCGATTGGTTCCCAAGAAATAATCTTTTCGACAAAACCGAACCGAAACATAGCACATTCCCGTCTTATAGTGCATAGATCACTTGGAGGAGAAAAAGAACATGCACACGCGGCGCAGCTTTTTAGCCGGCTTCGGAGCTGGATTGCTTCTTGTAATGGGAGGCGCTTACGCGCAGACGAGCAGGCTGGCGGTATCACCGCCGGACGCCGTGCGAAACTATCTGGCGGCTCGTGCCCGGCACGACCTGCCGGGGCAGTACGCCCTCTTCTCGTCCACCACGCAAGGCCAGATCCCCTTCGCCCAGTTCGACACGGAATTTGCTTCGGACAAAGCGCCCCTGTCTCACGCGGCGGAAGACGGGATGAGTCCGCTGCTCACCTGCGCCAGCGTGTTCTTCATGGATGCACACGGGCTGTCGGGCTATCAGTTCACGGCAGCCGGTCCCGATCCCACCGACCCACAGGTGGTTCTCGTCCATGCCCAGCCGCCCGGCGTTCCCGCAGACAAAGCTTTTCTACTCAAGATCGTGACCAGTGACACCGGCTCCGGCCCGCAGCTTCAAATGCTGCCGAGCTACCAGCGGACAAGCGCCCATGACTTTGCAGACGTATTGGAACACGCCAAGGGGATCGCCTCGCTGTCCAATCTTCGGCAGATCGGACTGGCGCTGGTTGTGTACCCGGAGACGCATGAAGGGCGCCTGCCTGCCGCCGATACTTGGGTGGATGCTCTGCTGCCGTGGTGGAAGAAAACCGCCCAGCCTGACGGCAGCACGTTTGATCCCATGCTGCTGTTCCGCGATCCTTCCGCGCCGGAAGGCCAGCACTGGAGTTATGCGTTCAACCGGGCTTTGTCGGGAGTCAAAATTACCGACATCGCAAACCCTGCCGCAACCGTGATGCTGTTTGAAAGCACAACAGGCGTCAAAAACGCATCAGACACCGGCCGGTCACTGCCGCATCCAGGACGACATTTGGGCGGCAGCCACTATGTCTTTGCCAACGGTCATGCTCAGTGGTTTCCCGACGGCACGAAGCTGTCGTTTCGGCTGGACGGCAAATAACTCGTAGGGGCAGACTCCGTGTCTGCCTTTCTTCTCTATGTCTTGCCCTTGATGTGCAAGCGCTCTGCTCTTCCCGAGGTTTGTCTTGACACATTCGCGCTCCTCGTGCCATACTGACGCTATGGTGAATTCCCCGGACACACGCCCCCAGCCGGATGAAATTTTGACGATTCTCGCCCGCGACGCCCGCACGTCCCCGGAAACCATCGCGACGCTGACCGGGAGGGATGTTTCGGAAGTCCGGGCGGCGATTGCCGAGTACGAGCGGCGCGGGATCATCAAGCATTACAAAACAATTATTGACTGGGAAAAAGCCGGGGTCGAAAAAGTCTTTGCGTTTATTGACGTCAAAGTGCTGCCGGCCCGCGAAGTCGGCTTTGACGCCGTCGCCGAGCGCTTGTATCGCTACCCGGAAGTGCATTCCGTCTGGCTGGTCTCCGGCGGCAGCGACCTGCGGATCGTCGTTGAGGGGAACCACATGCGCGAAGTGGGCCGCTTTGTTGCCGAAAAGCTTTCCATTTTAGAAGGCGTCACCGCCACCGATACCCACTTCCTGCTGCGCCGCTACAAAGAAGACCAGGATTTATTTGTCGAAGTCGAAGGCGACCAGCGGCTCGTCGTTTCGCCGTAGGATGAAGACCCGGCACTGGAAGTGCCGGGTACAAACGACCATTATGAGCAACGAAGCCACATCAAACTATACTTCCGCAGAATTGCCCTTGTCGCGCCTGGTGCGCGAGCTGCCGCAGTCGGGCATCCGGCGGTTTTTTGACATCGCCGCGCAGATGGAAGACGTGATCTCGCTGTCTATCGGCGAGCCGGACTTTCTGACGCCCTGGGCCATCCGGGAAGCGGCCATCTACTCGCTGGAGCGGGGGCAGACGACGTACACCAGCAATCTCGGCATCTTGGAGCTGCGTGAGTTAATTGCAAAACAGTTAAACATGCTGTACGGTTTGCGCTATGATCCGAAAAGCGAAGTTTTGGTCACGGTCGGCGTCTCCGAAGGCATGGACCTTGCCATGCGGGCGATCCTGGACCCCGGCGACGAGGTGCTGGTCCCCGAGCCGTGCTACGTTTCCTACAAGCCCTGCGTCAGCCTCGCCGGCGGCGTTCCGGTCGGCATCCTGACCACGATGGAGAACGAGTTCCGGGTCACTGTCGAGCAGCTTGAAGCCGCGCTCACCCCGCGCACGCGGGCGATTGTGCTGGGGTATCCGTCGAACCCCACCGGCGCGATCATGCCGCGCGAGCAGCTCCAGCCGATTGTTGACTTTGCCGTCCGGCACAACTTGTATCTGATCAGCGACGAGATTTATGACCGGCTCACCTATGACGGCATCCATACCAGCGTCGCGTCGCTGCCGGGCGCATGGGAGCGGACCATTCTGCTGAACGGCTTCTCCAAAGCGTATGCCATGACCGGCTGGCGCCTCGGGTATGTTTGCGCCCCCGCGCCCATCCTGGCGGCGCTTTTGAAGATCCACACCTACACAATCATGTGCGCTCCAACCACCGGCCAGAAAGCCGCGATGGAAGCCTTGAAAAACGGTGAGCCGGCGGTGCGGGATATGGTCGGCCAGTACAACCAGCGCCGGCGCCTGATTGTGGACGGCCTGAACCAGGCCGGTTTAGAATGCCATCTGCCCCAGGGCGCGTTTTATGCGTTCCCGAGCATCCGGCGCACTGGCCTAACCTCGGAAGAGTTTGCCGAGCGCCTGCTGTTTGAGGAGCATGTCGCGGTGGTTCCCGGCACGGCGTTCGGCCTCGGCGGCGAGGGCCATATCCGCTGCTCGTATGCGACCAGCCTGGCGAAGATTGAAGAAGCGCTGCACAAAATCAGCCGCTTCGTCCGCAGCCTGGACCGGGTTCAGGCCGGGTCGCCGCAGGCGCCCAGCCGAAAGACTGTGAGTTCGCGGTAGTCAATCCTACGAGTAGTTGAAAACTACTCGCTAGGTTAAGCGTCCTACGGACGGAAAACGCGCCTACTGGACGTTTCTTTCACCCGAAGGGTGCCTCGCCTAGCGAGTAGTTTTCAACTACTCGTACAAACTCGCCTATTTGACTCAAAGGAAACCAACTATGCGCTACGGTAACATTCCCGGCATTGACAAGCCGGTCTCGCGTCTCGTGCAGGGAACGGCAAACACCGTCTTTGATGCCAGCAAGCCGGAGCAGGCGTTTGGGCTGCTCGACATGGCGATGGAGTATGGCATCAACACGTTTGACACGGCCCATGTCTATGGCGAAGGCAACGAAACAACGCTGGGAAACTGGATTCGGGAGCGCGGCGTCCGCGACAAGATCGTCATTCTTGCCAAAGGCGCACACCCTTACGGCGGCAGAAATCGGGTGACGCCGGAAGACATCGAAGCTGACCTGACCGAGTCCCTGCACCGCCAGAACTCCGACTACTTTGATCTGTACGTCCTCCACCGCGACGACCCGTCGGTTCCCGTCGGGCCGATTGTGGAAGCCTTGAACGCACACAAAAACGCCGGGCGCATCGGCGCGTTCGGCGGCTCCAACTGGACGTGGGAGCGGATCAAAGAAGCCAACGACTACGCCGCCGCCAACAATCTGACGCCGTTTGCCGTCACCAGCCCGAACTACAGCCTGGCCGAGATGTACGATGCGCCCTGGGCCGATTGCCTCTCCATCAGCGGGCCGCAGGGGCAGGCGGCGCGGGACTACTATGCAGAAACGGGGATCGCCGTCATGCCGTGGTCCAGCATGGCCGGCGGCTTCTTTTCCGGCCTTTACCACCGAGACAATTTGGACACGTTCGCCAAAGACAACTACTTCGCTGAGATTTGCATTCGGTGCTACTGCGGCGACCTCAACTTCCAGCGCCTAGACCGCGCCCGCGAGCTTGCCGAAGCGAAGGGCTTGACGGTTGCCCAGATTGCCCTGGCGTTCACGGCGTCCCAGCCGATGAACCTGTTCCCACTCGTGTCCAGCCTGACCCGCGAGCAGTTTGCCGCCAACGCCGCCGCAATTGAGATGACGCTCACGCCGCAGGAGCTGGCGTACTTGGACCTCAAAGCCGAGAACGCATAAAACAGCCCCCTGCTCCGTTATAGGGAGCAGGGGGCTGTTTTGCTACAATCGCAAAGAGCGTCTTTTGCCTACATCATGGGGGCGATGAAGACGGCCATGAGGACGAAATGGCAGGCGCTGCCGGCCAGCACGAAGATATGCCAGAGGTCGTGGGCGCTGAACTTGCCGGGCCAGAGGTGCGGGCGGTCGGTCGCAAAAACGACCGTGCCGATGTTGTAGGCCACGCCGCCCGCGAACAGCCAGGCGATCGCCGCCGGGGACAGGACATGGCGCACCGGGGTCATGGCAATCAAAATCAGCCAGCCCATAATCAAATAGATGCCAATTCTGGCCCAGTCCGGGAAATTCTTCCACACCAAGCTGCACACAATCCCAATCACGGCCAGGCCGTACTCCACCCCAAACAAGCTCCATCCCCATGGCCCGCGCAGGGAAACCAGGCAGACCGGCGCATACGTGCCGGCAATCAGCAAAAAGATCGCGACATGGTCAAAGCGCATCAGCTTCAATATCTGCTTCGGCTTGACCCACAGCGAATGGTACAGGGCGCTGGCCGTGTACAGGACAATCAGGCTCACGCCGAACACGGCGAAGGAGACCGTCTGCCATACTTTGCCGTGCGCGAGTATCAGCAGCACGACAAGCGCCGCGACCGACAGGGCCGCGCCGATGCCATGCGAAAAGCCGCAAAACGGTTCGCGTATCCAAAATCGCTTTACTCGCTCAGTCATACCTTAGCATACCATAAATAACGTAATTTCAGCGTTTTGAGGCATCGGTCTGAGCTGAGGCCGTGGACGGCTCGAAAATAAGCTGTTTGCGGCTGTAGTCGAATGTGAGAATAAAATGACTCAGTAAAGCACCGCCGAATGCACCGGCTTCGTCTTTGTCGGTTTCCGCGCCGCTTTGGGCCTGCGACAAGCCGACAGGAACACCGGTCATTGCGATACCGCCGATTTGGACACGCAGCGACGGCACAACCTGAACTTTTGTTTCGCCTCCGACCCCAACGGTTGTGATGGTTTGGCCTTGAGAAGCATACTTAGCCCGAAGGCCGTTCTGTTCCACAAAAGGCGAGTTCAAGATAACCGCTGCATCCGACCCGGTATCAATTATAAACTTTCCCGCTATTCCCTCGACTTGGGCATCTATTTGTGGGCGGTGCGCTTTGTCAAAGCTGAGCGGCATGACAACCCTCATTCCTGTCCCAGAATCGTGAAACTGGTCCGGCGGCGTCAGGGTCAAAAGCGATCGAGCGTAGTCAATCCGAACCACGAAGTTCTTGAAGATGTTCTCACCAAGCACGCCTGAGAGCTTAACGCCGCCTAACTTACTGAAGACACTCAAGTCGAAAGTCAAAAACTTCTGCCGGGGAACAGTCGCTCTGCCAAGTTGAAGTGTCGTTTCCTCCGTCTGCAAACTGCCTTCAGTTTCGGGGCCGATGCCATGGATATGGGTGCCCCCGTGGATTTTCAGGCTCGCCGCCGGGAGAAGAGAACTATCGGCGACATTTCGTTCCGCGCCGGAGTCCAGCAGGAACAAGAACGGCCCGGCACTGTTTACCTGTGTCGACACAACAATATAGTCGTGACCGTTCAGCGACTTTGACGTCAGGATCGGCACCGTCACTGAAGACTCCGGCGGACTGACTGGCGGGTCGGCAGCCGTAAAAGATGGCAGCGCTCCAAACGTCAGCATCAAGCCGATCCGCAGGCAAAGAATGTTCATCAGAGGTTCCTTCTGTTCCCATTGTAGCACGGTTCTGGTATCATAACGGCAATGAACTTCCCGTGGTCTAAGTCCCACCAGCGGCAGGAGCTTCTGGCCGCGCCGTTCCCCGGCACCTGGCAGCGCATTCTGCGGGCGAACGTCGCGCTGTACCGCCGCCTGCCGCCGGACGCGCAGCGGAAACTAGAAGACGGCACACGCATCATTGCCGCCGAAAAAGAGTGGGAAGGGGTGCAGGGCCTGACGCTGACCGACGAAATCAAGGTCACAATCGCCGGTATGGCCTCGCTGCTCGTGCTGGGCTTTGAGGGCGATTACTACCCGAACGTCGAGACAATTATTGTCTACCCCGACAGCTTCCGCATCAAGACCGTGCGGAGCGAGACGCGCGGCGTCTTCGGCGAGGAGATTATCACGGCTTCGGGCCAGGCGGCTTTGCATGGCCCGGTCATCGTGTCTTGGACGGACGTGCAGGCAAGCATCACAGGCAGCGGCGGCAACGTCGTTTTGCACGAGTTCGCGCACAAGCTGGACATGCGCGACGGCGCGGCGGACGGTGCGCCCTATTTAGAAACCAACGCGCAGATTGAGCAGTGGTCGCGGGTCATGAGCGCCGAGTATCAGCAGCTCGTGGCCCAAACGCAGGCCGGCGAGCGCGGCCTCCTGAACCCTTACGGCGCAACCAACGCCGCCGAGTTCTTCGCCGTCGCCACAGAAACGTTTTTTGAGAACGCGCAAGCGCTTTTGGAAGTCCATCCTGAATTGTATGCTGTGCTGAAAGATTTTTATAGACAAGACCCGGCGGCGTTGAGGTAAAGATACAAGGTTGTGGTAGAAATAGGGAAGCACGATGCCGTGAACGGCGCCGCTCAGGCTTTATTGGGGTGGGAGCGTAGCGCCAAGCCGCCTGTCAGCACTGGCTACCCGAAGGGCTGCACTGGCAGACCCGGAGGGCGCGACAGGAAAGTCCGAACAAATACGTTCCTGTCCCTTACCCTCGGGACCTTAGCGTCCGCGCTTCTCAGCGAGGGCGTTTACGCCCTCGTACCCTCTAAGAGCTAAAACCATGACAAACCACTACGAAAACTTACCCCTCGCTGCCACCTGCGGCATTCTCGTCTGCGGGGGCGGCACGGCGGGCGTTGTCGCGGCGATTGCGGCGGCGTCGGCGGGGGCGGATGTGCTGGTGGTGGAGTCTTTGGGGCAGCTTGGCGGGACGCAGTCGGCGGGGTGGGTGACGCCGATGATGCCGAACAAGATACTCACTGAATCGCTGACTCACGGCATCAACGATGCTATTCTTCAGAGAGCGGCGCAGTACGATCCGCCGCCGACGGAGCAGTCGGGCGACCTGCTGTGGTTCAACCCGGTGACGCTCGCGCTGGTGCTGGATGACTTGCTGGCCGAAGCCGGGGCGCGGGTGCTGTATCATACGGTCATCAGTGATGCAATTGTTCAAGAGGGACGGCTGACGGGGATTGTGATTGAAAACAAAGCCGGGCGGCAGCGCATCAACGCCAATATCACAATTGACTGCACCGGCGACGCCGATGTGGCGTTCCGGGCGGGCGTCCCGTGCGTCTCCGGCGACCCGGAAGACGGGCGCAACCAGCCGATGTCACTAAGATTTGCGCTGGCGGGCGTGGATCAAGAGCGGGCGGCGGTGTTTCTCGCCGACGAGCTTGGGATGAACTGTTACGCCCGCCCGCCGCTGTTTGAGATCGGTACCGGTGAAGCCAAAAACACGCCGCTGGGGCCGCTGATCTGCGAAGCCATTGACGGGGGCATCTTAGCCGAAGACGATCTCGGCTACTTGCAGTTCTTTTCGGTGCTGGGCCGGCCCGGCGAGCTGGCATTCAACTGTCCGCGCCTGGCTGGTCTGTCGGCGACCGACCCGTGGGACTTGTCGAAGGCGCAGACGATAGGGCGTCAAAAGATACGCCGCATCGCCCGGTTCTTTAAGACGTATGTGCGCGGCTTTGAGAATAGTTACATCGGCACCATCGCGCCGATGGTCGGCATCAGAGAGTCCCGGCGCATTGCCGGTGACTACACGCTGACCGAGGAAGATTATTTGACCGAAGCACGGTTCCCGGACGCCGTCGCGCGAAACTCGTACCCGATTGACATTCACAGCACCAAAGCCAAAGGCGGGCTGGTGATGAAGCATCTGCCGCCGGGCCATTACCACGAAATTCCGTACCGCTGCCTGCTGCCGGTCGGCATCGAGAACCTACTCGTCGCGGGCCGCTGCCTGTCCGCGACCTTTGCTGCCCAGGCCGCCGTGCGAATCCAGCAGAACTGCCGGGCTTTGGGAGAAGCCGCCGGCCTTGCCGCCGCCCTAGCACTGGAAGAGGGCGTGACGCCGCGCCAAATTGATACCGATGAGCTGCGGCGGCGATTGAACGCGCAGGGAGCGCAGGTTTAGGGTGCAAAGCTGAAAGGATAGGGATCGAAGCCATGTCCGCACGCGATGTTTTTCATGAGTCGTCCACCCGCGCTTTTGCGGATAAAGCGGCTTGACCCCTGCCGCAGAATGCTGTTGAACCGCTCAATCATGTTGTTGAACCGCTCAATATGGCAGGCCTGACCGTCCCCTTTTTGTTCTGCCCCGGCTGGCGGACTTGATCCAAGCTGGGCACTACACGGTGCAGATCACTCGCCTGCTGTCAAGCGGCGCGGCGGCTTCTCTCCCTGTGCCGTTTCTCATTGATGGGCCTTTTGACGGCATTGTCCGCGACGAAAAATACTGCGTGCAAGTTTTATAAGAATCAATAGGCTTGCGGGCTTGAACGGATCAGGACACGCCTCTTCAGGTCGCGCGGAAGCTCTTGAGGAGCGTCCGATTGTTTGCGGCTGCGAAGCTAAGGGGTAAGTGAAGGCAGCAGAGAAGCGAGGAGATTATAATGAGCTTTATTTCTGTCGGCAAAGAAAATACGACTTCGATTGACTTGTATTACGAAGATCATGGCACGGGCAAGCCGGTGATACTCATTCATGGCTATCCGCTGAGCGGGGCGTCCTGGGAGGCGCAGACGGCGGCGCTGCTGGACGCCGGGCACCGGGTGATCACTTATGACCGGCGTGGGTTCGGCAAGTCAAGCCAGCCGGCAGTCGGCTACGATTATGACACGTTTGCGGCGGACCTGGACCTGCTGGTCAATCACCTGGAGCTGCGGGACTTTGCGCTGGTCGGGTTCTCGATGGGCGGCGGCGAAGTCGCCCGGTATCTCGGCAAGTACCGAGCGGACCGGGTTCGCGCCGCTGTGTTTATCTCGTCGGTCCCGCCGTACCTGCTGAAAGCGGACGACAACCCGGACGGGGTGGACGGCAGCGTGTTTGACGGCATCAAAGCCGCCGCGATCAAAGACCGCCCGGCGTTCTTCTCAGGCTTCTTCGAAAACTTCTACAACGCGGACGTGCTGAAAGGGACGCGGATTAGCGACCAGCAGATCCAGGCAAGCTGGAATGTGGCGATCCAGTCGTCTGCAATCGCAAGCGTCGCCTGCGTCGGCACTTGGGGTACGGACTTCCGGGCCGACCTGGCGAAAATTTCCTGTCCGACACTGGTCATCCATGGCGATGCGGACCGGATTGTCCCGCTGCCCGCCGCCGGGCAGCGCACCCATGAGACCATTAAAGGCAGCAAGCTGGTGGTGGTCGAAGGCGGCCCGCACGGCATCCTGACAACCCATCCTGACGTTGTCAGCCCGGCGCTCTTAGACTTTCTGAAGTAGCCAAAAGCGAAATTGCTTGCCGAAATCGGTCCCGCCGGCATCTAGCCGGCGGGTCTGTTTTTGTTTGACTGGGGCATGACACGCACGGCAATGACGACGGCGATGATGTCGAGCGCCGAAGCGGCAAAGAATGAGATGCCGGGAATTTTCACACCGGCGTGAGGCCGGGTGAAGTAAGAAAAGAGCGCAGTCGCCGCGACCGGGCCGGCAATCCCGGTCAGGCTGGCAAGCGAAGTCAGCGCTCCCTGCAAGGCCCCCTGGGCGTCATCACTGACCTCCCGCGACAGAAGGCCCGACGTAGCCTGACCCGACAAGTAGCTGAGGCCGCCGGCAAAGATAATGGCGTAGATCATCCAGGGCTGGCTTGCAATACCGTAGCCGAGGTACTGCACTGCTGCGATCAGAAGGCCGATCAGCACGGTTCGCCGCTCGCCGAGCTTCGGCAGTAAAACGCCGGCAAGACCCACTTGAAATACCAGCGCCACAGCTCCGAATACGGCAAGCGACAGGCCATTTTCGCGCGTCCCCCAGCCGAACCGGGAGGTCATAAACAGGACCCAGGTGCTTTGCAGGCTTTGAGCGGCGAGATTCGACGCCAGCAGTGACCAGGCCATGCCGCGAACGACTGGAAACCTGCCCAGGACTGAGAGGATACCGAAGGGGTTAGCCTCACGCCAGACGAACGGACGCCGGTTTTCAGGTGCCAGCGACTCCGGCAGCACCCAGAGGCCGTACAAGAGATTGGCTCCCGACAGGCCCGCCGCCGCCCAAAACGGCACACGCGGGCCGAACACCCCCAAAAATCCCCCTAATGCCGGACCGGCGATAAAGCCGATCCCAAACGCCGCCCCGATCAGGCCGAAGTTCTGCGCCCGCTTCTCCGGCGGGCTGACATCGGCGATATAAGCCGAAGCCGTCGTAAAGCTCGCGCCGGTGATGCCCGCCAGAATGCGTCCGATGTACAGCCAAGCCAAAGTCGGCGCAAGCGCCTGGATCACATACTCCAGGCCGGTAAAGCCGAGGGCGAGAAGCAGCACGGGCCGCCGCCCGAAGCGGTCCGAAAGCGCCCCAAGCAGCGGGGCGAACGCGAACTGCATCAGACCATACAGCCCGAGCAGCAGTCCGAAATCCCGTGCCCCGGCGCTGAGACCACGCCCGGAGAGTTCCGCCACAAACTTCGGCAGGATCGGAATCAGCAGGCCGACCCCCAGCACGTCAAGGAGAAGAGTCACAAAGATGAACGCTAATCCGGGCGTATATTTCAAGGCTGCTTTCTGAGTCTCTGCTTTCCGATGCTCTGCTTTCCGATGCTCTGCCCATAGTACCCGGTCGCGGCGACTGTGTTCTGCAATTCTTTGCGAAATCTTTACAAAATCTTTATATCGCTCGTTCGCTTCTTAACACCTTCTTTATACGAAATCGGATAGGATAAGACTGTCTGAAAACGAGGCGTAGGAGGCAGTCATGCAGGACTTTTTGTTTCTCGGCACGGTGCTTGTATTTTTCGTGACCGCCATCGGCTACACCTACGGGTGCGACCGGCTGTAAGCGTCGCGATTGAAGGAGAATAGGATGGAATTATGGCTTGCGGGGATTTCCGCGCTGGGTTTGACAGTGTATCTGATGTTTGCGCTGCTGCGGCCCGAACAGTTTTAGGGACCTTATGACGGACCCAGGGTTGAAACCCTGGGCTGAGTAGCCCTTCGGCTGGCTGTCCTGCGGACAAAAGGGGTCCTATTTCCCCTCCTCTGTCCGCAGGACAGCCGGCGCGAAGCGCCCTTCAGCCCAGGATTTCAACCCTGGGTTAGGGAGATTTTGTTATGACTTTTATTGGATGGTTCCAGATCATCCTCTTCTTCGTGCTGATTTTGGCGCTGACCAAGCCTTTTGGGACATTCATGTACAATGTCTTTGAGGGCAAGCGGACCTGGATTTCTCCGGTGTTCCGCCCGCTGGAAGCGCTTGTTTACAAAATCGGCGGGGTGCGCGAAGACGAGGAAATGCCGTGGACGACCTACACGCTGGCGATGCTGCTGTTCAGCGTGGTGACGCTTGCCGTGACATATGCGTTTCTGCGCTGGCAGGCGTTCCTGCCGCTGAACCCGATGCACTTCGGGGATGCTAAGAACGCGCCGTCGTATGCCACGACGATGACGCCGGACCTGGCGTTCAGCACTGCGGCGTCGTTCACGACCAACACGAACTGGCAGGCGTATTCGGGTGAGAACACGATGTCGTACTTCTCGCAGATGGTGGCGCTGGCGTCGCATAACTTCTTTTCGGCAGCCACCGGCATCGCCATCGCCATCGCGCTGGTGCGCGGCCTCGGACGCCGCTCGGCGGCGTCCATCGGCAATTTCTGGGTGGACCTGACCCGCGCGACCGTTTATGTGCTGCTGCCGCTGTGCATTGTTTATGCATTAGTTCTATGCCAGCAGGGCGTCATCCAGAACTTCCATGCGTACCGCACCGTCACCGGAATTGAAGGCGGCTCACAGATCATTCCCGGCGGCCCGTATGCGTCGCAGGAAGCGATCAAGATGCTGGGCACCAACGGCGGCGGACCGTTCAACGCGAACTCCGCGCATCCGTTTGAGAACCCGACGGCGCTCACGGACTTCATCCAAGTTCTGAGCATCTTCTTGATCGGCGCGGGCATTGTCTACACGTTTGGCCTGTATGTCGGCAACGTCAAGCAGGGCTGGGCGCTTTGGGGCGCGATGGGCTTCTTGTTCTTGGTCGGCGTTTCCGTGGCCTATGTTCAGGAAGCGCAGGGCAATCCGCTGATTGCGGCGCAGGGCGTCGAAACGCGGGCGTCGGTGCTGGGTGACTCCGGCGGCAATATGGAGGGCAAGGAAGTCCGCTTCGGCATTGCCCGCTCGGCGCTGTTTGCAACAGTCACAACGGATGCGTCCTGCGGCGCGGTCAACTCCATGCACGACTCGTATACGCCGCTTGGCGGCTTGGTCCCGATGGCGAACATCATGACCGGAGAGGTCATCTTCGGCGGGGTCGGCGCGGGGCTGTACGGAATGCTGATGTACGCCATTCTCGCGGTCTTCATCGCGGGCCTGATGGTCGGGCGCACACCGGAGTATCTCGGCAAGAAAGTGGAAGCATTCGAGATCAAGATGGCGATGCTGGCCGCGCTTGTGCTGGCCGCAGACGTTTTATTGTTCACGGCGGTTTCCAGTGTCGCGCATGTGCCGCATCCGTCTACTTATTGGAACACGGTGCAAAGCTCGCCGCCGAGCATCAACGCTTTGGCGTCGGCGAACACCAACAACAGCGGGCCGCACGGCTTCTCTGAAATCCTTTATGCGTATGACTCGACGACGGGCAACAACGGCAGTGCGTTTGCCGGCATCTCGGTCAACACGCCGTACTGGAACTTGACGCAGGGGATTTCCATGCTGATCGGGCGCTTTTTAATGATCGTGCCTTTGCTGGCGATTGCCGGCAGCATGGTCAAGAAGAAGCGCGTGGCGGCAAGCGCCGGAACCTTCCCGACCGACACGCCGCTGTTTGCGGGCCTTTTAGTCGGCGTGGTCGTCATCGTCGGTGCGCTGACCTACTTCCCCGGCGTCTCGCTGGGGCCGGTCGTGGAGCACTTCCTGATGCACTCGGGGAAGACATTCTAGTTTATGCCGGGGCGCAGCTTGCTGCGCCCCAGCGGGAATAAAAATTATGGCAACAACACAGCAGAATCTACAAGTGCAGACAGCAAACGGCACCGGACCAGCCGGAACCGCGCCTTCGGTGCCGCCGCCCGGAAAACGGGCTAGGCCGCTTTTTGACCCACCGATCGTGAAGCGGGCCATCGGGGATGCCTTCGTCAAGCTCAACCCGAGGCTGATGGCGAAGAACCCGGTCATGTTCGTGGTCTGGGTCGGCAGCGTCATCACGACTCTGCTTTTCCTCGGGTCTTTCCTGCCCGCTGCGACCGGTGTCCACATGGGCGGCTGGGAAAAAGCGTTTACCGGCCAGATCGCCCTCTGGCTCTGGTTCACGGTGCTGTTCGCAAACTTCGCGGAAGCGATTGCGGAAGGCCGGGGCAAGGCGCAGGCGGACGAGCTTCGCAAGACCCGTACCACCACGAAAGCCAAGCGGCTCGGCAAGAACGGCCAGATTGAGATGGCCGCCGCGCCTGATTTACGTAAAGGCGATATCGTTGTCTGCGAAGTCGGTGACGTGATCCCGAGCGACGGCACGATTATTGAAGGCATCGCAAGCGTTGACGAATCGGCGATTACCGGTGAAAGCGCCCCGGTCATCCGGGAAGCCGGTGGCGACAGATCAGCAGTCACGGGCGGCACGAAGGTCATCTCGGACGGCATCAAAGTGGAAATCACGGCGAACCCCGGCGAGACATTTATTGACCGCATGATCAGCTTAGTGGAAGGCGCATCCCGGCAGAAGACGCCGAACGAGATTGCGCTGAATATTCTGATTGCAGGCTTGACCATCATCTTTCTGCTGGCGACTGTGACCTTGCTGCCGTTTGCCCAGTATAATGTCGGGCAGGCGCAGGCGGCGGGGATGATGGGGGTCGCACCGAGCATTACGATCCTTATTGCGCTGCTGGTTTGTTTGATCCCGACCACCATCGGCGGCCTGCTGTCCGCCATCGGCATTGCGGGCATGGACCGGGTCATGCAGTATAACGTGCTGGCGATGTCCGGCAAAGCGGTCGAAGCGGCAGGCGATGTGGACGTGCTGCTTTTAGACAAAACAGGCACGATCACGCTCGGCAACCGTCAGGCGGCGGAGTTCCTGCCCCTGCCCGGCGTTGATATTCAGGAGCTTGCCGATGCCGCACAGTTGTCATCGCTGGCCGATGAGACGCCGGAAGGCCGCTCAATTGTCGTGCTGGCGAAAGAAAAGTATGGCCTGCGCGGGCGGGAGATGTCCGAGAAAGACGCCGAGTTTATCCCGTTTACGGCCCAGACCCGCATGTCCGGGGTCAACATGAACGGGACGCGCGTCCGCAAGGGCGCAGTTCAGGCAGTCATTGATTACGTCAAAGGCGAAGGCGGCAGCGTCCCTTCCGAGCTTCAGGCCATCGCCGACGAGATCTCAAACAAAGGCGGCACACCGCTGGCGGTTGTCTTCAACGGCAAGCCGCTGGGGATTATCTACCTGAAAGACATCGTCAAGGGCGGAATGCGCGAGCGCTTCGACCACCTGCGGGCGATGGGCATTAAAACGGTCATGATCACGGGCGACAACCCGCTGACCGCCGCTGCGATTGCACAAGAAGCCGGTGTGGACGACTTCTTAGCCCAGGCAAAGCCCGAAGACAAAATGGCGCTCATCAAAAAAGAGCAGGCTGAAGGGCGGTTAGTTGCCATGACCGGCGACGGCACCAACGACGCCCCCGCGCTGGCGCAGGCCGACGTCGGCGTCGCGATGAACTCCGGCACGCAGGCCGCCAAAGAAGCGGGCAACATGGTGGACTTGGACTCGAACCCCACCAAGCTGATTGAGATTGTCGAGATCGGCAAGCAGTTGTTGATGACGCGCGGAGCGCTCACGACGTTCTCGATTGCAAACGATGTCGCCAAGTATTTCGCGATCATCCCGGCCATGTTCTCGACGCTTTATGTGGTCGCAGGAACCACCGGACACGGGCCGCTCTGGGCCTTGAACATTATGAAGCTGCATTCGCCGTATTCGGCGACCCTGGCGGCGGTCATCTTCAATGCTTTGATTATCATTGCGCTGATTCCGGTGGCTTTGCGCGGCGTCCCGTACCGCCCGATGGGTGCGGCGGCGCTTCTGCGGCGTAATCTGGCTGTCTGGGGCCTCGGCGGCATCGTGCTTCCGTTCCCGTTTATCTGGCTTTTGGACCAGATCGTCGTCCTGCTGCACTGTGCGCCGGGGCATTAGGAAAAGACGGCATCTAAAGACCCAGAAGGGCGAACACCCAGAAGGGCGAACACAAGGTTCGCCCCTACGGGGCCAAGAACAGAATTAAGAACGAGATGTAGGGTGCGAGCCTTGTGTTCGCCCTTCTTCATCCGTTTCTGTTAGGAAAATTAACAATGGCAAAACAACTGCTGATTTCAATACGAGTAACGATAGTCCTGCTGCTGATCGTCAGCGGCGTATATCCCCTAGTTGTCTGGGCAATCTCCCAGGCGGCGTTTAAGCACCAGGCGAACGGCAGCCTCGTGACCAACGCGCAGGGACAGGTAATCGGCTCCGCGCTGCTGGCGCAGAGCTTTACAAAAGCTGAATACTTTCAGCCCCGCCCGTCAGCCGCCGGCTCCGGCTACGACCCGACCGCAAGCGGCGGTACGAACTTAGGACCGACTTCGGACAAGCTGATCAACGGCGTCCACAAGAAAGACCTGGCTCCCGGCAAGCCCGACCCGTCCGACTTCGACGGCGTCAAAGACCTGGCCGCAGAGTACCGCAAGACAAACAACCTGCCTGCCGACGCGCAGGTTCCGGTAGACGCCGTCACCCGTTCGGCATCCGGCTTGGACCCGCAAATCAGCCCCGAGAACGCCGCCTTGCAGGCTCCCCGTGTCGCCAAGGCGCGAGGCGTCAGTGAAGATACGGTGAATAGCTTGATCAAAGAAAACACATCAGGCCGTGGGCTTAGCTTCTTAGGCGAACCGGCGGTGAATGTCCTGATGCTCAATTTGGCGCTGGACAAGAACGCGCCGATGCCGCCCGCACCGGCAAAAAAGTAAGAAACAAAGAAGTAAGAAACAAAGAAGTAAGAAACAAAGAAGTAAGAAAGAACAGAACTCACAACGCTGACAGAAAGGAGCAAAACCAATGGCAGGCAAGAAAAAAGATAAAAAGAAAGACAAGAAAAAAGACAAAAAGTAGCCTTGCGTTCAGCAGGCTTTGACCGAAAAGACCGCACCAGATAAACGAGACTGATGCGGTCTTTTTGCGGTCGTGGGCAGCGGAGCTAGGGACCGCGGGTTGGAAACCCGAGGCTTGGAAGTGCCCACCGCCTTCCAGGTCTGCCATTGCAGTCGAGGCGACGGAAGACGGAAGCAAGCTGTTTTTAACTTCTTGTGTCGCTGCGACACTGTGCATTTTCCAGCCACGGGTGAGAACCCGTGGCTCTTTTCGTTGCCTTCGCTTTTCCTGCCCATCGCTGCAAATCTTTACCAAATCTTTACCAAATCTTTACCAAATCTTAACAGCAGAAGCATCTTCCTTTACAAGTTCTTTACAGCAAATCGGCCATGATTGCCGTATGAGCCTGCCAAACCTGATCCAATACGCCGTTTTTCTCCTTGTGATTTTCGCGCTGGTCAAGCCGCTGGGCGGCTACATGGCCCGCGTCTTTGACGGCGGCAAAACAGTCTTGGACCCGCTGCTGCGGCCTGTCGAGCGCTTGCTCTACACGCTGGGTGGGGTGGATGCCGCTGAGGAAATGAACTGGAAACAGTACAGTCTCGCTTTTGTGTGGTTCTCGCTGGCTGGAACCGTTGTCTTGTACCTGATCCTGCGCTTGCAGGCGTTCTTGCCCTGGTACGACAAAACCGTGCTGACCACGCCGATGACGCCGGACTTGGCGATGAACACAGCGATCAGCTTTGTGACAACCTCAACATGGCAGGCGTACAGCGGCGAGAACACGATGAGTTCGTTTACGCAGATTGTGGGGCTGGCAGGGCAGAACTTTCTGGCGGGCGCGATGGGTCTGGCGCTCGGCGTCGCGTTTATTCGCGGGCTGGCCCGGCAGCGCACAGACAGCTTGGGCAGCTTTTGGGTGGATGTCACCCGCGCAACGCTCTGGGTGCTGCTGCCGTTTTCACTGATCGGCAGCCTCCTCTTGGTTTGGCAGGGCGTCCCGATGAACTTCCTGCATGATATGCCTGTGACGGGCTTAGAAGGCGGAGCGCAGACAATAACGCAGGGACCGGTGGCGGCGCTGGAGCTGATTAAGAACTTAGGCACCAACGGCGGCGGCTTCTTCGGCGTTAATGGGGCGCATCCGTTCGAGAACCCGACACCGCTGACGAACTTCATTGAGATGCTGGCGATTGCCGCCCTGCCTGCCGGACTGACCCACACTTTTGGGAAAATGGTGAATCGCCCGCGTCAAGGCTGGACATTGTTCTGGGTGATGGTCGTGCTGTTCACCGCCAGCCTCGGCTGCTGCGGGCAGTTTGAGCAGGCGGGCAACCCGCAGTTTGCCGCGCTCGGTATTGCGCCTGGCGGCAACATGGAAGGCAAAGAAACGCGGTTTGGGGTGGGGGCGTCGGTCTTGACCACAATCACGACCTCAAACGGCGCGACCGGCTCGACAAACTCCATGCCGGACTCGTATACGCCACTCGGCGGCATGGTCCCGCTGGTGAATATGATGCTGGGTGAGATCGTGTTCGGCGGCCTCGGCACCGGTATTTACAGCATTATTCTGGTGGCTTTAGTCGGGCTGTTCATCGCGGGCCTGATGGTCGGGCGGACACCGGAGTATCTCGGCAAGCAGCTTGGGCCGCCGGAGCTGAAGCTGATCATGCTCTACACGCTGGCGTCGCCCGTTGCGATCCTGCTGCCCGCCGCGCTGGCGCTGATGACACACGCGGGCCTGGCGGGGCTGACCACCAACACCGGGCCGCATGGCCTCTCCGAAATCTTGTACGCCTACACAAGCTGCTTTGCCAACAACGGCCAAAGCTTCGGCGGCTTGAGCGCCGACAGCCCGTTCTACAATGTCACCACGGCGCTTGCCATGATGCTGGGGCGCTTCGGCCTGGCAATCCCCGCGCTTGCGCTGGCGGGCCGGTTTGCCCATCAAGGCCGCCGCCCGCCGACGACCGGGACGCTGCCGACCGACACGCTTCAGTTTGCCGGTCTCGTGCTGGCAGCCGCCGTCATCGTCGTCGGGTTAGGCTTCTTCCCCGCTCTGGCATTAGGGCCATTGGTAGAGCAGCTTATGGCCCATTAATCTTGGACGCCGGAAGCGTCTCTGCGCCAGTATTCCATCCGAACTGCGAGGTCTTCCTCTCCGTCAGGAGAGATGTTTGTCATTGCGATCTCAAAGCGGTCCGTGCCATCGGCCCGCAGGTGCGTCCGCCAGCCCCAGTCCGGCCCCGGTGGGGCCGCATAGTGGGTGAGTACCTGCACCGCGTCGGGTCCTTCCGCTGTTCCGTCGCTGATCATAAACGTCCCGCCGCTGTGAAAAGAGTCGCGCCAGATCGCCTGCATCCTGCCGTCTTCCTGGCTACTGTCTTCCTGGCTACTGTCTTCCTGGCTGCCCAGCAGAAGAATGCCTTCCTGCGCTTCGCCTTCGTAGCTCCAGACATACTCAATGCACAGGCAGGTTCCGCCCGCCGCGCTTTTCACCACTGCCGTCGTTTCCGATTTTAACGGCTGTTCTGTAAGCCACAGCAGGTTTGTCCCCTGCCAGTTGCCAGCCAGTTTCTCTAGTTCTGCCGGAACACTCATTACATTTTCTCCTCTGCCCGTAGTGTACCAACAGGCAGGCGTCAAAGCGGAAAAAGAGTGTTCCCTTGCTGACCTTCTTTTGCAAAATTGTCACCACATGAGAATTTCATCGAGCAGAAGAACTCCCCGCACTCGGCTCGCTGATGAAGCGGCTTATGGTTATTGACAATGCAGCCAAGTTTTTCAAGAAGCGAGGAAATCAAGGACCTAATGTTAGATCAATCTGACGTTATTGATGCAGTCAGGGCATCGACGGCTTCCTGGACGGTGGGGTAGATATGGGCGGCTCCAAGCTGCTGTGTGATGCCGGATTTGTCCAGCACGGTCTGCACGTCTTCGGTCTGGGCGAGGGCGATGCAGATGCCCTGCTGCTGAAGGCGGTGCAGGAGCGACAGCAGCATCAACGCGGCGGTGTAGTCAATGTCGTCCATGCTCACGAGGTCCAGCACCAGGCGGGTGACGGGCTGGGGCGCACCGTCAATCAGGGCCATGAGCCGGGCGGAAAAGTAGTCGGCGTTGGCGAAAAACAGCGGCGCTTCAAATCGGTAGACTAAAAGGCCGGGCGCAGTCTGTGTCCCTGCCTCCGCTTTGACGGCCTTCCAGGCCGGGCCGGTTTCGGCGGCATGGATCAGCACCACGTCTTTGGGATGGTACTCCTGCCGCAGATGGTCAATAACGGACAGGGCGATGGCAAGAAAGATGCCGCGCTCGACGCCGAGCAGCAGAACGCCCAGCATAGTTGCGACGGCCACGGCAAAAGTGACGCGGCGGAAGGAATAGATTTGCCGCAGAGATTTGACGTCGACAAGACGAACGCCAATGAGGAACACGAGAGCCGCCAGAGCGGCGTTCGGCAGCCGGGCAATCAGCGAAGTCGCAAACAGCAGCACGGCCAAAGTCAGGGCGGCGGTTGTAAGCTGGGCCACTTGAGTCCGGCCTCCGGCGGAGGCGACTACGGCGGTTTTGGTCGGGCTGCCGTTGACCACGAACGTGCCGGACAGCCCGGCCAGGGCGTTGCCGGCCCCCAGCGCCACGAGGTCTCGGTTCGGGAAAAGCGGCTCGTCGTAGCGCTGGGCAAAAGAGCGGGTAGTCGCGGCGCTCTGGGCCAGGACGACCAGGAACAAAGACGCCGACATTGGGAGCAGGCGCTTCAGCGTGGGGACCGTCACGGCGGGCAGGTGCAGCGACGGCAGGCCCGCCTGAACACGGCCGACAACAGACAGGGAATGCGGGTCAAACGAAACGCCGTGCTGATCCAGCCGAAACATCCAAGTCGCGGCAATCGCAAGCGCGACGGCAATCAGTGACCCCGGCAGCTTTGGGGCAAAACGCTCAAACGAAAGAATGAGCGCCAGAACGCCTGCCGCCATCAGCAGGGTCAGCAGGTGCGTGTGGGGCAGGGCGCGGAGCAGCTCCAGCTCACGCGGCAGGAGGCTGCGGCCCGTGAGCGTCAGCCCAAGCATATCGGGCAGCTCGCCGAGCAGCAGAGACAAGCCGACGCCACTGAGAAAGCCGACCAAAACCGTGCGGGAAAGAAAGTCCGCTAGAAATCCGAGCCGCAGAACGCTGGCGAGAAACAAGAACGCGGCGGTCAGCAGGGCCGCCAAGCTTGCCAAATCCAGCCACGACTGAGAGTAGGGAGCCGCCAGGCCGACCAGGCCCGCAAACAAAATCGCGGCAGTGGCGGAGTCCGCCCCGACAACCAGATGCCGCGACGAGCCGAGCAGCGCAAAAGCAAGAACAGGCAGCAGCAGGGTATACAGGCCGGTGATGACGGGCGTGCCGGCAATTTTGGTGTAGCCCATGCACTCCGGGATGGCGACGGCAGCGAGAGTAAGGCCGGCGATAAGATCGGGGCCGAGCCAGCTTCGCCGGTATCCCTGGAGAAAAGCAGGCAGCCGGCGCTGTAATTTCTGCGGGTGTAAATCTCTAGAAGTTCTTAACATACATACCGGGTTTCTTTACATTTTCTTTACAGCAAACAAGATATGATCAAGGTATGCTGCTCTCAAAGATTGGGTTTGGCTTGTGTCTGCTGTTCTTGCTTTGCACCTGGGCTACGCAGGTGACGGCGTCTCGCAGCGGAGACACGCGCAGCCGGCATGGCCTGAATTGGGTGACGCTCGGCCTCAGCCTCTCGGCCTGTGCCTATTTGTTTCACCTGCTGGAAACGCCGCCCGGCGGCCTGTACTCGGTCCTGAGCCTGGTAACGCGCCTCGCCGGCATCACGTTTCTGTGGCTGGCCTGGCGAGATCACTGGGCGCAGCAGCGCGAGCGGCGGGCGGCGTGGGCGGCGCAGAGACAGGAACGCGATGAAGCGCGGGAACTTCAGCCTGCCCTGCCGCCCGCTTATCAGGAAGTGTATTCCAGCCTGAACTCACGGGCGCGGGAAGCATTGTGCGCGGCGCAGGAGGAAGCGCTGCGGCAGCGCTGCGGCTGCGTGGATACGGACCATCTGCTGCTGGGACTGCTGCAGGTGCCGCACTGCGCGGCGTCACGCATTCTGGAGCGCTCGGAAGTCAGCGCCGAAAGGCTGGCGCAGGAACTCGCCCGGCAGACGAGCGCGGCGGGAAATTCGGGCGAAACCCGAAAAGAAGTGCCGGCGGTATTCACGCCCCGGATGCGTCAGGTGCTGGCGATGGCGGAGATTGAAGCGCACCGGTTCAGCAAAACATTTGTCGGCACCGAACATCTGCTGCTGGGTCTGCTGCTGACAGGGACAGGGCCGGCGGCATCCGTGCTGTTTTCGTCCGGAATGACCGTAGACGGCATCCGGCGCGAAGTCATGGCGTCCCGAGGGTCCAGCTAAATATCATTCTTCCAACTGAATATCGTTCTTCCCGCTGAATATCGTTATTCCCGCTGAATATCATTCTTCTGGGGCGGCTTCGGCGACTAAAAGAATGTCAATGCCGCGTGCCAGATAGATCAAGTCATTGATCAGTGATCCCGACACGAACTCCTGCAGGCGCGTCCGCTTGGAATGGCCGATCACAATCTGCGTGACTTGATGCGCGTGTGCGTACTCGGCCAGCGAGTGCGCGACTTTGGGGCCGCCGGTGCGCTCAATCCGAATGCCTAAACGATTGGCAAGCGCAAAATCGCTTTCCAGCACTTTTTGCTGCTCCAGGGTCGGCTTGCCGAGCGGCACATAGACCGCGACAATATCGGCATGAAGACGCCGGGAGATGCGCCAGCCTCGGCGCAGCAAGCGGTCGGAAGGCTTATCGGGCGAGATACAGACCATGACCCGCTCCTGCGTCTGCCAGGGCTTGGTCACATCGTTTTCTTCCCGATAATTTTGTACCGAGCGGTCTACTTCCGACGCCACTTCGCGCAGGGCGATCTCGCGCAGGGCCGACAGATTGCCTTCACTGAAAAAGTTTTGGAGCGCCTGCGGGACTTTTTCGACGGGGTACACGTCGCCGCGCTGCAAACGGTTGATCAGGGCGCGGGGCGTGATGTCCACAGTCACGATCTCGTCGGCTTCGCCCAGCACCCAGTCCGGCACGGTTTCGCGGACTTTGACGCCGGTGATTTGATACACAGTGTCGTTGAGGCTTTCCAGATGCTGGACATTCAGCGTGCTTTCGACGTTGATGCCGGCGTTGAGTATCTCAATGACATCTTGATAGCGCTTTTCGTTTTTAGAACCGGGGACGTTGGTGTGGGCCAGCTCGTCCACTAAAACCCATTTCGGGTGCCGGGCGATGACCGCCTCGGTGTCCATCTCCTCAAAGACCGCCCCTTTGTATTCCACTTCCTTGCGCGGGACCAGCTCTAAAGCGCCAATTTGTCCTTCGGTCTCCTTGCGCTTGTGCGTTTCTACATAGCCGATGACAATGTCCTGACCGCCTAGCCTGCGCCGGTTGGCCTCGGACAGCATTTCATACGTCTTGCCGACGCCTGCCGCAAAGCCTAAAAAGAGTTTCAGCCGGCCTCGGCCGGCCGCCCGCTCTTCTTTTTTGATTCGGGCCAGCAGTTCTTCGGGAGTGGAGCGCCGCAGCGCGGATGGGTCAGTCGCCATAATTCTATTTTACCATGGTGTTGTGTTAAGCGCTGTCGAGCCAGCGTCGGGCTGCTTCGCGGGCGGCGGCCTCGGGGGTCGGCCCGATCCCCGATACGGCCAGCGAAGACCGCACACTGGAATGCGGCCCGTGCGCGGTGAGCGTAAACTCGTAGCCGCTGGGCTGATGCTCGACATCGCCGAATGCATTCACATGATGCGGGGCAACCGCATAGCGCACATCAAACACGTCCTCGCGCAGCGCCTGCCGCAAAAGCTCGGCCCAGTCTTCGGTGGCTTCCGGCAGTACCAGCATTTTGCGCTGCGCCCGTTCTTTTTCCGAGCGCCGGAACAGCGTTTCGCCCCAAACATAGTACAAGTACCACTCGTTGCCGGTCGCCGGGGACGGCAGCAGCGGGTCCGGGATCAGGATACCATAAACCGCCCTGCCTTCGCGCTCCCAGCCGACCCGCTGCGAGCGCAGGGAGCGGCGCAGGCGGGCGTCATACCGGTCTGCAAAGCGCCGGCACAGCGCGTAGTCGGCTTCCGCAGCCTGATACCACAGATCAATCGCGGACTGGCCGGGCGCTTGATTTTCCAGTGTTTCGGGACTGGAAATGCCGAAAGGGCGCTGCTTGCTGACAGTGTTCTGCTTGCTCATAGATTAATTGTAGCGAAAAGCCCGTTAAGAAACTATAAAGAAGCCGAGAAAATGCCGTAAAGATTTTGTAAAGATTTCAGCGATGCGCGGGACGAGTTGCCTAGCTCTTAAAACTCTCCAAATCTTGAAAGTTCGTGCAGGATAATGAGCAGGCACAGCCAATATAGTACCTGCAGCACATATAGTATAATCAATACAGTGCCCACAAGACATATGGTATAATCAATAGAGTGCCTGCGAGACATATGGTATAATACGGTGGCCGACTGCATGGGCCAAAGGAAACATCAATGACATTATCCGATAACGAACTCAGCCGCAGGGAATTCCTTTCGGCAGCGGCCGCAGCGGCGGCTCTGCTGGCAATGGGCGGCGGGGCGGCCGCAGCGGCGACTCGCGCAAGAGGGGCCGGCGGGCGGGTCGGCATTTCCGACGCCGCTTACGCCGCTGCCCGGACCCGCGCTCAGGCCCTGGTCGGCCGGATGACCCTGACCGAGAAAATCAGCCAGCTCGGCGACCGCTCAAACGAGGTGCCGCACCTGAACATCCCCGGCTACAACTACTACGCCGCCGAGGCGCTGCACGGCCTCGTTGCCGGCCCGCAAGTCACGTCCTTTCCGGTGCCGCTGGCGCTTGCCGCCGCCTGGAACCCTGAGCTGACCCGGCAAGTCTATGTCGCGGTCGCCGATGAGTGCCGCGCCCACGGCAGTATCAGCCTGTATTCGCCTCTCACTCTGAACCTGCACCGCGACCCGCGCTGGGGACGGTGCTATGAAGCGCCCGGCGAGGACCCCTGCCTGGCGGCAACCCTCGGTGTCCAGATCGTGCGCGGGATGCAGGGGGATGACCCGGCTTACCTCAAAACAACCGCCTGCTCCAAGCACTTCATCTGTAACAACACCGACAGCGACCGCGAGTCCATCTCGGCGACTGTTGACCCGCGCTCCTTCTGGGAGTACTACACGCGGGCTTACCGGGCGACCGTAGTTCACGGCGACGTTTTCACGTTTATGAGCGCCTATAATGCCGTCAACGGCATTCCCTGCTCCGCCGACCACACACTGCTGACAAGCATCCTGCGCGGGCAGTGGGGCTTCCGAGGCTTTGTGAACTCGGACTGTGACGCCATCTCGGACATCTATGACCCGCACCACTACGCCCCCAGCTTCCCGGTGGCGGCGGCCGAAGCGGTCAAGGCCGGCTGCGAAATCAACTGCGGCGGCGTGCTGCAGCAGTATTCGCAGGCGGCGGTGGATCAGGGCCTGATCACCGAGCAGCAGATCGGCGAGGCCGTGACTCGCGTGCTGACGGTGCGTGTTTTGCTGGGGACGCTCGACCCGCCGGAAAAGGTTCCGTATTCGGCGATCACACTCGCGAGCATCCCCTGGCAGGCCCATGAAGCGCTGGCCCTGGAGGCCGCTCGCCAGTCGCTGGTGCTTCTGAAAAACGACAGCCACTTTCTGCCGCTGGACCCGGCCAGGATGCAGAAAGTCGCCGTGATCGGCCCGATGGGCAGGTCCTGCTACCTCGGCGGCTACAGCGGCACCCCGGCCATCCAAATCTCACCGCTGCAGGGCATTGCAGCCCGTATGGGCGTGACCGCCATGACGACCGATTACACCTCCGGCGGGGACTACACCGCTCTGAACGGCACAATTGCCCCGCAGGTGTCGCCGCTCGGCACCACTCAGCTTGCCTTTATCAACAATGGCAACTGGGCACGCTTCAACGCCGTGGACTTCACGGGCAAGACCGAGCTGCGTATTAAAGCCGCCAGCAACAGTGTGGGTGGCAAAGTTGACGTGCGCCTAGACGCGGTGGATGGCCCGCTGGCCGGCACGCTCACTGTCCCAAACACGGGCGGCTGGGACCATCTGGCGGACTTCTCGCTGCCGCTGACTGGAACTGCCGGCGCCCACGACGTTTTCTTTGTCTTCCGAGGCGGGGCCGATTATCTGCTGAACTTAGAGCGCTTCACGCTGCTCCCAGCCTCACTGCCCGCCGTCTGGACGGGCGGGCGGCAGCTCAGATACAGTGCCGGCTGCGGCGTCACCGGCGCAAGAGACGACGGCGCGTTCGCCGAGGCCGTGGCGACGGCGAAGGGTGCGGATGTCGTGGTCATGGTCTGCGGCATTGACGACAGCGTGAGCAGGGAAGCCGTCGACCGTGACACCATCAGCTTGACCGGCGCTCAGCCGGAGCTGATCCGGGCCGTCTACGCCGCCAATCCAAATATCGTTCTCGTGCTGTCTTCCAACAACTCCGTTTCTGTCGAGTGGGAAGAAGCGCACCTGCCCGCCATTCTCGGCGCGATCTGTGCGGGACAGGCCCAGGGCACGGCAATTGCCGAGGCGCTGTTCGGCGACATCAATCCCGGCGGCAAGCTGCCCTGCACCTGGTACCGCTCGATTGACCAGCTTCCGCCCAAGCACGATTACGACATTCACCAGGGCCGTACCTACATGTACTTCGATGGCGACCCGCTTTACCCGTTCGGCCACGGCTTGAGCTATACCACCTTCCAGATGGACCGCTTTCGATCAAACGCTCGGGAGATTGGCCCCGGCCAGACCGTGAACGTTTCGGTTCGGGTCGTCAATACCGGCAAGCGTGCGGGAGCGGAAGTGGTGCAGCTTTACGTCGTGCCGCCGGCCTCGCCGGTCAAGCGTCCCCACCGGCAATTGGTCGGCTTCCAGCGCGTGGAGCTGAATCCGGGGGAGCGGAAAACGGTCACTTTCGAGGTGCCGTACACGGCGCAGGCCTTTTGGTACTGGAGCGAAAGCAAGAAGCAGTTTGTCCTGCAGCCCGGCGCGGCGTCCCTTGAAGTCGGCAGCTCCTCGGCTGACCGGCGGCTGATGACGCCGATAACCCTGCATCCGGCCCCGGCGCCGCTTTCCGCCGCCGACGCCGTTGATACCGTAGCCGTTATCTCCTCTGCGGCCTAGCAGCCATTACTTCTGACGACCGATACTTCTGACGACCGATACTTCTGACGACCGATACTTCTGACGACCGATACTTCTGACGCGGAGCGGCGGGAAGAGCCGAATAAGGGCTATTCCGCCGCTTCCGTTATCCGAAATCGGTAGCCGACTCCGGGTTCGGTGACGATGAATCGGGGGCGGGCGGGGTTATCTTCAATCTTCTGGCGCAGATGGCTGACATGGACGCGCAGGTACTGGGTTTCTTCCACGTCTTCCGGCCCCCACACCGCCGCAAGCACCTGGCGATGGGTCAAAACACGCTCGGCGTTCTGGGTCATAAAGCGCAGGATTTCGTACTCATGCGGCGTCAGCCTCAGCTCCTGACTGTCTTTGAAGGCCAGCCGCCGTGCATAATCCACACTCAGGCTGCCGGCGGTGAAGATAGGGGACTCGGCGGGACGCTCCGCACGATGACGCCGTAAAGAAGCCCGGATGCGGGCGGTCAGCTCGCCTATGCCGAACGGTTTGGTAAGGTAATCATCGGCCCCGAGGTCCAGCGCCCGGATCTTCTGCGGTTCCTCTGAACGCGCCGACAGCACAAGGATTGGCACATCGGTCCAGGCTCGCAGGCGGCGGCAGGTTTCCATGCCGTCCAGGACCGGCATCATCAAGTCCAAAATCACCAGATCCGGCGGTGTGATTGCCGCCAAGCGCAGCGCTTCCTCGCCATTTGCGGCGGAGTGAACCGTGTAGCCCTGCGCCTGCAGGCTGGCTGCGACTGTTTTTCGAATTTCCGGCTCGTCATCCACGACAAGTATTGTGCCGCTGTCTTTTCCCATACCTTTATTTTACTCGGTATCCGCGAAAAAACAGTGGGAACCTCCGCACGTTCGCAAGCATTAAAGCATCCTATTCAGCCGCAAAGGAAACTTAATTTGAACCATTTTTTGACATTGGCTGCTTCCGGCCTTTTTGCCGCTCTTGCCGTCCCTGCCGCCGTTCTGCCTGCGGCGGCCGCAGCGCCGCCGCCGAATGCCGTGCGGGTGCGCGGCACCGTTCAAAGCCTGACGCCGAAAGTTCTGACTGTTTCTTCGGCGTCAGGCCCCGTGAAGATTCAGCTTGCCGGGCCGCCGCAAGTCGTTTCCGTCGTGCCGTCGAGCCGGTCGCAGATCAAGCCGGGCGCGTTCCTCGGCATCGCGTCCGTGACCCAGCCGAACGGTACCCAGCGTGCCGCTGAAGTGGTCGTGTTCCCGGAAGCGGCGCGGGGAACCGGCGAAGGAAGCTATGAGTGGGATTTACCGGCTGCCGCTAAAGGCCGCAGCAAAATGACCAACGGCACAGTGTCACAATCAATGTCACATATGACCAACGGCACAGTGTCACACTCGCGCATGACCAACGGCACCGTCAGCCATCAGGCAGGCGGATCGGCATTGACGCTGTCGTACAAGTCGGGTTCCGGCATGGGATCGCAGGCCATCACTTTGCCGTCGAACATTCCCGTCGTGACCTTTGCGCCGGGTCAGGCCGCCCAGCTTACGCCGGGCGCTCATGTGGTCGTGATGACGACCCGCCAGCCCAATGGAGCGCTGAAGGCTGACCGGGTGCTGGTCGGCAAGAACGGCCTCACGCCGCCGATGTAGACAGCAAAGAACCTCACCTGCCAACTGATTGGCGGGTGAGGTTCTTTCGTGCCGGCTTGTTAAGCCTGCTTGCCGTCGCGCTCTTCAAACGGGACCGGGGCGTTTACGGGCAGCCCAAGATTGTCGTGGCTGTGGTCTGCGACCGTGCCGGACATCTGGACCGAGACACCGTCCTGGCGCTGATCGTTTCGGACCGCATCGCCGGTCGTGTCTTCCGACTGAGCGCCGGGCATGTGGTGCGGCTTCGTGATAACATCGCTTGTGCTGTCCACATCCACGCGCCGTTCTTGATGGCCGTCGTTGGCCGCCTGCACCTCGTCATCGCTCGGTGTCTGCCGGTTCTGTGTGCCTACTATCTCCGCCATTGGGGGTTTCTCCTTGCAGTATTCGTGCCTAGAGTTTGCCCCAATGAAGAGGAGAATGAAACGCGGGACCCACCCCGTCACTTGTGACGGGGTGGGTTCTATCTCTCCACCATCTTCATGCCGTTCTCGCCGTAGCGCGGGCCGGACGTTTGGGTCGCCAGCGACTCCAGCTTGGCCAAGTCGTCATGCGAAAGAGAAACATTGACAGCGGCGGCGTTTTCTTCCAGATATTTGACGCGCTTGGTGCCGGGGATCGGAACAATGTCGGTGCCCTGTTCCAGCAGCCAGGCCAGCGCGACTTGACTGGGTTTCGCCTCTTTGGCCTGAGCAATTTCTTTGACAACTTGGACTAAGGCCATATTCTTCCCGAAATTCTCGCCCTGATAGCGCGGGTCGTTGCGACGGTAATCGCCTTCGGGAATGTCGTCATAGGACTTGATCTCGCCGGTGAGAAAGCCGCGTCCGAGCGGGCTGAACGGGACCAGGCCAATCCCAAGCTCGCGCAGGGTCGGCAGAATTTCTTCTTCAAGGCCGCGCTCCCACAGCGAATACTCAGATTGCAGGGCGGCAATCGGGTGAACGGCCTGAGCGCGGCGCAGCGTCTCCGAACCGACTTCCGACAAGCCGAGATGCTTGACTTTCCCGGCTTTGACCAGCGCGGCCATTGCGCCGACCGTGTCTTCAATCGGCATGGCCCGGTCGCGCCGGTGCTGGTAAAACAAGTCAATCGTGTCAATCCCAAGGCGCTCCAAAGAAGCATCACAGGCTCGGCGGACGTTCTCGGGCGTGCCGTTGACTCCAGCAATGGCGTTGTCTTCAAACGTAAAGCCGAACTTCGTGGCAATCACGACTTCATCTCGGCGGCCTCGAATCGCTTTACCGACCAGCGTTTCATTGGCATAGGGGCCATAAGCTTCGGCGGTGTCGAGGAATGTCATGCCCAAGTCTATCGCCCGCTGAATGACCGCAATCGCTTCGGTCTCATCGCGCTCTGCGGCCGTGCCGTACACGCCGCTCATGCTCATGCAGCCGAGACCGATTTCCGAGACGGTCAAGCCGTCGCCTAACTGATGCTGTTTCATAGGTTTCTACTCCATTGTAATCACAATCTTGCCGAAGTGTGCGCCGCTTTGCAGGTACGCATAGGCTTCGCGGGCTTCGCTGAACGGGAACACGCGGTCAATAATCGGATGGACGCCGTTGACGGTGAATGCCGTCAGCATCCGCTGGAACATGGCGCGGGAGCCGACATAAATGCCGTTCAAGTGCAGGCTTTTCCCTAAAATCGGCATGGGAGAAATCTTGGCGGAGGGGTCCGACAGAACGCCGATTTGGGCAATCGCGCCGCCCTGGCGCGTCGCCTGCAGGGACTTCTCCAGCGTCCCTGGCCCGCCGACTTCCACCACATGGTCCACGCCGACTTTCCCCGTCAGGCTCCAAACCGTCTTTTCCCAATCGGGATCATTCTTATAGTTGATTGTTTCGCTTGCACCCAGCTCTTTCGCCCGCGCCAGCTTCTCATCGGATGACGATGTGATGATTACTTGTGCGCCGAACATCCTGGCGATTTGCAGTGCGAACATAGAAACGCCGCCGGTGCCGAGCAGCAGCACGCTCTGGCCGGCGATGAGATGGCCCTGCTCAACTAATCCGTTCCAGGCGGTCACGGCGGCGCAGGGCAGACTGGCGGCTTCTTCATAACTTAAGTAATCAGGGATCGTCACAACGCCGTTTTCCGACAGCAAAACGTACTCGCTCATCATGCCGTTGACCGCGCCGCCAAGCGCGGACTTCTGGTAGACATTTAAAATATGGCCGTCTATCCAGGTCTGAAAGAATATCCCGGCCACCCGGTCACCGGGTTTGACCCGCGTGACGCCTTCGCCGATGGCAGTCACTTCGCCCGCGCCGTCGGAGAGCGGGATGAGGCCGTGCGGCATCTCGCCGCCAGGGCCATAATTCCCGGTCAGGATCATCAAATCCCGGTAGTTCAATGAAACCGCGTGGACTTTGACGACAATTTCCCCATGCCCTGGTGCCGGCGGCTCCGGCATCTCGGTCTGCGTCAGCCCCTCTAGGCTGCCGTATTGGTTGATTTGGTAAGCTTTCATTGAGAGTTCGCTTTCTTGTAGAGTTTGAACCTACCCCGTCTCGTTCTTCGCCGACCCTCCCGAAACGGGAAGGTGAGGAGATAGGAAAAACACCGGCAAGGGCCATGTCTGTCTCCGAAACTCTTTACCTTCCCGTTTCGGGAGGGTCGGCGAAGAACGAGACGGGGTAGGTTCTTAGGCCAGCGCCGGGTAGTCCGTGTAGCCGCCGGCGGAGCCGGCGTAGAACGTGGATTGATCGGGCGTGTTCAGCGCGGCGTCGGTTCGGTAGCGCTTCACCAAATCGGGGTTCGCGATGAACGGGACACCCAAGCAGATCAGATCGGCGTAGCCGGATTCAATTGCCGCCGTGCCGGTTTCTTTGTTGTAGCCGCCGTTGATCATAAATGTCCCGCCGAATGCCTCGCGAAGAATCGGCGCAATCGGCCTGGTCTCGCTTTCCGGTACGGCCATCGGATGATCGCTGCTGACCGGCTCAATGACGTGCAGGTAAACAATGCCCAGAGCACGCATCTTCTGGGCGACATAAGTGAATGTTTCCACCGGGCTGCTGTCATGGATGTCGTTGAAGCCGCTGTATGGGGACAAGCGGACGCCGACGCGGTCCGCGCCCCAGACTTTAATGACCGCTTCTGTCGCTTCGAGCAGCAGCCGAGCGCGGTTCTCCACCGAGCCGCCGTACACGTCGGTCCGGTGGTTCGTGCTGTCGCGCAGAAACTGGTCGAGCAGGTAGCCGTTCGCGCCGTGGACTTCGACGCCGTCAAAGCCGGCGTTCTTGGCGTTTTGTGCGCCCACAGCATACTGTTTGATAATGCCGGGCAGCTCAGACGTTTCCAGCGCACGTGGCGTCACAAACTCCTGTTCGCCGGTGTCCGTATAGATCTTGCCGCTGGGCTTGATCGCCGACGGTCCGACGGGCGTTTCGCCATGAGCTTGATTGTCCGGGTGCGAGATGCGCCCGACATGCCAGAGCTGCAAGAAGATACGCCCGCCGGCGGCATGGACGGAGTTTGTCACTTTCTGCCAGCCGGCGACTTGGTCTTCAGTGAAAATGCCCGGCGTCTTGGGGTAGCCTTTGCCCTGCGCGGACACCTGCGTCGCTTCGCTGATAATCAGCCCTGCGGTCGCCCGCTGGGTGTAGTAGGTAACGGCAAGGTCCGACGGCACATCGCCATCGGCGGCCCGGCTGCGGGTCAGCGGGGCCATGACCATGCGGTTCGGCAAGGTCAGCGGGCCGAGTGTGAGAGGTGAAAATAGATCGGTCATAGTTCTGTCTTTCGCGAGTTGAAAATGAACGCCCCCACCCCCGTTACTTCGTCCCGCCCCCTGCCCCCGCTGCGCGGGAGAGGGGT
>CAXSZN010000042.1:0-41953 GCA_964241935.1 uncultured Armatimonadales bacterium
CAGTATCACGCGCTTTTTCGCGGGTCCTTTACGCGGCATATCTTAATTCTCCAATTTGTCTTGAAATTAACGCTTTTTGCCGGTTGTCGCCGGTGCGCCGGGCTTGGGCCGCTTGGTGCCGTACTTGGAGCGGCTGCTTTTGCGGTCTTTGGTTCCCTGCGTGTCCAGTGTGCCGCGCACGATATGGTAGCGGACGCCCGGCAGGTCCTTGACACGTCCGCCGCGAATCAGCACAACGCTATGCTCCTGCAAATTGTGGCCGATGCCCGGAATGTAGGCGGTGACTTCCGTGCCGGGGCTGTTGCGGCCCGAAGAGGTCAGGCGGATACGCGCAATCTTCCGCAGGGCGGAGTTCGGCTTTTTCGGCGAGACGGTGCGGACCACAAGGCAGACACCGCGCTTCTGTGGGTTGCCCTTCATGGCCGGAGCCTTGCTCTTCTTGACAACACGCTTGCGGCCTTTGCGTACTAACTGGCTGATCGTCGGCATTACGACTCGGTCCTTTCGGTTTCGAACTTAAACAATTTGTTCAAAGTGCAGAGGCATAAAAACACCCCGTCGGCAGCGCAGTCTCGCTTGGGCGGCGACGGCGGCACGGGGCAACACATCAGTGCAAAACATCAAACTTCGGCGATGCTGCGTTTCTGTTCCAGCTTGAAACCCACACGGGAAAAATGGAAAGCTGGCCGATGCCCCCTCTGCACGGAAAATGGCTTGCCTCCCAAAACTGCGCTTCAAAATAAAACAGCGTTTCGGGCAGCGAATTCCTCTGAAAACAACCTCCCTATTATACTGCCCGTTTATGTGTATGTCAAGGGTTTGCTTGGTGTTCACAAAATAATGTCGAGAAGTCGGCGCTCTTCACCAACTTTGCCTGCTTCCTTGACAGATTTCCGAATTGCTTGTACAATACGCTTATCGCAAACACAAGTTCGGCAGACCCTTTTTCGGCAGCTCGTTTCACCGCAAATCTTTCTTGTTGAACTCTTATGTCACCAGACCCAATTATCCCTTTTCCAAGCCCTGCTCCCACCGAGGGATGGCATGATATTATCGTAGTCGGCGCTTCCGCCGGCGGCGTCGAAGCCCTGGCGGAATTTGCGGGCGGACTGCCGGGCGGACTGGCAGCCGCCGTCTTCATTGTCCTGCACATGCCCGCTTACGGCTACAGCGTTCTGCCGGACATTCTGAACCGGCGCGGGCCGCTGCCGGCGTCGCACCCGAAAGACGGCGACCCGATTGAACCGGGCCGGATTTATGTCGCGCCGCCGGACCATCACCTTTTAATGCGGGCAGGCTACATTCTGCTGACACGCGGCCCGGCAGAAAACAACCACCGACCGGCCGTAGATGCCTTGTTCCGTGCGGCGGCCCTGGCCTACGGTCCCCGCGTCATCGGGGTCGTCTTGACCGGCACCCTCGACGACGGCACGGCGGGACTGCAGGCGATCAAAACGCGCGGCGGCATCGCGCTGGTGCAGGACCCGGAGGAAGCTTTGTTCGCCGGGATGCCCCGGAGCGCAGTGGAAAATGTGGCCGTGGATGCCGTTCAGCCGCTTGCCGCGCTGACAAAAACAGTTGTGCGTCTGGCCGGATCGGCAGCGCAGGAAGGACTCCCAGTGCCTCCGGCCCTTGAAGAAGATGTTGCCGTCGCGGAGATGCGCCTGGACGCCCTGGAAGGGCGCACGGAAGGCAAGCCGTCCGGCTTTAGCTGCCCGGACTGCCACGGCGTCTTGTGGGAAATCGCGGAAGGCGACTTGGTCCGCTTCCGCTGCCGGGTCGGTCATGCGTTTTCTCCGGAAAGCCTGTTCGCGTCCCAGTCCGCCGGCCTGGAAGAAGCGCTTTGGGCGGCGCTTCGGGCGCTGGAAGAAAGCGCGTCGCTGGCCGAGCGCCTGCAGGCCCGCTCGTCGGAGCGCGGCCACTCATTGTCCGCGCAGCGGTTCGCCGATCAGGCTCATGATGCCCGCACCCGTGCGAACGTCATTCACGGGGCGCTGACCGGCGGCCAGATCATTGCGGACCCCAAGCTGGAAGCGGAGCTGAAGGCACGCCGCGCTTCGTCCGGCACAGCAGGCAGCGAGACCGACCACTAATGGCGAGCGCTCCCACAAAAAATTCCCAGGAACTGGTTTCTGAGGAAAAAGATACCGAGGAACTGGAAGTGCAGAAAGACTTCCCGGACGACTCGGTAGAGATTGAAGAAAGCGACCCGAAGTTTGAGGGCCTGCTGGACTACCTCAAGCACACTCGCGGCTTTGACTTCACCGGCTACAAGCGGGCCAGCCTGCGCCGGCGCATAGACAAGCGGCTGCAGACACTTGGCGTCGCCGATTATTCAAGCTACACCGATTATCTGGAAGTCCATCCCGACGAGTTCGTGCTGCTGTTCAACACGGTGCTGATCAACGTCACGACATTCTTTCGGGATGCCCCCGCCTGGACCTATTTGGCGCAGGAGATCGTTCCGCGCATTCTTGCCGCAAAATCCGGCGAGGAGCCAATCCGGCTGTGGAGCGCCGGCTGCGCGTCCGGGCAGGAGCCGTACACACTGGCGATTATTCTTGCCGAGGCGCTTGGCTTTGACGCATTTCGCGACCGCGTCAAGATCTACGCGACCGACATTGACGACGAGGCGCTTGCTCAGGCCCGAAGCGCGTCGTACTCGGCACGCGATGTGCAGACCTTAACCCCAATGCTGCTCGCCAAGTATTTTGAGCGCGAAGGCGAGCGCTACGTTTTCAGCAAGGATCTGCGCCGGTCGCTGATCTTCGGGCGGCACGATTTACTTCAAGACGCGCCGATCTCGCGCATTGACCTGCTGGTCTGCCGCAACACGGTCATGTACTTCAACGCCGAAGTGCAGGCGGGGATTTTGTCCCGGTTCCATTTTGCGATAAAAGACAGCGGGTATCTGTTTCTCGGCAAAGCGGAAATGATCTTTTCGCATGCCGGCCTGTTTATTCCGCTGGACCTGCGGCGGCGCGTGTTCGCCAAAGTCGCCAAGCCCAGCCTGCGCGATCAGCTTCTGCTGATGGCCCAGTCGGGGATTGAAGCGGCAGCCCTGCCGATTGACAACCCGCTGCGGCTCTGGGAAGCGGCGTTCCAAACCGCGCCGACCGCGCAGATCGTGCTTGACCTCAACGGCATCCTGGCGATGGCGAACGAACGCGCCCGCATTTTGTTTCAATTGTCCGGGCGGGACATCGGCCATCCGCTGCAGGACCTGGAAATCTCGTACCGCCCGATTGAGCTGCGCTCCCGGATCGAGCAGGTCGAAAAAGAGCGGCGGACAATCAGCGTCAAGGACGTGCCCTGGACTGTCGCCGGCAAGACAATCTTTCTGGAAGCGCTGATTGTCCCGCTTCAGGACGGCGAGACCCTGCTGGGCGTTTCCGTTTCTTTCAGTGACGTTACGCGCTACCGGCAGTTGTCGGAAGAACTGCAGGCGGCGAACCACGAGATGGAAACCGCGTATGCCGAGCTGCAGTCGGCAAACGAAGAGCTGGAAACCACCAACGAAGAGCTGCAGTCCACGGTAGAAGAGCTGGAAACCACCAACGAAGAGCTGCAATCCATCAACGAAGAGCTGGAAACGACCTCCGAGGAAGTGCAGTCCATCAACGAGGAGCTGCGGACCAGCAACGAGGAGCTGCAGCATCGCTCCGAGGCCTTGAATCAGGTGAATGCGTTTATGGAGTCCATCCTGACCAGCATTCGCGGCGGGGTGATCGTTCTGGACTTGAATCTCATGGTTCAAATCTGGAACAGCCAATCGCAGGAGTTCTGGGGTCTGCGTGCCGAAGAAGTCCATGAAAATTCGTTTTTGACACTGGACATCGGACTGCCTGTCGAAGAGCTGATCCCGCCGGTCCGCGCCTGCCTGTCCGGCGCAAGCACCCATCAGGAAGTGACGCTGGAGGTCTACAACCGGCGCGGCAAGCTGATTTCCTGCAAAACGACTATTACGCCGCTGCTCAGCCCGGAGAATGCCATCTGCGGGGTTATTCTCCTGATAGAGCAGCAGTTTCCTTCCGGCGATGAAGCGTGAAGGCTTAAAAACGAAACGCAAGCCGCAAAAGGTCAACACCATGCCTGATCCGCTTTCCAGCAATATGGAAGATCCCCCGACAAATGGAGCCGCAAAGCCGGCGCGGCCGCGCGGTCTGCTGCCGCAGGCCTTGGAAGAGCTTCAGCTCAGCGTCGAGGAGCTGCGCGTCGCCGAAGAAGAAATGCGTGTCCAGAACGAAGAGCTTGGACGCGGGCGGCTGCGCCTGGAAGCGGAGCGCCAGCGTTATCAGGACTTGTTTGATTTTGCGCCCGACGGCTACCTGGTGACGACTCTGGACGGCACGATCTTGGAAGCGAACCGGGCGGCGTCCCAGATGCTGGGCATTTCCACGCGGTTTCTGAAAAAGCGCAGCCTGGCCACGCTGATCGCGCCTCCCCATCTGGCTGAGTTCCAGCCGCGCCTCCGGGCGCTTGTTCTGTCCGGCGCAGGCACGGCCCCGGAATGGGTAGTCCAGATGCGCCGCCGCCCGTCCGGCAGGTTCGCCGCCGCCATGACCGCTGTCCGGTTTGAGGGGATGCTTGGCGAGGAGCCGACACTGCGCTGGCTGATGCGGGACATCTCCGAGCGCGTGGAAGCCGAAGAAGCGCGGGCCGCCCTCGCCCGCGCGGAAGCATCTCGCGCCGAGGCCGAAGAAGTGCAGCGCCGGACCCGAGAGGTTTTAGAGATCATCACCGACATGCAGGTCACGCTGGACGCGGAATGGCGGTTCGTGTCCATGAACGCCAGCGCCGCCCGTGGCGTGCAAAGGGCCGGATACGAGCCGGAAGCGCTGGTCGGTCAAGTGATTTGGGACGTTCTCCCAACGTCTCTCGGGCACGAGTTCGAGGCTGAAATGGCGGAAGCGGTTCGGTCAGGCCGGAACATGGAGTTTGAAGCGTTCTTTGCGGAGATGGGGAGCTGGCTTCAAGTGCGTGTGTTCCCCGCAGAAAACGGCGTGTCCTGGTATGCCCGCGATGTGACCGAGCGCAAGGAAGCGGAAGCCGCCCTGCAGGCCGGATATGAGCGGGAACGGCGCATCGCGGAAACACTGCAGCAGATACTTCTGCACACGCCGGCGCCGGAAATCAGCTCTGCTCTTGCGGTGGAAACGTTCTATGAAGCGGCCTCCACGGAAGCCGCCATTGGGGGAGACTTTTCCGATGTCTTCACTTACGACAAGGGCAAGATTGCACTGGTCGTCGGCGACATCTCCGGCAAAGGTCTCGGCGCGGCGACACTGATCGCCGAAGTCAAGTACGCCCTGCGGGCCATTCTTCGGGAACATGCTTCGCCGAAGCTGGCGCTGGCCCGTCTGAATGATTTTGTCTGCGAAGCCCAGCAGCAGGGCGACTTCGGCAGCGGCAGTTTGGTTGTGCTGTCGCTGGCGGTGTTCGACCCGGAAACCGGCGCACTGTCCTGCCTGACTGCCGGCGGCGAGCCGCTGCTGCTGCTGCGGGCGGACGGCACGGCGGAAGCCATCGGCACAAACGGTCTGCTGCTGGGCGTTCAAAGAGGTGCCGATTACGCCGTCAGCGCCTCGCGGCTCGATCCCGGCGACACGCTTTTGATTGTGACCGACGGCCTGACCGAAGCCCGGCGCGACGGCAAGTTCTTTGAGTTTGAGTCGCTTCAAGCGCAGGCCGTTCAGCTTCTGCCCGGCGAAACGCTGCGCGGCTTCGGGCAGTCCGTGATCGCTTCGGTACGCGATTGGTCCGGCGGCGCGTTCCAGGACGATGTCTGCCTTCTGCTGGCCCGCCGGCCCGTGTCGCCGGACGGCAGGTAGTCGCGCCTGCTGTTGCATTTATCGCTAAACTGCGCTATAATCCGTTCAAGATGAGACATAATAAGGCCGCGACGCTGAAAGACATTGCCCTCGAGGCCGGGGTCACGCCGATGACCGTTTCTGTTGTCCTCAATGGGGCGACTTCCTCCACCCGCGTTTCCGAAAACACCCGCACCCGGATCAATGAAGTGGCTGCCCGGCTTCGCTACCGGCCGAATGCCGTCGCACGCGGCCTTTCCCGCCAGCGCATGGACACAATCGGCGTCTGCTGCGAAGTGACGGGAAGCGAGATGAACCTTTACTTTTTGGAAGTGCTGAACGGCATTTTAGAGGCAAATGCCGAGCACGGCCAGAACACGACCATCTTTTCCGTCACAAACTGGGGGCAGGACGAGGAAAAGCTGCTGGCATTCTGTGATGCGCGTGTGGATGGCGTCATCTGCATCGGTCCCCTTTTCAGCCGCGCGTTTACCGAGACGCTTCAGCAGCATACGCCTTTTGTGACGCTGCACTCAAACGAAGCCTCGCCGCATACGCACAACCTGACCGTAGATGATGAAAACGGCGGCTATTTGGTCACGCGGCATTTAATTGAGCAGGGACACCGGCGCATCGCGCACTTCCCCGGCGGCCTTGAGTTCACCGGGGCACAGCTTCGTTTCGCCGGTTATCGGCGGGCGCTGGCCGAGGCGGACATTCCCTTCGACTCCTGCTTGGCTCCCAAGGGAAACTTCAGCATCACGTCCGGCAGGGAACGCATGACCGCGATGCTTGACTTCAGCAGGAAAGAAGCCCTGCCCACCGCGATCTTCTGCGCCAACGACTCCATTGCCTATGGGTGCTTCGAGATTCTTTCGCAGCGCGGCCTGCGGATCCCGCAGGATCTTTCTTTGGCCGGCTTCGACGACACGCTGATGGCACGCATGACCTTTCCACCTTTGACCACAATCCGCCAGCCCCTCCGCGAGATGGGCCATGCGGCGGTGGAGCTTCTGCTGCCGCAGATTGCCCGCAAGACAACCCCTGCCGCAGCAAACACGCCTTCCCTGGCGGAAAACCATGCCCGTGACATCTTCCCCGCCGAGCTGATCGTGCGCGGCTCGGTCGGCCCGGTCAGCCCTTAGCGTCTGCAAGTCTCCGATTTTGTATGAAATAGTATTTGTCCTTGACAACTAATGCCTCTCGCTAACAATACTGTTTCTGAAAATAATTGCAATGATATTCTTCAAACTGCTTGCGATTTAGCGCTAATTCATGTATAATCATTTTGTTCCAGAGTAATACTTCTTTGTTCTATTGCTATTCAGACAACCTGAAAGGAAATCCGTCCATGTCTTCCACTTCTTTGACGAGCTACGATGCTCGCACCCGCCGAGGCGGGTTTACGCTCATCGAGCTGCTCGTTGTCATTGCGATTATCGCAATCCTCGCCGCCATCCTCTTCCCGGTCTTCCAAAAAGTCCGCGAAAACGCTCGCCGGACGACCTGCCTGTCCAACGAAAAGCAGATCGGCCTTGCGATCATTCAGTACAACAATGATTTTGACGAGAATATGCCTCCCGGCCGGTATCCTTATGGCGATGCACGGGGCTGGGCCTGCCAGGTGTACCCCTATGTCAAAAGCGTTGCCGCGTTCCAGTGCCCAGACGATTCGACTGTTCCTAAGTATGCAACCTCCTTCGGGCTGAACGCCGATTTCGGTGGGAACCTTGGCTATAGCGCGCCTGCAACTTTGCCCGAGTTCAACTCGCCGGCCAAGACAGTCATGCTGTTTGAGACGGCCAACAGCGGTCTTAACCACGCTGCCACCGATAACAACGGCTACGACATCACTAACATTGCAGACGGATATGTCAATTCCACCGGGCAGAACTCGGATTTTGCCTATGGCGGTTTCTCGCCTTCCGGCAACGGCTACGGCAAAGCTTACGATCCTGACGGTGGCGGCTCTGCCGATCCGGCAACTGCCACTCCTTATAATTTGAAGTATGCCACCGGATACATGCGCGGCAGCCTTCCTTACGAAGTGCCCGGCGGCACGAGTGGCGGCAACTTCACTGGGCCGTTGGGACGTCACACCGACGGCTCGAACTTCCTGCTGGCTGACGGTCATGCCAAGTTCCTTCGCCCGAGCGCCGTTTCCGCCGGCGGTGCAAACCCAGGGAATCAGTATTACCTCTGCGGCGGCCCTTACAGCGCCGGCAGCGGCAGCGGTGCTAACGCAGCGACTACCTCCTGCGCGGATTCGACAATTCAAGCAACATTCAACTACTACTAGAATCTACTTCAGAGCGGCGCGGCTTCGGCGACAGTAGACACAGCAACCACTGCATTTACTGTCGCCAAGCAAACCGCGAGAAAGTTCAACAAGAAAATACATCAATCAAGAGAACATACATGACTTATTGGAAACGATATGCCGCCGCCCTGGTCGCCCTGAGCGTTCCCGCTCTTGCGGGGTGCGGTCATTCTCAAGACGCTCCAGCCGCCAGTTCCAGTACTCCAGGGACTCCTCCCTCCGCCGCGCAGCAAGCTGCTCAGGCCCAAGCTGAGCAGGCTCGGGAACAAGCCGTCAGAACTAGGAGCCAGGCTGATATACAACAAGGCAAGGCGGCCGCAGCTGCGGCTGCGGCCGCACAGAACCCGCCTAAGTAGCTTTGGATCTCCAGTCGTCAGCCCGGCAAACTCAATTGAGTTTGCCGGGCATTTCTCTTTTTAAGCGGTCGGCCTAGCACACTTGTAAAGTGCAGGAGGTTCTATGACAGACACTATTTAGGTCCCATAGATACACTTTTACCCGTTCTAAGACCTAGATGCCCACTGACAGACGCATCACTGATCTGCTTTCCCGGAAGACGCTGGACGAGAAAGTCCACTGCCTCAGCACCGGCCCGAGCGTGCCACGACTAAGCATTGTTGGCAGCAATCGTATTGAGAGGCTGTATAGGTGGCGATGGGCGAGCCAGGCGGTTGGGTGCAAGTTCGACGGTGGCAAGATGCGGGAGATAGCAAGACCCTGACAAGGTCGTGAAAACCTGGCGGCGGTCAAGTTCAGCACGTTGCAAAACAGGGCCGGGCCGTGCTATAATACCGGGATTGTTGAACGAGACGTTTGTGTCTTTAGTTCCTCTCTGCCTGCCTTCGGTGGCGCGAAGCAGGCCAAAAATCTAAAAGCCCAGAGAGAGGAGGCAGTGATGCCATCCATCGCCATTACCCAGCCTTACGAGGCCGTCTACATTATGGACCCCGATTTAGGGGACGAGCGCATCAGCGCCATCACCGCCAAGTACCGTCAGATTATCGAAAGCGGCGGCGGTGCAATTGAAAAGATTGATGTGTGGGAGCGCCGGCGCCTCGCGTATGAGATCAAGGGCCGCACCGAAGGCATTTATGTCGTCATGCAGTTCCAGGCCAAGCCGCCGGTGGAAGCCGAGCTGCGGCGCATCTTCCAAATCAGCGAAGACCAGATCCGCTTTTTGATTATCCGGCGCGACGACGCCGAGGCGCCGCTTCCGGTCAGCCCGCCCGCTGCGCCAGTCGCCACCCCAGCGACAGTTACCGAAATACCGGCGACAGTTACCGAAATACCGGCGACAGTTACCGAAATACCGGCGACAGTTGCTGAAACACCGGCGACAGTTGCTGAAATACCGGAACCCGCACAGGCCGCCGAAGCAGCCCAGCCGGAACCCGCGGCGACAACGACGGAAACTGTCACAGCCCCGGCGGAAACGCCGGATCCCGTCGTTTAACTTTGCTCACAGACAACTGCATTGGTTTACGAGAACAGACAAGGAGCTTACTAATGGACCTGAACCGCGTGATTTTGATTGGCCGCCTGGCTAACGACCCTGAGCTGAAATATACCCCCAGCGGCATTGCCGTGACCTCGTTCCGGCTGGCTGTCAATCGCCCCATGTCGGCGGAAGCCCGCACCAACGGCCAGGAAAAGCAGGCCGACTTTTTCAGCATCGTCGCCTGGCGCCAGTCGGCGGAATATGCCGCAAATTATTTGGGCAAAGGCCGGCTTGTGGCTGTCGAAGGCCGCCTGCAAGTGCGGGAATATGTCACGCAGGACGGCCAAAAGCGGCGCGATACTGAAGTTGTCGTAGATAACCTGAAGTCTCTGGATCGCCCGAAAGAAGGCGAAGAAGGCGGCGCGGGCGGCGGCAGCCGCGCTTCGAGCGGCGGGTACAACAACGGTGGCGGACGCGGTGGCGATTATGCCGACGCCGATCCCGGCGGCGACACCGGCTACGGCGACGAAGCGCCGGCTCCCCCGCCCCCGGCCCGCGCTCCGGCGCGTCCTGCCGCAGCCCCAGCCCGGCCCGCCGCCAACAACAGTGCCCCTCGCCCCGCAGCCGGCGGCTCCCGCTACCAGCCCCCGGCAGATGACGACATGGACGATCCCTTTGCGGACAATTAAACACAAACCGCCCCGCAGCCAGTTGGCTGCGGGGCGGTTTTGTTTGCTTGATAACATTGGCAAGAAATAAAATAGGGCGAACACAAGGTTCGCCCCTACGGGATCAGGAAGAGACAGCGTAGGGCGCGAACCTTGTGTTCGCCCATCTTCGTTTCATTCTTTCTCGTGCAGCAGTGCGTGCAGTTTAACCCGTAACGCTTCCGGCATACACAGGACCGACACTTTTTGACGCAGCGAAATGACCAGCGTCTGCTCAAACGAGAAGCGGCTCAGGCAAGGCCGGCAGATTTCCAGATGCTTCAAGACCACGATCCGCTCTTCCGGCGTCATCTCGTGATCTAAATACTCGTTAAGACGCTTCACTGCCTCCTCGCACGAGTAAAAGTCGGCGCTCACACAATCCGCCTGCCGCTTCTGGGCGGCGCTCATCTTTGCGTCTTTCAATTCGTGTTCCACATTCCTGCCTCACTCACTTGTCGCCCCAGCGCGGGTTTCCTCGCCGCTCAAATACTCCCAAAGCGCCCGCTGCAACAGCTTCCGGCCCCGCGACAGACGCGAACGGACCGTGCCGACCGGGATTTCAAGCGTATCTGCAATCTCTTGATAAGACATCTCTTCCACAGTCGCCAAAGCCACCGTGTCCCGAAACTCAACTGGAAGCGCCTGGATCGCCTGCTGGATGATCTCAATGTCAAGCTTTTCCAGAACCGCTTTTTCCGGGTTTTCCGTTTCCGGGTGATCGCCGCCGAGGCCGTCTTCGCTCAGACGGTTGTAAAGGTAAAAATCTTCCAGCCCATCATACGAAACGGTTTCGCCTTGACGCGACTTGCGGCGGTAGTCGTTTAAAAAAACCGTGTTCATGATTCGGAACAGCCACGCTTTTGCATTGGTTCCCGGCTGATACTGATAAAAAAAGCGGTACGCGCGGAGGTAGGTATCCTGCAGCAAGTCTTCGGCGTCATTGGCGTTGCCGGTCAAGCGCAGGGCATTGCGGTACAGGGCGTCGAGATGCGGGTTCATTTCCGCCTCAAACAGCACCGGATCAGTGGGAGGGGGCGGCGCGGCGGGCAGTTCTGCCGGTAATTCTGTGGGCTGGGCTTCTTCCAATACCATCGGTTGTATTTCCAGTTCGGCCATGCGGCTTCCTATAATCAGAGCAATCTTAGCGGACGCTGCACACAAACAGAACGAGTAGTTGAAAACTACGCGCTAGGTCAGATGTCCTGCGGACGCAAGACAAAGTCCGACAAGCTTTTCTTCCACTCGAAGAGTGCCTCCCCTAGCGAGTAGTTTTCAACTACTCGTCGAGCGGCTTTCACATAACAAAAACCTTCAGGCTCCGGCAGGGGCCATCAGGCGGACAAAACGGTTCCGGCCTACTTTGATGACCTGGCCGGTTTGGACTAGCGCGGACGCGGCGGCATCGGCAATCTTCGCGCCGTCGATGCTGACGCCGCCCTGCAAAATCAAACGCTTGGCTTCGCCCGACGACGGGGCCAGGCCGGCGGCAACGAGAAGCGCGGTCACGCGCACTAAGCCATCGGCATCGCAGAGGCCGGCAGGAACGGCAAAGTCCGGCATGTCGTCCGGCACTTGATGCTCCTTATGCACCCGTTCAAATTCGTCATCCGCCGCCTGCGCCGCGTCCGCGCTGTGGTACAGAGTGATCACCTCGCGGGCCAGCCGCTTTTTCGCCTCGCGCGGATGTGTCCGGCCGGCATCGGTCAGCACTGCCACTTCATCCATTGGGACATCCGTACATAGCTCGTAATACATCGGCATCAGCGTGTCGCCCAGAGACATCAGCTTGCCGAACATCTCGGCCGGAGTCTCGGAGATGCCGACATAGTTGCCGAGCGACTTGCTCATCTTCTTGACGCCGTCCAGGCCGACCAAAAGCGGCATCAGAAGGACGACCTGCGGCTCCTGCCCCATCTCTTTTTGCAGGGCGCGGCCCGCCAGATTATTGAACGTCTGATCCTGCCCGCCCATCTCAATGTCGGCATGGATCGCGACGCTGTCATAGGCCTGCGCCAATGGATACAAAAGCTCATGCAGGCTGATCGGCAGCCCCGCGTCCAAGCGATGCTTGAAGTCTTCACGCTGAAGCACCTGCGCGACGGTCATTTTTGATGCCAGCCCGACAAGCTCCGCAAAGCTAAGTTTCCCCAGCCACTCGCTGTTGAAACGGATCACGGTTCTTTCCCGGTCCAGCACTTTGGCAAGCTGCTCGACATAGGTGCGTCCATTGGCTTCAATCTCAGCGGGCGACAGCATGGGCCGGGTGGTCGAGCGGCCTGACGGGTCGCCGATCAGCGCCGTGTAGTCGCCAATAATAATCACAACCTCATGGCCCAAGTCCTGAAACTGCCGTAATTTCCGAAGAACAACCGCAAAGCCCAAGTGGATGTCCGGCGCGGTCGGGTCCAGCCCCAGCTTGACCTGGAGCGGCTTGCCGTCTTTGGCTGCTTTCGCCAGCTTGACTCTCAGTTCCGGCAGCGGCACAATATCCGCCGTGCCGCGCTGAAGCAGCGTGATCTGCTGGTCGAGGGAAAGCTCAGATGAAAGGGAAGTATTCAGTGAAGACATGACAGGCGAAGTGTAGCACACGGAGCGCCGTAAAGTCAATTCAAGACCAGACACTCCCAGCGCGGCAGGAAGGAGGGAAGCGTAGATTTCAATCCCATGTCCTCCGTCTCAGCAAATCTTAACGGAAACTTAATCTCGCCTTAACACACTCTTAATATAGCTGCATCATAATAGCAGCGTGGATCAGGTTGAGAGACCTTCCATTGCTCATCCCCTAACTGTTTAAGCCGCAGCTTCCCGCTGCGGCTTCTTTTTGTCTGGCTTCTGCCGGGTACACTCTTTCTATGACCGAAGAAACTTTCCAGCCCGAAGAAACCACCCAGTTGGAAGGGTTTATATCCGTGCTGGCCGCACTGCAAGGCGGTCACCGGCAGGTTCACGGCATCCAGCTTCGGATCGGCAAAGACGACAGCCAGACGCGGCGTTTGCAGCAGACAGCTCAGAAAGCAGGTGTCCCGCTTCAGCGCGTTTCGGCAGAAGAGATCGAGCGGCTGGCCGGCGGAAAAACCCACGGCGGGGTACTGGCCCAGGCCGGCCCCTACCAATTCACGCCGCTTCCCAGCCTCCTTGCTGAAAAGCCTGCCTCGTTTGTCGCCATGATTGACGGTGTGGAAGACCCGTTCAACTTCGGCTCGTCCGTCCGAACGCTCTATGCCGCCGGCGCAGACGGGCTGGTGCTGCGCCCGCGCAACTGGCTGTCGGCAGCAGGCATTGTCGCCCGCGCGTCGGCAGGCACGTCTGAGCTTATTCCCACTTCTCTCTCCGAGACTGCCGCCGAGGCTGCTGGCTTTTTCCGCGCTTCTGGACTGACGATTGCCTGCGCCGCCGATGAACCCGGCAGCATTTCTTTGTACGACGCCGATTTGACCAAGCCCCTGTTTCTCTTGATTGGCGGCGAAAAGCGCGGCATCACCCGCTCGTTCCTCGACCAGGCCGACCTCAAGCTGCGTATCCCTTATGGCCGCGCCATGCCCCATTCGCTCGGCACGGCGTCGGCCACCGCAATTATCGCATTCGAGATCATGCGTCAGCGAATGACCCCGTAGGGGCAGATCCCCGTGTCTGCCCTTCTTTATCCGTGTCTGCCCTTCTTTATCCGTGTCTGCCCTTCTTTATCCATGTCTGCCCTGTGAGTCCAAAAGGCGCACATGCATCAAGAGGGCGCACATGCATCAAGAGGGCGCACATGCATCAAGAGGGCGCACACGGGGGTGCGCCCCTACAGTGGTCTACACCCCAGCCATCTGGGCGGTGCTTTGCGTGGACAGCCGGGTCAGAATGTCCCGCACGACAGCGTCCGCCCCGATTCCTTCCGCCTCACCCTCAAAGTTCAAGATCAGGCGGTGCCGGAGCGCCGCCGGAGCGATCGAGATAATGTCGTCATACGCCACATTGTAGCGGCCATCTAAAAGCGCCCGGATCTTTGCCGCCAGCACCAGTGCCTGTGCGCCGCGCGGCGATGCCCCGAAGCGCACAAACTGGTTCACCATCGGCGTTGCGACTTCGGAGCGCGGATGCGTGGCGAGAATGACGCGCACGGCGAAGTCGCGGACATGGGACGCAATCGGCACTTCGCGGGCCACCTGCCGCATCGCCATGATCTGCGTCCCGTCCAGCACTTTGTTGATCTGCGGCGTCTCAGCCCCCGTCGTCCGCTCGACAATAGAAGACAGCTCGGCCAGCGTCGGCGACGGCACGATCAGCTTAAACAAAAAGCGGTCGAGCTGCGCTTCCGGCAGCGGATAAGTGCCTTCCATTTCAATCGGGTTCTGGGTCGCCAGCACGAAAAACGGTTCCTGCAAAGTATACATCTTGCCGGAAACCGTCACCGAATGTTCCTGCATCGCTTCCAGCATGGCAGACTGGGTTTTTGGTGTCGCCCGGTTGATTTCGTCCGCCAGCACGATATTCGCGAAAATCGGCCCCGGCTGGAACTGGAACATCTTGCGCCCGGCGTCATCTTCCATGAGAATATTCGTGCCGGTGATGTCGGCGGGCATCAAATCAGGCGTAAACTGGACCCGGTTGAACGACAAGTCCAAGACCCGTGAGAGCGTCCGCACCAGCAGCGTCTTGCCCAGCCCCGGCACCCCTTCCAGCAGGGCATGGCCGCCGGACAGCAGGCAGATCAAGACGCCGTCCACGATGTCCGCGTTGCCGACAATGACCTTGCCGCATTCCGCCCGCACCCGCGCAAAATCGCCCTTGAACTGCGTAATCGTCGCTTCATTGATTTCCATAAGGTTCCTTTAAGAACAGCGTTAAGATTCGGGATTGAGTAGAAAGCCGTGCGGCTTCCCCCTGTACGTTCCCGAGCCGATAATTTGGCCCCGGTTGTTGATGCCCCGCGCGAACTCCAAACGCCAGCCGGAGTGTGCTGGGAGGAAAGTATTGAGGTCGAGCATTTTGCCGTTCCACCAGAGGAAAGCCCGGCTCGGGTAGCCGCGCAGAAAGGGAACGCGGTCAATCTTTTCGGAAGTCCCGACGATTTGTTCTTCGCTGTTGATTGCCGCAGATTGGCTGTCGGTGTCACCGGCAAGTGTTTTGAGGTCGAGCGCCTTGCCGTTCCGCCAGAGAAACGCATGGCGGACCCATTTCATTCCTGGCAGCCTGACATAGCCCGCGATTTGGCTCTGGTCATTGATGGCAACTGCCCGAGCGTCTGGACTTCCAGCGTTGCCGAGATCAAAAATGTGTTCGCCCTGCCACAGTACAGCGTCAATACTACCCCGGAAAGTACTTGCGTAGCCAACGCTTTGCCCCCGGTTGTTGATGCCGCCCGTTCCGCAAGGCATTTGCGTGTAGGGTGGGTCTTTGAAGAGCTTCGGCAGGTAAGTTCTGCGCCCGTTTTCCCAGAGCAGCGGGTGCCGGTAGGACGTGCCGATAATCTGCCCGCTGTCGTTGATGCCGGTGGCCTCATACTGAGAAGGCACTCCCGGCGTCCCGAGGTCGGTCAGCCTGCCGTTCTGCCAGAGCAGGGCGTGGACATTATGTGCAATGCCTCCATGAATCGTATGAGGCCCGCTAGGTGCTCCAATGATTTGACCGCGATTGTTCAGCGCGATTGGTTCAAGCCCAACGAGAGGTACACTTTTCCCGTTTGTCCAGAGAGTGCCGCTGCCAACAATTTGTCCGGCATTATTTATCGCTACTGGATCAAAATTGCCGAGGTCTGTCACCGTGTAGGCCTGCGCGGCGGCGAGGCGCGAAAGTGTCAGCAGGAGTAACAGCGCCGTGAGGGCAGGCTTCATGTGGTTAAGTTCGCGGTTGCCGCCCAATTTCCTGCCTGAACTTTTGGCGTTCGGCAGGAACAAACGGGCGGAAAAGAGAATCATACTTTTATAAGCCTTCCGAAGTTGGGAAAGGAAATGACGATGAGAAATGCTTTAGTGCAAAGCGCTGTAATTCTGGCCGCTTTAGTTGCAGTGGCAGTTGGACCAGCGGTAGCCGCAGACACGGCGGCGGTGCAGAAGACGCTGCAGGCGGATTATGATGCCCGCGACCAAGCCGTCGCGCGGCGCGACATTGCGGCGACGCTGGCGCACTATGCGCCCACTTTTGTGGGAGTCAGCCGAACCGGGCAGACACACGGACTGGCCGAAGAGCGAGCCGACTTCCAGGCGACGTTCGCGCTGCCGGCCCGGCCCGGCCTCACGCACTCCACCATCCAGAAGCTGACCATGACGAAATCGGGAACCGAGGCCGATGTGTCCCTGCACCGGCTCGGCAGCCTGAGTATCACTGACCCGCAAACCCATGTCAGCCGCACGGTTGTTTTGAACGGCACTTATCAAGACGTTTGGGTCAAGCACACGGGCGTCTGGCTGCTGACCCGCGAGCAGGAAATTTCAGTTGCGGCCTCGCTCGACGGCAAGCCGCTTTAAAAACTTCCTGAGCGTTGGGCAGCAATTTTAGGAGACCCGGCAAAAGTCATGGTATACTGAGATGTATCTTACATATTCTTAGCGTTTCGCTGCGGGGCGAGATGCATTTTTCTTCCCTCCCGACTTTAATTGTTCACTCTCTTGGAGGAGAAACCCTGATGGCCTACGTTGTTTACGACACACTGCTCGGCAAAGATGCCGTGGCTTCTCGCCGCAAGATTCGCATTGACAAGCATACCAGCTTGGACGATGCCAAGCGCTCCGCCCAGATGCGCTTTATTCGACTGGCCCGCGCCCCTCAGCCTGGTGACAACAGCGACTTAGAGCGCGTCACGGTTGAAACCACCGACGGTCAGATTGTCTTCGAGCTTCCCACACCATCCTTGAACTAGCGCGAAATTTTGAACTAGCGCGAAACTTTCTGACGGGTCCTGCGTTACTTCTTCTGCGGCCTGCCGAATGCAGCCGCAGAAGGAAAGCGGCTCCTGTATGATTTTCGTCGCCTGCGCGTCCCTGACTTCGCCGTCATCACCGCGCTGCCCGTCGCCGTCGGACTGCCCTTTCTCTGGGCGCAGCATCTTCTGTTTGCCCCGTCCGGGTACGCCTTCTCCCTGCTGGCTTCCGCATTCCCTAGCCCTGATGCGATGACTGCCGTGAGCATGGGTCCCTACTGCCTGCTGCTGACGCTTACCCTATTTGCAGGTGACCGTTTCCTGCGCCGGTTTCTGCGCCGGCAGTAATTGTGTCAGCAGCATAAAGGCGTTTGCCATGAAGACCATGCGTTAAAACACACGGCTACACGGCGAGGACGCCACAAAACACTCGCTTCGCGGGGTTCAGAGTCAAATAATTTCCCAGTGCCGCGAAGCGGTACTTCGTGGCGTCTGCGCCCAATAGCCGTACAATTTATTGTATGGTCTTCATGGCACGGTCTTCATGGCACGGTCTTGATGGCATGGTCTTCATGGCAAACGTATCTACGCAGCAACTCCGTTTGGGTATACTGTCTCCATGATTAACTCGACGCTTACCCCACCCGTTGCCAAGACTGCTCCGAAAACCGACACCCTGCACGGCGACACACGCACCGACAATTACTTTTGGATGCGCGAGAAGAGCGACCCAGAAGTGATCGCCTATTTGGAAGCGGAAAACGCCTATTCCGACTCGGTTCTGGCTTCGACCAAAGACCTTCAGGAAACGCTGTACCAAGAAATGAAAGGCCGCATCCAGGAAACGGACCTCAGCGTCCCCTACAAGCTGGGCGGCTACTTCTATTACAGCCGGACCGAAGAAGGCAAGCAGTACCCCATCCGCTGCCGCAAAGCAGGCAGCTTGGACGCACCGGAAGAAGTGACGCTGGACTTGAACGCACTTGCGGAATGTCATTCGTATCTTGGCCTGGGGGCGTACACGGTCAGCGATGACGGCCATTTACTGGCCTTCTCGACCGATGTCACGGGTTTTCGGCAGTACACGCTCCAAGTTAAAGACCTGCGAACGGGCGAAGTGCTGCCGGACCGCGTTGAAAAGACGATCTCGGTGGTCTGGGCCGCCGACAATCAAACGCTCTTTTACACAGTGGAAGATGACGCCAAGCGGTCGTATCGCCTGTACCGGCACACGCTCGGCAGCACGGAAGCCGACACGCTGATTTATGAAGAAACAGATGCCCTGTTCCGAGTTGCCGCCCAGCGCTCCCGCTCCAAAGCGTTTTTGTTTCTGACATCCGAAAGCTCTAAGACCACGGAAGTGCGCTCTCTGCCGAGCGACCAGCCCCAAGCCGGCTGGACCGTGTTCCGCCCCCGCGAGACCGACCACCGCTACTATGTGGACCATCACGGCGACCGCTTTTTTGTGCGAACAGATAAGGACTCGAAGAACTTCCGCATTGTTTCCACGCCGCTCGATGCGCCGAACGAATGGACGGAGTTTATCGCGCATGACCCGGCGATTACCCGCGAGGACATGGACTTTTTTGTCCATCATGCCGTCATCTCCGAGCGCGAGGGGGGCTTAGAGCAGCTCCGAGTAATCGAGCTGAGCAGCCGGGCGTCCCACAAAGTCACGTACCCGGAGCCGTCGTACACGGTTTCGCTGGACACGAACCCGGAGTTCGATACTGCGGTCATCCGCTACCGTTACCAATCCCAGATCACCCCCGCTTCAATCTACGACTACGACATGAACACGCAGGCGAAAACGCTGCTGAAGCAGACGCCGGTGCTGGGCGGCTACGACCCGAACCTCTACGCTGCCGAGCGCATTGAAGCGACGGCATCCGACGGCACGCGCATTCCGATCTCGCTGGTCTACAAGCGCGGCGTCGAGAAAAACGGCGACGCGCCGCTGCTCTTGTACGGCTACGGCTCTTACGGGATTTCGATGCCGGCGTCGTTTTCATCGAACCGCCTGAGCCTGCTGGACCGGGGCATGATCTTTGCCGTGGCCCATATCCGGGGCGGCGGGGATTTAGGCGAAGACTGGCGCGAGGCCGGCAAGATGCACGTCAAAAGGAATACGTTCACGGACTTCATCGCCTGTGCCGAGTTCTTAATTGCGGAGAAATACACATCGCCGGGCCGTCTTGCCATCCAGGGCGGCAGCGCCGGGGGTCTGCTGATGGGCGCGGTCATCAACCTGCGCCCTGAGTTGTTCCAGGCCGTCTTGTCTCAGGTGCCGTTTGTGGACGTGCTGAACACGATGCTTGACGACACCCTGCCCTTGACGGTCGGCGAGTATTTGGAATGGGGCAACCCGAACGTCCAAGCCGACTATGAATACATGAAAACGTACTGCCCGTACACAAACATTGACGCCAAAGATTATCCCAATCTGCTGGTGAAAACGTCCCTGAACGACAGCCAGGTGATGTACTGGGAAGCCGCCAAATACACGGCAAAGCTTCGCGCCCACAAGACGGACGCCAACACGCTCCTCTTAAAAACCAACATGGGCGCCGGCCACGGCGGCTCGTCGGGCCGCTACGACGCCCTCCGCGAGACCGCCTTCGACTACGCCTTCCTCCTGACGCAGCTTGGCCTCGCTTAACCCAAAACGCGGGGGCAGAAACGCAGGGGCAGGGGTGAACCCTGCCTTGGCAGGGGTGAACCTTGCCTTGATAGCTTGGTGAAGATACTTAGAAGCTTAGGGGGCGGGGCTTTCAATCGCGGCGGCTTCGGCTTGGCGCTCAGTTTTAGGTGCAGGCTTGCCGAGCTTGGACATAAACGGGCGCTCACATACTAAATGGAAAAGATACGCGACGCCGACAGAAAATGGTATGCCAAGAAACCAGTGCAGGAGCAGGCTGACACCGGGGCGGAGATGCAGCGGGTGGATAACGTACTGCCAAACCATCTGCAAAATCGGGAAGTGGATCAAGTAAAGGCTATAAGCAAATGTCCCGATCCAAACAAGCAGTTTCCAGGAAAGCGCCCTTTGGAGAAGACCTTCGCGGGAAGCCGCGATCAGAAGGCAAGCGGCAGATAACCCAACAAATAGGTCCAGCCGGGGGCGGCCGCCGCTGGTTAAAGGGATACAAGACGTAGCGGCCACAAGCGCGGCGAACGTCCCCAAAGCCAGCCAGTTCCAGGGAACATGGGTGCGGACCGCCGCAAGCGGAACGCGCTGCGAAAAGCTGATGCCTGACGCCAGCATCCCCAGCGCGAACAAGCCGAGGTACTGAGGAGAAATTCCATTTTCTTGACTGTTGAAGTGCATCAGGAGGGGAAGGTGCCGGAAGGCGAACACAAGACAGTAGGAGGCTATCACAGCGAGCGCCGTCGTAACCCACGGCCCGAGCTGCCGCCAAAGCAGCACCAGCAGTGGAAAGCAAAAGTAAATCCGCCACTCAACGCTGACCGACCAAAGCGGGGAGTCAATCTGCGCCCAAGTAGTATGGCCGATGTCTTGCAGCATGAGCAGATGGGACACCAGCCCGAGCCGGGTGACGGGAACGCTCGTGTCCCAGGGCGTTCCTGTTTTGTGGCCGATAAAGAAGGTGATGAGCAGCAGTGAAAAGGCGACCGCGAAGCAGTACGGCGGCAGGATACGTCTCGCCCGGCTCCAAAAGAAGCGTTTCGCGCCGCCGCGCAGGGCACCCTCTTCCGAACGGGCGACCGGCAGCATCAAGCAGAAGCCGGACAGCACAATGAACACGCCGACGGCATAGGATCCAAAATGAAGCGGTGCCACAATCCGAGCGGCAGTCGAACCCAGGTGGCCGAAATGGTAGGCCAGAACATGAAACGCGACAACATACAATGCCGCCAAGCCCCGCAGTCCATCGAGGTAACCGAGATGGGGTCTAACCGGGTGAGACGTACCGGTCACCTCCAGTAAAGTTGTTGCCATGCAATATGCCCTGCAAGAATCATGCCACAACTTTTAGGGGCTATGCCGCCATCGCATCACGGACACCGGGCAGCTCGTAATCGTCGTGCCAGAGCATTCGCAGCTTGTTGGAGCCGTTCAAGGCGGCGACTTTGTAGCACTCGGCCAGTGTCGGGTAGTTGAAGACGTTGTTAATAAAGTAGTCTACGGTGCCATTGAATGTCATCACCGCCTGGCCGATATGGATCAGCTCGGTCGCGCCGGTGCCGATGGCGTGGACACCTAAAATTTGGCGAGTTTCTTCGTGGATCAGCAGCTTCAGCATCCCGACCTCGTCGCCGAGAAGCTGCCCCCGCGCGATTTCCCGGTACTGGGCGACGCCTGCTTCGTAGGGAATGCCGTCAGCGGTAAGCTGAGCTTCGGTCTTGCCGACCATGCTGATCTCAGGAATGGCATAAATGCCGAGCGGGAACAGCTCCGGGATGGACGTTGTCGGCTCACCGTAGATATGGCACGATGCCCGCCGGCCCTGCTCCATCGAGGTAGACGCAAGCGCCGGAAAGCCGACCACATCGCCGACTGCGTAGACATGCGGCACGTCGGTCTGATAGTTTTCGTTGACCTTCAGCCGCCCCCGGTTGTCCGGGACAATGCCGACCGTGTCCAGCCCTAAAGTACCGGTCGTGCCTTGACGCCCGATGCAGTAAAGCAGCGTGTCCGCCCGCAGATGCTTTCCAGACTGCAAGGTCGCCTGCACCAGGCCGTCAGGCTGGACTTTGATGTCGTCCACTCGTTCACCCAGCCGCAGCGTGACATCCATTGCCCGCATTCGGTATTGCAGCGCTTCGCTGATCTCCGAGTCCACAAAGTCCAGCAGTGTCGGGCGAGCTTCTGTTAAAATCACGCGGACGCCCAGTGTCGCCATCATGCAGGCATACTCGGTGCCGATAACGCCGCCGCCGACAATGATCATGCTTTTGGGCAGGTGCGACAATTCCAGCAGGCTGTCGCTGTCCAAAACATGCGTCCGGTCAAACGGCACGCTCGGCGGACGCGCCGGCACAGTCCCGGTGGCGATAATAAAGTGGTCCGCTTCCAGCATCTCGACCGAGTTCTGCCGGGTGATGCTCAGCGTATGCGGGTCCACGAACTTCGCTTCGCCGCAAATGATCTCGACTTCGTTGCGGACCATATGCTCCCGAATGACTTCCATTTCGGTGCGGATGACCTGCTGACCACGGGCGATCAGATCTTCAATCGTGATTTCCTGCTTGCTGCGCCCGCCGTCGCGGTCGCCGTAGAAGCCGCGCTGCTGGATGCCGGAGAGGTGCAGGACCGCTTCGCGCAGGGCTTTCGAGGGAATGGTGCCGGTGTGGGTGCAGGCCCCGCCCAGAATTCGGTTTCGCTCGATCAGCGCGACTTGTTTGCCAAGCTTGGCCGCCTGGATCGCCGCTTTTTGTCCTGCCGGCCCGCTGCCGATGACGACCATATCTACATGTTTCATGCCGGCTCCTGTGTGCGTAGTACGTGCTCGCGTGACTTGGCTATTGGATGTGTCTATTAATCGAAGAGTCATAATGACTCTATCCTCGGGAAATTACCGGGAAAACTGAAGTCTCAGGCACAAAAAGAGCTTCTTCCACAGCCGCAGCAGCGCCGCGCACCGGAAGAAGCGTCTTCGCCTCAGCCCCGTTTGGTCTATGGGTGTATCATATCTTATTTCCGCCTGCTTGTCAAGAATTCAACCTGCGGGAGCAAACACAAACCTGCCGGAGCAAACACAAACAGGGCGAACCTTGTGTTTGCCTTCTTTCCCGGCCTTCTTGCCATTCGCCCGGTTGCTGCTGGATACTTGATGTTATCTATCCCGATGTTCAGCGCACGGGACTGGTATGAAGAGACATGCACGTCGAAAGGATTCTTGGCTGGAATGCGTCAGCGGCTTCCCGCCCCAATGTCGGGCGCGGCACTGGGCGGCAGGGGATGACCCCAGAAGTCGTGGGCGGCAGGGCGAGGGACCGGCGCACCGGCATGGCGCAGTGGGGAGTTAAGGCGCAGGTTGTAGCCCTGGGGAATAGCGGCTCCAGGAGCTGCGAGCTGGGGGTTGACGAGAACGGCGTAAGTATCGGCAGGCCGGGCGGTGATGCTGCCCCAAAAGCTGTTGTGGCTGAAGACAACCCCGGTCATGTCGCCCAGATCGAAGCGTGCTTTGCCGGCGGCGTAAAAGATGTTGTTCATGAAGCGCGTGTCGTCCGCCACGCCGTCGCCCCAAGGATCGCCGGCGACAAAAGGAATGTCCTGACTTTTGCTTACATAAAAGACATTGTTATAAATCTGCGTGTTCCGGCACGGGCCGGTGATATGGAACGTGTGCAGGCCGTCGTTGACACTGATGTTGTCCCGGATGACGGTACCAGAGTTGCCGATATTCGCCGGCATCGTCTGGCTGCCATTGTCGCAGATGAGCATGAAGCCGCCGGCATTGTCGTGACTGAAGTTGTACTGGAACAGCGTATTGCGGCAGTCGTAATCGGAATCGTAGCCCTCGCCGTCCAGCGTGCCGCGCATCCCGCTGACTTCGTTGTATTCCACAACCGTGTTATCACAGGCCCAGGGCCAGATACCGGCGGCGTAGTCTTCAGCTCGCATCCGCCCGCCGCGCAAAACATTGCGGGCGACAAGGCAGCCATCGCACCCAATCGGCACAATCCCGTCGCCGCCGATGTCTTCCAGCAGATTTCCCTGGATGACCACATGGGTGCTGAGCGGCCACTCCGGGCGGGGATAATAGGCGGACATCGTGATCCCGTTGCGGTCGGTGCGCGTCAGGTGGTTGTGTTCAATTACGAGGCCGTCGAACCGGGTTTTAACACTGTTTCCACCGCTGCTGCAATAAATCCCGTTCCCGCCCCCCTCGCTTTTAACATTGCTGCCCCGGACATCATGGATCGTCAAGTCGTGGAGGCGAACCCCATGCGCGGTCCCAAAGTTGTCCAGGCTGACTTCAACCCCGGCAAGACTAGGGATGCGTCCGGCGGCGCGGTTCGCGACATCTAAATGCCCGACGTCCCAATACTCCTGATTTTTCAGCAGCACGGTCGCCAGGAAGCTGCCGGCGGCGTCTACTGCCGGATCAGGCCCTGACCCATAACGGCCAACAATAATCGGTCTGCCGGCTGCCCCGCTTCCGCCAGGGGCAAGAAACCCCTCCCACCGGCTGCCGGCTTTCAGATAAATCCGGTCATCGGGGCCGAACACGCCGGCATTGATCCGGTTCAGGCTGCGCCAGGGATGCGCCGGACTGAGGCCGCTGGCGGCGTCATCGCCGCCGGCAGAGTCGGCATAATGAGTGGTGCGACCCGGTGACATCCAGGTGCGTTTCGGGTCGGGAAGACTTGCAGACAGAGGCCGGTTCTCGGGATCAGTCATGATAGTAACGGTACTAATGGAAGCCGCGCCGCCGTGCTGAATGCCGAGCACAAGAATGTCATTGAGCATATCATGCACGACCACGTTGATTTCTGCATGACCGATCTTTCCGACCGGCCCGCTCCAATCCACCCACGCCTGTCCACTGCCGTCGGTATCCGCAGGACGCACGAGAGCATAGAATTGAGTGCTGGGGGTGCGGGCGAGGATTTTGTAGTCAAACGAGATTTTGTATGCTTCATTGGCCTGGAGGAAGCCGGGGCGGGAGTGAAAGAACTCGTTCCATTCCTGACTGGATGCCCGCGAGTCCGCTTCAAGGGACTTTTTGCCGGCGACTTCTTCCGTGGGGTTCGTGGTAAGAACCGCGCCGGCCGCCTCGGACGGTGCCAGGACCGCCGATGGAGGGTCTACCGAGAAATCCGCCTGAACCACAACCCGCGGTTTTTCAGCACGCGGCTCTTCGGCTGCGCTCAAAATAGGCATCAACGCGAGGAAGAGAAACAGCGGCCATGTTAGACGTGTGTCCATAAGTTATTGTAGCACAGCCGAGGCCGGTTCCTCACTTGACAAAAACGGCGCGTTTAAAGTACAATCGCGCTATCATGGAAGAGCCGGGGCAGACAAGCGGGATGCACTGCACGAAATGCGGCGAGTATCGCCTGCTGTCCGTGTTCCGTATGCGAGGCGGAAAACTCAAACAGCCGTGCAAGAAATGCTACTTGGAGTATGGTAGGCGTCACTACCAAAACAACAAGCAGTATTATCTGGACAAAGCTAAGCGTTATAGCGACGCGCTTTGGGAAAAGACGCGGCAGTTAGTTTGGGATTATTTGCGAACTCATCCCTGCGTAGACTGCGGCATGACAGACCCGCGCGTACTTGACTTTGACCATGTGCGCGGGGTAAAAAAGCACAACGTCAGTGACCTGAAAAGTATGCACTTCTGCTGGGAGACCATTCAGGCAGAGATCGAAAAATGCGATGTGCGCTGCTCAAACTGCCATCGCATCAAGAATTACAACCATCTTTCGTGGCGAACATACGACGAGGCTCTGTAGCTCAGTGGATTAGAGCGTCTCCCTCCGAAGGAGAAGGCCGCAGGTTCGAATCCCGCCAGAGTCACTCAATAGTTAGCAACAAATGTTAACATGAACCACGAAAATTAGCCCGCCGCGCCTTGCGGCGGGCTTTCTTTTTGCCGATTGAATGAGGAGAGATTATGTCTGCATCGCCTGTTTTGATTGTCGGCTCGATGGCTTTAGATTCGGTGAAGACGCCGACAGGGGAAGTCAAGGACACGCTTGGCGGGGCGGCTGATTATTCCGGCGTCGCGGCCTCGTTCTTCGCTCCGGTGCAGCTTGTCGGCGTGGTCGGCGACGATTTCCCCACCGCGCATCTGGACTTTCTGATGTCGCGCGGGATTGATTTGGCGGGCGTGCAGATCGTGCCCGGCGGCAAGACGTTCCGCTGGGCGGGCTACTACGATTTTGACCTGAACATCGCGCACACGCTGGACACGCAGCTTAATGTCTTTGCCGACTTCCAGCCGTCGCTGCCCGACACCTACAAACAGGCAAAGTATCTGTTTCTCGCCAACATTGACCCCACGCTGCAACTGGAAGTCGTCAATCAAGTGGAGAACCCAGCTTTGACCGTCTGCGATACGATGAACTTCTGGATTGAAGGCAAGCGGGACGCCCTCTTAGAAGTCCTGAAGCGCGTAGACATCGCGTTTATGAACGACGCCGAAGCGCGTCAGCTGACCGGCGAGCTGTCGGTCATTAAAGCCGCCAAGGCGCTGATGGCGCTCGGGCCGAAAACCGTCATTATCAAGAAAGGCGAGCATGGAGCGCTCTTGTTCAGCGGCGACCAGCACTTTGCCGCGCCGTCGTACCCGCTGGAGGAGATCGCCGACCCCACCGGCGCGGGCGACTCGTTTGCCGGCGGCTTCATCGGCTACGTCGCGTCCCAGAACGACACATCGTTTGCAACGCTTCGCCGCGCCGTCATTTACGGCAGCGTCATGGCCTCCTACAACGTCGAAGACTTCTCCTTGAACCGCCTGCGGACCCTCACCGACGCCGACATTGCCGCCCGCTACCGCGCCTTCCAAGAAATTGCCTACTTTGACGCGCTGGACGAAGCGAAGGCGTAGAAGATGTACAAGGTGCAGAAATATACCCGGCACTGGAAGTGCCGGGGCATCTTGCCCTGCCGGGTTCTGACGTTCTGCATCTGCCCACCCACGGAAGGGTTTCCCCATGCTTACCGCTCTTTTTGACCCATTTCTTTCCCTGCTTTATCCCCCACGCTGCCTTGTTTGCAGCCAGCTTGGCGAATCCGGCCTGTGCGCGGGCTGCGCCGCGCAGATTGTCCCGGTAGCCGCGCCGTTCTGCGTGGTCTGCGGCCAGACGCTTGCCCTAGGCAGTGGAGGCTGTACGGACTGCCATCGGCGGCAGCCCGCGTTTGTCCGGGCCAGGGCGATGGGCGCGTATGACGGCGTTCTGCGCCATGCGATTCACCAGTTCAAGTACCGGGACCGGCCCCAGCTTGCGGTTCCGCTGGGTCTGCTTTTGGCCGACTATGCCCAAGAGCAAGCGCCGGCGCTGAACGGTCTGCGCTTTGATGGGCTTCTGGCAGTTCCGATGCACCCGGTCCGGCAAAGGCAGCGCGGTTATAACCAGTCGGCGCGGCTGGCGCAGGCTGTCGGAGAGAAACTTGGCCTGCCGCTTGCGTTAACTACCCTGGTTCGCATTCGCCCCACCCGCCCGCAGGTTGGCCTCAGCGCGGAAGCCCGCAGGACCAATCTGCGCGGCGCGTTTGCGGTCAAGCAGGCGGAAGAAGTTGCGGGGAAAACGCTGCTGCTGCTGGATGATGTCGTGACTTCCGGCAGCAGCCTCTACGAATGCAGCATCACGCTCCAAGCCGCCGGCGCGGCGGCGGTTTATGCGCTCACGCTGGCAGCAGGCTGAGTGAGAAACCCTCCAGGGCTATGCTGTCAGCGCTTCTAAAGCACGGGTGCAGGCATCGGCTTTGTCCTGCAAGCCGACCGCGAGGTAGCCTTGACGCGCCGCAGAGTAGGCAGTGCATGCCGCATTCAGCGCGTCCGGCGAGGCAGTACGAGCTGCCAGGAGCTGCCAGGTCTCGGCCAGATTTTGATGCACTTTCGCCCAGTCACCGGGATAATCCACCTCATTCCAAACATCCAAAGTGGCGTCATAGAACGACAGGGCGCGGTGCAGGTTTTTAAGCGGCTGAAGCTCAGCGCTGTCTTCCGCCGGCATTTCCGGGGGCATCTGCTGCCAGGCGCAGCCGAGGCTATTCTGCGTCTCAGCCCAGAACTCCGGAAAATCCGCCTGCGTGTAGACTTGCAGGGCCGCCTCAAAATGGGAGATAGCCTCATGCCGCCGCTGCACCGGGTCTTCCTCCGGCAGATCGGCCAGCGCAAGGTAGGTTTCTCCTAAGTTGAACTGGGTCAGCGCCCAGCCGCTCGGAAAGGCTTCTTGAGTGCGGACCCGCAGCGCGGCCTCGAAGTAGCCGATTGCCCAGTGAAGATTTTCAGCAATGTCGCCGTCGGGCAGCTCCAGATAAGTAACACCCAAGTTGTGCTGGCCGCGTGCCCAAATCTTGGGATGCTCCGCTTCAGTCCAGACCTGCACCGCCGCCTCAAAGCAGGCCAGCGCCCGGCGCTGGTTTTCCGCTTCATTCCCATCCGGCAGGCGGGCGAAGACAATGCCGAGGTGGTTTTGAGCGGCGGACCAGGCTTCCGGATTTCCTTGCGCCGTGTAAGTTCCAAGAGCGTTTTGCAGGTAGCTCATGGCCTGATACAGATGCTCGCCACGGTCTCCGGTCGGCAGCGCCAGCAGGCACAGGCCCAGACCCATCTGCGCGTCGGCCCAGCGCTCCGGGGCGGCATCGTCGGTGTAGACCGTGAGCGCGGCCTCAAAATGCTCCGAAGCGCGGCTGAGAATGGCCTGACGCGGCAGAACCGGCGTTTTCAGCAGAGCCTGCCCCAGCGCCAGATGGGTCGCCGCCCACTCCGTGTCGGAAAGAAGGCTGCGGTCATCATTGTCCAGCCCGATCTCCGCCCAGCGGGTCAGCAGCAGGCGGGCTTCGGGGATTTGCGCTGTATTGATCCACTCCTGATGCTGCGCGACCCATTCGGAAAGAGCCGCCTCCGGGTCCTCGGACCAGGAATGGTAAAACTCCAGCGCGGCTTCCCGTCGCGTCCGCCAGTGCCCCTGAAACCAGGCGTTCTGCTCCCGCAGCGCTTCCGGGCGCAGGCGTGCCCGCAGGGCTTCGCGCATGGTGCGATGGATCCGGTAAAAACCGCCGCTTTCCGCCACAATGAACGAATACTGGATGATCTGCTCCCAGCCGGCCCGCCCGTTGTGGTACAGCCGGTCGGTGTCAAGTGTCAGCGCTGCCGTTTCGTCAAAGCGCGGCGTCAGGCTGAGCGCTTCCACCCAGAGTTCTAAGTTTCGGGAATGCAGGGACTTCAGAAACCGGGTCGCCAGCGCCCCGGCGACATGTGCCGTCGGAATGGTCGAAAACACAGACGGGGCCGGGTCTTTGCCGTCTGCCGAGCGCGTGTTCAGCACAATATCGGCGCAGAGGGCAAGCGTCAGCAGGTGGCAGGATGGAAGCGCCGCGCCCGCATCCGCGCAGCGCAGCATCGCCTGCTGCAGCGGCTCGGCGGCAGCAGGCGGCGGCGGCCCGATCCCGCGCCGGGCCAGAAAATCCTGGGCGTCTCGGGCGGAAACGCCGCCCAGCAGATGCTGGTCCAGGCAGCCTTCCCAGTCCGGGTCATTGTCCCAGCTTAAACGGTCTCGGCCCGTAATGACAAGCAGAATGCCCGATGCCAGGCAGAACTCGGCCAGATCCCGCACCCAGCCGTCGAGCAGACGCGCCTGTGCGGACTGCCCGCTTTCACGCCCGGTCCAGAGCGCTTCATAAGTGTCCAGGAACAGAACCCCACGGCAGGCCCGACCGGGACGCTCCGGCAGCGCCGACAGGTCTTGAACAAACCGGCGCGTCAGCTCTTCCTGGATGATCTGCTCGTCCTGCATCAGCGCCTGGCCGAGAGCCACCACTTCTTCCGTACCGCCGACATGCCGGACCCACTGTTCCAATTTGTCCGACTTTCGGATGACCTGCTTCATCTCCGTTTCCAGCAGCCGAGTCGTCGCCTTCAGAAACGACGGCGTAAACTCCAGCGCGGCATCAAAGACACTGGCGAGATGCGGGTTGACTTTCAGCATCGGCGGCGGGCTGCCGCCGTCACGGGCGAGGATGACGGCCAGCCCCAGATCAAACCGGGGAAAAGCAACATGAAAATTGTTTTCTAAGTCCGCCCGCAAACGCAGCAGCACTTCTCGGTACGCCTGCGTCTGGTCTGCGATGTTGTCCAGATTGAACCGGGCGTAGGGCAGAGGCGGGCTGAGGCTGTCCAGGCCCGCGCAGAGCTTCTGAACCAAAGTTGTCTTGCCGGCTCCTCCGACCCCGTAAAACACAAGGACCTGCATGTCGTCGGCATTCGGTGCCTGCAAATGGCGCTCGAAGGCTTCCAAATACTGTTCCCGGTCCGTGAAGAATTGCAGGGGGCCGCTGGACACGGCTGAATTTTCGGTGGCGAACGGGTTTCGTCTCATAATTGGGTCGCCGGGCGTTTAGAGTGTCGGGCATAAAGTGTGATAATCTAAGTGTGATGGTCTTAAGTGTGATGGTCTAAGTATGATAATCTTCAATTATTCTGTTGGCTGAATTATTGTGCTTGCTGGATTATTGTGCTACAATGCTCTGCTGCTCCTCAAGCAGCACTGGGGCGCTCAGAGTACCGACGTCACAACACAAGAAACAACAGAACAAGAAACGACAGGAGAAACCCATGCACATCCGAACACTGCCCTCTCTGCTGCCCGTTGTTTTCATGACGGCCGCTGCCGCGTCCCTCACGACGCCTGCCGCGCACGCGCAGACGCTTCCCACCATCACTGCCACCTTAGCCGGGTCCGGCACGACCAATTCTGCGGTAGGCTTGCTGGACTTCCAAGAATATACCTTTAACTTCACCGGTTTCAGCAATGTCGGCCCCGATCCGAACAACGATTACACCGTTTACAGCTTCAGCAACTCGTCGATTGAAAACAGCCCTGGCTTTTTCTCCATCACTCCCGTTCTCACTGATTTCTCGCCGGGACTGACATACAGCGACCCCAATGACTTTGTCATCTCGGCGGTCAAGGGCATCCATGCCACTGACCCAACGTTTGCGCTGATCATTACCCAGTACGCCGGAACTCCAGTGATCAACCCCACCGGCGCACCCGTTGAGCTGTTCCATCAAATCAACGGAGTCGACCCATTCCTGGGTCCCAACGGGCAGCCGCTCACGATTACTGTCAACGCCGTGCCGGAAGCGTCTTCGATGATCTCCTTCGGGCTGCTTCTGCTCGGCGGCGGCCTCGCTTGGGCCAGCCGGCGCAAAGTCCGCGCTGCATGAAAAACCTGCTCCGTCGCGGCAAGTCTCGACGGAGCAAGTTGTTAGCCTCTTACGGCAGCGTGTCTAAAATCTCCTGTACCGAGAGGTACGCGCCGCAGATGACTTCGTCGGACGCGCCGTAATACATCGTGATCGTGTCGCCGTCCTGGACATGGCCGTTGGTGAACACGACGTTGCCGAAGAACCCCGTCAGCTCATAGGGGGCGGACGGCTCCATGATCGGCTCGGCAGACCGGGACAGCACAATGCTGGGATCGTCCTTGTCAAGCAGCAGCGCTCCCAAACAGTAGCGGGACTGCTCGTTCGCACCGTGGTAGATGACCAGCCAGCCACGCTCGGTGAGGATCGGCTCTGCGCCCGCGCCGATCCGGGCCGAGTCCCACAGTCCGGGCCGGGAATGCGCGATGCACTGGTTCCGGCCCCAGTGGTTGAGGTCCGGCGACCGGGCCAGCCAGATGTAATTGCCGCCGATGTAGATGTTCGAGGGCCGGTGCAGGCACAGAAACTCGCCGCCGACTTTCTGCGGAAACAGGGCGCAGTCCTTGTTGGACGGCGGGATAATCATGCTGGGCGGCGTGAAGGTCACCCAGTCCGTCGTGCTGCTCATGCCCACCCCCACCCCATTCGGCGAGACCGCCGTGTAAGTGAGATAAAATCGCCCGTCTATCTCGCAGACCCGGCAGTCTTCAATCCCAAACGATTCTAGTTCCCCGCGCCCACTCAAAGTCGGCTTGTCTTCCGGCACAAAATGTGTTCCGTCGCTGCTCCAGGCCAGCCGCAGATGCGACAGCGTGGTCAAATAAGCATGGCCCTTATATTGAAAGACGCGCGGGTCCTGATACACTAAATCGGGGTCGTTTTTCGCGTAAGTGACAATCGAAACACCGCCCGGCGCAAGCGGGTCCAGCACCGGCGTCGCCACCATGCCGTCCGGCTGCTCCGGCCTTTCCGCCGTCCGCAGCAGCAGACCGGTCCGCCCCTCATACCGGAACGCGCCGGGGTTCAGCAGGCACTCAATGATCAGGCCGTCCCGGCTCGGCTTTACGTCGGAAGGCCGCAAAATCGGGTTTGTCTCAAATCGCCGCGCAATATCCGCCATGTCTTACTTCCTCTTTCCAGAACGTCTTCTGCCTATTCGCGGCTGCTGCTCCTTTTTCCTGCGCTTTGCATGCTGATCCAGTATTCCCGAAAAGCGGCCTTGCGCCTGAGAATGAAGTCACAGCGGCGGTGCGACATAATTCATATCCATTCGAGTAAACTAGATAAAGGAGGGTGGCTATGTGCAGCCTGTTTCATTTGTGCCGAAGCCGGGGCTGGGAGCTGTTCCGTGAAGATAAGTTTGAGGAAGCCATTGCCGAGTGGCGGGTTGCCGCTGAACTTGACCCGGAAGACGGTTACGTCCTCAGCAGCATTGGTTTGGCTTTGTCTAAAATGGGCGACCAAGAGGCGGCTATCGCAGAGTGGCGTCAAGCAGTACGCCTAGAACCGGATTATGACAAGCCTCATATTAGACTTGCTTATGCTCTCTCAGCCAGAGGGTATTCTCCCGGAGCGTTAGCGGCTGTCCGAGCGGCACTCCGCCTGAAATCCGATGATGTCAATCTTTACAACTATCTTAGCTATCACTTGATGGCTCAGGCGGAAGAAACTAACGACAAAGCGGACTGGGAGAAGGCAGTCGAGCCACTCCGGCAAAGTATTGCTCTTGACCCAACTGATTCCTACGCCGGTCGGCACCTGGCAAACATACAGTGGTTCTTAGGAAAGAAGCGGGAGGCGATCGCAACATTAAAAGCGGCTATCGAGATTAATCCAAGCTACGTTGATTTGTATCTCATGCTTCAGGAGTACCAAGCCGCAACGAGACAGTTCCGAGACATGGGGCAGACCATTGATGTAATGAACGAGTTGCCTGACCCAGAGGAAAAGATTGCTCGCTACTATCACGATTTGCTAAATCGCCTATGGTTGAAAATTCGGCCTCTCTTACTCCTCGGCGGAGGATTGGCCGCAGTTTCTGTTGGGATCTTGGTTTGGAACCGGCGGCGGGGAAGGTAAAAACCTCACCCGGAAACAAGTTTCCGCCCTCTCCTTAACAAGGAGAGGGTATGCTACGCATTACTGCGTGTCGGCGCTTGCGCCGGGGTGAGGTCTTCTTGGTCTAAGGTTCTTGATGCTTTGTTACAGTGTTGGCTTCTTCATCATGCCCTTCATCGGGGCTTTGCGGGCATAGCCTTTGACTTTGACTGTTTTGCCGCTTTTCAGTGTCTTGGTATAGCCCTTGACCATTGTTTTTGGCATCATCTTGGCCTTACGGGTGTAGCCTTTGACGGCAACGGTCTTGCCGCTTTTCAGCGTCTTGGTATAGCCTTTGACCCGTGCGCCGGGCATCTTAGTCATGGGCGTCTGGGCAAAGGCAGAGACGGCAAATAAAGCGGTCAAAGCAAAGGCAGCAACTAGGCGGGAAAATTTCATCGGTTTCTCCTGAAGTCGTAGTGGTCTGAAGATGCAAGCGTTGAGACCAGCCACGGAGTTCCCAAAAAAGATTTTTTTGACGCGGCGCTTTTCGGCGCGAAACCGACACCAAGTAAGTGACGACAACTCCTATGGCGGACTGGGACGACGATGAGCGGCTGGCGGCGCGGTACTTCGCCGAGGGAGACGCGCAGGCGCTGGAAGTGCTGTTTCGGCGGCACCTGGACGCGACCTATGCGTTTGCCCGGCGGTTTCTCGAAAGCCGGGAAGACGCCGAAGAAGCGGCGTCGGAAACCTGGCTGCGGGCCGGGCGGGCGCTGCGGGCCGGGCGCTTTCGGGGCGAAAGCCGCTTCAAGACCTGGCTGCTCGGGATCGCCCGCTTGGTGTGTCTGGAGCGGATGCGGCAGCCGCGCCTGCCGACCCTGTCGCTGTCCGGCCTGACCGAGACTGTTCAAGGCGACTGGGTGCTATTTGCGCCCGAGCCGGACCTCGTCTCAGAGTTAGATGCCGCGCTGGCATCGCTCTCTGAAGACCACCGGCTGGTTCTGACGCTGTGCGATTTGCAGGGACTGACTGCCGCCGAAGCGGCTCTGGTTTTGGTCCGCACGCCCGCCGCGGCAAAGTCTCTGCACGGACGCGCCCGCCGCGCCCTGCGCGATGCACTTTTGTTCCAAAAGGAGGCCGAATGACACACGCCGAGCGCGACGAACTCATTAATCTTTACGCTGACGATGCCCTGCCGGAAGCGCTACGGGCCACGGTGGAAGCGCATCTCGCCACTCATCCCGAAGCCGCCGCGGACGCCGCCACTTTGCAGACGACAATCCGCCGCTTGAAGTCTGCGCCGAGCGACCGGCCCGACACCTGGTTCACGGAACGCGCATTGGACCGCCTGCTGCGCGAACACACGGCAGCACAAGAAACTGAGCAAGACATTGAAATGTTATCTTCAAGGAGAATTTGAAAATGGCCGCTAAAACAATGATTCCCGGACTGCTCCGGGCCACTTCCCCACGCAAAGAACTCTTTGAGGGCATCCAGACCGTCGGCAAGGCTGTTGCGACACGCTCGTCGCTTCCCATCCTCACCCATGTGCGGATCGCCGCCAAAGACGGCAAAGTGTCCATGATGGCGACTGATTTAGAAATGTGGATGGAGCATACGCTTCCCGGCGTCGGCATCACCGAAGACGGCGCGGCAACGGCCCCTGCCCGCAACTTCACCGAGCTTCTGGCCGCCATGCCCGACGCCGATGTCTCGGTCACCGTCGAAGACGAGACAAACACGCTGCACCTGCGCTGCCTCAAAGCTAACTACAAGCTGCTGGGACTGTCTGCCGACGAATTCCCGCTGCTGCCGCAGGTGCAGGAAGACTCGCGCTTTGTGGTAGACCGAGAGCTGCTCAAAGACGCCATCAAGCAGACCATCTTCGCCACGTCCACCGACGAGACCCGCGCCATTCTCACAGGCGTTCTGGTCGTGTTTCAAGGCGACAGCCTCCGTTTAGTCGCCACCGACACCCACCGCTTGGCTGTCCGCGACTGCCCCGTCAAAGAAGGCTCGGGTTCCGCCAGCGCCATTGTGCCGTCCCGTGCGATGAACGAATTGTTAAGAATCGTCGGCAACGAGGAAGGCGAGATTGTCGTCACACTGTCCGGCAACCAGATCCAATTTCAAGTAGACGACGCTTCCGGCAGCAAGACGACTTTGATCTCGCGCCTGATTGACGGCCAGTTCCCGAACTACGAGCGTGTCATTCCTGCTCAGGCCACGAAAACGCTCACCGTCGAACGCGCCCCGCTCGCCGCCGCCGTCAAGCGTGCCTCCATCGTCGCCCGCGACTCCGCCAGCCGGGTGGTTCTTCGGACCACGGAAGACGGCGACCGCCTGACCATCACCGCCGAAAGCGGCAGCGTCGGCAATGCGTATGAAGAAGTTGAAGTCGCCCGCACCGGCGACGACACCCCTGTCGAGATCGCCTTCAACGCCAAATATCTCGCCGACGTCCTGAACGTCCTGGACACCGAGGGCCTCCACATCGAGCTGACCGAACCCCTCCGCCCCGGCGTCATCCGCCCCACCGACACCGCCGACTACCTCTGCGTGTTGATGCCAATGCAGGTCGTGTAGCCACAGCTAAAGAAGAGGGGGCGATATTTCGCCCCCTTTTTACATTTGTTCAGCTTTCATGTTATCTGCGTTGGCAAGACCCATAAACGATTGTGTATTAGTCCGAAGCATGGATGAAGAGGGGTGGTAAGTGAGCGGTTGAACACATTTCTTTATTGGCTAGACTACCCACTTGGACACCATTGGGCTGATGTTTTTGGCATCATAGGGTTCCCACTTGCGGTTTGGGGTATTTTAATTACTCTACGTGAAGCAACGAAGGCTAGAGAATCTGCTGACAAAGCTAAAACTGCTTCTCAAGAGGCTCAGGAGGCAGTAAATCGTCTTAGAGAAACCATCATTGAAATGGATGTCATAGCTGATTTGTCTGCTGTTGTTGCGGAAATGGAAGAAATTAAGCGGAGCCATCGCAGTGACATACTTAATCCGGCTCTGTTAGATCGGTACTCGGGCCTACGTCAAAAGTTGTTGCATGTTCACTCTATTGACAGGCGGCTTAATGACGAACAACGCTCTGTTATACAAGGCGCTGTGACACAATTCCGAGTCATGGAAAGAAATCTCGAACGGTATATAGACACAGGAAGTACGAAGCCTCAACAGTCGAGAACTAATGATATTGTCACTACAGAGCGAGACAAAATTGAGGAAATCCTATTTGCGGTGAGACAGAAAACTGGAGAATAAAATGGCTGAAGACAGGAGAATTGTGCTCATTCAAAGCTTGCACGATAGAACACAAGAAAAGATCATAAGCTGGGAAAGAACAGCGGTTCCCGGTGTGTTTCAGGTTGCTTTCTTGAACTATTCGGTCACAATTGCAAGACGGCCGACTCGTGAGGAAGAAGCCTTAGAAGACGATGTATACATTAGGATATATGATCAGTTTGGAGATATAATTGAGGAAATTGTTGACACGGACTTAGGATCTGAGGGTATGCGACCAACTCCTTATCAAGTAATGGACTCTATTTACACCATGGCACGCCGTAGTTCTCTAGGTGTTGACAAAGCTATCAATGAACTTATCATGCAACTTACACCCCCTATGCATGCAGGAACCCAATAAACTGCTTGCAATGTTGTTCGCGTTTTACGCATAGTGCGCTATAATGTACGCGATATGCGTAATAACATGTTGGATGCGCTGTTTCCACGGACGCGGCAGAACGTCTTGGCGGCGCTGCTTTTGTCGCCGGAGCGGCGGTGGTATTTGAGTGACTTGGCGCAGCATCTCCACGTTTCGCCGTCGAGTCTTCAGCGGGAGATGGCCTCGCTTACGGATGCCGAACTCTTGTGCCGCGAAACGGACGGCAACCGGGTCTACTACCGGGCGAACCCAGCACATCCCCTGCTGCCAGAGCTACAAGCCTTGTTCGCCAAGACAATCGGACTGGCGGACAAGGTAAAAGCCGTGCTGGAACCCGTTTGGGCAGACATAAACTTAGCGTTTATCTATGGGTCTGTGGCACGGGCGGAACGGACAGCGGCGAGCGATGTTGATGTGCTGGTTGTGGGAACTGTGAGCATGACGGAATTGGCGCTGCCTCTGCGCGAACTTGAACGGGCACTGCAAATCCCCGTCAATCTCACCCATTACACTGCCGCAGAGTTTTCAGGCAAGCGGAAGCAAGGGAGCCACTTTCTGCAAACAATCTTGCGGGACCGGAAGATATTTCTGAAAGGATCGGAACATGAGCTGGCAAACGCTGACAGCGGCGCAGAAGATCAGGACGCACTCCACGAGCAGGCGGGAGCTTGATGATCTACGCGCTGATGATCTACGCGCTGTGGTGGAACGCGATTTAGCCGATGCTGCCATTAGCGGGCTGTCTGCGGACCGGCGTTTTGCGACAGCTTACAATGCAGCCTTGCAGACAGCGACAATAGCCGTTGCTTGTGCCGGTTATCGCACGTCAGGAATGGGACACCATCAAACGACGTTTGAGGCCGCCGAGCTTGCCCTGGGAGCGAGTTCACCTGGGAGCGAGTTCAGCGGCTTTTACGGTCTACTTTGACACCTGCCGGCGCAAGCGCAACACAGTAGATTATGACCGCGCTTATGCTGCGACTGAGACGGAAGCTGCCGAGATATTGAAACAGGCGAAAGATTTTCTGCAGCTTAGATTTTCTGCAGCTTACGGAAGCCTGGACTTTGCACAATCATCCGCCATTGAAAAAGACATAGTTACTTTGGCGTCATTCGCCCCACCGATACACCGTAATGCCGTAGGCATACACCGCCGACTATTTGTGCGTCCTGCTTGGCTTTCCCGGACAAGCCGGGAAGGAAAATCACTTCTACCCCTACTTTCCGCCGGTAACCCTGCCGACAATTGTTATCAGAATGTTTTGCTTCCCAATTTCTGATACATCCGGGGCATCGTCATGGCAGCTTATTTTCCTTGAACTGCTTTTTCGTGTCCGTGCCGCCAGCGGCTTTCTGCCGGCACGCTCTGCTTCTTCCTCTGCGCCGCACACTCTGACTAAAGGCTTGGTTTAACTCATGGCGGCCTTACCCCCCGGCGATGAAGGCAAAAGACTTGCCGAATCGCCCGAGCACTACATCCCTGATACTGATTTTATTCCGGACACTGATCTTATTCCGGACGCCGGCGCTGAAAATGGTTATGACGGCATGGTGCGGCTGGCTGCCTTTATTTGCGGCACACCCATCGCAGGCATTACGCTTGTTGACGCCGAGCGCGAGCGGCTCAAAGCCATTTTCGGGCTGGAAGTGCAGGACATTTCCCGTGCTGCCGGCTTCTGCGCCCACGCTGTCCTTCAAAGCGGTGTTCTGGTTGTTCCGGACGCCGCACTGGACCCGCGCTTCGCTGACAGCCCGCTTGTCACGGGCTATCCGCATATCCGCTTCTACGCAGGTGCGGCATTGGTGGTGCCAAACGGACAGGCGCTCGGCTCCTTGTTCGTTGTGGACCGGGTGCCGAGGCACCTGACCGCCGAGCAGGAATCCGCCCTTCAGACACTGGCACGCCAGGTCACCCTCTGTCTTCAACTGGAATGGGAGACCGAGCAGCATCGGCGGAGCGAAAACGCTCTGCGACAGCTTCAAGGCGCCGTGACAAGCGCCGCAGAAGGCATCACCATCTCCGATGCACGCCGGCCTGACCTGCCCATTATCTATGCTAACCCCGCCTTTTATTCCCTCACCGGCTACGAGCCGCAGGAGGTTTTGGAGCACAACTGCCGCTTCCTGCAAGGAGCAGGCACCGATCCTGGGGCCAAGCATCAAATCAAAGAAGCCATCTCCAGCGGTCGTGCCTGCAAAGTGACCCTGCTGAACTTTCATAAAAGCGGCAAGGGATTCTGGAACGAGCTGACTATCGCACCCGTTCGGGACGCAGAAGGAACGCTGACCCATTTCATCGGTGTTCAGCACGATATTACCGAGCGCATCGAGCGGGAGCAGCAAGCCTTGGAGGCCAACCAGATCCTGGAAGTTCAGAAGGCACAGCTGGAGGCTGCCAACGCAGAGCTTGCAGCGCTGGCAACGACCGACCCGCTGACAGGACTGCTGAACCATCGCGCTTTTCACCGCCGCCTGGAGGAAGAAACGGCCCGAGCCGAGCGCGAGGGAACAATCCTGGCCGTTGGAATGGTTGACCTGGACAACTTCAAGTTCTTTAACGATGTTTATGGACACGCCGTCGGCGACCATGTGCTCCGCCTGACAGCAGAGCGTTTCCGGCAGGTGTGCCGCTCCTGCGACACTGTCGCTCGGTTTGGGGGCGACGAGTTCGCGCTGCTGATGCCGGGGATCGGCCGGACTTCTGCGGCCGAGGTTGAGGCACGGCTGCGGGCGGACCTGAGCGGCCTGGCGTACCAGCCTGAAGGAGGAGGAACAGCAATCCCCCTGAGCGCCTCACTGGGAGTAGCGCTCTTCCGGCAAGGGGGATTGGACCGGCATGAGGTGCTGCGCCAAGCCGATGAGCGGCTGCTGCGGGCCAAAACCGGCGGTGAGACCGAGACCGAGGCCGGCCGGGTGCGGACCACGATGGCCGGCCACGTTCAGGGATTTACGATGCTGGACGCCCTGGTCGCGGCGGTAGACAACAAGGACCGCTACACACGCAAGCACTCCGAGGACGTCATGGAGTACAGTCTGATCATCGCGCGGGCGATGGGCCTGGAGGACGACGCGCGGCGCATGATCTGCGTCGCCGCCCTGCTGCACGACGTCGGCAAGATCGGGGTGCCGGACCGCATTCTGCGTAAGCCGGACAAGCTGACCGACGAAGAGTTTGAGGCGATCAAGCAGCATCCACAAATGGGAGCCGTGATGGTCGGGGCGGTGCCTGGATTGGAAGAAGTCCTTGATGCGGTGCGCCATCACCATGAGCGCTGGGACGGGGAAGGCTATCCGTTTGGGCTGCGCGGCGAGGAGATCCCGCTGACCGCGCGTTTGATGGCCGTCGCAGACTCGTACAGCGCCATGACGACGGACCGCCCGTACCGCAAGGGAATGGAAGCGGCAAAAGCGCGGTCTATTCTTGCAGCGGGAGCGGGGACACAGTGGGACCCGGAATGCGTCAAAGCATTTCTGTCGGCGCACCAAGACAGCAGATCAGCACTTGAAAGCATAGAAAGCAAACTGAAACTTGCGGCCCCTCCAAGGACGTGTTAAAAACGTGTTAAAACGGCAGGGAGGCACATCCATGACGTGCCTCCTTTATTATTCAGTTATTCTTCAGTGCACTTCTTAGCGCAATGTTACCCAGTGACCCGATGCGGAATTAGGGAAGCGCAGCAGGAGCGTGTGCGTCTCGGCATCCCATGCCAGGGCGCTTGCAGGAAGCGGCTGGTCGTCCAGCGTGACGGACTGCGGCGCGGCGTCGAGACGCAGCCGAACGACGGCCCCGGTATTGTCCGGCCCGGCGGCGTGAAACCGGAAGCCGCCGTCTGCCGGAGTTTCCATTCCCAGCGTCTTGCAGGCTGCCGCAAGGATCAGAGGATTTTGGCCGACGACCCGGTCCAAATCCAGCAGCAGCGCACGGCAGCCGGGCGTCAGGGTGACAGTGCCGACAATCGGCAGGTCGGCGTCGAAGAGGTCTAAAAAGCGGCCTGTCAGCGTGTGCGGCGCGTCGGGCAGAGATTCGTCGAGACCTGCGGCGACAACATAAGGGCCACGGCGCAGGGACAGAAAGTTAGTTTCTTTGTAGGCAATCTTCGCCGCAATGCAAGCGCTCTGCACCAGGCTTCGGACATGATCGGCACCGTCGGCACGGTAGGTCAGCGCGGCAGGGCTGGCAGTGTCGTAGATCAGTGCGCCTTGCCCGACCAAGTGCGTTCCAGCGGGCGTGTCCGCTCCAAGACCTAAGTGGTCGAAGAAGGCGGCGCGGGGGTGAAGATAAGAGTAAGGCTCCGTGTTCCACCAGGCGCGGACGGTGCTGAAAGGGTCTTTGTCGTCGTCTACAAACACAAGGACGCCGCCGCTCTTGACCCAGTCCGCCAGCGCGGCGCTGTCTTCGGCAGACGCCGGCTTCATGCCTTCGTAGGTCATCAGCAGGATTTTGTACGGCTGCAATGCGCCCGGCAGGACCAAGTTCTCCATCTGGACCGGCTCGACCGGCAGGCCGCGCTTGAGCAGCGGCATCGCCAGGCCGTAAAACGAGCCGAGGTTTGGATCGGACGGCGACGGCCCGCCGCGCTGGAACATCATCGTGTCGGCGACAACCACGCCGGCACCCTGTGTTCCGCAGGTCCACTCGGTTTCCGGCTGGTTCATGTCGTTCAGCGTGTTGATGACCGTCATCAGCTCGGTGCCGTAGGCGGCCGGCAGCGGCTCTTCTTCAACCGGCTGTCCAGCGACGCGCTCGGCCCGGTCCAGTTTCGGATACTTGCCTCGAAAGATGCGCTCGGGCCAGGGCATGACCTCAAAGCGCCAGACTTGCGGCCACAGCAGCGACGCCGTCAGCGTACTTTCCCAGTTGAACCGGTAGTTGCGCCACGAGTAGTTGGGGTTGTCTTCAATGGGATCGTTTAGGAACCAGACAGCCTTGCCGCTTGCCCGGACAACATTCATCATCGCGCCATATTCCAGGAAAGCCGTCTCAAACGTCCGCTCTTTCTTTCGGCCCTCGTAGACATTCGGCTCGCGGGCGGTGCCGGTCCAGACCTGAGCGATAAAGCCGTCCGCGCCCACTTGGAGCAGGCTTGACTCAGGACTGACAATTGCCCAATGCGCGTAGTTAATCAGACTATGCGTGGGGACATAGCACTTGGCATCGGTGCCGTTTTCTTCGTTGTAGGCTTTGACAAAGTCGAAAATTTGCGTTAATGCCCGCCGGTACAGGTAGTATTTAAGCTGAGACGCCCGGTACTGAGCGTCGGGCGA
>CAXSZN010000043.1:0-41457 GCA_964241935.1 uncultured Armatimonadales bacterium
TGGAAGCAGACAATCTAGGCAAAGTCCTGGTCATCAATGTGGAGACGGGTGAGTATGAAATGGATGCGGACCATCTGACCGCCTCCACTCGCGCCGCCGCCAAGTTTCCTGGCGCACCCCGCTACGCCATGAGGATCGGTGCCCGAGCGCTGGGACGGATTGGCTTGCGTTCCGCCGTGAAAGCGTGAATCGTTATGATGACTGGAGAAATCAACGCCGACCGGGAGGCGGAACTGCGGCTGATGGTTCACGATGCCGCCGGGCGCGGGAACGAAATTAAAGCCGTTATTGATACTGGATTTACTGATTATCTGACGCTGTCGCCCGCGTTGATTATTTCGCTGCGCCTGATGTTCTGGGAGTTGACCGAGTTTGTTTTGGCAGACGGCAATGTCGTCACATTATGCTGCTGATTGATGAGGTAGATACGGGGTTGCATTATTCGGTGCTGCCGGATTTGTGGAAGCTGATTTTTGAGGTCGCGCATCGCCTGAACGTGCAGGTGTTCGCCACGTCCCATAGCTGGGATTGCATTCAGGCGTTTCAGCAGGCTACTGCTAACAATGAAAACGAAGAGGGTGTACTCATTCGGCTGGAGGAACGAAAGACTGGGGTGGGGGCCGTTGTGTTTGACGAGCGTGCCCTTGCGATTGTCACCCGCGAACAGATTGAGGTTCGGTGATTATGACGAACAAGTCTGTGATGCTGGTGGAAGGCGACGATGATTACCATGTCTTCCAGCATTTAATGACGGCGCATGGCTTAGATCGGCAAATCAAGTGGCGGCTGGAGCCTTACGGCAGCGGAGCGAGAACGGGGCAAGAGAATGAGATAGTTTTTCGGGAACGGCAGGGATACAACAATGTGCGGGATTACCTTAGCCAGCAGCTTAGGATTACAGGCGACTTGAAGCAGTTGAGTGTGGTCGTAGATGCAGATTTAGACTTCGCAGCCCGATGGCAGAGCCTGCGTGATGTCCTGGTCGGGGCAGGTTATGCAGCCGCGCCCATGCAGGCAGACGCGCAGGGCTTAATTCTTGAGCATTCGGAAGTCCCGGACGAAAAGCCGCGTGTCGGGGTCTGGATCATGCCGAACAACCAGGATACTGGCAGTATGGAAACTTTCTTTGCGCTGCTTCTGCCGCTGGATGATGCGCCTTGGGAACGGGCGCGGCTGTGCATCGAGCAAATTCCGTGGAAGAGCGGCCTTTCAAGAGTGCCTTCATCAAGGCCCATGTTCATACTTGGCTTGCCTGGCAGGAAAGGCCGGGACTGCCGATGGGGAAAGCCATTTCCGAAAAGTACCTAAACGCCAATGCGCCAAGTGCATTGCCTCTTGTAGATTGGCTAAAGCGCTTGTTTGACTTAAACAGTTAGCGTACTGGCTGCTTTTCGTCCGGCGCTAAGTCCGCGGCGTCGTCACTAACGGGGTCTACCAGCTCTGCGCCTTTGGGCTTCATCCAGGTAACGGCCCATTGTGCCATGTCCTCGAAGATGCTGTTTAAAGCCTGGCCTTTGGGGGTCAACTCGTACTCGACGTGCGGGGGCATGGTGCTTAAGACCGTGCGGGTGACGACTTCTTCTTCTTCTAATGCCCGCAGGCGCTCGCGTAAAGTCGCTGGGTTCAGGCCAAGCGTCCGGGCGATCTCGTTGAACCGCTTTTTGCTGCCGAGCAGAGTGCGGACAATATGTAAAGTCCAGCGTTCGCTGAGAAGGTTAAGCGCGGCGCTGACCGGGCAAAATATCTCCGGGCCGTGTTCTTCATGCTCCATATCTCTCTCCATTTGTCTTTTGAAACCGGCGAGCGGACAACTGTGCCGGTGCTGGAACTATCATCGTGCCGGTGGCGTTTGAGCAGCTTACAAAGTGCATCAAAAATCAAAGCACTTCACAAATTATACCTTAGAACGGGAAGAAAAGAATGCGGTATTTGTATGGACCCTTTGCCGAAGGGCGTGGAGCTGTTGGAATCTTGCTTTTGAGGCTGGTTTTCGGACTGGCGCTGATGTTTCACGGATACCCAAAAATCCAGCACGCGACAAGCTGGATGGGGCCGGGCGCACCGGTGCCGGGCTTTTTCCAGTTTCTCGCCGCTTTTTCGGAATTCTTCGGCGGCCTGGCGTTCATCACCGGCCTCTTGACGCCGATTGCGGCGCTGGGAGTTGCCGCGACGATGCTGACGGCGCTGGTCACGGTCCATTTCAAGCATGGGGACCCGTTTGTAACAATGCATGGGGCGTCGTTCGAGTCGCCGCTGGAGTATTTGACGCTGGCCGTTATGCTGATTTTCGCCGGTCCGGGCCGCTTGTCATTCGATGCGCTGCTGTTCGGGCGCAATTCTAATGCCGGAGCCGTACCCAGCGTGGCCCGCGTCTCCTAATCTTGGAAAAAGAGATCACAAGAGAAAGCATCAATCTGACGGCGGATGTGAAGATTTTAATCCGGCTCCCATTATTAGGTGCCGGAGGGCATGGAAAAAAGACAATGAGGAAACGATGAACCCGCAACTGGCCGGACTGCATCATGTCACCGCGATTGCCGGTGACCCGCAGCAAAATGTAGACTTTTACGCCGGAGTGCTTGGCCTGCGCCTGGTTAAGCAGACCGTCAATTTTGATGATCCGCAGTCCTACCACCTTTACTACGGCGATGGCTTGGGCAGCCCCGGTACGCTGCTGACGTTTTTCGCCTGGCCGAGCGGGCGGCGCGGCAGGGCAGGATTGGGGCAGGTCACGGCGGCGGCGCTGGCGGTTGGGACAAGCTCGCTGGACTTCTGGCGGGAGCGGCTAATAAAGCACGGCGTCGCGCTCTCCGAGCCGGAAACCCGCTTTGGCGAGACCGTGCTGGGGTTTAACGACCCCGATGGATTGCGTTTAGAGCTTGTGCCGGCAGCGGATGACGCCCGCACCGGCTGGACCGACGGACCGGTTCCCGCCAAACATGCCATTAAAGGGGTTCATGCTGTGACCCTGCCGGAGCGCAGCACCGAACAGACTGCCGCGCTGCTGACGGAAGCTCTTGGCTTTCGCCTCGTCGCTACGGAGGCAGCGGGAAGCAGTGTCGCCATGCGCTATGCGCTGGGCGAGAACCCGGCGGCGTTTGCCGATGTGGTCTTCGCGCCTAATTTTGTGTCCGGCCAGATTGCTGTCGGCAATATCCATCATGTCGCCTGGCGCACCCCGGACGACGACCAGCAGGAAGCGTGGCTTCAGGAGATCAAGCGCCGGGGCTACGGGATTAGCCCGGTGATGGACCGCGACTACTTCCATTCCATCTACTTCCGCGAGCCGGGCGGCATCTTGTTTGAGATTGCGACGGACCCGCCCGGCTTCGCGATTGACGAAGCGCCGGAAACACTCGGAGAGCGGCTGCAATTGCCGCCTCAGTACGCGCCGATGCGGGCGCAGATTACCGCGCATCTGCCGCCGATCCGCGTGCCTAAGCTGTGATGCTGCCTAATATGATGCTGCCTAATATGATGCTGCCTAATATGCCAAGTTTCATTCATCAATTTGTTCCTGCTGTGAGCATCGCGGACGCGGACACGCTGCTTCTGCTGCACGGCACCGGCGGCGATGAAAATGACCTGCTGCCGCTCGGCAGAATGCTGGACCCGAACGCGAACCTGCTCAGTCCGCGTGGGAAGGTCCTGGAAAACGGAATGCCGCGCTTCTTCCGGCGTCTTGCGGAAGGTGTGCTGGACGTTCCCGACTTAATCGTTCAAGCGCAGGCGCTGACGGAATTTGTGGCCGGCGCGGCGGCAGAATATAGATTTGACCCGGCGCGTGTCACTGCCGCCGGGTTTTCCAACGGCGCAAACATTGCCGTCGGCCTGCTGCTCCTGCATCCCGGCGTACTTAAAGCCGCCATTCTGCTGCATCCGATGGTGCCGCTGGTGCCGGACGCGCCGCCGGATTTAACCGGAACACCCGTGTTTATCGGCGCGGGCCGTCAGGACCCATTAGTGGCAGTCGCGGAAACCGAGCGTCTCGCCGCGCTTCTGCGGTCGGCAGGTGCGGACGTGACAATTGATTGGCAGCCGGGCGGACACGCACTGACCCGCGAAGAAGCGGCGGCCGCTCAGTCCTGGCTGGAGAAGCGCCGATGAGGATTGACCGCATTCACCATGCTCAAATCACGGTTCCCGAAGGCGCGGAAGACGCCGCACGAGAGTTTTACTGCAGTGTGCTGGGTTTGCCGGAAGCGCCGAAGCCTGACTCGCTTGCCGGGCGCGGCGGCTTCTGGATTGAAGTCGGGGATCAGCAGGTGCATGTCGGCACCGAAGCGGGCATAGACCGGACGGCGACTAAAGCACATCTAGCGTACAAAGTGAGCGGGTTAGAGCAGTGGCGTCAGGCGCTTCAGCAGCAAGGGATCAAAGTTCTGGACAGCATTCCGCTTCCCGGCTATAACCGCTTTGAGTTCCGGGACCCGTTCGGCAATCGGGTCGAGTTTATTGAGGCGGCGCTTTAACATGGCCGGCCCTTCCTGGACATTCTTGACGAATCACGCCCGCGTTCTGCTGTGTCTAGCCGCCCAGCCGGACCTGCGTCTGCGCGAGGCGGCGGAGCGCATCGGCATCACCGAACGCGCGGTGCAGCGGATCGTCACGGATTTAGAGGAAGCCGGTATCATCACACGCCTGCGCGAAGGCCGGCGCAATCACTACACGGTGAACGAGGACGCGCACCTGCGTCACCCCAGCGACGCCGACATCACGGTGGGCGATTTCCTGCGCCTGCGGCTGTAACCTGGTTTATGTTTTCAGATTTTAGGCGAGAAGGAAACAGCCGCGCCGTGCGGTGTCGGCACAATCTTGATCCAGAACTGCGGCGGGCGGCTGCCGATGTCGCTGATGTCCCCGTACCCGAACGTCATTAAAAGTGACAAGCACAGGCAGGCCGCCGACAAGCCAAGATGCAGCCGGTCCCAGCGCAGCAGGCAGATCGGCCAGAACCAGGTGATGTACCAGGGAAAGGGCGGCTTCAGGAACAAGAACATCACGCCAACCGAAAAGACCGCCCAGGCCAGCAGCCAGCCGCCGACACACGGCGCACGCCACAGCCAGGCCGTCAAAGCCGCGTACAGCACGATCAGCATCCAGTTCTGGATCAAAGATGTCAGCAGCGAGCCGAGGCCGGGTCCTAGACCATGCGCCGCAAACCAGGAGTGCAGCAGTGCCGCTCGAGTCACATAGCTTTCTCCCTGCATGAAGCTCATTCGAAGCTGCGCGGACGCGAGAGTTGAGGGTCCCGCCCACAGCGGGGCGAAAAATACCACGAGTGGAAGCAGAACCAGCAGCGGCGCGGCTGCCAGCGCCCCGAGCACCTGCCGGCGCGAGCGTCCCTGCTCCAGCCGTGCATACTCCAGAAAAGCCCACGGCAGCAGGGCCAGCGTGATCGGCTTGATGCTCACCGAGAGGCCTAGGAGAAGAGCAGCCGGCAGGTATTTTTTGTCGAAGAACAGCGCTGCGCCCCACAGCAAAAACGCAAAGCAGACCAAGTCGTTGTGGGCGCTGCCGGGGCCTTCCAGCAGCAGCATCGGGTTCAGGCCGATCGCTAAAAATGTCACATTCTCCCGGCCCGGCGCAAGCCGCGCCGTGATGCGGCGGCCCGCCAGCGCTGTCGCCAAAAGCGCCCCCGCCGCCAGCAGCTTCATTGCCAGCACTTGGGTCCAAACGCCCCCATGCCGCAGCAGCGCCGCGACTGAAATCTCTATCCAAGTCCAGAGCGGCCCGTAGATCGTCGGCGCGTCCCAGATCAAGAACCGCGAGATCGGGTCGCCGTTATGCGCCAGGGTTTCTGGGCCGAACACATAGGGGTTCCGGCCGTACAGCACAAACAGCCGCCCATGCGAGACGTTCGCATAGGAGTCTGTGGACAGCAGCGGCGGCATAAAGAGCGCCAACGCGACCGCTGCGCCGGCAATGAGCAGCGTTAAAGGCCGCGCTGCAAGCTTTGCTCCGCGCAGCGCAGCGGCAACAAACAGGGCGTAGCTCGCCCAAAGAAGAACGACAAGAATGCGGAACACCCGCGAAAACCAGCGGAAGTTCCAGGGACGAATGCCGTTCAGCCCGAAGTGCTGCTGAAATTGATGCATTCCAGAAGCGTTGAGGCCAAAGAAAAACGAGTCATAGTGAAACGGCAGCGTGTAAAAGAGCAGGCTGAGAGCGACGAAAAATACGCCAAACGCGGATACGCCCAGCAAAAAAATTCGGCTTGGCACCACCCTTGCGGCAGCACTTTGCGGGAGAGGGCGTAAACTCAACGAAGATGCCATCGAACCACTTTCTTTTGGGCAGCGTGAACTGAAAAATAAATGATGCAAAAACCGTGCCAACCCAGTAAACTTGCTTTGTTACATTCCCGATCGGCGCATGGTATAATCTCGAAACAGTACGCTTCCTATTATACATTTTCCAGCATACATTTTCTTTGGCGTTTGCACCAGGAACGAGAAGGAAGAAACGCGGCGGACAGAGACGGGGAGCCGCCGGCTGAAAGCTTCCCCCGCCGCACTCACCGAAGGACCATCCTGGGAGTGTACGTACCGCGCTATGGAGCGCGGCGGGGAAACCGACGTGGAACCGCAGTCCATTAAGACCTGTCTTCGTTGTGCGCCTTCTGGCGTGCGCCGAAGACAGGTCTTTTTGTTTTTGAAGGGGAAAATGAAGGGGAAAGTTCAAAAAATGAACGCGATTGAACAGTTTCTGTGCGAAGCCGCGAAGGCAGCATCGGCACCATGACGCTTGACGAGTTAAAGCTTATTTCCAGGACGAGAACTCGGTGCCCTTCATTACGCAGGTTTCAATCTGTGTGAACAGGGGCGTGCCGCCCGGATACAGGCCGTCCTGGCGCTTGGGCCAGTCCGGGTCGGTGTAGAAGCTGGCCCATGCACGCTCGCGGTGGGCTAAGTTCTCGAACACCAGCATGATGGTCAGGCGCGGCAGGACGCCGATATAGGTGGTCCAGAAACCCATCGCAAACATGCCGTGGGTGTCGAAAGCCGGAGCGCCCTCCGTGCCGAACCATTCAATCGTCCGCCCCAGCCGGGCCATGTCGTCGAAGCAGTAAACGCGCTGCTCGAAGACCCCGCCCGCCAGGCGGCTGGGCTGGTTGCCCAGACGCGGCTGCCGGGAATAGTCGGTTGTCTTTAAGAGGGAGCTGGTAAACGTATGGATTGGGCTGCCGCCCCATTCGGCATTCGTGTCCTGCCGGACCTGCTGCCATTCCGGGTCGGCCTCAAACGTGTCCCAAAGTGCCTGCCGCCGGCCCAAATCTTCCCAGGCCAGCATATAAGTCAAGCGCGGGATCGGTGTACCGACAATGATTGACCAGAAGCCCACCGGTTCAATGCCGATGCGTTTCCAAATCCGCAGAATATGGTCGGCGAACCGCTGCGTAACCTGTTCCAGTCCCCGGCTGCTGCGAATATCGTAATGGCGTAGTTCGTAAAGCATGGTTTTCAATCGCCTTGAAAATTGCGAGTAGTTTTCAACTACCCGTAATTCTAATCACTTCTCGCGGACGCTTCCCCAGTATTCTTTAAATGAAAATAGGCTTGCAGCATGGCCCGGCAGACTTTGCCGGCGGTGTCGCCGCCGTGGCCGCCATGCTCGACAATCGCCGCAATTGCGATTGTCGGATGGTTATACGGCGCGAAGCAAATAAACAAGCCGTGTGTCTTCGCGGCCCCATATGTTTGAGCCGAGCCGGTCTTGGCGGCGACGGCGACGCCGGGGAAGCTAACCACCCTGCCCGTGCCTTCCGTAACTGTCATCCGCATTGCCATTCGGACCCGCTCTAAATTGGCTGCCGAGACCGGGACATGGCGCACGATTGTGGGCGTACATTGGTAGCTTGCGTGGTGGGAAGCATCCATGACCTGTGAAACCACATAGGGCTTCAGGACGTTCCCGCCATTTGCCAGCGTCGCCGCCACCCGTGCCATCTGGAGAGGCGTCGTCAGCACGTCCCCCTGGCCGATGGACATGTGCAGCGTGTCCCCGCCGAACCACTGGTCAAACGCCGGCCCCAAGCGATGAAAATGCTTCATCTTCCAGGCCGGGGAGGGGATCGAGCCGATGTCCTCTCCACCCAAGTCTATTCCCGTTTTTTCAGCTAAACCGAACTGCTTGGAATAATAAGAAAGGCGGTCCGGGCCGACTTTCTGGCCGTAAACATAAAAGAAAACGTCGCATGATTCGGCAATCGCTTTTGTAAAGTCCGTGTCGCCATGCGTCTCCCAGCAGCCGAACCGGGCGCGGCCCAGGTGGTAGGAGCCGGTGCATTCGACGCTGCTGTTCGGGGTAATCACGCCGGTCTGCCAGCCTGCGGCGGCGACTACCGGCTTGAACGTCGAGCCGGGCGGATACATCGCGCCGATGGCCCGGTCAATCAGCGGATGCGCCGGGTTCTGGTGCAGCGGCTTCCAGTTCGCCGCCGTGATGCCGGTCGCAAACTGGCCGGGGTCAAAGGTCGGCGCGGACGCCAGCGCCAGCACTGCGCCGGTGCGGGGGTCCAGCGCAACGGCGGCGCCGACAAAATGATGCTCGGCAAAGACGCGCTCGGCGGCGGCCTGCGTGGGCGCGTCAATTGTGAGCTGCACCATGCCGCCCGGCGCGGCGTCCTCGGAGGCCAGGGACCGGACTGTCCGCCCGTGCGCGTCAATCTGGACATCCGTTCCGCCGGGCCGGCCATGCAGATAACTTTCGTAAGCGGACTCGATGCCGGTCTTGCCGAGAAAGTCGTTCTTGGTGTAGATGGCCGCCCCATCGGCGTACTTCTGGGCGCTGAGGCTGCTCCACTCGGTTTCGTTGATCCTGCCCATCGTTCCCAAGAGATGTGCTGCGAGTGTGCCGTGCGGATACCAGCGCACAGGCTCCGGCTCGGTGCTGACACCCGGCAGGTACGGCTTGTTTTCCTCAATCTGCGTTACTGTCGAGATGGGGACATCCAGGGCAATCCGCAGGGGGTCGTAGGGGTTGACTCGCTCGGCGTCAATTGTTTGCTGAATGTCGGCAGGGGCCATGTGCAGCAGTGCTGACAGCCTTGCCAGTGTCGCCGGGTCTTTTGCGACGCTCGGAACAGCATAAATCGCAAGGCGGGAACGGTTCGCGGCCAGCAGAACGCCGTGACGATCCATGATCACGCCGCGTGGGGCCGGGGTGCGGATCCGCCGCGCCTGGTTTGCGGCTGCCGCGTCCCGGAAATCGTCGCCTCGCGCGATTTGCAGAAACCAGAGCCGGGCGGCCAGCACGAGAAAGAGCAGAAAGATCACAACGCCGAACACCCACGCCCGCTGCGCCGCCGCCCGCTGCGTCTGCCGGCGCGAGGGAGGGGCATTTCGAGAATCAGGCGGCCTCAAAGATGGTTTCGGGATCGTGATCATAAGCAAGAGAGTTTAAAGCAAAAACTGTTTAAGACGAAGAAGTGTCACGATGAGCCACTTGAGGCATAGATTGGATGAGTGCTGCGACATCGGCATCAAGCTTCACGGTGTCAGACGCATTTTCACGCCGGGCGAAGCGGTTAGGCTTTGCTTTACTATAATCGATGTCGTATTCCGCTGGTATATCGTCCGCCATAAGTTCTGCGACTTGTTCGTCAGACAGAGAGACCCTCAACGAAAGCTCCGGTTCGGCGTCAGTTAAAGCTTTCATAGTTTCTGCGTACTCGTACACGTTTTAGAACCCGGCACTTCCAGTGCCGGTTCTAATTTCATCTTTTCATCACTGCTCGCCCGGCGGTGGGGGATACATGCGGCTGTACCGGTGCGGCTCCTGGCCGCGCGAGTAAGTTCGGGAAACCTGCTGCGGGCACCACTTGGTTGCCAAAAGGCCATCTTCCGGGTTGACCATAACAGTGACGGTGTCATTGCCGGACGTGTCAGTGTCGGCACTGCGGTGGTGACGGCGCGGCGGCGTGGGCGTGCTGTCATCCGTCTGGGAAGCGTCTGGAGCGGGAGTCGTGCTGTCTGCCGAATTGCCGCCGGTGCCGTCAGCACCGCCCGCGCTGCCGGCGGAAGATGCGGCGTACTGCGGGGACAGCGTGGTCGGCTGACTGCCTGCCGTGAACGCTTCAGAGTGCGAGCCGGGCGAGCCTGCGGGAGCCAGCAGGCCGGAAGCATCGTCTACATTGACTGTGACGGTGCCGTCGCCGTTGTCCTGGGGAGTGTCGGCCTGCGGCTGGTCACGGTGCGCTTTATGGCGGCGCGGATGCACGTCTTCGGAAGAGTCTGTGCTGTTATCTGTATCATCAGCAGGGCCGGTTGTGATCGCCGTGGCTTTGTCCGCCGCCGTGACAGGCTTTGCGACCGGGGCCTGCTTCGACTTTTCTAAAGCAAGTTCTTTGACCCGCGCTTCGTGGAAGATCGGCAGGCTGCGGCTCATAAACTTGGCCCAGATCGGGGCGCAGACCGTGCCGCCGAAGGCGTTGCTTTCCATCGGCTCGCCGTAGCCGGCGGGGTGACGGCCATTTGCATCTATGGGATGGCCGGCCCAGACGGCGCAAACAAGCTGAGAATTGTAGCCGACAAACCAGACGTCTTTATGCTCCTGCGTGGTCCCCGTCTTGCCCCGCGCGTCCGGCACCAGCGGCGCAACCATCTTGCCGGTGCCGTCGGTGACAACGGCTCGCAGCATGTCGTCAAGCTGATTAACGGTGTCTTTTTGCAGAATATGGGTTTCAATATCCGGGGGAACATCTTCAATGATGTTGTCCTGGGCGTCGTCGAGCCGGGTCCAGGCCGACGGCTCCGGGTGATTGCCGCCGTCGGCGAATGTCGAATATGCCGAAGCCATTTCCAGCGGAGACACCGGGCTGGAGCCGAGCGCCAGCGACAGCACCGGATCAAGCGGGGCATGAATGCCCATCATGCGGGCATAGCGGATGGCAGCCTGCGGTCCGATCAAATGCAGCACTTTGACAGCAACCACATTGACCGACTGCGCCGTGGCTTCGCGCAGAGTCATTCGTCGGTCCGAGTACCCGGTGTCATCGGTCGGGGTATAAGAGCCGTGCCCGGTGCCGAACGTCGTCCGAGCATCCAGCACGGTTGTGTCTTCTTTCACTGAACCGTCATTGATCGCCGCCGAATAGACAACCGCTTTGAACGACGAGCCGGGCTGACGCCCGTGCACGGCATAGTTGATCTGGGACTTTTTGTAATCCGTGCCGCCGACCATGGCTTTAATTTCGCCGGTCTCCGGGTCCAGGCAGACCAAAGCGCCCTGGTACGCGCCGTACTCGTGGGCGTTCTCGATGCCCTGCTTCACTTCCTGCTCGGCGATCTGCTGCATCGGCCAGTTGAGCGTTGTGTAGATCTTTAAATTGCCTTCGCCCAGCCGCTCCGCGCCGTATTTGTGCCGAAGCTGGTCCACAACGTAGCTCACAAAATAGGGGGCGTGGAAGACCTGGCTGCCCTGGGACGGCGCTTTGGCTCCTGCCAGCTTGATCGGCTCGGCGGCCGCCTGCTGATATTGGCTGGGCGTGATATAATTTTGATCCAGCATCTGGTCCAGCACCCGCTGCCGCTGGGCTTTGGCGGCGTCCTTACTTTTGTAAGGATTGAAGTCGGCGGGCCGGTTCGGCAGACCCGCCAAAAGCGCACATTGGGCCAGATCAAGCTGCTTAGCGTGCTTGTTGAAGTAGACTTCCGCCGCCGCCTCCACACCATACGCGCCGCTGCCGTAGTTGACCTGGTTGAGATACATTTCCAGTATCTCTTGCTTGGTGTAGTTGTGGTTGATCTGCGTCGCGATAATCAGCTCGTTGAACTTGCGTCCAAAGGACTTCTGGCGGCTGAGGCCCTCAACTCCCATGTTGCGTGCAAGCTGCTGGGTAATGGTGCTGCCGCCTTCGCCTTTCAGGTCGCCGTGGGTAAAATTTGAGTACAGCGAGCGTCCGATGCCTTTGATGTCAATGCCGGCGTTTTGATAGAACCGCTTGTCTTCAAACGCAATGGTTGCATTTTGCAGATCTTTGGGCATGTCGTCAATGGAGATGACTTTGCGCCGCTCGGTGAAGAACTCCGCCAGTGGAGTGCCGTCCGACGAGTACAAATAGGTAATGCCCAGGGGGTTAAACGCCAGGTCAATCGTTTTTGGGGTTTGATAAAGCCGCCAGATAATGACGCCGATTAAAACGACGATCACCAGCATGACGAAGAATGTCACTGCCGTGAAAAACGTCTTGATACGCGCCCAAACTGGGTTCCGGCGCTTCGGCGCGGGCCTGCGTTTGCCGCCGGGTGCCGGGCGCGGCGCGGTTGGTTTTGTGGTTGTAGCCATAGTACCTCTCTTGCATTATAGGCTGCTCTGCCGTCTTTGTCAAGCAAGCGCCCACCGACCTCAGTAGTTGCGGGCAGTTCTGGTATAATAGCGCCATGCTTTCTGTGCTGATGCCGGTCTACAATGAAGAAGACACGGTGGAGAAAATCATAAACGCGGTGCTTGCCGTGCCCGCTGACTTGGAGCTGGTTGTCGTGGACGACGGCTCGACCGACCACACCCGCGCCCGGCTGCACGCCTTAGAAGCGGAGCACAACGCACGCCTTAGAATTGTTTACGCACCGCAGAACGCCGGCAAGGGCGCGGCGATCCGCGCCGCTTTGTCCCATGCCCGTGGGGACGTAGTGGTCATCCAAGACGCGGACTGCGAGTACGACCCCCAGGACTTCCTGCCGATGCTGACGCTGATTGATCAGGGCGCGGCTGTGGTCTATGGGACGCGCTTGTCCCGCGAAGCCGCCAAGCTGAACCATGAAGTTCGCGATAAGTTTTATTTCGCCCGCCGCATCCTGCCCAAGCTGACCAATGCTTTGTTTGGAACTGAGGTCACCGACGAAGCAACCTGCTACAAGATGTTCCGCCGGCCTGTCCTCGACGCCATCCCCCTGCGCTGCGAGCGCTTTGACTTCTGCCCGGAAGTCACGGCAAAAATCATCAAGCGCGGGTACAAAATCTACGAGACGCCAATCCGTTACGCCGCTCGCACAGCGGCACAAGGCAAAAAAATCGGCTGGCGCGATGCATTTGACGCCGCCTGGGCGCTGCTGAAATTCCGGTTTGTGGATTAACTATGTCTTCAACTAAATCTTATTCAATTTCTGTTACCCAAACGCCCGCCGAGCGCGAGGCTTGCTACGATATTCGCAAAGCCGTTTTTGTTCAAGAGCAAGCTGTTCCACTAGAACTGGAAATGGACGAATATGACGACATCGCAGCGCATTTTCTGCTGCGCGACACTGAAGGGACGCCGCTTGCAACGGCGCGTTTATTAGACAAGCACGGCCTGGCAAAGATAGGCCGTGTTGCGGTCGTTCGAGAAGCACGGGGTCGGGGGCTGGGCCTCCTGCTGATGCAGTTTGTTGTGGAGGAAGCGCAAAAGCGCGGCTTCACCGAAGCCGTGCTGGACTCGCAGACTTACGCGATCCCGTTTTATGAGCGGCTTGGGTTCACCGCCGAAGGCGAAGAGTTCGACGACGCCGGCATTCCACATTTTCTGATGCGCCGGGAGTTGTAGAATAAGACCCCCCAGCCCCCAATAATGGGGGAGCTAGATACGGAGAACACGTAGGGGCGCTGCTGCCGCGCCCTCTTGGTCTTGTCTTGCTCCCCCAATGTTGGGGGTGGGGGGCTTCTAAATCTCGTTCGCGCCGCCGGCGATTTGGGCCGATGTCAGCACCGGCCATTCGCCCGGCGGCAGGGTGCAAGGCTTGTCCCGGACAATGACCACCTTCAGACCTGCGCCGTAGTCCCGCAGCCGCTCGATAAACTCCTGGCGGGCGCTGTCCCAGTCTTGCAGGATGCAGACAATCAGTGTAATCTGTCCGAGATGCGCGGACAAATCGCGCTCCATGTCCTTCAAGCTGGGGCCGGTCTGCCCCGTGTCCGCTTCCACGGCTGCCAGCAGGTCCATAATCTGGTCCCGCGCCGCTTCGCCCAGCCCGGCAGGAACTGTGTGGATAGTCGGCCCACCGGCAAACACGTCCAGCGCGAATTCGGACCGGGCAAAGTAATCGCCGAATGCCGCCGCCAGTGACACGGCGCTCTCAAACGACGGAAGTGGGGGCAGGCCCGGCGGCATGGGGGAATGCGTGTCTAAACATAGCGCGACTCGCTGCAAAAACTCTTCCCGGTACTCCCGCACGACCGGGCGGCTGAGCCGGGCCGTCGCCCGCCAGTCAATGGAGCGGACCGGATCACCTTCCCGGTACTCCCGGTTTCCGATAAACTCAAACGAATCGCCAAGCTGGAACGCCGACGCTGTGCCGCCCGGCTGTGTTCGCCGCCCGCGCGGAATGTCCATCCGGGCCAGCGGCGTAAAGCGCGGCGCGACCAGCAGCGTCCGCCGCTCGGAGAACACCCGCTGCGCCACCATCAGCCCCAGCGGCAGCGCCGTTTCCACGCGAAATCCACGCAGCGTAAACACACCGCGCTTGCGGCAAAAGAGCGCCAGCCGCACCCGCGCTTTTTCGCCCGGTGCCAGCGCCGGCAGCACTGCGCCGTCCTCCGAAACCGCGTCCACTTCCGGCGGCAGCCGGTCCGGCAGCACGGCCAGCCCGACGCCGCGCCGCCCCAATGCCTGCACTTCTATCGCAACCTGCACGGTTTCTCCCGCCTGCGCCCGGTCTGTGTAGGCAGCCGTCAGCATCACCGACGGACGGCCCAGCCACATGCCGAGATACGCGACTGCCCATAACCCTATCGCATAGGTAAACGGCACATAAAACTGCTGGTCCAGCGAGATCGAGCCGAACGCCATAAAAAATAGCGTTGCGATCACAAAGTAATGCCCCGCCCGCGTAAACCGCTGGGTCCAGACCCGCCAGACCCAGGGAAACAGCAGCCCTTGAAACAGCGGATGGTAGCGGATGTCCTTCGTCGGCGTAAACGCCGACAGCGGCGGCAGATGCGTGTTCAGCGTCAGCGCAATGAGCCGACGCGGACTGCTGCCGGGAAACGGATTAGGTTCAAAGTCGGCGTGATTAGTTCGGGGCGTTGGCATGGTATGAAGAGATTTCAAGATAAGAAAGCCGCTGTCACAAGAACAGCGGCCTTTCGAGGACGGAAAGTTTTTCCGGGTTACACCGCAGCGGCTTCCCGCTCATATGCCATACTTGCCGCTTCCGGGAACAGCACCGGCACATAACCGGCTTCAATGTCGGACGGATCAGGAACGTCGTCCCCATCTTCCTGCAACCCCGCCAAATGCAAAGTGAGCGCCTCAGCCATCCGCTGCTCCGTTTCCGTTCGCGTTTTGCCTGCCGCGACGCATCCCGGTACATCCGGGCAAAACGCCGACCAGTTGTTGTCGCCCGGTTCATAGATGACAAGATAATTCTTCACTCGTACTTTCACTTTGCTTCCCTGCACCCCAAACGACTTGGGCATGGCTGATTATACCATTAGAACATATCCACCTGCCGTCCATTACGCCAAACCATAACACTGTAGTTCTTGCCAGTTGCGGCATTAATCGCGGTCACGCATTCTTCCTGGCGCGGAAAGGGAACAGTGCCATTCTCATGGGGCGGCATTGGCGGCGCAGAAAGCATGACTGGTCCCCCAATTGGTGTGTTCAGTCCGTCCAGGCAGAGATACCAAACAGGCTGATGGATGAACTCATATTGAAAGTCAGTGCTGCCTGGCGTGTGCAGCATCTTACTGCTTAAGTCCGTGAAAACGAAATAACGCGCGATGAACTGGTCGGCTCTTCCTCCAAAGTTTGCAGTTAAGTCACGGGAGTGCTGTGAGGCGGAGGGCGCGAACGGTCTCGCCAAAGGCAAACGCGGCGGCACAATTGCCGGAAAAGCTGTCTGGAGCTGGTAGTTCATCTCATGCACAAAAGCTTTATTCGTCACCACAACCCGCCGCCACCAGGCTACTCTCGGCTTGCTGAACGCTTCAACGATTATTCCGGTTCGGGCATTGATGACCGCGTACAAGGTCTCGCGGCGCAGCGTCCCTTTTGAAGCAAACTCGTCTGCCAGCGGCAGGGTAAAATGCTGAGAGCTTGCCAGGAGCCAGCAGGGCAAGTTAGTTCCGGGCCGGCTGAGGTTCTCGCGATCCGAGAAAGCCACCGGCCATGCCTGCGCCCTGCTGAATGGAACTCCAATGGATTTTTGTGCGGCCTGAACTGCGGCCTCTGCTGAAACAGCGCCTTTCGGGAGAACCGCCGGTGGCACCTGAATTGGGCCATCGAAAAGTGCGGCTCGGAGCGCTGTCAGTGAAACGGCGGGAGTGTCGTGCGCCTTCGCCTGCGGGCTGCTCAGGAGAAGACCACCCAAAAGTGCTGAAACGCAGTAGACCAATGCTTTCATGGGAATAATTGTACCAGAGAAGGACGGGAGAAAAAGATTATGGTGCGTGTTTTGTTTGTCTGCCTCGGCAATATCTGCCGGTCGCCGATGGCGGAGGCGGTGTTTGCCCACAAAGTGAAAGCGGCAGGGCTGGAAAACGAAATCCAAGCGGACTCGGCGGGAACGGGGGACTGGCATCTTGGGCAGCCGCCGCATCGGGGAACACGCGATTTGCTGAAAAAGCGAAAGATTGACTACACGCACAAGGCGCGGCGGGTTACGCCGGTGGATTTGGAAGACTTTGAGTATGTGCTGACGATGGACGCCCAGAACTTGACGAATGTGCGGGCGATGGGAACGGGCCGGGCCGTGGTGCGGCCTTTTCTGGACTACGCGCCGCATCTGCCGCTGCGCGAGGTGCCGGATCCGTACCTCACCGGCGGCTTTTCGGAAGTTTATGATTTAGTAGACGCGGCAGCCGACGGCCTGCTGGCGGCGATCCGGGCGGAGCATAAGGTGTAGAACAGAAACAGTCTCCGTTCCTGTACAGGAACGGAGACTGTTTGATCTGGAATGAGTCGGCTTCGGGAGCGCCCGCTTTCGCGGCACGGGCAACTAAAGCAGGTTTTTGCATGACGGTCTCCTATGTTCTTCACTGACGTGGAGGGGTGGAGAAAAATTCAGCACGAATTTGGGCTGACGGCCAAAACTAGGAGCGGGGACCGCCACCGCCGGGACGACCAAAGCCGCCGGGACGACCAAAGCCGCCGGGACGCTCCGCCGCACGGGCCTGCATCATGGCTTTCCATTTGACCCGCTGAGCTGGGGTCAAAACGCTCATCATCTGCATGTCGGTGTTCTTGCGAATAGCCTGCATCTTTGCCATGCGGGCGGCAGGTGTCAGCTTGGGGTCATTGCGGATGGCTTCCATCTGCGGGCGGGAAGCCATGAAAATCGGCATCAGCTTGGACTTCTGGGCATCGGTGAGGCCGAGTTCAGAACCCATCCGCTGCATGCGTCCGCCGCCGTGCATCGGGCCGCCGTAGCCGCCGTGCATCGGGCCGCCATGCATCGGCGGCGGGGGCGGTGCCTGCGCGAACGACGGGGCAAAGGGCGCGGCAAGCGTGAGGGACAAAAAAGAAAGCGAAAGTGCGGTACGGGCACTGAGGATTTGTTTTTGCATGAGGATCTCCTGTGGTCTTTCACGGAAACAAAGGAAAGCGGGGAAGTTTGGCAGAGACTACGGGTGAGGGCCGCCAAAGCTGCCGGGATGACTCGCGGCGCGGGCCTGCATCATGGCGTGGGCTTTCGCGCGCTGGGCGGGAGTCAAAATTGCCATCATCTGCATGTTGACGCTCTTTGACAACGCCTGCATCCGCGCCATGCGAGCTGCGGGCGGAAGGGCCTGGAGCGCCCGCGCCTGCTGATTGGCGTTCAGGATGATCGGCTGCATTCGCGCTTTTTGGGCGTCGGTGATGCCAAGCGGATTAGGCATCTGCCCGGCCCGCGGCGCGTGCATCATGGGTGGGGGAGCCTGCGCGAAAGCCGGCGTAAGTGGCACAGCAAGCGCAAAAGAAAGAGCGGTCAGGGAAAGAATGGCCGGGGCGCGGAAGTTAGGCATAAATGTCTCCTTAACTTTACGTTACGCTCTTTCCGAACAAAAAGTCTCTGATTAATTCAAGAAAAACAAAATCGCTCAAAATTCTTTGAGCACCAAGCCGCCGTGGGAGCGCAGAACCTGGGGCGAACGCTGCTCGGCAGGCGGGCGGAACGACAAAGTGGGCGGCTTGGCAGCGGGCGCTTCGCCCGCCGGAACACTGAGAGCGTCCCGCAGGGCCGCCACCAGCAGCGTGTCATGGGACGCGCCGGTCCGGCCCCACGCGCCTTCCGACGCCGCGCTGTCCGGCGACGGAGCGACTTCGCGGACGCCGACCCCGGAGCCGTCAAGCTGGCGGGTCCAGCCGGCGGAGAGAGCAGACAGGGCGTGGGCGGCGGCGGTGTAGACCGCTTCCGAGGCGACAAAATCGGCAGTCTCGCGCGGGGTTGGGTTGTAAATCACAATGCCGCCGCTGCCCTGCCGGCGCAGCGCCGGCGCGACGGCTTGAACACCGTACAAGGCGCTTTTGACATTGACCTGCATGGTCAAATCAAATTCCTTATCGTTGACATCAAGTGCAGGCAGCTTTAACATGCGGTTGACGGCATGGATAAAGCCGTCAATGCGTCCGAACTTTTCCTCGATCTGGCGCACGACCGCTTCCGCCTGCGCCCGGTCCGCCATGTCGGTAGTCAGCGGAAAAATGCGCTCTTCCCCGGCCTGTTCCTGGATTTGAGTCGCCAGCGCTTCGATCCGAAACACCCGGCGGCGGGCGACGGCCACCACTCGTGCGCCCTCGGTCTGGGCCAGCCGCCGGGCGGCGCCGTAGCCGATCCCGCTGGAAGCGCCGGTAATGATGATCAGCCGCCCGGCCAGCGACTCGTCTTTGCTGCTGAATAGTTTCATAGGCTGATTGTCGGCATTTCTGCTGCCCGTCTCAAGGGACTAACAGGCGACAGCGACAACATACTGACCCAAGCCAGAAATCCGGGCACTCAAGTACCCGTCTAAGAAGCCTGCGGCTGATCGTCCAGGGAACGAAATGCTGAGATGAAACACAGCGCGAGCCATCTTCCGACCCTTCCGTCCCCTCTTCCGACTCTTCCGTCCCCTGGACAGCCGGCGCTTCGCCCTTCAGCCCAAGATTTTAATCCTGGGCGTCTGAGTTTGTGAATATGCTATACTCTTAGGCATGGATACTCTTTCACGGCCACGCTACCCCGGACCCCTCAGCCAGGCCATGATCGCGGAAATGCAGCGCTACGTTGTGTATCATCCCTGGCCGTTCGCGGTAGACCTCGCGAACTGCCGGGGCATGAGCTTGGCGACAGTGGACGGCCAGACGATTTTCGACTGGGCCGGTTATTACGGCTCCAAGCTGATCGGTCACAACCATCCCCGGCTTCAGGAACCCGAGTACCTGCGCTTGCTGGCGCTTGCGGCCAACAATAAAGTCGCAAACCCCGACTTCTTGACTGCCGAGTGCCTGGCGTACTACCGGCTGCTGCACCGGCTTTGCCCGGCCAGCATGAGAAGCTGGGAGAACCGCGAAGTCTATGCCGTCAATTCCGGCGCGGAAGCCGTCGAGAACATGCTGAAATACCTGCTGTCCTGGCACAATGCCAAGCGTCAGAAACGCGGCGGGCACTCGGGATCATCCACCCGTCGTTTTTTGTATTTTGACCAGGCCTTTCACGGACGCACTGTTTATGCGCTCCAAGTGACCCAGACTTTAGACCCGGTCGCCACCCAGGATTTTCACGGGCTGGCGGCGTCCGGCAATATCAAAGTGCCGTTTCCGGCAATTGACACCGACGCGCCGCCCGCCGAGAACGATGCCCGCACCCGGCAAAGCTTGGAGCTGATTGAAAGCATTCTGTCCCAGATGGGCGAAGAGATTGTCGGCATCATTGTCGAGCCGATCCAGGGCGCAGGCGGGCAGCGGGCCGCCCAGCCGGCCTGGTTCCGGGGCCTGTCCGCGCTGTGCCACAAGTACGATGTCGGCTTTGGGGTGGATGAAGTCCAGACGTCGGCGGGACCGACAGGAACTTTGTTTGCGATTGACCAGTTTAACTTGCCGTATCCTCCGCACGCGGTCGCAGTCGGCAAGAAGTTCGCTGTGGGCGCATTGTTTATGCGGGAGCCGCTTTCGGACATTGGTGTTCTGGACAGCACCTGGGGCGGGAGCCTCGCCGACATGGTCCGTTTCTGCCGGGAATGGCAGGTCGTTGAAGACGAGAAACTGGTGGAAGCGGCAGCATCGGGCGGCGAACAGCTTGCGGCGGGCCTGCGCGAGCTGCAGGCACGGTTCCCGGACGCTATTCGCAACGTGCGCGGGATGGGCCTGTATCAAGGCTTCACGCTGAAGCAGCCGGGCGCACGCGCTCGTTTGGCCGAAACCGCCTTGCAGGAACACGACCTGCTGCTGCTCGGCGCAGGCGCGGACAGCCTCCGCACCCGTCCCAACCTCAGCGTGACACCTGCCGAGATTGACCGCTTTTTGGAACTCTTAGGGGAGTGTTTTGGTAAACTCTGAAAGCGCGGAGCAGGCCGGATTAACCGCGCAAGTCGCTATTCTGGATCGCACCGGCGCGGTGACGGCGGGAAGCGCGGCTTGGCGGGAGTTTCTTGAAACCGGGCCGCTGGCGGACGCGGCTGCCGAAGGAATTCGGGCGGTTCTTGCCGGCGAAACCCTGCTGTTCCTGCTGGAGTATTCTTTGCTGGGGCCGGGCGGCAGGTTATGGTACAATCTGCGCGTGACCCGCTTCCCCGGTGAGGGGCCGGTGCAGGCCGTGGCGCTGTCCGAAGACGTGACCGCTCAAAAGCAGGCAGAAGAGTCTCTGCGCCTGCGCGTTGAAGAGCTGGCCGAAGCCGCTGAGGTGCTGAAGCGGCGCAATGCCGAGCTGGATCAATTTGCGTATGTCACGTCGCATGACTTGAAAGCGCCGCTCCGGGGCATTTCCAATTTGTCGCGCTGGATTGAAGAAGATTTAGAAGAAACTTTGGACGGCGTCATCCCGCCGGAAGTCGCCGGGCAGTTTGACCTCTTGCGCGGGCGCGTCAACCGTATGGAAGCGATGATTGACGCGATTTTGCAGTATTCCCGCATTGACCGGACTGAAGTGCCGGCACAGACGGTGAATGTCAAAGTGCTGCTGACTGAAGTCATTGATCTGCTGAACCCTCCAACGCGCATCAGCGTCAGCATGGACGACCAGATGCCGACACTGCACACGCCGCGCCTGCGCTTGTATCAGGTGTTCCAAAATCTACTCAGCAATGCCATCAAGCATCACGACAAGCCAAGCGGCCAGATCCATATCGGGGCCGAAATAAAAGAAGATTGGGTAGAATTCTCAGTGTGCGACGACGGGCCAGGCATCGCGCCGAAGTTCCAGGAGCGCATCTGGGTGATCTTCCAAACTCTGGAAGCGCGGGATAAAGTCGAGAACACCGGGGTCGGGCTGGCACTGGTCAAAAAGATTGTGGAAGGGCAAGGCGGCACCGTCTCAGTCGAGTCCGAGGAAGGGCAAGGCGCGACGTTCAAATTTACCTGGCCGAACGTGTAACAAGAATCGAACACAAGAGTTCGGAAATAAGAATTGGAAACAAGGAAACTGGGTGCGGTCATGGCTGGAAAGATACTGAACATTCTGCTGGTGGAAGATGACGAGCTGGATGTGATGAATGTCCAGCGGGCATTCAAAAAGAACAACGTCCTGAACCCGCTGTTTGTCGCCGGCAACGGATTGGAAGCGCTGGAAATGCTGCGCGGCACGCAGAAGGATCCGCCGCAAGTGCCGCTGGAGCGCCGGATCATTCTGCTGGATTTAAACATGCCCCGAATGAACGGCATCGAGTTTTTGCGCGAGCTGCGCGGCGATGCTGCGCTGACCCACATTCCCGTGATTGTCCTGACAACTTCGGACGAAGACCGGGACAAAGTGGAAGCCTTTCAGCTCAATGTCGCTGGCTATATCGTGAAGCCCGTCACGCTGGCGCATTTTATCGAGACGATGGCGACATTAAACAAGTATTGGACGCTGAGCGAGATTCCCCTGTGACCGGAGTTCATAAGCAACCGGAGTTCATAAGCAACCGGAGTTCATAAGCGAGTAGTTTAATGCGCGTATTGATTGTAGATGATGACGTTCTGGACAGGCTGGCCGCTCGGCGTGCCTTGCTGTCAACAGGATTGGCGACTGAAGTTCTGGAAGCCGAAAGCTGCGCCGACGCGCTGGAACTGCTGCTCCAAGCAGCCTTTGACGCGGTACTGCTGGATTTTCAGCTTCCTGATGCCAGCGGCCTGGAAGTCCTGCGCGAGCTTGCCGCGCGTGGGGCGAACGTCCCGGTAATCATGCTGACCGGGTACGAGGACGGTCAAACCGCGGCGGAGATGATCAAAGCCGGCGCGGCGGATTATCTGTCGAAAGCCCGCCTGTCGCCTGAGCTGCTGGCGCAGAGCCTGCGCCACATCCAGCGGGTCGCAGAAGTCCAGGCGGAAGCCGCACGGGCGGATGCGGACCGTGACCGGCTTTTGCAGGATTTGGCCGCCGCGCAGAGTCAAACGGAAGCGATTTTGACTAGCATGACCGAGGGATTGGTTGTCAGCGACCTGGCAGGAAACATCGTCGCGATGAACCCGGTGTCTCTCGCCATTCACGGCTTTGAGAGCGTCGAAGAAGCCAGGATGCCGCTGCCTCAGTATCTGAAGACGTTTGAAGTGCAGTCACTCAAAGGCACTGTGTTAAGCCTCAGTGACTGGCCGATGGCCCGCGCCTTGCGCGGCGAGCAGTTTTCCCAGTACGAGATTCGGGTGCGCCGCCACGACACAGGCCGGACCTGGATCGGCAGCTACGGCGGGACGCCGGTTCGCAGCAAAGCGGGCGAAGTCATTTTAGCGGTTTCCACGGTTCGCGATATTACGGAACTCAAGCAAGCGGCCCAGCGTGCGGCCCTTCTGGCGGAAGCGGGAACGCGGCTTTCCGCCTCGCTGGACCCGCAAACGACTCTGGAAACGATTATGAACCTGATGGTGCCGGGGCTTGCCGATTGGTGCGCCGTCCATGCTCTGGGGCCGGATGATTTTGTCCGGCCACTCATGGCCGCGCGATTCCGGGCAGGCAATGTGGAGCGGCTGGAGCTTCCGCCGGCCGCCCCGCTCAACCCCAAGGCCGACTATGGCGTGGGTCACGTTCTCCGAACCGGGACAGCGCAGCTTGTTTCTGAGATTACCCGCGATATTTGGCAGGGAGCCGTGCAGGATGACGCCCTGCGGGAGAGCCTGCTGGAACTCGTGGCGACGTCGTACCTCTGCGTGCCGCTGATTGTTCGGGGCCAGGCGGTGGGAACGCTTTCCTTGGCTTCGGCAGGCAGCCGTCGCCGCTACGACGGGCAAGACCTCGCGCTGGCCGTAGAACTCGGGCAGCGCATCGCGTCGGGTCTGGAAAATGTGCGCTTGTTTCACGAAGCGCAGGCGCGGGCTGAGCGGGAGGCGATGATCAACAAGATCGGCAGCGCCCTGCGCGTCTCGCTGGACAGCGGCGAGATTCTGCAAATCGTGACCGAGCAGGTCGGGCAGGCCCTGGGTGCCAGCCGGTGCCGTTTTCTGCATCTTGCTTCCGGCGGCAGCTTGGAAGCCGCGCCGCAGCAGTACGCCGCTTCCGGCATCGCGCCTGACCTCGGCACCACGACGCTGACGGACTGGCCGGGGGGCACGGACCAGTGGAACGCAGGCCATGCCGTGGTTATCACAAGCACGGCGTCGGCCCAAATGACCTGCCCTTTGTTCCTGCGCGGCCAGTTCAGCGGCGTTCTGCTGGCGGAGCAGACAGACCGCCCGCGAGCCTGGAGCCGCGAAGAACAGATTTTCCTGAGCGCCGTGACGGATATTCTCGCCCTGGCGCTTGAAAACGCCCGGCTGTATGCGCGGGAGCACCGCGTGGCGGACATGCTGTCTTCGGCATTTCTGACCGACATTCCCGATGAGCTGCCGGGGCTGGCGCTGGCCGCCAATTACCGGGCCGGGCTGGAGGAAGCGCAGGTCGGCGGCGACTACTACGATGCGTTCACGCTGCCGGATGGCCGCATCGCGCTGGTGATCGCCGATGTGTCCGGCAAGGGCCTCAGTGCAGCGGTCCAGACGGCGACCGTCAAGTATTCCCTGCGGGCGTTCGCGACCGAAGCCGGTGCGCCGGGCCTCGTGATGACCCGCCTGAACAAAATGCTGTGCAGCGAGCTTGCGGGTTTAGGCGACCACTTTGTAACGCTCTTTTATTCTGTGTTCGAGCCGGCGACCGGGCGCCTGTCCTGGGCTTCTGCCGGTCACGAATCGGTTCTGATCAAGCGCTTCGCAGGCGGAAGCACGCTGCTTGAGGCGAACGGCCCGATTTTAGGGCTGGCGGACCATGCTTACGGGCAGGAAACCGACATGCTCGGACCGGGCGACTCACTGGTCTTATATACCGATGGACTGACGGAAGCGCGGGACCTAGACCGCCGTGCCCTGCTGGATATTGACGGGGTGCAAAATCTTGTCGAGGCGGCAGCCGCCGAAGCCTGGCCCGGCGCCCTGGCCGCCTACCTGCAGCAGGCCGCGATGCAATGGACGGGAGGCCGGCCGCAGGATGATATGGCCCTGCTGGTTGCCCGCCGCGCTGCCGTGCCGGCAGCCTTGTTCACAGAAGGGGAACGGATCGCAGCCGCGCTGCCTAAGCTGTCCTGGGAAGAAGGCAGCGACGATTTGTTCCGCTTCCATTTTCCGAGCCGGGCCGATTACGCAATTGAAGTGCGCCAAGCGCTCGGCCACTGGATGGCAACCCTCGGCTACGACCGGGCCGCGACCGAAGATTTTCAAACTGCCGTCACGGAAGCCGTCACCAATGCCGTCCGCCACGGGTCGCCAGCGGGTGACAAGGGTGAGTTTCATGTGCTGGGCCGGCGCACATCCGCCGGGTCACTGTATGTCGAGGTTACCGACACCGGTGCCGGCCTGCCGGATCCGCAGTCTGTGGCTGTGATGCCGGAGCCTGAAGCGCTCGGCGGGCGCGGCCTGCCGCTGATGCAGGAGCTGGCCGACGCCGTCGAGTTCCGCGCCGTTCCCGACGGCCTCTGCGTCGTGCTGGTCAAGCGCCCGCCCAACTAAGAATGCTGAGACTAGGGCGCACACAAGGTTCGGAACACAAGGTTCGCGCCCGACATCATCCCATCCTGCCCCGTAGGGGCGAACCTTGTGTTCGCCCTTGCCTTGTGTTCGCCCTCCTTTTCCATGTTCGCCCTTTCCTGGCCTTGATCTGTCCGCTCAAACAACGATCACCGTGGAGTCCATTTCTAAAACCGCGTTCTCGGCACTGAGTTCCGCCAGCAGTGCGTCAAGCGCCGGAGGCGGACCCAGCAGCAGGGCCAGCGTCTGGCCGTCTGTTTCCGACACGACATCGCATAAAATGCTGGGCACCAGCCGCGCCCGCAGCGCCTCCGCCGGCAGCGTCACCCGTGCCAGGGTAGACTTCCGGGCATGGCCGGCGTCATCGTAGCGGTACTCCGTCACCTCCTGCACCGAGGCCAGCCGCGCCAGCAGCCGTGCCAGGTGGCTTTTACGCGCCTCCGACGCTGCAAACGTCAGCACCGCTGTCCCTTGCGCCGCCCCAGCCGTGCCGCCCCCCTGCGCCGACAGGCTCTCAATCGAGACCCCCCGGTCCGCAAACAGCGCTGTCAGCGCCGCCAGCACCCCCGCACTGTTCCGAAGCTTCAGCGAAAATATCCATTTTTCCAAAGTGTTTTTCCTGACTATGCTGTCATTATCAGACTTTCAACATAAGTTCCAGCACTGGAAGGGCTGGGCTTTAGAAGTGCAGAACGTCCCTCCGGGACGCAAGAGCGGCACCTTGTTTCTTAACCTGATTTCTTGACAGGGTCCCTTGGCGGCAACTTCTCATAGTACCAGACACACGGCACTCTATGATCTGTCTCTGCCGCGATTTCAGAAGTGATTTCATTGATGGACGGCTGCGGCAAGCCCCTTAATCCCTTCAAGATACTAATGCCCGTTTCAACGTCACCGCTTTCGTAAAACGCATCTTCGACGTCATCGCAGTCTGCAAAGTAAACAGTCTTTGATGCGCCTAATGCCTGTGCAATGGCGCGGAAGGCTTGCAGATGCACCTGATACAGCGGCGGAATGCTGAGAAAGCCGCGCCAGCGTCCGCCGGTCCTTATTTTTGCTGCATGTGGCCCCACTTTAAGAAACAAGCTGCCCGGCCCGGTGTAGCTTCGCCAGTGGGTCTCATACGGCATGACCGGGTCGGCAATCCAGCGATTGTTCTGCTCTGGGGCGGCGGAAGTGGCTGCCGGGTTCCAGTAATGGCCGACTGCCAGCGCCGCCGGCAGTGCTGTTTCCAGCCGAAGGAGAACCGCAGACTGGTCTTTGTCATCCACGATGTCATGGTTCATCAAGACATTGATGCGCGTTCCCAAATCTGCGGCCTCACTTTCTGGCAACTGTGACTAGCCTGTGGTTTCGACGCCGTGCTGGGCTTTGTTTTTTTCTTCCTGCTTTTCGTCGGCCCACTGGGAATGGAACGCGCCTTCTTTGTCAATGCGCTCGTAGGTGTGTGCGCCGAACAAGTCGCGCTGGGCTTGGATAAGGTTCGCGGGCAGGCGCTCGCGGCGGTAGCCGTCGTAGTAGGCCAGGGACGACGAGAAGGCCGGGATGGGGATGCCAAGCTCCGCAGCTTTGCCGATGGTGCGCCGCCAGCCGTCCTGGGAGTTTTTGACGGCGTCGGTGAAGTAGGGCGCCAGCAGCAGGTTGGCGAGGTCGGGCTGGCTGTCGTAAGCTTCTTTGATGCGGTCCAGGAACTTGGCGCGGATGATGCAGCCGCCGCGCCAGATGGTCGCGATCTCGCCGGGGTGCAGGGTCCAGTCGTATTCTTTGGCCGCCGCCAGCATCTGCTCGAACCCTTGGGCATACGCGACGACTTTGGACGCATACAGGGCATCGCGGACATCATTGATAAACGTTTCTTTGTCGGCGCCGCTGACTTTGCCTGACGGGCCGGGGAGGACTTTCGACGCGGCGACGCGCTGGTCCTTAAACGCCGACAGCGCACGGGCGTAAACGGCTTCGGTGATCGCCGTGACGGGGATGCCCATGTCCAGTGCGTTCTGGGCGGTCCATTTGCCGGTGCCTTTTTGAGCGGCTTTGTCCAGCACCATGTCTACGAGATCGGCGTCGCCGCCCTGATCGTCTTTCTTTTCGAATATCTGTGCGGTGATCTCGATGAGAAATGAGTCTAAGTCGCCTTCGTTCCACTTTAAGAACACATCGTGCAGCTCGGCGTTGGTCAGGCCCGCGCCGTTTTTGAGTAAGTCATACGACTCCGCGATGAGCTGCATGTCGGCGTACTCAATGCCGTTGTGGACCATCTTGACGTAATGGCCCGCGCCGCCGTCGCCGATAAACGTGCAGCAGGGCGTGCCGTCCACCTGGGCGGCGATCTTGGTAAAGATCGGCTCGACAATCTTGTAGGCATCCTCGCTGCCGCCCGGCATGATGCTGGGGCCGTTCAGCGCCCCTTCCTCGCCGCCGGAAACACCAGTGCCGAGAAACAGGAAGCCGTCGTCGTTCAGCTCCTTGACCCGCCGCTCGGTGTCCGTGAACAGCGAATTGCCGCCGTCAATCAGCAAATCCCCTTGGGACAGCAGCGGTTTCAGCTCGGCAATGACGTCGTCTACCGGCTGGCCGGCCTTGACCATGATCATAATCGCGCGGGGCGTCTGAAGCGCATTGACAAAATCTTCAACGCCTTTTGAGCCGACGAGTGCGCCTTCGCTGCCGTGTTCTTCCATGAACTTGTCTGTTTTTTCCGTGGTTCGGTTATGCACCGCGATGGGAAACCCTTTATGCGCGACGTTCCGCGCCAGGTTCTGCCCCATCACGGCAAGTCCCGTTAATCCGAAGTTCGGTTTATCCGCCATAATGAAAATGTCTCCAATACTTTAAGCTTTCTGAGAAGCCGTGCTGCTGCTTCTCTTTGCTTTTACCCATTTGTTTCCCTGCGTCCTCTCGTGTACTCTGTTGTTTTGGATACATAAAACGAGAGGGTATCCCAAACGCAAAAGGCGAACCTTGTGTTCGCCCTTTTGCTTGTGTTCGCTCTTCTCCTGAGATAACCATCGTCAACAGAAGCAAAATTTTGTGAGAAGCAAAATTATCTTCCCCCGCTTCTGTTTCCAGAACGGTTTCGGTTGACTTTCATCAGGAAAGTGGGTACTATACAGGGGCGGGTCGGTAGCTCAGCGGTAGAGCATCTTACTTTTAATGAGAGGGTCCTGGGTTCGAGACCCAGCCGGCCCATTTCCCTCTCTTGAGTTATCTTCTTTTCGTATTCCATTATTCCAATTTTATGCACTTGAAAGCCAAGAAGTCTCTTCGGGAACGCCAGTGGACTGCTTTACGCGCAGTCAGCACGGCGTTTACCTTGAGCGTTATCGGTTCTGCATTTGCTTACTTTGTTCCGCCTCCTCCTGTTTCTTTTGTTTCCACGCCCGCAGTTATCCCGCTCCCGCCGCTCGCTTTGCGTGATGCCCAAGTCGGGACCGATCTTGCCAACCCACAAGCGCCGCTTCTTGTCATACAGGCACGCGAACGCGGCGTTCCATTTATCTTAATTGAAGGCGGCGTGCCGCAGACGCGACGGGCCGCGCTTCGGCGAGGCGTTGAGGAGATGGTGCAGGACGCGGGGGCGCAGGCGGGCCTCAACGGGACCTATTTCGTGGATGCCACCGTGGCCGGAACCGACAACACGCTGATTGGCCCGTCGCTGTGCGGCAATGAGACAAAAGCCGTATTCAACCCGGAAGACCGAACCCGGCTGCTGGTGGGACGGCCCCTGGTGCTGCTGTCCAAAGCGCAGACCCGGCTGATTCCCTACAATCCGGCCACCATGCAGACCCAAGACGCTTTAGAGTCGTGGCTGCCGGGCCTGACCGATGTGTTTCTCGGCGGCGTCTGGCTGGTCCACAACGGGCAGGCCGCAAACCGCGCCAGGATTGATTCGTTCCAAGTCCACGACGCCGAAGACCCACGCCGCCGGGCATTCTTCTGCCTGCTGCCGGATGGCCGCCCTGTCCTCGGCGCAACCACGTATGTCACGCCGTCTTCTAATCTCGCGCTGGCCCTGCAGGCAATCGGCGTTCAGGAAGCCGTCCTGCTCGACTCCGGCTTCAGCACGTCTTTAGTTTACGGCAGGAAGATTCTCGTCACCGGCCACACATCCCCCGGCATCCCCAGCCGCCCCGTTCCCCATGCGCTCATTTTATTTGGCAGACCGGCTCCAGACGTCCCCCGCTCAGTGCTGATGGCAAGCTTAAAGACTATGCATCCTGCGAACACGCTCTAGCAGCGCCGTGATGTCCGGCTCTTTCGCGCTTGTCGGCGGCGAGCCGATCGGATCGTCAATCTCGATGTCGCCCAGCCAGACGCGGAGAGTGCCCAAAACGCCATACGCCAGCGCTTCCAAGTCGTAACCGCCTTCCAAAATGCCGACTAGACGGCCAGGGCAATAAGCGTTACTGATCTCCAACAAGCTCTCCGACAAGGCTGCAAGGCCACGCACAGTCAGCCGCTCGCGAATGCCCTGTACATAGCGCGAATTGCGCCAGTGGGCATCATAGCCCGCCGAGACAACAACTAGCTCCGGCTTGAAGCGCCGCGCCAGAGGCCGCAGGATCGTGTCAAAGGCCTGCAAAAAGCCCGCTTCTCCGACATCCGGTGGCAGAGGGACATTGACCGTGCAGCCACTGCCCTCGCCGTCGCCCACTTCTTCCATTGTGCCCGTAAACGGGTACGCGGGCGATTGGTGGGTGGAGAAGTAAAGCACCTCGGGCGAGTCATAGAAACAGTCTTGGGTGCCGTTTCCATGATGGACATCAAAGTCCACCAGAAGAACGCGCGACAGGCCATACTCCGCGCCTGCATGAGCCGCCGCAATGGCAGCGTTGTTTAAGAGGCAAAAGCCCATCGCCCGGTCCGGCGGCGCATGATGTCCCGGCGGACGCACCACCGCGAAGCTGGCATCCATGCCGCCGGCCATGACCGCGTCTACTGCACCGATGCTCGCGCCTGCGGCGGCAGTCGCCGCCCGCCATGACCCTGCCGAAGCCACCGTGTCCCCGGCATCTAAATAGCCGCCGCCTTCGGAAACAACCTGCTCCACGAAGTCCAGATACTCCGGCGTATGCACCAATTCAAGCTGCGCCCGCGTTGCCGGCGTGACAGGAAGCCGCGTCAGCCGGTCCAGCATCTTTTCTTGTTCCAGCAAATCCATCACCGCCTGCACCCGCGCCGGACGCTCCGGGTGTCCTTCCGGCGGACGGTGTTCCAGCACGGCGGCATCATACAGCAGGGCAACTTTTTTGTCGGGCATGAGCGTTGTTCCAATAAGATTTCACGGGTGGAAATCCGTGGCTTATGCCCAGGATTAAAATCTTGGGCTGAAGGGCGCTCCGCGCCGGCTGTCCTGCGGACAGAAAAGCTATCTCGCAAGCTTTCTTTTGTCCGCAGGACAACCAGCCGAAGGCTCCCCAGTCCAGGATTTTAATCCTGGGTTTAGGATTTTATTCCTAAGTCTAGATCGGCAGTAAATCCGCCGTCAGCAGCGCAAGATGCTCCGGCGGCATGGCGGCATCCGCGACTAAATGCCGCGGGTTCATTAGGTGTGAAATATCAAAACCAGGAAAGCCGCCCCAGCGGAAGCACTCGCGCAAATACTCAACAAAATTCGCGTCATGCCACTCATTGAGAAGCACAGCATCAGCGGCAGCGTTGGGCAATTCGATTCCATAGGGCGCACCGCCGCTCACGTTATCTTTATGGTAAAAATCCGGCGCGAGTTCAGCTTCGTAGGGACCCACTTCGTCCGGTCCATTCTCAGAAACTTGGTATTGCCAATCCCGACACTCCTCAAGAGCATATTCCACTGAACTGATGACAAGTGGATCTGTGTAGATGCCTGACCACAGCTTATGGAAGCCGATAAAGTCAACACTGCCGCCGACTTCGTACCAGGCACGCAGCGAAAGCGGGAGAGCACCGACAAGGCTTTCAAGTTCAGCGACTTGCTCTGCGGCGTTTGGCGAGGGAGGCCGGTAAGGAGTGCTCAGACTGTCTTCTTCCTCGTCTTCGTCTGCTTCATAACCAAAGCGATACCCGATGCTTGGCAGCCGAGCGGCAATCACCTCGATATTGTGTGCAACACGCCGCATGGTTTCCCGCGCCACGGCAAGCGCATCCGGCAGGAGAGGTTCCTGCCGGACTTGTTCGCCGAGTGCAGTTAGCTCGGCCCAGACTTGTTCGTATTCTCCATCTTGATAACGAGCGAGGTAACTCATCATTTTAGAACGCCGAGCCGTGGGGGTTTAAAACTTGGACACGATGCTCGCGCTCGGGGTCTGCCGTCGTGCTGGGGACGGAGATACGCAGTTCGTCGCCGACGCGCAGCGGGACGGGCTGCTGCAAAAGGAGGCCGTTGTGATAAAGGCTGGGGCCAGTGTCGCCCGACGGGAGCGGAGAAGGCAGAAGCGAGAGGCCGCCGCGCTCGGCTTTGATCAGAGCCACAGGTGCAGACAGGCCAGCCAGCGGGAACGTGTCGGCGATGCCGGACACCGCGCTGGGAGCGCCGCCGAGGGCAAGCGATCCGCCGGGCGTCAAACGATAATCACGCGGCAAGGCTTTTGCGCCAAGCCGCAGGCGAACCGGGACCGCGCGGCGGCTGAGAAGATACCACGCCAGCAGGGCCAGAAGCAGAGCGGCGGCAATGCTCCCAAGCAGCAGCGGCAGGAGCGAGTGCGGCTGTGACGCGCCGGCCTCGGCAAGAACTGTGGGCGTTTCGGTGGTATCTCCCGTCTCGCTGTCGCCCTCGCCGGGACCGACGGGCAGACGCTCCACAGGGCGGCCATCGGAGGCGATGGCGACGCCGACTCCATATTGATGCAGGCAGCCACTTTGACTGAGCTTGCCCAGAAGCCGCTCGTAATCGCGGTTCTCCGGCGAGTTCGGGTAGATAGTCAGGCCCTTCAAAGTGTAGTAGGCACGGTACTTCGGATAATTGGGATCGGTCAGATCAGGGCGGTCGTTGAACGAATCGGTCAGCAGCACAACGACTGCTGGGCACAAGCGCTCCTGAGCAATGATCTTCAGAGCTTCATGGTGCGGCCAGCGGATATTGGTGCCGTGGCCCGGCATCGGCGCGGGCGGGATTTGGTCAATTAGCGTGTCGGCATCAGCAGAGCTTTTAAGAGTCGTGTCAAACACGCGCTTGTAGCCCGTGCCGAAGGACATCAAGATGACCCGGTCGCCGGGGGAGCAGCCGGAGCGAAGCAGGGTGGCCGTCGCCGCACGTTCTTCCGAAAAGACGCCGCCGTGCCGGGTGCTTTCCGTGACGTCAAAAACGAAGATGACGGTCTTGTTTTTGAGCGGCTTGATCTGGGCGGCGATGGTTTCCGGAGAAGGCCCTGTTGGCGTCGTTTGAGCCATTGCCAGCGCAAGCAGAGACAGGGCAAGAAAGATCGCGGCGACAAATGCCTTCATAAGCTCCTCAAAACGAGAAAAATCACGCCGCAGACGGTCAAAACGGCAGGAATGCAGCCGGTCTTGCCGAGAGCGACGGGCGGCGGAGCGTCTTCCGACCCGCGCACGACCCGCACCCGGACTTCGCACGACATGTCCCGCCAGACCGGCTTCGGGCCAAGCAGCGTGTCGGCGACAATGCTGGTCGTGAAGGTCACCTGCCCTTTGTAGTCGCCGCCGGCCAGATTGCCCGCATCCAGCGCGAAGCCGAGAAAGCGCGTTTCGCCCGGCTCAATCCAGATAGCCTTTAAGTCGCCGGGGTAGGTCAGCCACTTCGGGCGCGTGTGGATGCGCTCCACCCGCAGGCGCACCGGGCCGATGTTCTGCACGCCCAGATGAACCACACCTTGCGTCCCGTAGCGTACCCGCCCAGGGTCCGGTTCCTGCACGCACGCGATGCCGGGCAGGTCTCCAGTCGGCGGCGGGGCGGCCTGTGAAGACCTGGAATGCGGCAGGCGCTCGGCCAGCGGCACGGCTTCTTCTTCCGTGTCGGCTTCGCTGTCGCCCGGCGCTTTGACCAGCACGGGCAGCGCGATTTTCTGCTCCGGCCAGGCCATGCCCGGCGGCGGCGCGAGCGCGGTCAAGCCGTCGCTGGAACGCACCGACAGCGTTGCGCTGTACGCGCCGGGCGTCAGCCGCGCCCCGCTCAGAGTCCACAGCAGGTCACCGCCGGTGCCGGGTTCCAAGCTCACCGGCGTGAAGCCGTTCGGCAGGTTCAGCCAGATGGCATCGGACGTGACCGACTCCAAGTGCAGCGGGCTGTCGCCCTCGTTGTCGAGTGACAGCGTGACGGTGGTGCCGCCGCCGGGCGTGATTGTTGCAGTCGGCGGCGACAGGGCGCAGACCAGCCGGGAGCCTAATTTCGGATGCGCTTCCGCTTCTAAAGCGTCGGCGTTGAAGCCAAGCAGCGCCGCCATTCGCGCAATGGCATCGAGCTTGTAGCGCAGCTCCTCGGAAGACTGGGTGGTGTCCTCCGTTTCCTGAAGGTTTCGCAGAAGACGCGCCCGCGCCGCCGCGCCGGCTTCATCGCCGTCGGGCCGCGCCGGCAGGAACTCTTGATACAAGTGGCACAGGCCGGCAAAGTCCTGGCGCGGTACAGTCTCGCTTGCTGTCCTTATCCCGGCAAAATCAGACAGCAGCGAAAACTCCGGGAACTGGTCCCCGGCCAGCACATTTTCCGCTCTCACCGCGCCGTGGGTCAAGCCGGAGCTGTGCGCGTAATCTAAAGCGTCTAAAAGCGGCAGGAGCCGGGCATGGAGCCGGTCAAAAGCCCGCTGCGACTTGTCAAACAGCGCCGAGCGCAGATTGCTTCCCGGCACCCAGTCCCGGATGACGTAAAACCCGTCGCCGTCGCGCAGCCACCGGCGGGTCGGCACAATGCGCGGGTGCTGCAAGGCCAGCGCCTGGGTCGCCCGAATTTTAGCCGCGTCGCTTGCCAGCCGCTTCACCAGCACCTGCCGCCCGCTGCCCGGCTCCCGTGCCCTCCAGGCCGCCGCGCCGGGGGTGCTTGTCGGCAGAGAAACCACGTCTTCAAATTGCGTCAGCACCCGGTCGGAGATTGCAGCCATGAAGAAACAAGTATACCTGAAAGAAGCCGGTTCGGAATGTAGGCAACTGCGGCGCAGACGGGTACAAACGCCTCTATGAAGCTTTTCTCCACGCGGACGCACGGCGTTCTTGATTACCTGTCGGTTGTTTTGCTGCCCGTGCTGCCGCGGGCGCTCGGCTGGAACAAAACCGTCACGCGCCTCCTGACCGGCTCGGCGCTGGCAACACTGATTTACAGCCTCCTGACCCGCTACGAACTGGGCGCGGTCAAAGTTCTGCCGATGCCGGCGCACCTGGCATTAGACGGCACCAGCGGCCTGATGCTCTGCCTTGCCGCCGGCATTCTTGCCGATGAGCCGCGCCCTGTGCGTTTGGCACTGCTCGGCTTCGGGCTTTTCGAGATCACGGCGTCGCTGACGACAGAAACACAGCCCCGCGGTGCAGCCGACGCTTAATGCTTTGACCACTCTGGGTACAAAGCGGCTGGAGGCTTACCGCATGATTGTTCAAGATTTAATGACCGAGTTCCCCGAGGCGCTGAAGCCGACCGACACCATTCAAAAAGCTGCAAAGCTGATGCGTGACCATGACTATGGGATTATCCCGATCCTAGACGGTCTAGACTCGCTGGTCGGCGTGATCACGGACCGGGATATCGTGGTCCAGGCCCTCGCGAGCGGCCACGGCCCGGAAACCCCGCTCAAAGAGTGTATGTCTGTCCAGCCGGACACGGTGCCGCGTGACCTGCCTATCGGTGAAGCGCTGCACCTGATGAACGCCCGTCAAATCCGCCGTGTCCCGGTCGTGGAAAACGGGCGCTTGATTGGAATGCTTTCCCTGGGCGACATCGCAAAAAGCCAGGTTCCGGAAGAAGTCAAAGCCAAAGCACTGGAAGCGGTCTCCGCCGGCGGCAACGATCTTCGCATCGGCGCAGACCTGCCCGAGTCGTAGGGGCGCTGCCTGCTGCGCCCTTCTTGACAAACCGCCCCTCCCCCCGGTAAACTCGGCGCATGACTCCAGCAGAAGATCGGGCGGCAGAGATTGCGGCGAAGCTTCATGGAGGGTTAGTTGTTTCCTGCCAGGCGCTGCCGGGGGAGCCGCTGTTTGGGGCGGACATCATGGCACGTCTAGCGATTGCCGCCGAAGCAGGTGGTGCCGCCGGCATCCGGGCCAACAGTCCTGCCGACATTCAGGCCGTCCGCGCCGCCACTGCCCTGCCGCTGATTGGCCTGTCCAAAGTAGATATGGCCGGGTACGACGTGTATATCACCCCGACGCTTGCTGACGCAATCGCCGTGTCGAAGGCTGGGGCTGATATTATCGCGCTCGATGCCACAGCCCGGCCGCATCCCGAAGGCACGCTCGCGTCATTTATTGGGCGCATCAAAGAGGCCACGGGCCGGCTGGTTCTCGCCGACATCTCCACTGAAGACGAAGCGTTCGCGGCGCAGGATGCCGGCGCGGATTTTGTTTCCACAACGATGTCGGGCTACACGCCGTACAGCCCCCAATCTGCCGAGCCTGACTTAGATTTAGTCCGCCGGCTGGCTCCGCGTCTTGCTGTGCCGCTCCTCGCCGAAGGCCGCATTGCGACGCCGGAACAGGCCCGCGTCACGCTTGACGCCGGGGCATGGGCGGTTGTGGTCGGGGGGGCGATTACGCGGCCTCAGCAGATCACCGAGCGGTTTATGAAGGCGCTCCGAGGCTAAACGTGTATCTCGGCATTGACATCGGCGGCACGAAAATCGCCTGCGGCTTGGTCACGGAAAGCGGCCAAGTGCTGCGCCAATCCCGGTGCCCGACCCCGCTTTCCGGCGGCACCTCCATTCTGGACGCCGCGCTTGCACTCGCCGGGGACTACCGGGCAGAGCCGATTATCGCCATTGGTGCAGGAACCGGCGGTCAAGTCAATGCCGACACCGGCACCATTGTCTCCGCCACTTCCCTGCTGCCGGGCTGGGCCGGCACGAGAGTCAAAGCTGCGCTTGAGGCGGCGTTCGGCCTGCCCTGCTGTGTGGACAACGACGTGAACGCCTTGGCCGTCGGCGAGCACCGTTTTGGAGCGGGGCAAAACTTAGCCACCGTCGCCTATCTTGCCCTCGGCACCGGGGTCGGCGGGGCGCTGCTTCTGAACGGGAAACTTCATCACGGGGCGCATTGGGCCGGTGCAGAAATCGGCCATCTGCTGCTGACACTAGGAGAAGCGTCGCAGCGCCGAACTTTGGAAGAGTTCGTCAGCGGCCCCGGCCTGGTTCAGACCTACCGCGAGATCAGCGGCTTCACGGGCAGCGTCACCGGCGAAGCGATTGCCGCCGAAGCGCGGCAGTCTCCTGAAAGTCAGGCCGCGCTTGCCGTGACCCGCACCGGCGAGTATTTGGGATACGGTCTCACCAGCCTCGCCAACATCCTAGACCCCGATTTGATTGTCATCGGCGGCGGGCTGGCCGCGCTGAGAGAGAGCCTGCTGGAACCGGCTCGCCGCGTTCTAGCCCAATATGCGCTCCCCGGCCCGGCACAATGCCCCGTCGTGGTGGCCGCGCTTGGCCCGGACGCCTCACTCATCGGCGCGGCTTCGCTTGCGATGGGACAAGAAAACAGATGACAAGCGCTGCGACGTTGCGGCCTGCGACAACTGCCGAGAGGGAGTTTGCGTTCCAAGTCTGGAAGGCAGCCATGCAGCCGTACATTGAAGCGACTTGGGGCTGGGACGAGAACGATCAGCGCCGCCGTCAGCAGAAAGAATTCGCCGCGCTGCCGTATCAGATCATAGAAGCTGACGGCCAGCCAATCGGCACGCTGATTGTCAAGCGCCTTCCCGATCATATTTACCTTTCAGGCTTGTATCTGTTGCCGGAGCATCAGCGCTGCGGGCATGGCTCGCGCATTCTTAACGGGCTGCTCGCGGAAGGGCAGGCGCAGGGTTTCCCCGTTCGCCTGCGTGTTCTGCGGGTCAATCCGCAGGCGCGGCGTTTGTATGAACGTATGGGCTTTGTCGCAGCCGATGAAGAAGATCATTTGGTAGTCATGGAGAAAGTTCCATAACATGAGGCAGTAAAAGGAGAAAGGCGATGCAAGAAGAGAAGATTGCCGTCAAAATTAACAGCGTGACTACCATCAAAAATGAGTCTGAGGTGACGACGCAATTTGTGACGCTTCAAGACGAAGCCGAGCGCCAAGTGAAGATTTATATCGGCAAATGCGAAGCGCAGGCCCTCGCGGCTGGCCTTGAAAGGTATGCTTTCGACAGGCCGGGCACTTATGACGCGATGCTGGCGGCAGTGTCGGCAGCGGGCGGAGCCGTGGAAGAAGTCTGGATCAGCGACATCCGAAACGAGACGTTCTATGCCCTGGTGAGTGTGCGTTCCAGCGGCCAAGTGCAGAAAGTAGATATGCGTCCGAGCGATGCGTTGAACGTCGCCGTTCGGACTTGCTGCCCGCTCTTCGTCAGCGAGAAAGTCTTTCTTGTCCTCTTGAAAGCGGAACAGGCGGCAGACATTATCCAAACGAGTGGGACGCAGCCGGTGACTGTGACAAAAGCCCCGGAGATCATCGCCATGTCCGCTGCCGAAGTCAGCAAGGAACTGGCGCAGATGTTCGCCGAAGACCAGGGAGACCGCACCGTACCGCCTATTGATTGGGACACGGTGAGGCCGCGTGACGCGGCGCGTCTAGGGCGGGTCAAGCGGTTTTATCATGGTCAGGCGCTGAAGACGGGCATGGACTTCTACCATGCTGCCATGATTTTGCAGCACTCTCCGAATATAGATGACTACTTGCTGGCCCATGAGTTCTGCGTTGTCGCCATCAGCCAGGGCGTTGAGCAGGCAAAGTGGCTGGCAGCGGCAAGCGAAGACCGTTTCCTGATGAACACCGGGCGGCCTCAGCGGTTCGGTACGCAGTATCGGATCAACAAGCCAAGCGGCGGCTGGTCACTTTATGAAGTTGGCCCGGAAGTGGAAGACAGCCTCCGAAGCGCGTTCAATGTTCCTCCGCTGATTGAAGCGCAGACACAAGCGGGCGAAATGAGCAAAGAGCCAAAATGACCGACACGCTGACAATCGCAGTGGTTCCGCTGGACGAGCGGCCTGTCAATACGCGCTACCCGCAGATGCTCGGCGAGATCGGCGGCGCGGAAGTTCTGCTGCCGCCTGCCGAGATGCGCGGCTTGCAGCGGTCTCCCGCTGATGTAGATGCGGTGGTGGCCTGGCTTCAGGACACGGCGAAAATGGCGGACGCGGCGGTTGTTTCCTGCGAGTATCTCGGCTTCGGCAATCTGATCGCTTCGCGCATTTCGGAGGACAGCGCGGCGGACGTTCTGGCCCGGCTGCGGCTGCTCGGCGAGATCAATCCAAGCTGTCCGGTTCATGCGTTTTCGCTGATTACGCGCGTTTCCAATGCCGACGATGCTGTGGAAGAACCGGACTACTGGGCGGAGTGGGGGACTAAGTTTTACCGCTACGCCCGACTGATCCATCAAGCGGAGCGCGGGGAGCCGGCAGACCTAAATGCGCTGGCGGAACTGGAACAGCGGCTGCCGCTTGATCTCAAAACAGACTGGCTGGTGCGGCGACTACGGAACCACACAATCAATTTGGGACTGTTAGACATGGCGGCGCGGGGAAACATCACTTCGCTGCGGCTGACCTCCGACGATACCAGTCCCTACGGCTTCCCGTCGCGCGAACGGGCCTGGCTATCCGGCTGGCCGGCGCTGATTGGCCCGGCGCTGTCGGACCGTGTGATGATGCACCCCGGCGCGGATGAAGTCGGCTCGGCCCTGCTGGCGAAGCTGCTGATGGAACACGCCGGCAAAACGCCGCGCGTTTTTGTGGTTTACAGCCATGCCGGGGGCGAAGATTTGGTCGCGCCTTACGAAGACCGCCCGGTCCGCGAGACTGTCGAAGGCCAAATCCATGCCTGCGGCGGAACGCTTGCTGCAAGCGCAATGGATTGCGATTTGGTGCTGGGCGTCGCGACGCCCGTGCCGGGCCGCACTTTTTACCTGCCGGAGTATTCCGAAGAAGACACACATCAGCGCTCGCCCGGCTACAGCGACTATTTCATCGTTCAGCTCACGGGGGCGCAGTCCCGAAGCATTCCTGTTGCGCTGGCGGATGTCGCGTATCCCAATGGTTCCGACCCGCTGCTGATGTCGCTGCTTTTGACAGGCGACGCGCCAGTCAATCTCGCCCATCTTGCGGCCTACGGGGCATGGAACACGGCGGGGAACACGCTCGGCGTTGTTGTCGCGCAGGCCTTTTGCGCCAGCTTGAGTGGTGATGATCCGAAGCGGGCTGCCGCCCAGCAAAAGTTCCTGGCCCACCGTTTTTTAGAAGATTGGGCGTATCAAGCCGTCGTGCGCCGGGAAGCACGCGCGGAAGCCGATCACCTATGGGGCCGGCGCGAACCCGATCCCAATAGGCCTGAAGAGCAGGCGCAGCTTTGCGCGTTTATTGAAGCGCGGCTCAACCAACATCTGAAAATGCTGCAATGGCACGAAATTGGGGACAGCTTGCAGATCGTGCCGGGCAGCGTGCGGCTGCCGTGGCGACGCACGTTTGAAGTGGATTTTGATTTGGCTTGACAGCGCGTTTGTGCCGACGGTTGGGTGCAGGCTGCTCGGCCCGCCGGTGGGCATTCGAGTTGGCGGCACGAAGACGATCTGCGGCGGATTTGGAGTATACTAGAAAGAAGCAAAATCAGAAGGAAGAAAAACGACGGACATCGCACGAGAGAATGTATTCATTTCTGATGCCGTCACCAAAGAGACACTTTATTGATCTACAGAACTTTATTTTCTCGGCTCGCCCTGCTGTGCCTGCTGCCGCTGCTGCTGGCTGGCGCGGTGCAAGCCGACACGCCGGGCATCACTCTTCGGTTCCGGTACTGGGGAGACTTCAAAGAGATTGCGGTCATTCAGCAGACGATCCGGGCTTTCGAGCATGACCATCCGGGCATCACGGTGCATGGAGAGCGGCAGCCGTCGAGCGGGGATGAATATGTGGAAAAGCTGCTGGTGGAGCAGTCTGCGGGGCTGGCGCCGGATGTGATCTTCTGCGGCGGCAACTATGCGACCCTCGCCGGACATGGCGTACTGCTCGATCTGAAGCCATTGGTGCAGAGCGACCCCAGTGTGCATCTTTCGGACTACTACCCTCAAAGCGTGCGCTCTTTCACCGACGGCAGCAAGCTGTACGCCCTGCCGCGCGATATTGCCCCAGTCGGCTTGGTTTACTACAACAAAAAGCTGTTTGACCAGGCCAAGATGCCGTACCCGGATGGTTCCTGGCAGTGGGATTACGTGCCTCACCCGGAGCGCGGCAACAAGGATTTTCTTTCGGTGGCGCAGAAGCTGACGCATCATGGCGATGCTTCCGGCAGTACGGTCTACGGGTACTCGGCTGGGGACAACTCCTTCACGATGAACGATTTCATCTTCTCCTCCGGCGCCTCCTATGTGGACAACATTTACAAGCCGACAAAGCTTCTTTACAATGACCCGAAAGTCGTAAAAGCAATCCAGCTCACGCAGGACTTGATGGAAAAGTACAATGTCTCGCCGTCGGCAGTGGACCTGGCTTCTTCGGGGGTTGGCTCCCATGAGCTGTTCGCGCAGGGCCGGATTGCGATGTATGTGACCGGCATCTGGGAAGTGCCGCGCTTTCGCACGGAGATCAAGGACTTTGATTGGGACATTGCCGCGTTTCCTGCCGGGCCGAACGGTATTCACGGTGTTTATTCCGGCGGGTCCGGCTACGGCATCGGCGCTTCCACGGCTCATCCAAAAGAAGCCTGGGAGCTGGTCAAGTATCTGTCGGGGCCAATCGGCCTGAGCAATCTGGCGAAAAGCGGGCTGGCGCAGCCGGCGATGGCTCGTCTTGCGGACTCGCCGCTGTGGCTTGACAACGGCCGCCCGCGCAACCGCAAGCTGACCATTGAAGAAGTCCCTTACGGCCACTTTGACGTCATGAGTCCGACCTGGACGCAGGTCAGCGCCATTGTTACTCCCAAGCTGCAGCTTGTCTGGAACGGCACCATGACCGCGCAGCAGGCCGTGAATGCGTTTATGGGACCGGCGCAGGCGAATCTGGATGCTCAGAACCATCCGGCGTTCCACCCGCTGCTGAACTGGGGTCTGGGCGGAGCCGCGATGCTGCTGGTGGTCCTGCTGCTGGGCGGCTGGGTCTGGCAGGGAGCGCGGCAGGACATCAAAACGGGCCGCAAAGCCGGCTCGGGAGAAGAAGCCAGGGCCGGGTATGCGTTTATCGCGCCCTGGATCGTCGGCACCATTATCTTTCTGCTGGGGCCGATGCTGGTGTCTTTGCTGCTGGCGTTCGCGTCCTGGGACATGATCTCGCCGGCCCGCTGGGTCGGCGGCGGCAACTTTG
>CAXSZN010000044.1:0-41296 GCA_964241935.1 uncultured Armatimonadales bacterium
GCCATCGGCGTTTCCCATGCCCACGGCGCGGAAGGCACCTGGCGCGATGCCGAGGACGGCGTTCTTGGGATGAACACGGTCGCGCAGGGGGCTGTGGACAGCACGATTGCCGCCCATGTGACGCTGGACCGCACGGCGACCGTCTACTACTGGCTGGCGGCTGGCGAGGATTACGCGGCAGTCAAGCTGATTCACAACCTTGTCAAGCAGCGCGGCGCGGAATTCTTTCAGCACCGGGCACGAATTTACTGGAACCGCTGGGTCAACAAAGACGACATCCCCTACGGCGACCTGCCTGACCCGCTGGTGACCATGTACAAGCAGTCGCTTTTGATTTTGCGGACCCAGATTGATAACCGGGGCGCGATTATCGCCGCAAACGACAGCGATTATTTGACGTTCAATAACGACACCTACTCGTATATGTGGCCGCGTGACGGCGCTTTAGTGGCCTATGCGTTGGACCTCGCCGGACAGCCGGAAGTCGCCCGCAACTTTTACTTGTTCTGCAAAGATGTTTTGCTGCCCGAAGGCTACCTGCTGCACAAGTACAACCCGGACCGATCGCTGGGATCGTCGTGGCACCCCTGGGCCGACGGCTCCGGCCATTCGCAGCTTCCCATTCAGGAAGATGAAACATCGCTGGTCATCTGGGCCTTGTGGGAGCATTACGCGCGTTACAAAGATGTCGAGTTCATTCGCGGCCTCTACGCCCCGCTGATCCGCCGCGCCGGGGAGTTTATGACTGAGTACCGCGAGCCGCATACGGGTCTGCCGGGCGCATCTTACGACCTTTGGGAAGAGCGGCACGGCATCCACACATTCACCGTCGCCGCCGTCTGGGCCGGCCTGAACGCCGCCGCCTTATTTGCCGAGACCTTCGGCGACGAAGAACACGCCGCCGCGTTTCGCACTGCCCAGGAAGAAATCAAGGCCGCCGCTTTGGCGCATCTGTGGAACGACGAACATGGCCGCTTTGTCCGCCGCATCATCGTGGACCACGAGACAGGAGCCATCGAAGCTGATTTAAACATTGACGCCAGCTTGTACGGCGTGTTCCAGTTTGGGATGCTGGAAGCGGATCACCCGAAAGTCGTGGCGACGATGGAGCAGATCGAGGGCCGCCTCTGGTGCAAGACCGACATCGGCGGCGTCGCCCGCTACGAGAACGACTACTACCATCAAATCAGCCAGGATGTCGGCGCGGTCCCTGGCAACCCGTGGATTATCTGCACCCTTTGGCTCGCCGAGTGGTACATTGCCAAAGCGAAAACCCTGCCTGACTTGACCCAAGCTTTGGACATCTTGGAATGGGTCCGCAAGCACACGCTGGAGTCCGGCGTTCTCGCCGAGCAGATCCACCCTTACAACGGCGACCCCATCTCCGTCTCGCCCTTAACCTGGTCCCACGCGACAGTGGTCATGACCGTCCGCGAATACTTGGCAAAGCTCGACACCCTCTGCGAAGCCGAGTCCAAAAACGCCCTCTTGACCGGCGGCATGGACTTATACGAGCTGGCGGACTAAAGCAATACCCAAGATGAGAAGACGCTTATGTTCCACATCTTCTGCGGCTGTCCGTTCTTATCCTTGCTGTTCTCGGTCAGCATAGTTTGGGCGCTGTGCATGGAACACCGTCAGATGACGCGACAGCAGGTACAGGGTTCTTCCTATTGGTACATCATGCTGTTTGGACTGTGGCTGATGTTTGTGCCGGCTTTTGCTGTTCTTTGGCTGGTGAGCAGCGCTCGTGGGCCACATGGCGTCATTCCATTTTGGTCTGTACAGTCGGTGTTTTTGGCATGCGCTTCGGCACATAACTTCTTACTAAAACCTGTCTTCAGGAATTACAAGAAGACCGTTGTTAATCGCTCTTTCAACAGCATTTGGGTTCGCTAGAAGAAACCGATGGCACTTATCGTAGAAATTAGCCCTAAAGCCAATTGGATGAGCGTCAAGGGCAACAAAACGCAGAAGCCGATGACGCGGAAAGAAGCGCGGGAAATTGAAGCTTCAGAATAAGGAGAAGTTTGATGGCATTGACGTTAGACATTTCGCCGGATATGGAAACTCTGCTTTGCCTGAGTGCGGCCCAGCAGGGTCAGGATGTGACCGCTTATTTGCTGAAGCTCGTACAGAACGATCTCGGCATAGATTTATCGGAACATGCAGACTTGGAAGATTACGCTTCTTCCGTGGCGAGCATTCAAGAAGGACTTGAAGACCTGAACGCAGGGAACAGCATTTCTTTTGAGGATTGGTGCCTGCGTGAAGATGCGCGAAAAGCAGAACGACAACAAAGGCAGATAGCAGGAAAGGCAGCTTGATGAACCGCCCCAAAGCAAATGGATTTGATGGGGATGAGCCTCAAAGATGGTCTATCCGTCTGTCACGCCGCGCCGATGACGAACTTGAAGCTGCCCGGCAACACTTTGAGCGTACCGCAGGAGAAAAAGTTGCCGAAGAATGGCAGGCAGGATTACGGGCGGAAATTGCCAAGCTTGCTCAATTTCCGGCTCGCTTGCCGGTTGCGCCGGAAGACAAGCTATTCACAGAAACAGTGCATGTTCTTCTTTATCGCCGCACAGCACGGGGTTCTGCTTACCGTATCTTTTTCGTTCTGAGGAAGCCTGAACAGGAAGCGCCTACGGTCGGCATTATCCATGTCCGCCATGCCGCGCAGAAGCCGATGACACGAAAAGAAGCGCGGGAAATTGAAGCGTCCGAATGAAAAATTGAATCAATGAGCATAAAGGCCGTTATTTTTGATGCCGACGGCGTGCTGGTGTTTCCTGACCGTTTCGCCGCGCACTTGACGCGGGAGCATCAGATCACGCAGGAAGCGACGCAGGCGTTCTTTCAAGGCAAATTCCACGACTGCCTTTTGGGAAGCGCCGATTTGACCGAGATTCTGCCGCCGTATCTCAAAGAATGGGGCTGGCAGGGGTCGGCGGAAGAGTTCATGCAGCTCTGGTTCTCCGTGGAGGACGCGGTAGACACGCGGGTGCTGAAATGGGTCAAGACGCTGCGGGACGCGGGGTTTGTCTGCTGCCTGGCGTCTAACCAAGAGCCGCACCGCGCAAAATATATGCAGGAAGCGATGGGATTCTCGGCATACTTTGACCACTTGTTCTTTTCGGGGCTGCTGGGAACAAAGAAGCCGGAAGCGCAGTTTTATGAGGCTGTCGAAACGGCGCTGGGTCTGCCCGGCGAGCAGATTGCGTTTTGGGATGACGCGCCTGCCCATATCAAGACGGCAAAGCAGCGGGGCTGGGCGGCAGAACTGTATGAGAATTACGAAGGCTTCCAGCCGCAGGCAGCGGCGCTGCTAGAAACGAAAAAATAAATTGACGGGGTGGCGCAAACAACCAATCGGCGATCTGCCGCTATACCAAGCCAAAACGATGGCCTGGCTGCCGCGCATCACGCAGGGATTCACGACCCGGCGGGGCGGGGTCAGCATCGCGCCGTATGACTCGCTCAATTTAGGGGCGCATGTCGGAGACCATCCGGACCAGGTGCAGGCGAACCGACGGCGGGTCTGGCAGGAGCTGGGCGTTACAGAAAACCAAGTGGCGCTGGCCGAGCAGGTGCACGGCAGCGAAGTCGCGGTTGTCTCGGAGGGAACCGGCGCAGCGCCGGCGGCCAGGGCGGACGCGCTGGTCACGAACACACCCGACCTGCTGCTGATGCTGCTGTTTGCCGACTGCGTGCCGGTCTATTTAGTGGACCCGGTCCGACGGGTGGCTGGGCTGGCCCATGCGGGCTGGCGCGGAACTGCGGTCAATATCGCCGGCAAGACGCTGCAAACAATGGTGCGTGAGTTTGGCTGCGTGCCGTCGGCCTGCTTTGCCGCCGTCGGGCCGTCCATCGGCGAGGGCAGCTACGAAGTGGGCGCGGAAGTCGCGGACCAGTTTCGGTCGCTGCCCGGCGCACGCGCCTCAACTGTGGTGACACCGCGCAGCGAGATCAGCGGCACCTACAACCTGAACCTGCGGGCGGTCATCTTTGGGCAATTGCTGTACGCGGGCCTGCCGGCAGGAGCAATCGCGGTCTGCGACGAAGACACGTTCCGCAACAAGCGCGACTTTTTCTCCTACCGCCGGGACGGCGTCACCGGACGCATGGCGGCTTTTCTCAGGATCAAAGGGAACTCACTATGAACCGTTTACTTGCGGTCGCCGGGCTGGCGATACTCATTGCCGCACTGGTATTTCTTAATCAGGGCATCAAGAAAACCGGCCAGCCCGATGCTGACGATGATGCCCCGCCGCCGCAGGCGGCTGCCCAGCCGGCTCCGAAAGCGGCGTCACTGCCGCCTACCGTTTCGTCGTCAACCTTGCCTGCGGAACAAACGGTGGGCAATCCAGCGACTGCTAAACACCATATCACGGTCGGCTGGTCTTACAATGAAAACAATCAAAAGCAGCCGGGGTCGCTGGCGACCCCGCTGCAAGCCGTGCAGGAATATGTCGCGAAAAGTGGGGGCACGGCTTCGGCGGTAATCGTCAATACGGATGTTCCGGCATCAGACCGTTCCCCCGCCGCGCAGGCTGTCACGGGAAACGGCGTGTCGGTGGACGGCAAGCCGGTCCTCACCGGCGATGTTTCGGCGGCACCGCCCCAGAAGGTCGTCGGCGCAATCCAGGCGGCGGCAAAGTAGCGTCAGCGCTTTTTCTGGTTTGCGCCGGCATGAGATAGCTTGACCGCAAGCTGCAGGGTCTTGCCGATATTGGACACGGAAGACAGTGCGGGCTTCAGATGCTCCGGGTGGACCGTCTGCGCAGTGTCTTTGATGTTCACTGCGGTATCCTTCACTGCCATCCCGGCGGCTTTGGCGGACGCTCCGATATGCTTCACATGCACTGCTTCCTGCTGGGCAATACCCTTGACAGTCGTGACCAAGTTCTTACCGGCGGCAAGCGGCCGCTTGTAAAGCCGCCCGGCGTTTGTCATCACCGAAGTCTTCAGCTTCAGTGCAGTCATCGCCAGGAACACCAAAACACCGACAAGGCCGACCAAAGCCAAAATCGTTAAAAATAACCCGGCATCAAAGAGACCGTCAGCTACCATTTTTTCCACCTAACCTAGAAAGTATTTCAGGAGACTGCGTTATGGCACAGCAACCCACACTCACATTGACCGAAGGCGCACCGGTGCGCCTTGCAGACCGCGACACCGGCGCCGCCGACACGAAATCAGGGCTATTCTACCCATATTACCGGGGTTTGACCGGCACCATCGCGAAACTCTACAGCGACAACACGGCGGCGGTGGCTGTGGACCCGGACAGCCTGCCTGAAGATATCCGCAAGCGCCATCAAGCCGGCACCGAAGCGATGCGCCAGAAATGGCTGGACGGGCTGTCCGATGAAGGCCGCAACAAGCTGTCCGCCGCTGAAAAGAAGTTCTCCCTGCGTTACAGCCTTCTGGTGAGCCTTTCGGACCTCCTGCCCGCCGACGCTCCTGAGCCGGCCCGCAGAAGCATTGCGGAGATAGAAGCCGACGAAGCCGCGCATCTTGCCGAGGTGTCTAAAAAGAAAACAGCATAAGCAGAAGCCTTGTTCGCTGCGGAGGGGCAGAGCCTGCCCCTCCGCTTTTCTTCATCTTAGGAAACACATGCGGCCAGCAGAATTAATAGATTATGCCGAAGCGCCATGATATTGTATTATTTCTTTTTTTTGGGTATATTGTTCTTTGGGTGCGAAAACCCTTTAGAAAGGCCACCGTTCTGGGAGCGCCTTAAGCAAGTCGGCCACAACATTCCCTTCCAGTCCTCTTCGCAAAAACTCGTTTTCACTGCGGCACTCAGTTCCCGCATCTGATCTTGTTCTGCTCATTTTCTGCAAGTCCAAGCAAAGCTGGATCAGCGAGCGCCAATTTCTGGTCTAAATGCTTTAATTCGCAATCCAGTATTGAGTCCGCAGTCCATATTTTTCTGATTCCCGTTTCCACAGCAATAATCGCATTGCCGTATTTCACCGCGCTTCGCTTCCGGCGAAGGCTTAGTCTGGAGGGTGCTGGCAGCCGGGCATGATCTGCCCGGCCGAACTGACGTTCTTCACCAATGAAGATGTAAGACGACTTATTGACCGATAACCTAGAAAGGTTAGCCACCCCATGGATAATGCAAATCAAGTGATCAGCGCCGGCACCTATAGTGCAGTCTACAATGGCCTTTCACTCGCGGTTGCTGCAATGCTTGCCGGAACACTCTTTTTCTTCTTCTCGCGCTCCCAAGTCGGGTTCAAATACCGCCCGGCTCTGCTCGTTTCCGCCCTGGTCACGGCGATTGCCTGCTACCACTACTTCCGTATTTTCAATAGCTGGGTGGACTCACATCAGGTAAATCCGGACGGAAGCTTCGGCCTGTCCAAAGTGGTCTTCAATGACGCCTACCGCTACATGGACTGGATTTTGACTGTTCCTCTGCTCCTTGTCGAGCTTGTCGCCGTACTCGGTCTCACCAAGATCGAGAGCCGCGGACTGCTGGCAAAGCTTGCTTTCGCCGCGTTTCTGATGATTGCGCTTGGGTATCCCGGCGAGCTTATCAAAGACAACACTCTGGCCCGAGCAGCGTGGGGTTGCGCGAGCACAATTCCGTTTGTCTATATCCAGTATGTGCTGTTCAAGCAGCTCAGCGAATCCATTTCGCGCCAGCCGGAGACTGTTGCTCCGCTGATTCGCGGCGCACGTCTCTTGATCTTCGCAAGCTGGGGTTTCTACCCACTGGCTTACATGATCCCGATGCTTGGCAACAAGGTCTCTTACGAGGGCAGTGAGCTTGGCGTTCAGATCGGCTACACGATTGCGGACATCATCGCCAAAGTCGGCCTCGGCGTGTTCATCTACTTCATTGCGGCGGCGAAAACGGAGAACGATGCCCGAGATGGCTCAAATCCCTTCGAGCCGAACTTCAGCGCAGCCACTACCCCAGCTTAACTGCGTGCCGAACGGCAAGTCCTACCTCAAAGCCGCGCCCCTTGCCGGGCGCGGCTTTTAACTTCTGTTATTAGGAGCCGATATGACGAAGAAGCCGATTACTATTGTCTACTGGACGGTGATTGTCGGAAGTTTTTTTCTCGCGAACTACGCCGCCCAGCATCATTGGGCGCTCTGGACTATCACGCTGGCCGGCGCAGTGTCGCTCGGCTCCGTGCTGGCGTATCTCTTCACAATGCAGTCCCAATAAAGCGCCCTGCTTGAAGTGAATTCTTTCCGGGTAACAACGTGAGCATAAACACTTCTATGCACTGGAAAGGTTACTTTTATGGGATTTGACGAAGTCGCGACGCAGTTGACCGTGTCGCAGGCATTTGTGCACTACAGCCTGTTCGTCGCCATGTTTGCGCTTGGCGCAGGCTTTGTTTTCTTTCTTGTGGAGAAAGAAAAGATTTTGCCGGACTACCGGGGAACAATGGTCACCTCGGCGATTATCTGCGGTGTTGCCGCCGTCGCATACTATTTCCTGACGCGCGACTACGACCCAGACAAGATATTCCCGACGGATGTCCGCTATATTGACTGGACAGTCACAACGCCGCTGCTGGTGCTGAAGTACCCGGAGATGCTGCGGGTGCGCGGCATCGGGCTTGCCACAAAGCTGATTTTGGCAGACTTGTTTATGATCGTGACGGGCTTTATCGGCGAGCTGTCGGGCCACACGGTTGACGGCCATTGGGTTTTAAACCCAGGCCATACGGTCATCGAGCATTATATCTGGGGGTTCATTTCCACACTCGGCTATGCCGCGATTTTAGCCATTCTTTTCACAGAAGTTAAGAAGCTGGCCGCAACTCAGCCGGAGCCGATCCGCAACGGCATCGTGAAGATGAACAACTACTTGTGGTCGCTGTGGGGCGTGTACCCAATCGTCTTCATTGCCGAAGGAATTTCCGTGAGCAATCCATCGCTGAACCTTGACTGGTTCAACGTGCTTTCAGCAGTCGCCGATGTGGTCAACAAAGTTGGGTTCGCGATCACGGCCTATTTGGCGGTCAAGGCGCTTTCGGGAGACGATCAGAAAAGCAGCGAACGGCTGCCGGAAAGCGCGGCAGCCCGCGCGTGAGGCCGTGCCGGTGCGCGGAGTCACGCCCGCAGAGCAGATTCAGTGGGGACAGATGCTTGGCTGCCTTCGGCAGAGAGCGTCTCTCCCCACTGCGTTCCCCAATCTTCATCCCAGTTCAGGCCCCGGCCCCGTCCCCATTGCTGCAGTGCCCAGACCTGATTATGTGTGGCCTGAGCACACTCTTCAAGCAGTGCCGCGTGTTCCTGCTCCCCGGCCCGGCGCAGGCGGCGGGCGCAGTCAAGGGCATGCCGGACTGCGGCCAGTGCGATTTGCGTGTCCGGCGCAGGGCTTTCCGCTTCCGAAACAACCGCTTTCCATAGTTCCGCGCCGGCACGGAGCAGCCAGGCTTCTCGCGCGTCCTCATTGGATTTTGTCTGGTTCATCGAAGTTCACAGGGCTTACAAAGTCTTTAACGAGCGGGCGTCGTGTTTTGTTCCCAGAAGCGGCGGCACGGAGCGTGTAATTACAGCATCTTTTTGATTGTCGGCATCTTTTTAGTTTTCAGCAGTCAGAGAAGTCAAAGAGGACCCGGCAAGACAGCGGGAACAGGGCAAGTTCTTTGTGCCGTAGAGTCAGGCATGATAAAACGATTAGCCGCTCTCGTTGTTCCGCTCACCGTGTCTTTCTTCCAAAGCAGCCCTGCACCGGCCCAAACACTCGAGACTGCTCATGCGCCGGTGTCGGCACTGCACTGGGCGCAGTTTCCAGTTCGGGTTTATGTGGAAGCGAAAGACGGATTGCGGGACCAGAAAGCGCTGATCGTGCTGGCGGGCCTCGATGAATGGGTGGATGCCTCTCACGAAAAGATCTGCTATATCCGCACAATGGATCCCAAAGCGGCGGATATCACGGTGCGGTTTGCGGGCGCACGGTTTTTATCGGCCGACACGCATGGCATCGGAGAACATGTGATTGGAGAAACGGAAGTCGTCTGGTCGGGCCTGACCCTCAAAAAAGCGTCTATCCGGCTGGCTGAGGGCGCGGGAACTTTGGAAGACCTTCAAGCCACAGCCGCGCATGAGTTCGGCCATGCACTGGGCATCGAGCAGCACAGCGGTGACCCAGGCGACCTGATGTTCCCTGTGGAGACCCTTCACGACTCGCAGGACGGCGAGCTTCTGCCGGAACAAACCCCTTATGTCACGGTGCATGACCTGCGGCGGCTTGCCGCCGGTTATCCAGAGCTTCTGCGCCCGCGCGATGCTCAGCCGGGGCAGTAGGGATATGGACAAACCCAGCTTCTTATGTTACAATAAGGAAGCGCTGCGGTTTAGTTCACCGCAGCCGGTCATTGGCCGAGTGAAGCGGAAAAGTGGTTAAATAACCACAATAAGAGGAATAAGGCGAGGAGAAGTAGAATATGGCTCCCTGAGTAGGACTTGAACCTACAACATTTCGGTTAACAGCCGAACGCTCTGCCAATTGAGCTATCAGGGATCGAAAGCCAAAAGTATTATAGCCGCTGACATGGCCTTTGTCAAGAGGCTGCCGCCCGAAACGCCCTAAAAACTACGCAAGGCGCACGAGAAATACTTGAACGTCACCGAAATCATTTTCCACGACACCTGCCGCGCGACACTCGTTGTTGAGATGCTGGAAACGGAGGCCTTCACGACCGCAGGCCGCCCTCATATCCCGCGCATCCTGTTCAAGCTGCTGCCGCAGATGGCGACCCAGCACTGCTTCAACAACGACGGGCTTTCGTTCCGCCGGGAAGCGCAGGCCACGGAAATCCCGCATTTGTTTGAGCATCTCATTATTGAGATTCAAAATCAGGTTCGGCGCGGCATCGGTGTGCCGCTGTCGGGTGAAACCTGCTGGAACTGGACCGTGGACCCGCGCGGCCTGTTTTATGTGACGGTGGACTATGATAATGAGATCGTCGCCCTCGGCGCAATCCGGCTGGCAGAGAATGTGATCAACGCGCTGGACAGCCACGACTTGGCGCGGATCGAGGCGCTGAACATGAACCGCGAGATCAGCCGCCTGCGGGAAATCGCCAAAATCAGCCGGCGCTTCTGCTCCGCGCCACGCCTTGCCGGCCTTGTTCCCATTCCGTTAGGTGGAAGCCAGGAGCCGGAGCCGCCGGAACCGGAAACAGCGCCGCAGGAAACAGCGCCGCGAGAGGCATCGGAATAGAACAGTCAAACACCCCGCTTGGGATCCAAGCGGGGTGTTTTGCTGCGCTGCTCTAACGCTTAAGCCCGCGCGAGGCCGATGATCGCAATCACAATGCCCAAGATCTGGAAAGGATCAATCTTGGAAGGCGGATTGCCCTGGCCGATAGTGATATTATCACCGGGCTGCACCAAGTATGTCCCCTGCACATCCGGATTGGTCGCATCCAGCTTGATTGTCTGAGTCGCCCGCGTGACTGCGTTGGTGCGGACGATCTGGACGGCTTTGATCTGAGCGCGGTCCGAAAGGCCGCCGGCTTTGCCGATAGCCGAAGCCAGCGTGATCGGCGTCCCGTTCGGCAGCGAATACTCAGCCGGGTTGCGAATGCCGGGGCCGGTAATCGTATAAGTGGAAGTAATGATCGCCGCTGGGACAATAATCGTGTCGCCGTCAAGCAGCACCGGGTTGAGTGTGACATCAGTCGGCGTTTGTCCGGCCAGCTCATATTGAAAGGGGATGGTGTTGGTCACGCCAAAGTGTTTGATGACCACTCCTGCCAGGTTTGCCGCGATGGTCGGGCCGCCGGCAGCCTGGAGGGCGGAATAGGCGGTTGTCCCGGCGGCGACCTGGAACCGGCCCGGCTTGACGACTTGGCCCTGGACATTCACAAAAATCGGCAGCGGCTCGCTGCTGGAGATGTTGACGACATCCCCGTCCCGAAGCAGCGGGTTTCCGGCCTCAATTTTGTTGTCCAGGTACGCACGGTAGTCCACCGTTTCCTGGTTGTTAGTGCCCGTGTGGCTGATCGTCACTTTGCTGAGGTCCGAATTCAGAGCCGGAACCGCCTGCACCAGCACATCATTGAGATGAGAATTGGAAGGCAGAAGGTAGTGGCGCGGCGCACTGACGAGGCCGGTCACATCCACGCCGATCCCGCCGGTGTCGGCAATCGTGACGACAACCTGGGGGGCAACATAGAACTTAGACAGTCCGGTCGCGGGCTGCCCGGCGCTTGCCGCCTCCCCCCGGATCGCGGCGGCGGCCTGCGCCGGGGTCAGGCCCTGCACATGCACTTGGTTGATATACAGCATGGTGATGTTGCCGGCGTTGTCTACCGTGTAATCACCGGTGAGCTGCGCTTCATTGGCAACCACGACATGCAGCTTGGCATTGGCATCAATTGTCGCCGGAGCCTGTGCGAAGAGGGGCTGCGCCGGCAGGGACAGTGCAAAAGCGGCGAAGCAGAGAAAAAGAAGAACAGAACGAACGACATGGCTCATAATCAGTATTACTTCCTCGAAAGAACAATCGCAAAGATTATCGGAAAACTCCGACAGCATCAACAATGAAAAGCAAGAACCATGCCAACAGGCCGCATCTCTTACCAGTTTATTCGGCTTGGCTTTGTTCGAGAGCTAGCGGCACGACTTTTTCGGCCTGAACGCCTTTCGGTCCTTCGCCCACTTCGTACTCGACTTCCTGGCCTTCGCGCAGGGACTTGTAGCCTTCCTGCTGAATGGCGGAAAAGTGAACAAACAAGTCTTTTCCCGAGCCGGTGTCAATGAACCCGTAGCCTTTGGCGTCACTGAACCATTTAATTTTACCTGTTGGCATTGCTGATGCGCTCCTTGAAACCGCCTCGGCTGGGCCGCGTTTGGCGGCGGTAATGGATATGCCGGGGAAACAGCAAGCCGGCCTACGGTTCAACGTACCACAAACTTGGCGCTTTGTCAAGAAATTTGTACGGCCCCAGCCCCCAATAAGGGAGGGGCTGGGAAAAAGAATGGAACCGTGTACTTCAACATATGGTTCCTACGGCCCGACAACCAGCAAGGTGAACGAGCCGGGAACATAGTTGCGGCGGCGTCCCTGGCCGGGATTGGCCGCATCCGGCGTCGCCGTCACCAGAAAAACGCGGTGCGTCTTCGTGTCCAGCGCCATTGTTCGAGCGCCCAACTGCGTCGGCACGGTTTGCACCGCGGCACAGCTATCAATCGCGCTCGGCTCGCCCCGCATGCTGAGACGCAGTTGATTGTCCTGCAAAACTGTCAGCGTTCCATCCTGACCGTTCGAGCTGAACGCCAGGCCGGTGCCGGGATCAAACGCGGCGGCGTCAGGACCGTTTCCGATGGGCGCGATGGTCACTTTGCCGGTATCGGCGTTTGACACGGCCATCTTGCCGTCGTCACAGACTGAGAACAGCGCACGCTTTTTGGTGTCCATTGCCAGCCCCGACGGGCTTTCGGCAGGGGCGACCGGCCAGCGATGCTTGATGATCAGCGCGTTGGCATCAATCGCAACCACTTCACTGGTGCTTTCCAGGTTGTCGTAGACCATGCCCGCACCGTCCACGGCGGCATATTCAGGCCGCCCGCCAAGCGGGATTGTTCCTACAACCGTGCCGGTTTTAGCGTCTATTGCCGTCGCGTCATTGCTGCGGCCATTGAATGTAAACACGCGCTGGGTTTTCGGCTCATAAATAATGCAGTCCGGCCCGGTGCCGACCGCGACTGTGCCGAGCGTTTTCAGTGTCTTCAGATCAAAAATCGTCACGGCGTTGTCGCGGCCATCGCTGATAAAGCCTTTGCCGAGATCGGATGCAATCGCGATGCCGTGGACGCCGTTGGTGTTTGGAATGTCGCCGACGACTTTGTAGGTGTCGGCGTCCACGACCATGACATGGCTGCCCCGGCTGATATAAACACGCCGCGCATTTGCGTCTACATTAAGGTAATCCCAGCCGCCGTCGCCGCCAAGCGTCACTTTTTGCAGCAAATGGTAAGCCGGCGGTGCGGCCGGAGCCGCGAGAGCCGGCGTGGCCGCAAGGGCCAGCGCGGCCAGCGGCAGAAGCGAAAATGTGTTCATAGGAAAATTGTACCTGTGTTTCTAGAGTTTGACTTTTTGAAGCGTTTGCCACTGCTCCGGGGTGTTGACATTCACAAGCTGCGCGGCAGCCCAGTCCGGCGCGTCTGCAAATGCAAACCGCCCTGCTTCAATCAGCCCATGCAGAGAGCGTTTTCCGGCGGCCAGCCGCGACTCGATCAGCGGCAGGCAGGCAGGGCGGTAAATGGAAAACAGCGGCTCCCACTTCCCGTTGCTGACGACAACCAAGCCATGTTCGTTCCCATACCCGGCTTGCGACACTAGCCAGCGCAAAGCGTCCGAGGTCAGCAGCGGCAGATCGCAGGCCAGCGCCAGCACCTCCGTGCCGCTGTGCGTCAGCGCTGTCACCAGGCCGCCGAGTGGACCGAGGCCCGGCTCGGCGTCCTCGGCAAAATTCACCCCATCTAAAGGCCAGGCATCAGGGCGGGCGCGTCCGGCGACCAGCACCGGCAGGCCGGCCTCAAGCGCTGCTGCTGCGGTGCGCTGCAAAAGAGACACTCCCTCTACTTCCAGCGCGGCTTTGTCGGTTCCCATGCGGCGGCTTGCTCCGCCCGCTAAAATCGCAGCGATTGGCATCAAATTATTTGCAGCGACCCTCTGTTTCCGAAACATTCCCGAAACATTTACATGTTATGATAGATTCACAAAGCCATTCCGCACCGACGCGGCGGCTTTCCCCTCACGTTATCTTTGCTCCGCTTATGTTCACCACGCTAGGCTGCGGCTCCTTCCGGCGATGACGCCTTTCTTCACACTTTTTGAGAAAGCTGCGCCCTCGCCATGAGTCATTTGAGCCGAAATCCAGAACGCGACACCGCTTTTACCGAAACTGCTTTTACCGAAACTGTGGCAACCGAGACACGGCATCAGCGGCTGACACGGCTGGGGCTGGCGACGCCGCGATTTTTGCAGGGCGTGTACCCTTTTGCCGGACGCGGGTTCTTTGAGGTCGGGCCGCTCCATGACGCGCTCTGCTACGTTGTTCCCAAAGGCGCTCAGGCTGAAGTGATCTATTTTCGGGCCGGCAATTTATCGGAAGATTTGATTTATCTTGCGCTTTGCGTCAACGGCCTGTCGGTCCGCTACTTCCCTGTCGGGCCGAAAGCCGATTTTCATGTGCCGCTTTCCATCACCGAAACGCATCCTGCCGGCTCGAAGATTGAAGTCGGCCTCGCCGCGCCGCGCGGCTTGAACGGCTCGGTTGTCGTGGATGTCGGCCTGCTGGAAGAACGGGGTGCAGAGCATGAGTAACGCGACTGCCACGCATTGCCCGTATTGTGCGCTGCAATGCGGCATGAATCTTGTGCCGGATACGCAGGGACTGCTTGCGGTCCAGCCGCGCAAGGACTTTCCGACCAACAAAGGCGGCTTGTGCCAAAAAGGCTGGACCGCCACCGACCTGCTTTCCCACCCGGACCGGCTCCTGACGCCGCTGGTGCGCGGCACGAAAGACGGCCCGCTGCGGCCTGCGAGCTGGGACGAAGCCTTAAACCGAGTCGCAGCAGGCATTACGGCATCGCAAAAGATTTACGGACGCGACTCCGTCGGCGTTTTCGGCGGCGGCGGCCTGACCAACGAAAAAGCCTACTGGCTCGGCAAGTTCGCCCGCGTTGCGCTGCGGACGCCGCACATTGACTATAATGGCCGGTTTTGCATGGCATCGGAAGCCGTGGCCAGCATTCGGGCCTACGGCTTAGACCGTGGACTGCCATTCCCGCTGGAGGACATTCCCGGTGCAGACGCGATTCTCTTAATCGGCGGCAACCCGGCTGAGACCATGCCGCCGGTCATGCAGTATTTCGAGCGGCAGCGCGAGAACGGCGGGGCGCTCATTGTCGCCGACCCGCGCCGGACGCCGACCGCCGCGCAGGCGACGCTGCATCTGCCGCTGACGCCCGGTACCGATTTGGCGCTCGCCAACGGCCTGCTCCATGTCGCCGCCGCCGACGGCTTGCTGGACTTAGACTTTATCGCGTCCCGCACCACCGGATGGGAAAGCGTCCGGCGCGTCATCACATCGTTCTGGCCGGATCGCGTGGAGCGTATCACCGGCGTTCCCACTAAAGACATCGTCAAAGCGGCCCACTTATTAGGCGAAGCCGGGACCGCCATGGCCCTCTCGGCGCGAGGCACCGGCCAGCAGTCCAAAGGCGTGGACAACACGCTGGCGTTCATCAATTTAATGCTGGCGCTGGGCAAAGCCGGCAAGCCCCACTGCGGCTACGGCTGCATGACCGGCCAGGGCAACGGGCAAGGCGGGCGCGAGCACGGGCAAAAAGCCGACCAGTTGCCGGGCTACCGCAAGATTGACAACCCGGAGCACCGCGCTCATGTCGCAGGCGTTTGGGGCATTGACCCGGACACCCTGCCGGGCGCTGGTAAATCGGCGTATGAACTGATCAACTCTCTGGGACAGGAAGGCGGCATTCGCACGCTGCTCGTCATGGCGTCCAATCTTGCCGTGTCCGCGCCCCGCGCCCTGCATGTGCAGGAGCGGCTGCGCTCTTTGGACTTTTTGTGCGTGTCCGACATCTTCCTCTCAGAAACGGCGCTTATGGCCGATGTCGTACTGCCGATTGCCCAGTGGGCGGAAGAGGCCGGCACGATGACAAATCTGGAAGGCCGGGTCATCCACCGCAGGCAGGCCGTCCCGCGCCCGGAAGGCGTTTCCACCGACGCCGGCATCGTGTCGGCGCTTGCGGCCCGTCTCGGCGCCGGCGAGTTCTTTCCGACCGATGACCCCGCCGCTATCTTTGAAGAGCTTCGTAAAGCCAGCGCCGGCGGCCCCGCCGATTATTCCGGCATCACTTACGAGCGCATTGACGCCGAAAACGGCGTCTTCTGGCCCTGCCCGTCGGAAGACCATCCCGGAACGCCGCGCCTTTTTCAAGACAAGTTCGCGCACCCCGACGGCAGGGCCAAGTTTCATGCAGTGCATCACCGCACGGCGGCCGAGGAGCCGACGGACGAGTATCCGCTGTACCTGACCACCGGGCGGCTGATGGCCCAGTACCAGTCGGGAACGCAGACCCGGCGCGTGGACGCGCTAAACGCGATTTCGCCGGAAGCATTTGCCGAGATGCATCCTCTTCTTGCAAAGCGCTTCGGCATTGAAGACGGCGACAGCGTTCAGCTTACGACCCGGCGCGGGTCCATCTGCGTCCAAGCGCGTTTGACGCCGACCATTCGCCAGGATACGATCTTCGTGCCGTTCCATTGGGGCGGCGAGTCTTGCGCGAATACTCTCACGAACCCGGCGCTTGACCCGGTTTCTAAAATGCCGGAATTCAAAGTGTGCGCGGTTCGGGTGGAGAAGGCACAGCAAGCCCCTACCCCCGTCGCTTCGCTCCGACCCCTGCCCCCGCAAGCGGGAGAGGGGTGAAGATTAGCGAGAAAGCCTTTCGCCTCTGTTCCCAACCCCTCTCCCACGAAGTGGGGGCAGGGGTCGGAGCGAAGCGACGGGGGTGGGGGCAATACTTAACGCACTGCCGCGTCTGCCATTTTATGTTAAACAATTCACTTATTATCGAGGAGACACCATGAAACTCAGTGACCTGAAAAACAGCGGTCACGCGCCCTCTTTGTTTAGCGCGTTTCTGCACTTCGACGTTTCGTTTATGGTCTGGGTCATTCTCGGTGCCATTGCGCCGTTTATCACCACCGATGCCCTGCTCACCGGCGCTAATTTGAAGGTCACGCCGTCGGCGCTGATCACAAAAACGACCCCGTACACGCTGGTCGTCAAAGGCCCGCAGACCATGAAGCAGAACCCAAAGCTGAAAGCCGACCAGCCGAAGAACGTCTACAACCTGCTGATCAAGCCTGGCACGCCGACAACGATCAAGCCGAGCGACAAGCCGGTTGAAAAGTTTGTCGTAGACAATTCCAACCCGGCAACCATTGCCGCCGTGAACGCCAAATCCAAATTCATTCAGATTGCCCAAGCGCCGGGCGCAGTCGGCAACCCGAATGACAATGTGATTGGACTGAAACCAATGGCCGCGCTCCAGAAAGACGGTAAAGCGTTCCAGCCGGTCGCGAACGGCTACCCGGCGAAAGTTGCGCTTGGTTTGCTGGCGATCCCGCTGCTGGCGGCAGGCTTCTGGCGCATTCTGCTCGGCGTTCTTTCGGACCGCTTCGGCTCCAAGCGGGTCGGCGTCGCCTCGATGGCCTGTACACTCCTGCCGCTGGCAGTCGGCTGGCAGTTCGCGAACACTTACGGCTCTTTAGTCTTTGTGGCCTTTTTCTTAGGGCTGGCCGGAGCATCCTTTGCGGTTGCTCTGCCGCTGGCGTCCCGCTGGTATCCCCCGCACCTGCAAGGCTTAGCGATGGGCATTGCCGGGGCCGGCAATTCAGGTACGGTTTTGGCGACGATCTTTGCCCCGATGCTGGCGAAAGCTTACGGCTGGCACGCGGTCCTGGGCCTGCTGATGATCCCGGTCGCCATTGTCTTCGTGATCTTTGCAGTGATGGCGAAAGACCCGCCGACGAAGGCGAAAGCCGCGACCGGCGCAGATTTTGTGCGAGTGCTGACCCAAGCGGACGCTTATCGCTTTTGCCTGCTGTACTTTGTGACCTTCGGCGGCTTTGTCGGCTTGTCGTACTTTATGAACAAGTTCTTTGTGGACCAGTATGACTTTCCGAAAGCGACGGTCGGCCTGGCGACGGCCCTGTTCATTGTCGCCGGCTCCCTGCTGCGTCCGGTCGGCGGCGCACTCGCCGACCGGCTGGGCGGTATTCGGATGCTGACCGTGATGTATGCGACGGCCTGCGTCATGGCGCTCGGCATCGGGTTCTTGATTACGAACATGTGGGTGACGTTCGTCATGCTGTTCATTTTGATGGGATGCCTCGGCATGGGCAACGGCTCAGTGTTCCAGATGATCCCCCAGCGCTTCCGCACGGAGATCGGTGTCATGACCGGCCTGGTCGGCGCGGCGGGCGGTGTCGGCGGCTACTACTTGAATGTCAGCATGGGCAGCCTGCATGACAGCTTCGGCACTTACGGCGCAGGCTTCTTCGCCTTTTCCGCGATTGCCGCGATTGGCCTCATCGTTCTGCGGCTGGCCGCGCCCGTCTGGCAGCAGTCGTGGCTTGGGGAAGGCGGCGTTGCGAAAGAAGCTGCCCCGACCCGCGAGCGTATTCTCGTCGGCCCGGACGGCGCGGATTTAGAACTGGCGTAAAGATTAGGAGTCCCCCCAGCCCCCAATAATGGGGGAGCATGACTAGGACAAGAGCAAAGCTCTTTCTAACTTCTGGCTCCCCCATTATTGGGGGCTGGGGGGCGATGATACTATTTTAGGAGACTTTTCACTGATGTACTCAAAACCAAAATTATTACAGGGCGTGTTCGCCTTTGAAGGCCACGGCCTCACAAACCCCCACCCGATTTCCGGCGGGATGACCTATACCGTCCCGGTCGGCAAGCGCACCCAGTTCGTCTACTTCCGGGCCGGCAACTCGTCGGCGGAAATGATCTACGTCGTGCTGATGCGCGATGGCGAGCCGATGCGCTACTTCCCGATTGCCGCACGCGGGGATGTCCATGTCGCGCTGGCCGTGGTGGAAGACATGATGTCGGGAACCAAGCTGGAAGCGTTCCTCGCCGCTCCGGAAGGCGTCTCCGGCACGGTTGTCTTGGATATTGGCTTAGTGGAGGTTTGATTATGAGCGACAAGCAGAAACTAGTCGTCATCGGCAACGGCATGGCCGGAGCGCGTACCGTCGAAGAGATACTCGCGCGGGGCGGCGGGGAGCAGTTTGACATCACCATGTTCGGCGATGAGCCGTATGGCAATTATAATCGAATTCTGCTGTCCAATGTCCTGAACGGGACTCAGGACGCCACAGACATCTTTTTGAACCCTTTAGAGTGGTACACCGAAAACGCTGTCACGCTTCATGCCCCGGCGCGGGTGCAGCACATTGACCGCGCCCGCAAGCAGGTCCATTCCGATGACGGCCAAATCACCGACTACGACAAACTGCTGATTGCGACCGGCTCGCGCCCCTTCGTGCCGCCGATGGAAGGCTTAGAAACGCCGGACGGCGAGACCAAGCATGGCGTCTTCGTGTTCCGCACCTTAGATGACTGCCACAAGATTGCGGGCTATGCGACCAAGTGCCGGAAAGCCGCCGTCATCGGCGGCGGCCTGCTCGGTTTAGAGGCGGCGCGGGGACTAATCAATTATGGCGTGGAAGTGCATGTCATCCATATTTCCGGCCACTTGATGAACCAGCAGCTTGACCCGGCAGCGGGCGGAATACTCAAGGGCATCATGGAAAAAATGGGCATTCATGTCCATACCATGAAGGCCACAACCCGTGTTTTGGGCGAGGACAGCGTCACGGGCCTGGAATTCAAGGACGGCACGACTTTGGACTGCGACATGGTTGTCATCTCCACGGGCATCAAGCCGAACGCCGAGATCGGCGCAGAATGCGGCCTCACGGTGGAGCGGGCGATTGTCACCGATAATCAGATGCGCTCGGTAGACGACCCCGATGTCTACGTTGTCGGCGAATGCGCCCAGCATCGGGGCCGGGTCTATGGATTAGTGGCCCCGCTGTGGGAAATGGGAACGGTGCTGGCCGACCACATCACCGGCCGCAATTTGGACGCTGCCTATCACGGCTCTAAAATCGCGACAAAGCTGAAAGTCATGGGCGTCGAGCTTGCCTCGATGGGCGTCACCGAGCCGATGGACGACCGCGATGAAGTCGTCACGTTCTCCGAGCCGAAGCGTGGGACCTACAAAAAGCTGATCATTCGCGACGGCATTCTCATCGGTGCGATGATGCTGGGTGATCTGAACAAAGTCGCGTACCTGATGCAGGCGTTCGACCGAGGAACACCCCTGCCGGAAGAGCGCCTGTCTCTTTTGTTCGACATCGGCGCACCGTCCACGCAGGCAACGATGCTGGAGATGCCCGACACCGCTCAGATTTGCAACTGCAACGGAGTCTCGAAAGGCCAGATTCGCAAATGCGTCGAAGGCGGCAAGCGGTCGCTGAAGATGGTCATGGAAGCCACCCGCGCCGGCGCCGGCTGCGGCTCCTGCAAGAAGCTGGTCGAGGAAGTCGTCGAATGGGCGGCTGAAGGCCAAGTGGAGGAAGACCCCAGCATCCACTACTACGTTCCCGGCGTCCCCTACGCCAAAAACGAGCTGGTCGAGCAGATCATGGCCCGGAATTTAAAGTCTGTGTCGTCGGTGTTTGACGCGCTGGCCGGCGGCACGGAAGACGTGTCTTCCAAGATGGGCCTGGCATCACTCCTGAAATCGCTCTGGGGCGCTGATTACGAAGATGAGCGCGACGCCCGCTTTATCAACGACCGTGTCCACGCAAACATTCAGAAAGACAAGACATTCTCGGTCATTCCGCGCATCTACGGCGGGGTTACCACTGCCGACGACCTCATTACAATCGGTCAGGTTGCCAAAAAGTACGATGTGCCGATGGTCAAGTTCACCGGCGGCCAGCGCATTGACCTTTTGGGCATCACCAAAGAAAACCTGCCGCTGGTGTGGAAAGATCTGGGGATGCCGTCGGGCCATGCTTACGGCAAATCGTTCCGCACCTGCAAAACGTGTGTCGGCACCGACTTCTGCCGCTACGGGGTCGGGGACAGCACGGGCCTCGGTATCAAGATTGAAAAGCGGTTCCAGGGCATCGAAAGCCCCGGCAAGATGAAGCTTGCGACCGCCGGCTGCCCGCGCAACTGCTCGGAAGCGATGGTCAAAGATGTCGGCGCAGTCGCCGTGGAAGGCGGCCGCTGGGAGATTTATGTCGGCGGCGCGGCAGGGGCGCATATCCGCAAAGGCGACATTCTCTGCGTCGTAGACTCGCACGAGGAAGTCATTCAGATTATGGGCCGCTTCATGCAGTATTACATTGAAAACGCCAAGTATCTGGAGCGCACGTACAGCTTCGTACCGCGCGTCGGCCTCGACAAAATCAAAGCCGTCGTCGTGGACGACAGCGAAGGCATCGCCGCGCGTCTTGACGCCGCTATGCAGGCCACGGTGGACGCTTATGTGGACCCGTGGCGGGAAGCGGACCGGCCTGCGACGCCGAACCAGTTCGTGTCCACGCTGCCGGTGCTGGCCTGAAAACAGAGCCGCACAAGACCGCAAGAAGTCACGGAACCGCAAGAAGCCACGGGTTGAAACCCGAGGCTGCCAAAAGCCCAGTGTCGCGGCGACACAAGACGAAGGACAAAAATTTTTGCTCCTTCTGAACGTCGCCGCGACGGTGGGTACTTTCCAGCCTCGGGTTTCAACCCGTGGCGTGAGGCAATTTACTTATGCTTAGCATGATACTTGAAAAAACAATGGAGACAATAGCGCCAGGCGAAACATTGACGCCGGGTGAGAATATGACGCCGGGAACAGGCGAAATCTCGCTTGGCTCCGTGGATCAGATTCCCGTCGGCGAAGGCCGAGTCTTTCCGGCGCACGGCCTAGAAGTCGCCGTCTTCCACACCAGAGGCGGCCAGGTCTACGCCGTGCAGGCAGAATGTCCGCACCGGCAGGGACCGCTGGCCGACGGCCTGATTGGCGGCACGATTTTGATGTGCCCGTTCCACTCCCGCAAGTTCGATTTGACCAATGGGATTGGGCTGCAAGGCGACTGCAATCTTCAGACCTATCCCGTGCGCTTGGACACCGACGGCGGCCTGTGGCTGACGGTGTAGGCGGCATGAAGAGGTCGAGTAGTTGAAAACTACGCGCTAGGCGAGGCACTCTTCGAGTGTCAGAAAAGCTCTTATCCAGCCTAGCTCTTGCGTCCGCAGGACGCTTAACCTAGCGCGTAGTCTTCAACTACTCGGCCAGCCCTTCAAAACAAGGCCAGTCTCTTGACTCCTCCCCACCGTCTATGCCATACTTTCCTATCCCCCAATGATGTGGACAGACACGGTTTCCCGCAGTGACGCGGCTTTTCTCAAGCGTCCTGCGTTGAACCCGTGTCACCATGCTCACTATTCTTGTTCTCGCCCCACACGAAAAAAATACGGCGCTTTCAGGATTAACGTCGGCGCTCCGGCAGGCAGGTTATCCCATCGCCTATACGGCGCTTGAGAATGGTCTTCATGACCTGGAGACCTTGTGCGCCGCGTTTGACGGCCGTCCGCCGGATGTCCTGCTGGCCGATTTGTCGGGGGCGGCGGACTGCCTGCCCCTGCGCCATGCGGCACGCCTGCTGCAAGCGGCATGGGGCGACGACATGCCGCTGCCGGCGCGTCTGGCTCTCCTCACCCCGCGCCATCTGGCTCAGCCGGATTGGCCGGCTTATCTTGACGACTTTCTGCTGCCGCCGTATGCACCTGCCGAGCTGCTGGCCCGCTTGTCCCTGCTGTCGTTCCGCAAGCGCCATGTCCGGGACGGCGATCATCTGGCGCTGGCGGATTTGACCCTGGAACTCGGCGCGGGCTGCGCCCGTGACGCCGCCGGCCTGCTTCTGCCGCTCACGCCCCGCGAGTACGAGCTGCTGCGCTTTCTGGCGCTGCATCGGGGCAAGTTCTTCGCCCGAGATCGCCTGCTGGATTTGGTCTGGGGCGTCGGCTTTGAAGGCGGCGAGCGCACGGTGGACATCCACATTCGCCGCCTCCGGGCCAAAATGCCGCCACTCGCCGCCGCTCTTCTGGAAACCCGGCGCGGCCTCGGCTACGGCCTGCGCTCCTAAACATTCTTTATTGTATGTTTCCAAAAAAAGTATTGGGGCAATACTTGCGGCATGGAACATTCAATACCTTTGGACCCGGCGGGCCGCGCCGGACACGCAGGCGGCGACGGCACCCAGGAAGTCCTGCCGGACCTGGCGTTTAAACGGCTGGGAATTGTCAATGTCGTCTTCTTCGGACACTCCAATGCGGGGGATCGAGGCTGGACACTGATTGATGCCGGCATTCCCGGCACGGCGGGGCTGATCAAGAAGGCGGCGGAGGAGCGCTTCGGCGACGGGGCACGTCCGGCGGCGATTATCCAGACCCACGGGCATTTTGACCATGTCGGCGGCCTGGAAGCGCTGGCCGCTCAGTGGGACGCGCCGGTTTACGCCCACCCACTGGAGCTGCCCTATCTGAGCGGCCAGGCGTCGTACCCGCCGCCGGACCCGACTGTTGGGGGCGGGCTGATGGCGGCGGTTTCGGGGCTGTACCCGCGCGGCCCGGTGGATGTCGGCAGCCGGCTCCATGCTCTGCCGGAGAACGGCAGCGTTCCCGCCATGCCCGGCTGGGCCTGGCTGCATATGCCGGGCCACACGCCTGGTCAGATCGCGCTTTGGCGCGAGGCGGACCGAACACTGATTGCCGCTGATGCGTTCATCACAACCACACAGGAGTCGGCGTATGCCGTAGCGGCGCAGCGCCCGGAGCTGCACGGCCCGCCGATGTACTTTACCCCGGACTGGGTTTCCGCCAAAGCGTCTGTCGGCACACTGGCGGCGCTGGAGCCGGAGCTTGTCGTCACCGGTCATGGCCCGGCCATGCAGGGCACAGAGATGCGGGCGGCGCTGCATACCCTGGCCCGTGAGTTTGACCGGATCGCCGTGCCGGAGCATGGAAAGTATGTTCCGGCGAACTTGGCATGATTTCCTAATGTTTTGGGCGGCTTTTGCCGAAATAGGAGCATGAAACCGATTTCCGGGATTGCTGCCCTAACATTCTTTTCGCTGCTTTCATTCGGCGGAGGAATGTTCCTGCACATTGCCTTACCCGCGCCACCACTTGCGCCACCACTTGCCGTCGCGGCGTCCGCCAAAGCCGCACATGCACCCCACCCTGGCAAAAAGAAGCCTGCCCTTAAAACTCCTGCAAAGACTGCGGCGCCAAACGCTGCGGCTCCTGCCGGCACGGCAAACGCGCGGGCGTTCCCGCTGATGGTCGGCGGCGGCATCGGGCTTTTGCTGTCCGCCCTGGCCGCGCTCGGCCTCAGCCAAGCGGCGGCTCCTGCCGCGCGGCGGCTGCTGGAAGCGGCGGCGGCGGAGCGGCGCAAGCAGCAGGAAGAGTTTGAAGCCCGCAGCACCGCGCTTCAGAACCAGCTTTTGGAAGCCAAAGCACGAAAAGCTGAGACAGAAGCCCAGCGCGAGCTGGTTTCCCGGCAGTTCCAAGAGTTCTTTCGCACTCTGCCGGTGCCCTGCTTCTGCTTTGCGGCCAGCGGCAAGATTATCCGATGGAACGCCGCCTGCGAGCTGTTATACGGCATCCCGGCAGCCGCTGCGCTGGAAAGCACGCTTTGGGAAACAATCATTCCAGACGCCGAGCGAGAAGCGGCGGAAGCAAAAATCCAGCGTGTGCTTGCCGGAGAGTCTTTGCATGATACGGAGCGACGGGACACTATTCACGGCGGAGAGCCGGCGCTTTTGCGGTGCAGCATGGTTCCCCTCTACGACGCGGAAGGCCGCATTCTCGGCGGCCTGAGCGCGGGGGTGGAAGTTCCCGAGATCGCCCTTTATACGCAGCAGATCGCCGATCTGCATGCGGACCGCCAAGCAGCGCCGCAGCCTGTGGTGCTCGAAAAATCCGACCTTCGCCAGCAAATCGCGCAGATGGGTGAAGCGGAGCTGTCGTCAAAGATGCTGGAAAAGATCGTCGCGTCCGCAACGCAAGCCGGCAGCGGCGGAGAAGTGCCGCCGCAGACTGAGCTAGCCGGGCAGCCGGCGTTCCAAGCAAGATTGGCGGAAGAAGTCGAGCGCTCGGCCCGGTATCATGGGGCGCTGTCGCTGATTATGCTGGATTTGGACGGCTTCACAGCGCGGAACCAGCAGTTTGGCATTGAAGCTGGGGACCAGGCGCTTCGGTCTGCCGTGGCTGTTCTCAAGTCCAAAATACGCACCGTGGATGTCCTGGTTTACTTGGGCACAGATGAATATGCCATTATTCTGCCGGAAACCGGGGAAGCCGGGGCGCGTGTGGCCGCAGAGCGGATGCGAACCGGCCTCGCCGGGGTCAGCATGACGGGGGGGCAGCCGCCGCAGACGGCCTGCTTCGGCGTGGTGCAGTTGTCGCCGGAAGTGGCGGACGCCGCCGAGCTGATCGGCCGGGCGCAGTCGGCGCTTGCCGCCGCTCAGCATTGCGGTATCAACACAGTAATGCACTCCCAGGACATGCCGCAGCATAATCTCTCCCCGGCAGTGCCGGCTTGAAGCGCCGCTTGATTGCTGCACACAGTGCGGCGGGCCTGCGGAAACCACCACGCGAGGCAGTTTAGACCAAGCCAGATGCATCGCTGCAATAGACCGCAGGAGAAAGCTTCGCCAAGCCAAGCGCCTGATTAGAGGAAGTTGAAGCAGCGCATATCAGAGTTGAAGTGACGCATATCAGCAGGCACGCCTTCCAGCGCAAGCGCCGCAAGGTGGTCTGGCCCGGCGTCTAAACGACAGACGGAAATTGAGCGCGGCGAGACGGTCTGTGACACCTCAAACTGGTCGAAGCCCACTTCGGGCAGCAGTGTCAGCCGGGCCAGCGGAAATGACAGCCCCTGTCCGATCGCTTTAGCATACGCTTCTTTGGCGGTCCACAGCATCAAAAACGCCGAGTCGCGCTGCTCCGGTACCTGGTCCCGCAGCCAGGCTTGCTCCCGCAGGGAAAGCACCTGGGGCGCAAGAACTTCCGGCGACAGCTTCCGGCCCGCTTCCTCGATGTCTATCCCAACTTCCCGCTCCCAGGCGACCGCCAGCAGCGCCGCGCCGCCCGAGTGCGAGAGGTTAAACCGCAGCGGGCAGCCGCGCAGGCTGGGCTTGCCCCAGGATCCGATCTCAAACTCCAGGCTTTCAGGAACAGTTTGGAGATAGCCGGCAAGCGTGAGACGCAGCAGGGTCCGGCTTGCAGCCCAGCGCCGGCCATCCGGCTTGAAGTGAAACCGATCCGCCCGCGCCCGCTCGTCCTCCGACAGCAGAGCGGACCGGACTTCTTCCCGGTCTAAATCCCAGCGCCAGATATGAACCTCGCCGTCTTCAAGAAGCCTCATAGATTGGCCTTGTCCAAAGAAAGCTGAAGCGCCAGGGCCAGCGAGAGTACCTGCGGCTCGTTCATAACCGAGAGATGAGCGCCAGGGACATCGTGAACTTCTAAGCCGCCGGTAAACGACTCGCCCCACCAGAGGGCCGGGTCTCGCTCCTCAAAGACGCTGACTTCGTCCGCCCGGAACAGCGTCGCCCGCACCGGATAGGCCGGGGTCTCGTAGCGGAAGAACGCCGCTTCATTCGCTAAGATCACTTCGCGCAGTGCATCCAGGCGCTCCGGGGCAAGCGTGCCGGCAAGCTCCTGAGCGGCTTTCTGCCAGTCTGTTTGCTTGCCCTGCATGGCTTCCCGCGCTTTCTCGGTGAGTGTCTGCCATGCCGTTTTAGGTGTGCCGGTTTTCAGCATTTGAAGATGGCCTGCCAAACGCTTGAAGCGCGGCTTGTCAATCAAGTTCTGCTGGTAGGCTGCCGGCGCATACGCATCAAACAGCGCGAGGAGACCGGCTTGTTCGCCGTCCGCATGAAGCTGCCGGGCCATCTCGGCAGCCAAAACCCCACCCAGCGAATAACCGCCCAAATGATACGGGCCGTGCGGCTGGAAGCGCCGGATGTCTTGAAGATAACGCGCCGCCATGGCTTCCAAAGACGTGAGCGGCGCTTCGTCACCGTCCAAGCCGACTGCCTGCAGGCCGTACACCGGCTGGTCCGGCGGCAGCCGGTTTGCCAGCGCCTGATAAAACAGCACCAGCCCGTGATCGGGGTGAATGCAGAACAGCGGCGGCTTGCTGCCCGACACCCGCAGCGGCACCAGCGTCGAAGCAGGCTGCAAGCGCGGCGCTTCGCGCGGCTCAACAGCGCGGCTGAGCACTTCGGCCAGCGCTTCCAGGGTCGGTGCTTGAAACAAGGTCGGCAGGGGCAGGCGCACTCCGAACTCCTGCTCTATACGTCCGTAGAGGCGCAGGGCCAGCAGCGAATACCCGCCGCTCTCAAAGAAGTTATCGGAAGCACGGGCGCTGGGAACACCCAGAACTTCGCGCCACAGCGCGGCCAGCCGCGCCTCCGTTTGCGTCTGCATTTCTGTTCGTGCCGGCGGCACGACGGGACACACCGCCGAAGCGGCAGCCGGCGGAAGCGCGGGCGCAGGCCGGTTCTGGCGCACACGGGCCGACAGCGCTTCAATGCAGACCTGCGGGTCGGCGACAGACGCTTCCAGCAAGCGCTCAAAATCGGCCAGCCAGCGCTCAATCGTGGTGCCATCAAACAGATCGGTGCTGTAGTCGGCTTCAAGTTCTAGTTTGTCCCCTTCTTCCACGACATTCAGGCCGAACTCGAACTGGAAAAAGCGGCGCGGCGGATGCGCGATTTTGATGCCCAGCCCGCCGAACTTCAGGTCCACCGGGAACTTGTCCAAGTTGAACATAACCGTGATCGGAGCTGGGCTTGGAAGCGCCTGCATCACTGTATCCAGGCTGTACGGCTGATGGTCCATCGCATCAAACAGCGCTGTGCGCGTGGCGCTCAGATAGTCCTCAAACGACATCTGCTCTTCTGCGGGAACACGCATCGGCAAAAGGCTGACGCAGTGGCCGATTAGGTTTTGGTTGTCTTCGAGCGCCTGCCCCGCCGCCGGAACCCAGACCACGGCGTCATCGGTTTCGCCCAGCCCGTGCAGCAGCAGGGTGTACGATGCCAGCAGCAGCGCCGAAAGTGTTGTGCCGGAGCGCGAGCAAAGCTGCCTCAGCCCTGCCGCCAGCGCCGGCGGCACCGGGCGGCTGACCCGTGCGCCGGCATATGTTCCCCGTGCGGGCCGCGCCCGGTCCGCCGGCAGCCGCAGCGGGGCAGGGACAGGCGAAAGCCGCTGGGTCCAATACCCGGCGTTTGCTTCTTCCGGCAGCGCTGAAGCCGCATATTTCTGGAACGACGCGGCAGGCAGAAGATTTTTCTGCGACTCCGAGTACGCTGCCGCAAGATCAGACAGCAGAACGCCGAACGACCAGCCGTCGCAGATGATATGGTGTGCCGTCAGCACCAGCCGGTGCTTGTCTGCGCTTCGCCGGATCAGCCGCGCCCGAAGGAGCGGGCCATGCGTCAGGTCAAACGCCGTCTGGGCTTCCGCTTCAAGAAGCGCGGCTTCGCGCTCTTCACGGGCGGCGAAGTCTAAGCCCATAAGATCATCCAGCGGCAATTCGGTCGTCACGCCCGGCGCAATCTGCTGGCCTTCGCCGGCCGGCAGAATTGTCACACGCAGCGCTTCATGACGGCTGACTGTTTGGATCAGCGCTTGTTCCAGAGCCTTTGTGTTCAGTGGCCCTGAGAAGTCCACGATCACAGACTCGTTGAACGCGCACGAAGCATCCGCGCCCATCTGCGTCGTCATCCAAATCCCGCGCTGCGCTTCCGTCAGCGGGATAATCTGCGGAGCAGCTTCGGGCGCTTGCGGCCTATTCGGCGGCTGCATCAGGAAACCGCCGGCCTGCATTTCCGTAAGGCTCTCTTTAAACGCGCCAATCATCTGTTCAAGATCGGTGTCCGTGTGCGCCGTGGACAAGAAGCAAGGACGGCCTTCCCAAATATGGATGTTTTTAGAGCGCAAATAGAAAAACAGCAGGCTGGCCCACTTCCAGTCCGGCGCGAACTGGAAATAAAACAGCGAGCCGAAATGCACTAGACGCAGCGGCGCTCCCGTCTGCTTCAAGTGCGCGTTCAGCGTTCCGATAAACTGCTCCGTCCGCGCATTAAGATTCGCTTGAAGCGCCGGGCCGGACGCTTTGAGGTGCAGCAAAGTCGCTTTCGCGGCGGCAAGCGCCAGCGGATGCCGGACAAATGTCCCGGCAAAGAACGTGACACCCGCTTCCGGCCGGCTTTCGTCGCCGAACTGCCAGAAGCCGCCGTCAAATGCATCCATGTACTCGGCGCGTCCGGTGACAATGCCGATGGGCAGCCCACCGCCGGCAATTTTCCCGTAGGTCGCCAAATCGGCCTGAATGCCGAAATGCGCCTGCGCCCCGCCCGGATGAATGCGAAAGCCTGTGATGACTTCGTCAAAGATCAGCGCCGCGCCGCTGTCCGCCGTGATTTGCCGGACAGCGCGTAAAAAGTCTAACGGCTGCAAGTCGGGGCGGCGGCTTTGCACCGGCTCGACCAGTACCGCCGCCAGTGTTGGCGCAAGCGCCCGCAGTTTTTCCAGTGACTCGGGCATTCCGTAGTCTAAGATCACGATTTCGCTTGTCATGCACTCGGGAATGCCCGGCGCAATCGGCACAGCCCCCGCCCCACCGCTGCCTGATCCATTGGCACGGGCTAATACTTCGTCAAATGTGCCGTGGTAATCGCCCGTGAAGTAGACGATTTTCGTGCGGCCTGTGACTGTCCGCGCCGCCCGCATCGCCGCCATGACCGCTTCCGAGCCGGTATTGCAGAATGTCGCCCGCTCGGTGCCGGTCATCTCGCAGACGAGCTGCGCGACTTCGCCCGCTAAAGGCGACTGCGGCCCGATTTCCATTCCCAACGCAAGCTGCGCTTGAAGCGCCTCGGCGATGAACGCCGGAGAATGCCCGAAAAGATTGGTGCCGAACCCCATCGTCACGTCCACATACTGGTGACCGTCCACGTCCCACAAGTATGCGCCGGCGGAGCGCTCGGCGACAAGGGGATAGACCATTTCTTTCCAGTAAGGCTTAAATCCCGCCACCGCGCGGGGATCGGCGAGATGCGGGCGATGACGCTGCGCGAGGCGCTTTGACTCCGGCGTTTTTTGCGCGTACCGGGCCACGAAATCCGCAAGACACACCTGCTGGTGCGGCGTCATTTCGCCGCTTGGCTTTGTGTCAATCGGCTTAAACGGCCCAAATGCCGCCGGTGCAGCCGGGACAGCAGGAACAAGCACGGCAGGCCGGGGGACGGGCGCAGCAGCAGAAGGGGAAGCCGCGCCGCCGCCCAGCAGCTCAAGCTGTTTAGCCATCAGCTCAAGCTGGCGGCCGATAATCTGTTCCAAATCACCGGCAGGCGAGGACGGCGCAGAAAGCGCGGCGGCAGGCATGCTGGACGCCGGCAGCGACACGCTTTCTGGGGCCAGAACGCTGGGCGCAGCGTCCTGCGGCAGGATGCTGTCTAAATGCGCCGCCAGGGCAGCCGGCGTCGGGGCATCTTCCAGCAGCGTCCGAAATGTCACTTTGACGCCGAACTTGCGCCCGATTGCCGTGCTGGCCTGGGTCAAAAAGAGGGAGTCAAAGCCGAGGTCCAGAAACGTGACATTCGGCGCAAGAAAAGCGGCAGGAATGCCGGACTGCGTTTGCAAAAGCTCGGTGAGCGTGTGCAGCAGCCGCTCGACACGGCCCGGCACGGCGACAGTCGGGGCAGCAGGAACAGACATAGGGATTACGCTCTCAGGTTGTGTGGCGGCAGCGGAGCGCACTGGCTCGACCCAGTGTCGTGTCCGCTCGAACGGATAGGTCGGAAGAGACACGCGGCGTCGCGCCTGCCCGCAGGCAGCTTGGTTCCAGTCAATCGGCAGGCCGGACAGCCAGAGGCGGCCGGCTGTGAACAGAAATGCGGCATCGGAAGGCAGCTTTTTTTTGCCGCCGTCGAGCGACGACACCACGGCATGAGCTGCAAGTTTCGCCGGATGCTGGCGCACCAGCGGGGCTAAAACTACACTTGGGCCGACTTCCAGCAGCAGACGGTTCGGGTCGGCCAGCAGGGTTTTTAATCCCTCCGCGAACCGCACTGAAGACCGCAGATGCCCGGCCCAATAGTGCGGATCAGTTGCCTCGGCGTCGGTGATCCACGTTCCTGAGACATTGGACACGAACGGCAGCGCCGGCGCAGACAGCGGGACGCTCCGAACGATCTGTGCGAACTCGCCTAAAATCGGGTCCATCATCGCCGAGTGGAACGCATGGGAAGCCGCCACGCGGCGGCAGGCGACACCGCTTGCCGTCAGCCGCGCTTCCAGCGAGTCTACCGCCGCGTTCGGGCCGGACACGACGCACAGCGACGGACTGTTCTCCGCCGCCACCGAAAGTGCCTTCCCAAGTAACGGCAGGACTTCCGACGCCGGCTGCCGGACCGCCAGCATCGCGCCGGGCGGCAGGCTCTGCATCAGCTTGGCCCGTCCTGCCAGTACAGTCAAAGCGTCTTCCAGCGTGAAGACGCCGGCGAGGCAGGCGGCAACATATTCTCCGACACTATGGCCGAGCATCGCCGACGGCGGCGTCACGCCCCACGCGGCCCAAAGCTTCGCCAGCGCGTAGCCGAATACAAACAGCGCCGGCTGGGCCAGCCCGGTCTGGTTCAGCCGCGCCTGCGCCGCGTCTTCATCGCCCGCAGTTGGGTAAAGCGTTTCGCGCAGGTCCAGACCCAGCAGTGGCTTCAAAATCTCGCAGCAGCGGTCCATCACGTCTCGGAAGACAGGCTGGGTTTTGTACAGCTCGCGGCCCATTCCGACCTGCTGCGCTCCCTGTCCGGGGAACAGAAACGCGACGGACGGCACCCATGCGGGAACCGTCTGCGTTGCCACGCGCCCGGCGTCGCGGGCTTCCAGCATTTGCGCGGCGTCTTCGGCGGACGAACAAACGGCAATTCGGCGATGTGCGAATGCTCGCCGCCCGGTTTGGAGCGTGTGCGCGGCGTCGGCCATGCTGATTTCAGGATGCGCTTTGAGATGCTGTGCGAGGTTATCGGTCATCACGTCCAGCGCCGTTTCGGTCCGGGCCGAGAGCGTCAAAAGCTGCCAGCCGCTTTGGCGGCTTCGCGGCGTTTGAATTTCTAGCACGGACGGTGCTTCTTCTAAAACGACATGTGCGTTGGTGCCGCCGACGCCGAACGAGCTAACCCCGGCGCGGCGCGGATGATCTTCTGTCTCTGGCCAATCCGTCAGTTCCGCGCTGACAACAAACGGGCTTTCCGCTAAATTGAGTCGCGGGTTCGGGGTCTTGTAGTGCAGGGTCGGCGGCAGCTTCTTGTGCTTCAGCGCCAGCGCGGTTTTGATGAGGCCCGTGACGCCTGACGCCGCTTCCAAATGCCCGACGTTCGGCTTGACGGTGCCGAGAACGCAGAAGCCGGCCTTGTCGGTCGTGCGCCGAAAAGCTTTGATCAGGCCGGCGACTTCAATCGGGTCTCCGAGCGGTGTCGCCGTGCCGTGCGCTTCGACATAGGAGATCGTCTCGGCGCTGAAGCCGGCCATGACTTGGGCCTGGAAAATCGCTTCCGCCTGGCCGTCGGCGCTCGGAGCCGTGTAGCTTGCTTTCTGCGAGCCGTCGTTGGTCAGGCCATAGCCGCGAATGACGGCGTGAATCTGGTCGCCGTCGGCCAAAGCATCGGCAAGACGCTTCAAGGCGACAACCCCCACCCCGCCGCCGAACACCGTTCCTTGTGCGTCCGCGTCAAACGCCCGGCAGGCGCCGTCCGGCGAAGCCATGCCGCCAGGCTGGTACAGATACCCCCGCGTCTGCGGAAACGCCACCGACACGCCCCCTGCCAGGGCCAGGCTGCACTGCCCGGACAGCAGGCTCTGACACGCCTGAGCCACCGCCACAAGCGATGTCGAGCAGCCGGTCCCGACAGACAGACTTGGGCCGGTCAAGTTCAGCTTGTAGGACACGCGGGTCGGCAGAAAGTCTTTGTCGTTGCCGGCCAATATCGGGTAATTTCCGACTTGATAAGAATGAACCAGCTCTTCAATGTCGGCGCGTGTCCCGCACAGATTGGCAAGCAGATAGGTGTTCAGACTGCTTCCAGCCCAAACGCCGACCGTACCAGTGTGATTGTTCGGGTCACAGCCGGCGTCTTCTAAAGCGTCAGACGCGCATTCCAAAAACAGCCGGTGCTGCGGGTCCAGCACATCGGCTTCTTTGGGCGGAATGCCGAAAAACGCGGCGTCGAATCTGTCGGCATTTTCTAACACACCCCGCGCTTTGACATACTCCGGGTTCCGAAGCGTTTCCAGCGGGATGCCCGCGTCGGCAAGCTCGGCATCCGTAAAGTGGGTAATGGACTGGACGCCGTTTGTCAAGTTCTCCCAGAACTCAGCGACGTTTGCCGCGCCCGGAAAGCGGCCCGCCATCCCGACAATCGCGATGCCGTCGGCAGCCTGCGCTTCCCGCGTTACAGCAGCGAGGGCCGGTTCCGCCTCGCCTTCGGTCAGAAACCGGGCGAGTTCGCGAATAGTCGGATACTGGAACAGCGTCGTGATTTCGGCGTCCGGCACAAGCTCGCGCAGCTTTTGATGCACCTGGACCATCTGCAAAGAGCGGCCTCCAAGATCAAAAAAGCTGTCGCCCGCACCAACCGGTGTGATGTCCAGGACGTCCGACCAAATCTGCGCGAGTGCGGTCTCCAGCCCCGGCGCGGGTTCCTGAAACACCGCCGCAAGCGTGGGGCGATCCGCCGGAGGCGGCGGCAGCGCCCGGTAATCGGTCTTGCCGCTGGGCGTCAGTGGCAGAGTATTCAGGTGGACAAAGCGGGATGGTACAAGCGCCTCCGGCAGTCGTTCGGCTAGAAACTCCCGCAGCGCGTCGGCGGCGAGTGTTTCTGAGGAAGCGATATAGGCCGCCAAGCGCGTGTCGCCGGGCGCGAACTCATAGGCCCTCGCGGCGGCGGCCCGGACGCCGGGGTGCAGCAGCAGCGCGGCTTCCACTTCGCCCGCCTCGACCCGGAAACCACGGATCTTAAGCTGGCTGTCGGCGCGGCCCCCGAACTCCAAGTCACCCGCGCGATTGACACGGACCAGGTCGCCGGTCTTGTACCAACGCGAGCCGGCGTCCGTGCCGGGCAGGCCGGACACGAAGCGCTCGGCGGTCAGGTCGGGTGGTCCCTGATAGCCGCCGGCAAGCTGGACGCCGCTTAGATACAGCTCGCCATCGCGCACCAGCGTCTGCATTCCGGGAACCGCCGCTCCAATCGGCGGCAGCGCCGGCCAGCCCGCCGGCGGTCCGGCCAGCGTATAGGCTGTTGCAACATGGGTTTCCGATGGCCCGTAGTGGTTAGACAGAGTGCAGTGCGGCAGCCGCTCAAACAGCGCCCGGATCGCCGGCGTGATTTTAAGCTGCTCGCCTGCTGTGATGACTTCCCGAAGTGCAGACAAGCTGCCGGCTTGTGCGGCTGCCGCTTCCGCCATCTGCTGCAAGGCCACAAACGGCAGAAACAGGCGTTCAACAGCGTGCGTGTCGAGGAAGCCAATCAGGCCAGCGGGATCAAAGCGCAGGGCCTCCGGCACGAGGTAAAGCGTTCCGCCGCCGCCGAGCGTTGCAAAAACTTCCTGCGCCGACACGTCAAACCCGAGTGCCGCAAATTGGGCGGTCTTGGCATCAGGCTTGAAGCTGGCTTCCTGCTGCCACTGCACCAAGTTTGCGATAGCCCGGCGGCCCATCCGCACACCTTTAGGCGCTCCCGTGGATCCCGATGTGTAGATTATGTAGAACAGCCCGTCGGCGCCTGTCGCCGGCTCGGAAAAGTCGTCGCCGGCCTCTTCCGCGCTTTCCAGCCAGTCTGTGTCTAAGCAAAGCGTTTCTATCCCACTGGGTACTTGGCTCTCCAGCGAGCGCTGCGTCAGCACCAGACGTACTCCGGCATCGGCCAGCATGAAGTCGCGCCGCGCCTGCGGGTATGACGGGTCTAGCGGTACATAGCCGCCGCCTGCCTTCAGAATGCCGAGCAGCGCAACCGGCATCAGCTTTGAACGCTCCAGGCAGACGCCGACCGGCGTGTCCGCGCCCACGCCCCGCGCTATGAGCAAGCCGGCAAGCCGGCTCGATTGCATGTGCAGAGTCCGGTATGTCAGCACCCCATCGGTCGCCACGATCGCTGCTGTGTTGGGACAGCGCTCCGCCTGCGCTTTGAACATCTCAATAACAGAAAGCATAACTCTGTTATTGGCGTTTTGGAGTGGCGGCGTGAGAGGCAAGGCCAGGGTGCGGGTGAGAACACAGTCTTCTTACCGGGAACAGGTCAGGGCGCATCGGGCAGACGAAATGCCGAAACAGGCTTAGGCCGCAGCAGACCCGCGCTGTAAACGAAAACAGCGGCGGCAAGACCGGGGTACATCGGCTGCCAGCCCAGCGGGAACTGCGGGTCGTCAAAGCCGCCATGCCCCCAGCCCCACAGCAGGCAGGACAGGGCCGTTCCCGCCCCCAGCAGCATAGACAGGAACGCGAACGTCGGCCGAGGACGCCAGCGCGGCGCGGCATACGCCCCGAGAAGCGGCAGAAGTGCGCCCGGCACGAAGACGCTGCCGAAGAAGTACCACTGCTTGACGACAGAGGGGATCAAGAGGGCGATTGTGACCGACAGAAGCGAAGTCAAAGCCAAACCCCAGCGCGTGTACGCGGGAACCTGCGTGATGTCCGGGTCGCGTTTAAGACGCCACACAAAGTCACGCCCGAGTGTCACGGCGGCAATAAACGTGTACGACACGGTGCTTGCCATGATCGGTGCGAGCATTCCAACATAAAACAGCCCTTTGAGGCCCGGCGGCAGGACACGCTCGGCCAGTGCCGGAAATGCCGTCTTGGGGTCGGACAAATGCGGCAGCAGAGCGCGGGCGAACAGGCCGGTCGTTGTCGAAAGCGCGTCGAAAAGCATCCAGCACAGCACAGCCACGCCGATGCCGAGCGCGGCGACGCGGGGCGTTTTGGCGGCGTAACAGCGCTGATGGAAGCCGGGATCGGTCAGCGTCACCAGCGCGATAAAGAACCAAACGACCACAAACGCGAGGTCGTAAGTCCCCATCGGCTTCAAGTGGCCCGGCGGCAGGTGTCCCGGCGCGGTGAGATACGCCAGCCCGCCGAACTTGGTTAAACACACGGCGGCAGCGGTAATAAAGCCCGTGAACATCAGCAGGAATTGCAGGGTGTTGACCCGGACATCGGCAAGGAAGCCGCCTCGGAAGACATACGCCACCGAGAACGCCATCCCGACCAGCATCGCCGGCAGCAGCGGCCAGCCGAACAGAATATGCAGCAGCGTCCCGGTCATCAGAATATACGCGGACGGCGCGGCATAGATGAACGCAAAAACGGCCCCGAGCAGGGCCGTTTTCGTGTCATATGCTTCGGCCAGCTTGTCCGGGATCGTGTAAATCTGCGCCGCGCCGCCGCGTACCCGCCGGGCCAGAAACACGGCAAACAGCAGCGCGAACACATAGTACGGCAGCCCGTTCGTGGTCCAGTTGATGAGGCCCGACGTATACACAAACTCACCGACGCCGAGAATGCCGCCGTACCAGGTCGCCACCAGCGTTGCCGTGAAGACCGGCAGGCTTAATCCCCGGTCTGCGATCAGATAATCTTCCGTCGTTTCGCGCCGAGGCCAGAAGCCGATCACCAGCAGGAACAGTAAGTACAGGCCAAGAATGCCCCAGTCCAGTGCCGTGAATGCCGCCCGCAAGTCTCCGTTCAGATTGGCGCTCATAAATGCTGCCTTCGCCACGCGCTCAGATGGCAGACCAGAATACTGCCGCCCGCCGCCGTAATTTTCACTGCCGGTGCGACGGCTTCATTCAGCAGCCCCCCTACCCCAGGCGGCAGCAAGCGATTGTCCAGCGGCCAGCGGACGCCGCTGATGCTGACCTGCGCCTTGCCGTCATACGACAGCAGCGAGACCGCGTCGCCCGGCTCCGTTGTCAGCATGATCTCCCCGGTGACTGCCCGCACTTCCGAGCCGTCTTCCACCACAACCACGGGGAAATCGGGCAGTTCTTCGCGCCAGCGCAGCAGCAAGCTGAAGTTTCCTAATGTGTGGTCAATCCGCCCCCCTGCCGCGCCCGCAATCGTAATTGCCGACGCCCTACGCTCCAAAGCGATGTTGAATGCTTTTTCTAAATCGGTCTTGTATTGGTCCGGCGTCGGCAAAAACTCGGCGTTCGGCAGGGCGAGCCGGGCCGCGTCCAAATCCAGCGAGTCAAAGTCTCCGCTGACAATGTCTGGCTGCGTACCGAGTCGCACCGCTTTCAAGGCCGCGCCGTCTACGGCGATGAACAACTCATGTTCCACCGCAAGCCGCGCCAGCAGCATTTGTGACGGCGGCTGACCGTTAGCTAAGATTAAAACACGCATGGCAGCTCAATCGTACCCGTAGTAATAGCCGTCATTAAAGCTATGACCGTCCGGCGTAGCGTCAACCGCGTTGAATGCCGCCGCAGACGTGATGAACTTGGCGTGACCGTCGGCGAATATAAATGTGCCGCCGCGCGGATGCCACTGCTGATAATACGCCGCGCCGTAGCCATACACATCGCCGGGGTCTTGAGCCGGACTGAACCACGGCACCATTTCATCACGCATGATGCGCGTGTCTGACGGAACCACAAACTGAGCGTTTGTGACAGTGTGCGGCGTCGCTACCGTTAGCCCTGCCGCCGCTGTCGCAACGGGATCATCCAGCTCAACGTCATCTTCATAAGAGCCGTTCATCCCACCCATAATTGTGTAGCAGGCTTGGGTGAACCGATACGACGAGCCGTAAAAATCGTGGTAGCTTTTGCCGGAAGTCGTCGGGCCACCGGTGTCATCCGGGCACTTGAACAAGTCGGTGGCTTTTGTGTAGGGCGCAAGCTCGTCCTCGACGCCTTTATGGCCCGGCTGCCCTGGAGCGCCGCCCGAAACGGCAGTGTTGTAGGCTTGAAAGATGGGCAGCGTCTCGTCATAATCCTGCGTGTACTGGATGACGGCGAGGCCAATCTGGCGGCCATTGGAGACGCAGGCGGTCTGGCGGGCGTTCTCGCGGACGTTCTGGAAGACAGGAAACAGGATCGCCGCCAAAATGGAGATGATGGCGATGACGACAAGCAGCTCAATGAGAGTAAAAGCGCGTTTAAATGTTTTCATAGCTCTTTCTTTGCTAAACGTCTTAGACAAGACGCTCAAAAGGCCGCCGCCTCAGAAAGTTGGGGACGGCGGCCTGCTGCAAAGGGAACGATGCGATGAGCCTGCCTCCCGCTTCCCTACGCCGGCATGACCCGGATCAGGTTCGTGGGGTTGGCGTCTGCCTCTCAGCCGGCTTCGTCAAATTGTGATTGACGAAGCCGGCACCCCCAGCGGTCTTAAATGTTGTTGGAACGCGCTTATTGTAGCCGCAAAGAAGCCGGCAAGTCAAGGGGCAGGTTTAGTGCGCTTCCGCCGGGGGCGCCGCGCCGCGCCGAGGCTTGCGGAGCATCAGCACGGCGGGCATCGCCAGCAGCGACGTGATGCCGAGCAGGATAAACGCATTGTTGTAGGCCATGACCGATGCCTGCGCCTGCACAGTACGGTCCAGAGCGCCGAGCGCGGCGGCCTGAGCGGAGGCGGCGCTGTAACCGTCGTGAATGAAGCCGGCAGCGATGCCGCCGAGGCGGTCCTGGAATGTCAGATCACCGCTGTACAGGCTGGACACGATGTTCGCCCGGTGGTACGCCGTCATATTCGTAATATAGGTGTTCAGAACGGCGATGCCGAAAGACCCGCCAAGCTGGCGCATCAAATTGTACAGGGCCGCTCCCTGCGCGATCTGTCCCCCTTGCAGGCCGGCGAATGCGACTGTCTGGATAGGAATAAAGATCAGGCCCAGCCCAAAGCCACGCACCATCAGGCCAAGCTGGGTGTCCGAGATCCCGCTCTGCGAAGTCAAATGCCCCAGCAGCCACATCGCCCCAACGTAAATCACCATGCCGATGATGATCAAAATACGGGCGTCAAAGCCGCGCTGCAAAAGCCGCCCGCAGAGGATGACCGCGACTGCTGTGAGCAGGCCACCCGGCATCAGCGCCAAGCCCGTTGTTGTCGGCGAGAAGCCCAGAATCGTCTGCACAAAAAGTGGGTAAATAAAGACGCCGCCGTAGAGACCCACGCCCAAAACTAAGCCTAAGACAACCGAGCCGGCCAGCCCCCGGTCCCGCAGGACGCGCAGGTCTAAAATCGGCGCTTTGTTGCGCGAAGACAGCTCCCACGCCACAAATCCGAGCAGCGACACCACGGCGATTACGGTCAGCCGCGTGATCCACGGGTCGTCAAACCAGTCGTAGCGCTCGCCTTCTTCCAGCACGTATTGCAGCGCCCCCATGCCTGCCGCAAGCAGAGCAATCCCCGGCACATCCACCGTGTTGACCCGCTTTTGATGGATCGAGTCCTGCAAGTAGAGGCCAACCAAAGTCAGCGACGCGATGCCGAGCGGAACATGGATAAAAAAGATCATCCGCCAGCTATAGTTGTCCGTCAAAAAGCCGCCCAATGCCGGGCCAAGCGTCGGCGTGACAATCAGCCCCAGGCCAAAGATAGACTGCACGGTCGCAAGCTGGGAACGCGGAAAGATTTCGACCAGCGTAGATTGCGCCGTTGAAATCAAGGCCGCGCCGCCAGCGCCCTGAATCAGACGCCAGAAGACAATCTCGCCGAGGCTGCCCGAGAGACCGCACATAAAGCGGGCAATGTTGAAAATCAGAATAGACGCCATCAAATAGCGCTTGCGCCCGAACCGGCCTGACAGCCAGGCGGTCATCGGCAGCACGATGACGTTTGAGAGAATGTAGCCTGTGGAAACCCAGGCGATCTCATCGGTGGTCGCCCCCAAGTTGCCTTCCATCTGCGGCAGGGCGACATTGACCACCGTGGTGTCTAAAATCTCCAGCGCCGCCGCCATGATCAGGCCAATCAAAATCCACCAGCGGTGGGCGCTGACCGCCGAAGTCACATCGGGTTTCGGAGAAGCCGGGCGGCTTGGAACGGACTGCGCCGGCGTGTCTGTTCGTGGGGCAGCCAGTTCGGGCCGCCGCTCTCGCGTAATCTCTACTGCCATAATCGGCCTCACAAAAAAATACTCAAAGCAAACGGCGGAGCAGGGAATGCAGCAGCGCACGTTCTTCAGGCGACAGCGGCGCGAACACTTCGTCGTTGGTGCGCCGCGCGGCGTCAACGCTTTGCGCCAGCACGCCGCGCCCCGCATCGGTCAGGGACACTAAATGGGCGCGGCGGTCGGCGGGATCGCGCCGCCGCGTCACCAGCGCTTTCCCTTCCAAATCGTCCAGCAGCAGCACCATCGTGTTGCGGTCAATACCCAGCCGCTCACTTGTTTCAATCTGCGATAGCGGTTTTTCTTCGCCCAGCACAGCCAGAATGCCGAAATGGCGGCGTCCGATGCCGAGCGGCTTGACCAGCGCTTCAAAATATTCCCGGCTCTGGTCAGTCGCCCGGCCCAGCAGGTAGCCGGTCCAGACCGACAGGCTTTCCGGCAGCGGCATACTCTTTGCCCGTGTCGCAGCAAGCGACGGTGTTTTAACTTCTGGCTGTTCGTCCATCATGTTTATATATTGTCATTGTTACTGATTATTAAACACAAAAAAGCGCGGACGAGTTTCCCCGCCCGCTTGTTTCCGTCACTTTCCCGAAGCGCAGGCCATTTTCAGCAGCTTCATCTCGCGCGGCGGCGTAAAGGCCATGTCTTCCTCACGCACTGTGATGGACTCAACTTCTAGGACGCCGCGCTCACGCAGCTCTTCCAGAACGCCCTGCACTCGGTCTTCCGGGGCGCTGGCCCCGCTGGTGACACCGATTGTCTCTGCGCCGGCCAGCATGGCGTCGGTGATGTCCTCGCGGCCACCGATCAAATAGGAGCGTGCACCGAGTGTTTCGGCGACTTGGCGCAGGGACTTGGTGTTGGAACTCGTCTGCGAGCCGATGACCAGCACCACATCAGACTTCGGCGCGATGACTTTGATGGCGTCCTGACGGTTCTGAGTCGCATAGCAGATGTCGCCGCTCGGCGGGTCTTCTAATCGTGGAAATCGGGAACGGAGCGCTTCTACAATCTGCTGGGTTTCGTCAATGGACAGAGTCGTCTGCGTCAGATAAATCAGCTTTTCTTCCGGCGGCTCCGGCAGCGCGGCGACATCGGCCAGATCGCAGACTAAATGCAGGCGACCGGGCGCTTCGCCCAGCGTTCCTTCTGTTTCCACATGGCCTTTATGGCCAATATAGAAGATGCCGTAGCCGCGTTTCAGAAACTTATGGACTTCCAAGTGAATCTTCGTGACTAAAGGGCAGGTCGCATCAATCACTCGAAGCTGCCGGGCCGTCGCTTCCGTCCGGACCGCCGGCGCGACCCCATGCGCCGAGAAGATCAAAACGCTGCCGTTCGGCACGTCGGCCAAATCGTCGGTAAAGATCGCGCCGCGCCGTCGCAGCCGCTCGACAACGTGTTCGTTGTGGACAATCTCATGGCGGACATAGACTGGGGCACCGAAGATTTCCAGCGCTTCTTCCACCACATCAATCGCCCGGTCAACGCCCGCGCAAAAGCCGC
>CAXSZN010000045.1:0-39073 GCA_964241935.1 uncultured Armatimonadales bacterium
GCAAAACTACGCTGCTGAATGTCATCATGGGGCTGCTTCCCGTGTCGTCCGGGACGCTCACGGTTCTCGGCGAACAAAGCTCATTTCAGCGGCGGGCGCTGCGGAGCCGGATCGGCATCGTGCTTCAGGAAACGGCCTTGTACGATGAGCTGACGACGCGGGAAAACCTGCAATTCGCCGCCGCGCTGTATGATGTTGCCGAGACGGACACGCGCATCAGGGAAGTGCTGGACCTTCTGGGCTTGTCCAGCCGCGCTGGAGAACGGACCGGGCAGTTGTCCGGCGGCCTGCGGCGGCGTGTCACAATCGCACGGGCTTTGCTTTCTTCCCCCGAGATGCTGATTGTGGATGAGCCGACTTTAGGGGTGGATGTGGAAGCGCGGCACACGATCTGGAGCCATCTGCGCCTGCTGCGCTCCGGCGGCACGACCGTGATTGTTTCCACCAACTACCTGGATGAAGCGCTGGCGCTCTGCGACCGGGCCGCCGTGCTGCGCGGCGGCCGGATACTCGTCACCGAACCGCCGGAAGCGCTGGTCGCCCGTGCCGGAACCTGTCTGGATATTGACTGCCGGCAGGAGGATCAAGACGCCATCGCCGCCGCGCTGGCCGAAACTGAGAGTGTCTACCGGATTGCGGCCACGCCAAGCGGGGTGGCGGTGTTTCTGGAAGGCAGCGCCGTTCCTGAGCCGGTGCTGCGGCAGGTGATGGCGGCGGCGGCAATCACCGGGTTCCGTCTTCGCAGCGCGGACTTGGCGGAAGTCTTTCATGCTTTGGACGATCTGGAGCAGAGGGAAGGCGAATGAAAGCCGAGCTGCGGGCGCTGGCAGGCGGGTTCCGGGCTGAAGCGCTTTTCCTGAAACGGGCGCGGCTCTTTGTCGCGCTGACATTGATCCAGGCCGTCACGTTCTTGTTTCTAGTCAGCTTGTTTGGGCTGACCGGCAGCCGCGCTCCCACGGCGCTTGTTTCCGACGACAATGGCTCCTACGCTAAGATGTTTGTCGCCAATCTGGAAGCCGCGCACCATTCATTCGCACTCAGGCCGATGGCAAAAGCGGCGGCGATGGAGGCGCTGCACCGGGGCGCTCTGGTCGCGGTCATTGAGATACCCCCAGACTTTTCCGACACAATCGGACGCGGCGGGGACACGGTCTTGCAGGTAACCGTGGACAATGTGGACGTGGATATGACCGAGGACATCCAGCGGGCGCTGCCTTCCGCGATTGTTGCGTTCGGCCGGCAGGTTCCGTTTCCCGGCGTTCGCGTTCAGGTCGCCGAACACGATTTTTACAGCCGCGACACCGGGTTCATCCCCTATCTCATTGTCAGCGGCTTGATTTTGGATTTGTTTGTGATCGCCGGGAGCCTCAGCGCGGCGACCGTGGCACGGGAGTTTGAGCGCGGGACTATTCGCTTGCTGGCGACTGCGCCGGTCGCGCCAGTGTTCCCACTCGCCGGGCGTGTTCTCGCGGCGATGACTGCAGCGGCGGTCGCCATGCTGCTGCCGATCGCGATTGTCTTGTTCGGCTACAAGCTCATCCCGCGCGATCCCCTGGAAGCCGCCGGGACTCTGCTGGTTAGTTTAGTGGTCTTTAGCTGCCTCGGCGTTTTGCTGGGCGTGGCGCTGAAGCGCACCCTGCCGGTCGCGTCTTTGATTTTCGGACTGTCCCTGCCGCTTTATCTTTGCAGCGGATCGCTGGAGCCGCAGCGGTTTGACGGCCCGCGCCTGTGGGCGCTGGCGCATTGTGCGCCGACCTATTACGCGGTCGGGCTGCTGGAACAGGCGTTCCATGGATATTCCGTGACGCCAGAGTCTGAAGCGGTCAATTTTGCCGCCCTGCTCGGCTGGGCCTCCGCCGCCCTGCTTGCCGCCGCCTGGCCGCTCAAGAAGCAGGCGGCATGAGGGATATAATCACAAGCCTCCAAAAAGTTTGGACACTGGCCCGCCTTGACCTGCGCCTTTGGGGACGCCGGCCTCTGCTTGTCGCAAGCGCCCTGCTGCCGCCGCTCGGCATGGCCCTCCTGCTGGTGACACTGTCGCTGACGGTGACGCGGGAGCCGGTGGCGCTGGTGGTTCAATCGCATGGGCCGAACACGCAGCGCATGGAGCAGCTTATTCAGGCGGACACGGATGCTTACTCGCTGACTGTCACCGATGCGGCGTACGCGGCGCACATGCTGGCCGGACAGGAAATTGCCGCAGTCATCGTGATCCCGCCGGGTTTCGAGAAAGATGTCCCAAGTCATGCCGCACGCCTCAGCCTTCAGCTCAACAATGTGGATATTGACTTTGCCGACGACATCCGGCGCAGCGCGGACCGGTCGGTCGGCGCGTTTGACTCGCTGCCGCTGAACCTGGACTATGATGAAGACCCGCTGCATCCCGACCACGACGCGCCGCCTCAGCTTGTAGTTCCTCCTGGAGCTGTCTCTATCAACCCCTATCATATCACGATAGCGGAGCACGACCTGCGGAAAACCCGCGTGGATTTTCTGCATTACCAAGTGCTGCCGGTGCTGATTTTGCTGATCTTGAATGTCGGGCTGATGGGAACGGCGCTGCTGTGCGCGGGCGATGTGGAGCGCGGCACGGCCCGGCTGCTGCGCTGTGCGCCTCTCGCCGCGTGGGTCGTTCCGGCAGGGCGGCTGGTGGGAGGGGTGCTGGCCTGCGGGGTTGTCTTGATCCCAGCGGTGCTGATTTGCGTCTTAACCGGCATTATGTCCCCGCCGCCGGACCACTGGCCGGCGGTGATCGCCCTGTTTGCCTGCACGGCCGCCTGCGCGTCCGGCCTCGGCGCGGCGCTGGGCGTCCTGCTGCGCGGCTCCGGGAACATCGCGCTTGCCTCGTCCGTGCTGGCGACTTACCTGTTTTTCCTCGGCGGCGGCTTCACCACTATCGCGTTCCTGCCAGCCTGGCTGCGAACGATTAGCGCGTTCGACCCGATGCGTTACGCGATTGACGGCCTGCGGCAGTCTTTGTTTTATCCTGACCTGACCGGCTTCGGCCTGGACCTCGCCGCACTGCTGGGAACCGCCGCGCTTTCCATCGCCGCCGGGAGTTTGGTCATGTCTCGAATGGATCAAGAAAGGTAAATTCTCATGTTATGAGAATTTTGTGAATCCCCTTTTTCTCGGACACGGCTTATGCCTGCCTCTTCTTCCGGTTCTGGTATGCTGTTTCGGGAGGGCCAACCGCATGAAAGAGATATTTCGGGACGAGAACTTGGCGGAAGCGCAGTTTATCGAAGTGGCGCTGGAGCAGGCCTATTTTGCCGATGTCAGCTTGGCAGAAGCAACCTTTCAGAACATCAATCTCAGCGGCGCACGGTTTTCAGAGATCAACTTGAGCGGCGTGGTAATTAACGACAGCCGCATTGACGGCCTGATGATCCGAGGCTACAACATCGAGACTTTGATCGCCGCGGAGGAAGCGCGGCAGAATAGGAGTGACACATGACCGAGGTTCGAGTCCTGGTCGGAACGCGCAAAGGCGCTTTTGTGCTGACAGCCGACGGCAAGCGTGAGCAATGGAGCGTCGAGGGGCCGCATTTTCCCGGCTGGGAAATCTATCACCTGAAAGGGTCGCCCGTCAATCCGAGCCGCCTTTATGCCTCCCAATCGAGCGGCTGGTTCGGCCAGTTGATTCAGCGCTCCGACGACGGAGGAAAGTCCTGGCAGCCGGTCGGAAACGAGTTTTGCTACGACGGCATCGCCGGGACGCACCAGTGGTACGACGGCACGCAGCATCCGTGGGAGTTCAAGCGGGTCTGGCATCTGGAGCCGTCCCGGACCGACCCGGAGACGGTCTATGCGGGAGTCGAAGACGCCGCGCTGTTTCGCTCGGTGGACGGCGGCGGCACCTGGCAGGAGCTGTCCGGGCTGCGCCGGCACACGACCGGGCCGGCCTGGCAGCCGGGCGCAGGCGGGATGTGCCTGCATACGATCCTGCTGGACCCGAGCCGTCCCGCCCGCATATTCGTCGCCATCTCTGCGGCGGGCGCGTTTCGGTCCGACGATGCCGGGGCAACATGGCGTCCCATCAACACCGGCCTGCAGTCGGAGTTCATGCCCGACCCGAGTGCGGAAGTCGGGCACTGCGTCCACCGGATCGCCCAGCATCCGGCGCGGCCCGACGTGCTGTTCATGCAGAAGCATTGGGATGTGATGCGAAGCGAGAATGCCGGGGAAACGTGGCGGGAAGTCAGCGGCAATCTGCCGAGCGACTTCGGCTTCCCCATTGATGTCCATGCCCACGAGCCGGACACGATTTATGTGGTTCCGATCAAGAGCGACTCCGAGCATTTCCCGCCGGAAGGCAAGCTGCGGGTCTACCGGAGCCGGACCGGCGGGGATGAGTGGGAAGCGCTGACCGACGGTCTGCCGCAGCAGAACTGCTATGTCAATGTCCTGCGTGATGCGATGGCGGTTGACACAATGGAATCCTGCGGCATCTACTTCGGCACGACCGGCGGGCAGGTCTATGCGTCTTCCGACAGCGGCGATACCTGGGCTGCGATTGTGCGCGATCTCCCCGCCGTTTTGTCGGTGGAGGTGCAGACTCTGCCATGACACGCACCGCCTTGATCCGCGTCGCGCTCCCTTATCATCTGCGAACACTGGCGCAGGCCGGCGACGAAGTGACATTGGCGCACGACGGCCCGGCAACGCAGCGGTCGGTTCTCGACGCTCTCGAAGCACAGTATCCGATGCTGCGCGGAACCATCCGCGACCATCAAACGCAGCGGCGGCGGCCCTTTCTGCGCTTCTTCGCCTGCGGGGAAGACCGTTCGCACGAACTGCCTGATGCCTTGCTGCCTGCCGCCGTCGCCGACGGCTCGGAGCCGTTTCTGATTGTCGGCGCGATTGCCGGAGGCTAACATGGCCGCGAATAAGACGGAAGACAATAAAATGCCCGGCACTCAAAGTGCCGGGCATTTTAAGTCTTCTCAGCGACCGCGTGACTTGCCTTTGGCGACGCGGCGGGCGGCGGCGGGCGCGAGAGCGGCCTCAGCCGGGCCGGCCCCGCCGAGACCGTCTTCATCGGCTCCCTGTTCCAGAAGCTCGGTGAGGTTTGCCATCGGGTCGCTGGGAACCTGCGGGTCCAGGCTGATCTGGATGGACGACATGATCTGCACGACTTCGCTCTGAATGGACGCCTGCATCTGCTGGAACATGTCATAAGCTTCTTTTTTATACAGCACCAGCGGATCAATGCCCGCGTAGCCGCGCCAGCCGATGCCTTCGCGCAGGTAGTCCATCGCCGACAAATGCTCCATCCAGTGCCGGTCCAATGACTGCAAGGTTACACGCCGCTCCAAGTCGCGCATCTCGGCCAAGCCCTGCTCTTCGCCGAGATTTTGGACGAAGTGCGCTTCTTTGTCGGTGTACGAGCGGTCCGCAAGCTCGGTAATGAACGAGACTAACTCAGGCCGGCGCTTGTTCTTGAGGTCGTCTACGGACGCATACTGGGCAATCGGGAATGTCTGGCTCAGCGTGTTATACAAGCCTTCCAAATCCCATTCGTCGGGCGAGACGCCGTCAGGGGCGTACTGTCCGATTTCAAGCTGAACAGTCTCGTTCAAGTAGCCGACAATCGTCTCCCGCAGGTCCGCGCCTTCCATGATGCGCCGCCGCTCGCCGTAGATGTTCGCCCGCTGGACATTCATCACGTCGTCATAGTCCAGCGTAGACTTGCGCTGGTCAAAGTAGAACATTTCCACTTTTTTCTGAGCACGGGCGATCATCGCCGACAGCATCTTGGCGTCAATCGCTTGATCTTCGGCCCACGATTGCAGCAGAGGCGAGTTGGCCTTGTCGCCGAACAAGCGCCACAGCTCGTCTTCTAAAGAGACATAGAAGCGGGACGCGCCGGGGTCGCCCTGGCGTCCGGCCCGGCCCCGAAGCTGGTTGTCAATGCGCCGGGCTTCGTGCCGCTCGCTGCCCAAAATATACAGGCCACCCAATTGGCGGACTTCTTCGGCTTCGCGCTGATGCTCCGCGCTGCCGCGCTCTCCGACCGGGGTCAGGCCAATCTGCGGCTTGCCGCCGCGCTGGTACTCGTAGTCGTCGCCTGCGCCTTTCTCGGCTTCAATCTCGCTGACCGTCGAGCCGCCAAGCAGAATGTCCACGCCGCGTCCGGCCATGTTGGTCGCGACAGTGACCCGGCCTTTGCGGCCTGCTTCGGCGATAATATGCGCTTCTTTTTCGTGCGACTTGGCGTTGAGAATGTTGTGCGGGATGCCGTGGGTCAGCGCTTCATCGAGGCGCTCCCGGTCTTCCGGCGCGATTTCCAGCAGCTTCGCCAAAGCGTCCCGGTTTCCCGGATCGGTCATTCGAGGCGTCATATTGAAGAAGCTTGCGATTTCCGAGAGCTGTCCTGCCGACAGAATAGCCGGAGTTTCGCCTTTCGGAATGCCATAAGGGCTGAGGCGCTGGTTCAGCACGGCGCTCCACTCGGCGTACTTGGCTTTATCCAGGCCCTTCGTGTTCTCAATCTTGTCGCGCAGCAGGTCGGTCAGCGCCAAAAGCTGCAAGCGGTCATAGCGCAGGCGGTCCGAGACGCGCTCGGACATCTCAACACTTCGTGTACCGACAAGCACCGGCTGCTGCCGGGCGAACAGGGTCAAAATCTCGCGGGCGATGCCGCGCAGCTTGGCTTCCTGCGATTTGTAGATAATGTCCGGCAGGTCCCTTCGGATCATCGGCTTGTTGGTCGGGACCGAAACAACATCCAGCGCATAAATCTTGCGGAACTCGTCTTCTTCGGTCTTAGCCGTGCCGGTCATGCCGCCAAGCTTTGGATACAAGCGGAACAGGTTCTGGAACGTGATCGTCGCCAGCGTTTGATTCTCGTTTTCGATCTTGACGCCTTCTTTGGCTTCCACGGCCTGATGCAGACCGTCGGACCAGCGGCGTCCGAACATGAGGCGTCCGGTGTTCTCGTCAATAATGACGACTTCTTCCTTGCCTTCCTCGTTTTTCTTCACCAGGTAGTCAATGTCCCGCTTCCAGACCGCGTGGGCTTTCAGCGCCGCCCCGGCGTGCTGCATCAGCGACAGGTTTTCGCTGTCCGACAGGTTTTGAACGCCCAGCGCCAATTCAACGCGCCGCTGGCCGTCATCGGTAAACGTCGCGGTCTTTTGCTTTTCTTCGATCTTATAATCGCGCTCGTTCTGAAGCTGCCGAACAATGCGGTCCATTTTGACATACAAATCCGACGACGCTTCGGCCTGGCCGGAAATAATCAGCGGCGTCCGCGCTTCGTCAATGAGAATCGAGTCCACTTCGTCCACAATCGCGAACACAAGCTCCGGCTGGGCCAGCTCCTGCCCCGGCACGGCCAGATTGTCGCGCAGGTAGTCAAAGCCGTATTCGTTGTTGGTGCCGTAAGTGATGTCGCAGTTGTACGCCCCGCGCCGGTTCTCGGCAGGCCGGGCAAAGTCATAGCGCGGGTCCGGGTGCCGGTACTCCGGGTCAAAGATGTAGGTGCCGCCGAGATCACCTGTCTCCGGGCTTTGCCCCTGAATGATGCCGACCGACAGGCCCAAGAAGTGGTACAGCGGCCCCATCGCCACTGCGCCGACTTTGGACAAGTAATCGTTGACCGTGACTAAGTGGACGCCTTTGCCGGTCAGCGCATTGAGATAAATCGGCAGCGTCGCCGTGAGCGTCTTGCCTTCGCCGGTCTTCATCTCGGCGATGCGCCCGTCATGGAGCACCATGCCGCCGATCATCTGGACATCAAACGGCCGCATTTTGAGCGTCCGGCTCGCCGCCTCGCGCACGACGGCGAACGCTTCCGGCAGCAGCGGGTCGAGCGCCAGATCGCAGACCGCCCGCTTGTCATCCCGCGCCAGATCATGCCAGTCGGTGCCGCGACGCTCGCACTCGGCGTCCATAATTCCAGCGACGCGCTCTTTGAACTCAGTGGTTTTCGCTTGCAGCGCGTCGTCGGACAGCGCCTTCATTTCAGGTTCCAAGCTGTTGATTTTGTCCGCGACTTTCCGGTACTTTTGGATGTCGCGCTCGTTGCCGTCAAATAGATTTTTCAGAAATTGCATGGTAGAAAATTGCCTTTCGCACAAAGAAGTTGAAATCTGTAGGAAACATGGAGAAAACGCTCACGGAAGGGCGAACACAAGGTTCGCCCCTACACATCCGTCTTCATTTGCTTCCCCGTAGGGGCGAACCTTGTGTTCGCCCTCCTACTCTCAGGTGCTGTTCTACGGTGCGCGGGCGGCATGGGGAAAAGGAGTGCAGGTGCGGAGCGCGGCAGTGGGAACAGCCGCGAAAACAGCAGGGCGCACGGAGACAGGCGCAGGCGACGGCGTCACGGCCGGACGCTTGGAGGAAGCCTGTCGCGCCTGCGTCAGCGTGACAGTCTTTAGCGCATTTGGCTCAGTGGCCCGGTACTGCCAGACAATGCCGACGGCATGGGCGAGGCCCGGATGCGCGGGCGGCAGCAGAGACCAGCCGGCCAGCGCCGGAGTGGCGAGTATCAGGATATTCAGTTGCAGAAAAGTTTGAAACAGCATCAGCATTCAGTATCGGCTCTCAGTATAGCATAACGCCAAACGCTTGTCAAAAGTTTCCGAACCCCTCCCGGCACAAGTGCCTTCCCTCCCCTGTTAGGGGAGGGCTTTCGGATAGCCCTCTGGCCTGTGCCTCTTGACAAGAAGCAGGGACTATATTTGTCTGTAAGCCCTCCCCTAACAGGGGAGGGAAGGCACTTGTGCCGGGAGGGGTTCCAATTCCCCCACCATTGCCAAATCGCCGCCATGCCTCGTTGTTTCTACCACAGTCAGCCCCGGCGTTTCCACGAAATCTTCCAGCGCCGGGCCAAGCGCATCAGTATAGGAAGCAAGGTAAGTGCGCCAGCCATTCGCGGGAACAACGTCAGCGGCAAAATAGAGGGCGAAGTTAAGCTGAACGCGGTCCGCCCGGCCTTTTGCGTCCACGCCTTGCGTCATGTCTCGAAGAGCAGACGGAACAGGCACCTCGTCGCTGTCCGTGACGACAACCGGCGGCAGCGGTGCGCCTTGCGGCCAGGCCATAGAGGCGCGGAACACCGCAACGCCGCTTTGGGGCTGCGGAGTGAGGTTGAAAACGACCAAAGCGCGGGAAGTGTCAGGGCTGTCGGTTCCTGTATGGATGCGCTCGGCGATGGAATGAAGGTCAAAAGTTTGAGACATGGTTTGGGACCATGCGTTGAAACGCACGGCTACACAGCGAAGACGCTACGAAGTACTGCTTCGCGGGACTAAGATTTTTGTCATTAACTTATTCTGAACCCCGCGAAGCGGGCGTTTTGTGGCGTCCGCGCCGTGTAGCCATACAATTTATTGTATGGTTCTTCTGTCCTCAAAACAAATGAACCATCTGCGCAAAGATTTTCGTTGGCTCGCTTCGTGTGAATACTGAAGTTGGCGGGTGAGAAAACAGACCGATGTTGTAAATCCATTTTTCGTACCACCAGTGTCCGTTGTCCACGTCACTGTGACGGCCATTGTACTCAATACGGCCCCACTGCTCAGACGAAAGATTTAAGGCTTCGATTCTTTGCGCGTAGCGTTCCGGCGCTCCCTGGCTCGTGCTGTATTGATAGGAGACAGTAAGCATCTCGGCGTCAAGACTAGTTGCGATGCCGCGAAGGTGGTTTGGCTCTGCTATGGATGTTCGAGCGGTACTTCCTATCGGCTCAGCGAAATTATTTTTGCTCGAATAACCGGCCGAGTGAAGCACGTAAGAAAGTGGAGCAGGAATGACATTGAAAGCTGGGAGTTTAAGAGCTTCTGGAACCTGATTACGCAAGACAGCATTTACCCCACCCCGCGCTGACTTCTCCCAATGCGTAGAAATGGCTTGTATCACCACAATCGAATTTTGCGGGTCAACAGATTTTGCCATTGCTTTATTCACCGAGCCAGCGCTTGAAGACGAGGGTGGCGTTGTGGCCGCCGAAGCCGAAGGAATTGGACAGGGCGATTTGGACCTGCTGCTCGCGCAGCTTATTGGGGATGAAATCTAGGTCGCATTCGGGGTCGGGGTTCGTCAGGTTCATGGTTGGGGGCAGGATGCCGTGGTGCAGGGCGAGCGAGACGGCGATAGCTTCAATTGCGCCGGCGGCTCCTAAAAGGTGGCCGGTCATGGACTTGGTGGAGGACACGGCGAGTTTATAAGCGTGAGGGCCAAAGACGCTCTTGATGGCCTGGACTTCCAGAACGTCCCCGGCGGGCGTTGATGTGCCGTGGGCATTGATGTAGCCGACTTCGGACGGCGCGATGCCGGCACTTTTCAGCGCGGCTACCATCGCGCGGGCCGCGCCTGCGCCTTCGGGGGCGGGATGGACCATGTCGTAGGCGTCGTTGCTCATGCCGTAGCCAATGACTTCGGCATAGATTTTGGCGTCGCGGGCTTTGGCGGTTTCGAGTTCTTCTAAAATTAAGATGCCGCCGCCTTCGCCCAAGATAAAGCCGTCGCGGCCCGTGTCAAACGGGCGGGAAGCATGTTCGGGGTCGTCGTTGCGGGTGGACATGGCTTTCATGTTCGAAAAGCCGGCCATGGAAATCGGCACGACGGCAGCTTCGGAGCCGCCGGCGGCAATGGCGTCCGCTTCGCCGCGCAGAATGACCTGGTAGGCGTCACCAATAGAGTTGGTAGACGTGGCGCAGGCAGTGACAGCCGTTTCGCTCGGCCCCTGTGCGCCTAAAATCTTGGCGACATTTCCCGTGCCCATGTTGGCGATCATCATGGGAATAAAGAACGGGCTGACCCGGCCGAGGCCGCCTTCCATCATTTTGCGGTGCTGCTCTTCAAAGGTCGCGATGCCGCCGATGCCGCTGCCGATGAAGACGCCGACACGGGCGCGGGTGGAATCGTTGATGGGCAGGCAGGCGTCCGCAACAGCCATTTGGGAGGCGGCGACGGCAAACTGGGCAAAGCGGTCCATGCGCTTTGTTTCTTTGCGGTCCAAATAGTCTTCGGGTTTAAATCCTTTGACCTGGGCGGCAATGCGGGTCGCAATGGCGGAGCAGTCAAAGTCTTCCACGACATTGACGCCGCTGCGCCCGGCCAGCAGCCCTTGCCAGTACTGGTCGGTGCCAATGCCGAGCGGCGTAACCGCTCCCAATCCTGTGATCACTACTCGTCGTTCGTTGCTCATAACAAAGTAAAGACGAGTAGTTGAAAACTACTCGCTAGGGAAAGCGTCCTGCGGACGAAGAAAACGCATGGGTGCATCTTCCGCTCGAAAAGCGCTTCTCCTAGCGAGTAGTTTTCAACTACTCGGTACAAGGTCTCCGCTGACCGACTTAAACTTTCCCGTCGATATACGTCACGGCTTCCTGGACAGTGGTAATCTTTTCCGCATCTTCGTCCGGGATCTCCACATCGAATTCTTCTTCCAGGCCCATGACAAGCTCCACAACGTCGAGCGAGTCCGCGCCGAGATCGTCCACAAACGACGCCTGCGGGGTGACTTCGTCTTCGGCCACGTCGAGCTGCTCTACCACGACTTTTTTCACGCGATCAAAAGTTGACATATCTGTGTATCTCCTCAAACAACTAAGCGAATTCTATTGTTCTTACTTCTTAAAGTACCATGCCGCCATCTACGGTCAGCGTCTGCCCGGTAATATACCCGGCGGCGGGCGAACACAGGAACAGCACCGCTTGGGCGACATCTTCCGGCAGCCCTAACCGGCCCGCCGGGATTTCTTTCAGGATCGACGCTTTCAAGTCGTCCTTCATACTGCCCGTCATAGCGGTTTCAATAAACCCCGGCGCGACGGCGTTGATCTGGATGTTGCGGCTGGCGACTTCTTTGGCCGCCGTCCGGGTGAAGCCGATCAAGCCGGCTTTGGACGCCGAGTAATTGGCCTGTCCGGGATTTGCAATCAGGCCCATAACCGAAGTGATATTGACGATTTTCCCATGCCGCTGCTTGACCATCGGCTTCAGGGCTGCGCGGGTCATCAGAAATGTCCCTTTGAGGTTGCTGTCCAGCACCGTGTCCCAGTCGTCTTCGGACATCCGCAGCAGCAGGCCGTCGCGCGTCGTTCCGGCATTGTTCACTACTATATCCAAACTGCCCCACGATGTCAAGACCTGCTGGGTGAATTTTTCTACGTCGGCAGCCTCTGCAACATTGCACTGAGCGGCGATGGCCTGCCGTCCGAGCGCCGTCACTTCCGCCGCGACTGCGTCCGCTGCGTCTAAAGACGAATGCCCGGTGACGGCCACATCCGCCCCGGCTTCCGCCAGCGCCAGCGCAATCGCGCGTCCGATGCCGCCGCCGCTTTTACTCATGCCCGTCACAATCGCCCGTTTGCCTGCTAAAATCATACGCTTGATGCCTCAGCCAGCGCCTGCACTCCTGCACTGTCGCCGGCGCTGTAAGTTCTCGCGTCCGGCGCAATCCGCTTCATCAGCCCCGCCAACACTGTGCCGGAGCCGACTTCTACAAATATATCAAAGCCGTCGGCCACCAAGCGGCTGATGCTTTCTTCCCAGCGCACCGGATGATCAATCTGCGCGGCGAGACTGGCGCGTATCTCGTCCGGCGCTATCTCATAATCCGCCGTCAAGTTGGCGACCACGGGGATTTGGGCCGGATGAATAGCCGCATCCCGAAGCGCATACTCCATCGCTTCCACCGCCGGGGCCATGAGCGCCGAGTGGAACGCACCCGATACGTTGAGCGGCAAAACGCGCTTCGCCCCGGCGGCTTTTGCCAGCTCCGAGGCGTGGGCAACCCCGTCTGGGCTGCCGGAGATGACGACCTGCCCGCCGCCGTTGAAGTTCGCCGCCGACACGGTTCCCGTGCTCTCGGCTTCGTCGCAGACGGCCACTACCTGCGCCGCCGACAGCCCCAGCACCGCCGCCATCGCGCCCGGCTGGGCCAGCGCGGCCCGCTGCATCTCCTGAGCACGCCTGCCGACCAAGCGCAGTCCGGTCTCAAAGTCAAAGGCCCCTGCCGCCAGCAGCGCGGCATACTCGCCCACGGAATGCCCCGCCACTGCACTCGGCATCGGCACGCCCCGCTCTTTGAGCGCTGCCAATACGGCAGCCGAAGTCACATACAGCGCCGGCTGCGTGTGGATAGTCTGCTTCAGTGCATCTTCCGGCCCGTAAAAGCAAAGCGTGCTGATCTTCTCACTTAAGTATTCGTCAGCTTTGTCAAAGACAGTCCGTGCCGCTTCCGAATGAGCACACAAGTTCTGCCCCATTCCCACCGCCTGCGACCCCTGCCCCGGAAAAATGTAAGCGATTTTAGACATAACGTGTAGACCCAGGATTGAAATCCTGGGCTGAGTAGCCTCTGGCTGATTGTCCTGCGGACAAAAGAGAACTATTTGGTGCGATTAGCTGTACGTCCGGTCACGGACTTCGCCCGTTTGGTCATCAACAGTCAGCGTAACAATTCTCGGAAAGGATTCTTCGCCAGGGACGAACACCTCTACACGCGGACGGGGCCAAAGCCAAATGTACCAAAGTATGCGCCGTTCACTGTACAAGCGATAAGCCTTGCGGCGCGAAAGAAGTTCGGCCTTCGGCTTGCCCCAATACCGCCATCTGCGCGAGACAAAAGTTCTTCTGCCGCTGTCACGACGTTTGACCAAGCGCAATGCAGATTTAATCACGACACCGCGCTTCATCATACTCTGCGCCTATCTTCTGTCCGCAGGACAGCCAGCCGAAGGGCTACTCAGCCCAGGATTGAAATCCTGGGCAATTGTCTACCGTCCCCACCGGACCACATTTGCGCCCCAAGTGAGGCCCGCGCCGAAGCCGACGAACACCAAAAGGTGACCGGGCTGAATGCGGCCCGATTGGACAGCTTCATCTAACGCGAGTGGAATAGACGCGGCAGATGTATTGCCGAAACGGTCTAAGTTGACAATGACTTTGTCTTTCGGCAAGCCCATCCGCTCGGCGGCTTTGTCAATGATGCGGCTGTTGGCTTGATGCGGGATCAGAAAATCAATGTCGGACGGCGTGAGGCCGGCGGCTTCGACGGCTTGCAGGGCGATCTCGCCCATGATAGTCACGGCGAACTTGTAGACTTCTTTGCCGTTTTGGTAGATCGTGCCGGGGCAGTCGCCGGAGCGCGGCACACACAGCAACGGGCCACCGGAGCCGTTTGCGCCGAGAACGCCGCCTAAGTAGCCGCCTTCGGAGACTTCGCCGACAACCACGGCCCCAGCACCGTCGCCGAACAAGACCGCCGTGCTGCGGTCGTCCCAATTGAGGACGGAGGAAAGCGTTTCAGCCCCAGCTACCAATACATACTTGTTCGCACCGGACATGACCATCTGCGCCGCAACGTGCAGCGCATATGCAAAGCCGGAGCAGACGGCCCCGAGGTCGAATGCAGCGGCATGGGCCGCGCCGAGCTTTTGCTGGACAACGGTCGCCGTGGAAGGAAACGAGCCGGGGTAATCCGGGGTGCTGCTGGCGACAATGATTAAATCTAAGTCGGAAGCCGTCAGCCCGGCATGGGCGAGAGCCTTTCGGGCGGCTTCCGCCGCGAGGTCCGACGTTAAAGTGCCAGGCTCGGCAAAATGGCGGGCGCGGATGCCGGTGCGGCTGGCAATCCATTCGTCTGAGGTGTCCATACGGGCCGCGAGGTCATCATTGGTCACAACGCACGGCGGGACCGCCGACCCTGCGCCGAGAATGCCGGCGCGGCGCAAAGAAGTCATGCCTTGCCCTCAAACGCCGGCAGGGCATCACGGATCGCCTGGACATACCCGCCCGCCGCTGCGTCCGCCGCCGCACGAATACCACCGGCAATGGCTTTAGCATCAGACCGGCCATGCCCGATCACGGAAACGCCGTTGACGCCCAAGAGAGTCGCGCCGCCAAACTCCGAATAGTGGATGCGCTGGGCGAGACGCTTGAAAATCTGGCCGAAACTGGCCTGTGACGCAGCAATCTCCGGCTCAGTTTCAATCGCGCGGTGCAGCAGGTCAAAGACCATCTCAGCCATGCCTTCGCCGCTTTTGATGAGAATGTTGCCCCAGAAGCCGTCGCACACGACAACATCAACGGCATGTTCAAAGACATCTTTGCCTTCAACATTGCCGACAAAGTTCAATGATGTTGACTTCAAAAGCTGATGCGCTTCTTTTGCCAGCTCGTTTCCCTTGCCTTCTTCCGAGCCGATGTTCAGGAGGCCGAGCTTAGGATTGGGAACGCCCAGCACACGCTCCGCGTAGATCGCGCCGAGCAGCGCGAACTGCCGAAGGTTTCGGGTGGAACAGTCTACGTTGGCTCCGGCATCCAGCAGGAGCGCCCGCCCTTGAATTGTCGGGATACCGGAAGCAAGCGCCGGGCGCTCGATGCCGGGAATGCGGCCGATGTCGAGCGTCGCAATCGCCATCGCCGCACCGGTACTGCCGGCGCTGAAGGTCGCGTCCGCCTCGCCGGTCTTGACCATGAGGCCGGAAACGACAAGCGACGACTCGCGCTTGCGGCGGGTCGCCTGAACGGGGTGTTCCCCCATTTCAATCGCTTGTTCCGCCGCTTTAAGCGTGACCGTCGCCGGCACATCGCCCAGCAGATTAAGGCAGTCGGTGATTGGCGCTTCCCGGCCCACGAGAACAATCTCCAGATCAGGCCGTTCCCGCGCGACGACAAGCGTCCCTTTGACAACTTCGGTGGGCGCATAATCGCCGCCCATCGCGTCCACCGCAATTTTCAAGGGCATACCTTACTCTTCAGCAGTCGCAGTTTCTTTGACGGCCACGGCCTGCTTGCCGTTGTAAAAGCCGCAGTCCGGGCAGGCATGGTGGTCAAGCCGGAAGTTCTGCTTCTGGCAGCCGGGGCAGTAGCCTTGAATAACTTCCGGTGGGGTCAGTTTGTAATGGGTGCGGCGCTTGCGCGTCCGCTGGTTTGAGTGGCGTCGTTTCGGCAGTGGCATATCAAGTATCTCCTAGCAGTGTATCTCGGCAAAATGCGAGGGAGTGAACTCCTCTCGCTACATCAAAGCCGTCCTTCAGACAAAAGTACAAAGACAACTTATGCTGTCTCTCGTCCGAAGGACGAACTTTCCCAGCGAGAGGAGTTCACTCCCTCGCTTTATATCTTTTCGCTACTCTTGCAGCAGCTTCCCTAGATCGCGGAACGGCGAGTTTTCAATGATCTCGGTATCCGGGTCCGCCGGCTCGGCAAGAGGAATGCCGGGGCAAGTCTCGCGGCAAAGGGGCTGAAGCGGCGCGGCGAGAAGCGCGGCCTGACGGATCAAAACATCTAGACGCAGCGTCTGACCGTCAAAGACCCGTCCGACTTCTTCCTCGACGACCAGCACTTTCGGATCGCGCTGAGCTGCGCTTTCGACAACTTCAATATCGAACTCTTCTTCCAAGTCCGTATGGATTGCCGCCCGAACCGGGTCCAGGCAGCGGGAACATTCCATCTCAATGGTCGTGTCAATCGGGCCGCGCACCAGCACCATCGTGCCGGTATTCGTCACTGCGACTCGTCCGACAATCGGCGCGACATACTCGACATCGTCGTCGGCGTAAGGCGGCTCGTGAATTTCATACACCTGACGCATTCCAGGAGTACGCAGGAGTTCCGCCAGATCAAATTTCAGCATGGCAATTAGCCCTCACCCACTTAGTTCTTCGGCAGGCTGTAAAAAACAAGAGACGGCCAAAGCCGCCCCTTATAATACCACAAATTGCTGGAAAACAAGCGAGTTTAGCGGCGCGTTCCCGCCATTTCCGCCGCGCGGCCATTGCCGTTTGCAGAGCCGTTGTGGAGGGGCGTCGCCGGGCCGACACGCCCGTCCAGCTTCATGCGCCCGCGCTGAATGGTCGCCATCAGCTCGCCGACCTGCTTTTCGAGATCGGTCATCACGCCGTGCGCGTACTCATCCGCGCCCAATCGCAACGATTGGGTCTCCTGCTCGGCGGAAGCTACAATCTCCCGCGCCTGGGCGGTCGCCAGCCGGACCACTTCGCTTTGGCTGAGCATCAGCTCAGACTGCTGCTTCGCGTCCGCCAGCTTTTTCTCGGACTGCTGGTGTGCATCGGCCAGCATCTTTTCCGCTTTCTGCCGGGCGTCTTCGACTGTCTGCTTGGCGACGGCTTCCGACGACACGCTGATTTTGTTGACCTGCGCTTCGGTATCCCGCATGATCCGCTCAGCGCTGATCCGGGCCTCACGGATGATCTCATCAGCTTCCGTAGTCGCGTCTTCCAGTGTCTGCTCGGCGGTTTCCCGTGCGCCGTCCACGATCTTGTCGCTTTCGGCGGTGACGCGGCTGGCCCGCTTCACATCTTCCGGCAGGGACGCCCGGATCTTGTTGGTGAGATCATGGTAGTCTTCCGGGTGAAAGTTCCACGCCAGTCCCATCACCGTTTTCTGCTCGTCAATCAGCCGTTCGAGTTCGTTTAAGAGTTTGATAATATCCATCTAGGTTCCTATGTCTGCTCCGCAGTGATAAAATTATTTTGGATTGAACTTGTTTTTGAGTGCGTCCTGCACCGGCACCGGCACCAGGCCGGTGATGTCGCCGCCGAGACGCGCAATCTCTTTGACGATGCTGGATGACAGGTAAGCATGCTGGGCCGCCGTCATCAAAAATATCGTCTCGACGTCCGGCTGCAAATGCCGGTTCAGCAGAGCCATCTGGAACTCGTACTCAAAGTCCGAGACCGCCCGCAGGCCCTTGACAATCACCTTCGCGCCGCTTTCCACCACATAAGACACTAAAAGCGTCGGCGGCAGCAGCTCCACCCGCACATTCGGCAGCCCGGCGCAGCTTAAGCGCAGCAAGTCTACCCGCTCTTCGCCGGTAAACAGCGGCGACTTGGACGAGTTCGCCGCCACCAGCACAATCAGAGTCTCAAACATCCCCGCCGCACGGGCAATCACATCGAAATGCCCGCTCGTCACCGGATCAAAACTGCCGGGATACACCGCAATCATTCAGCACCCCTAATAATGGTAGCGGCAGGCGAGTATGCGTATCTTCGAATCGGCCTCGATGACCTGATAGACAAGGCGATGTTCTTGGTCAATTCTTCGCGACCAGCACCCTGCTAATTCGTGTTTTAATCGTTCCGGTTGCCCTGTGCCGTGATAGGGGTCCCGCTGAACTTCACGAATAAGGCTGATGATGCGGAGCGCTTTCTTCCTGTCGTGGTCTACCCACCATGCTAGGTCGTCAAAAGCTGCACCGTCAAACTCCAAGACGTTCAAGCGCATCCTCCAGATTGATGCCGCCTTGACGGTTTTTCGCTTCCAGCAGACGCCGCCTCATTGTGTCGCTCTTCAGCAGGTAAGCAGTCTCGCGCTCCGACTCAATCTCATGCCAGAGGTCAATCGGTACAATCACCCCGACTTCTTTGCCCTCAGCATCCGAGATGTATTGAACTGCCGCGTCATTAACCATGCGTGATACCTGTGCCTTCTCCTGCAAAGATTTCTTCGTCGGATATATGCGCCGGCAGGTTGTATTTAGTCCGCATCTCAGCAGCGAACTCAGAGAAACGGCGGACCCGACCCGCATCACACGCTTCCAGCCCGACCCGGATTGCTTCCACTTCCTCTGCCTGGACACGCGCAAGCGCATCTGCCAGCAGCACATCAGCCACGACATCGGCGTCCTGCCCTTCGTATTCCGCCCAAGCCAGCAGTCTGGCTTCCGTCTGTGGTGTCAGCGTTAGTATCATAGTATCAGTCCTTCAACCGACGTACTCTATCTTAGTCTGAATATGTAATTGATGACCAAGCAAAAGCGCCTCCGGTTCAAGTGTGACCGAACGTTCATTGCAGCGGATACGGCAGATCATTGGAAAGCCCGCCGCTTCCAGTTGACGAATGTATTTACGGTGAAGCCCGATCATGGAATGGAACCACTTCAGGTGATCACTGACGGAATGCGTCATATCCAGCGGCGAAGGGAAAACCAAATCTTTTCCATCTTCTTTGAACCAGTTTCCGAAATGCGCCTGCACGGGAACAATTTCACTCACGGCGTTTATCAGACGCATCTCGACTTTGTCATGCTTTCGCATTTGAGGCTCTCTTTAGCTCGCCGACACGCCCTGGACGGTTTTGTAGCGGCTTTTGACCATTGCTTTGAGGGCGGCGTGTTCGGGCAGCAGCAGCTTGGGGTCCTCGGCCAGCACGGCAAAGGCTTCTTCGCGGGCTTCTTTTAAGACCGGAACGTCGCGGACAACGTCTACAAACGGCAGGACTTGCAGACCCGACTGGCGGGTGCCGTAGAAGTCGCCGGGGCCGCGCAGCTTTAAATCTTCTTCGGCAATCAGAAAACCGTCGGTGGTCTGAGCCATCGTGGTCAGGCGCGAGGCCCCGTCGTCGGTCTTCGGGTCGCCAATCAAGAGGCAGTAGGATTGGGTGCTGCCGCGCCCGACCCGGCCCCGGAGCTGATGCAATTGGGCCATGCCAAATCTATCCGCGTCTTCAATGACGATGACCGACGCATTCGGAACGTCTACGCCGACTTCAATGACCGTGGTGGCGACTAAAAGCTGAAGCTCGCGGTCCCGGAAGCGGGTCATCGTTTCTTCTTTTTCCAGCGGCTTCATCTGCCCGTGCAGCAGGCCCACTTTGTAATCCGTGAAGACATGCGCCTGCAAATGGGACGCTAATTCGGTTGCGGCGCGGGCTTGAAGCTTTTCGTTTTCTTCAATCAGCGAACAGATCACGTAGGCTTGGCGGCCTTCTTGGAGCATCTTTCGCAGCGTCTCGTACACCAAAGCCCGCTCGTGGCTGCGCTTCCAGTGAGTCTTAATCGGCTTGCGTCCTGGCGGCATCTGATCAATAATGCTGACTTCCAAATCGCCGTACACGGTCAATGTCAATGTGCGCGGGATCGGCGTCGCGGTCATCACCAGCACGTCCGGGGCCGTGCCTTTGCTTTTGAGCGCGGCTCGCTGCATGACGCCGAACCGGTGCTGCTCGTCTACCACGCCGAGGCCGAGATTGTGGAACGCGACATCGTTTTGGATCAGCGCGTGCGTGCCGACCGCAATGTGGGTCTCGCCGGACGCGACCGATGCCAGCGCGGCGCGTTTTTCTTTGGCGGGCAGGCTGCCCGACAGCAGGGTCACGGTGACCCCTAAGCTCTCCATCGTTCGGCGTATGCCAAGATAGTGCTGCTCGGCGAGAATCTCGGTCGGAGCCATCAGCGCGGCCTGGTAGCCGTTGCGAACAGCGATCAGCAGCGCGGCCATGGCGATGACGGTTTTGCCTGCACCGACATCGCCCTGCACTAGCCGGTTCATGGCACGGGGCGAGGCCATATCTTTTGCCACTTCCCCGATGACCCGCGCCTGTGCCCCCGTCAGCGGGTATGGCAGAACCGATGTTAACTCGGATACGGGCGCATCCACGCTGGCAAACGCCGTGCCGACGGCTTTATCGGACTGACGCTTTCGCACGGCCAGCAGAAGCTGCAAGCCGAAGAACTCGTCAAAGACGAAGCGGCGCTGGGCCAGCAAACGTGCTTCTTCGGTGTCCGGGAAGTGAATTTGCTGAAAGCTGTCCATCAGCGGCGGCAGGCTGCGACGCTCCTGCAAGCGCTCCGGCAGAGTTTCTTCCACTAAGTCGCCGTACAACTCTAAGGCTGTGTAGACCGCCCGGCGCACCTTTCCCTGCAAAAGCCCGGCGCTCAGGGCATACACAGGAACAATGCGGCCTGACGACAGCACATCTTTGTCTTCTTCCGGCGCTTCCCATTCGACATCAGTTAAGTCTAGGCCGCCCCGGCCCGCGCGGGACGCTTTGCCATACGCAACAATTGTTTTGCCGCGCAGCTTGTCAAACTGTTTTTTCAGGAACCATTGATTAAAGAAGACCAGAAACGCAATGCCGGTGCGGTCATCAATTGCGATCTTTGTCAAAGTCACCCGTGTCCGGGTCGGGATATTTTCAACGCCAATGACTTTGCCGCTGATAGTGACAGCCTCGCCGTGCTTGATGTCGCAGATCGGCTTGAAATGTGTCCGGTCCTCGTAGCGGCGCGGGTAGTGCTTAAGTAAGTCACCGACCGTAAAGATATTCAGCCCTTTGCCGAGAGCGACCGCAAACGGCTCGCTGACGCCCGGCAAACAAACCGTGAGGTCGGACAGTGACCGCTCCGCGTCGTCCAGCGGCGTATCCGCGTTTTCGGCAACCGGTTCCAAAGCGGCGGGTATCGGCATAACAGGTGAAATCGAGATGGCAGGTGAGAATGGCATATTTAGTATGACAGATGATTAACACAACATTATACGGAATAACCGCCGCAAAGTCAAGGAAGTCCCACGCAAAAAACCTCACCCCGGAACTTCGTTCCGACCCTCTCCTTAACAAGGAGGGGAGTGGCAGCTTGCTGCCGGGTGAGGCTCGTCTTTGCCTGATTGTGCTTGCTTTACTTCGGGTCCCGGCGCGGCGTGACCACGACGTACCGATTTGGCTCGTCGCCTTCCGAGTACGTTTCTACGTCGGGATGGTCTACCAGAGCCGTGTGGATTAAACGCCGCTCCATCGGGTTCAGGGTGTCGGTGACCGCTTCCTGGCCGGTCTTGCCGACTTCCGCCGCCAGCTCATTGGCGAAATCGGTCAGCTTGCGGGCGCGGCGGGCGCGGTAGCCGTCGGAGTCCAGCGTGACCCGAATGCGGCTGCTCTGGCCTTTGTTGGTCATCAGCATCAGCAGGTACTGAAACGCATCCAGCGTCTGCCCCTGCGGCCCGACCAGCAGGGGCGCATCGGGGCCGGTCACCGCGAACGTGATCGTGTCCCCGTAGCGCGACTCTTCCGCCGCGTCCGCCTCGAAACCGGCAAGAGACAGCAGCGCCTTGAGGTGCGCGAGCGCCTGAGCGCCCAACGTGTCCGTAAGGCTTGCGGGTTCTGTATTTTGTTCGGCAGTGTTGGGTTCGGCCACAGTGGTTATGTTTTCCCGGCGTAGTATAAAAGTTCACGGCGTATTAGGAGAGGGCGAACACAAGGTTCGCCCCGACGGGATCACGAACAAAATGCAGGGCGCGAACCTTGTGTTCGCCCTTCTTAGCGTGTGCGTCCTATTTGGCTACTCATCCCGTTTTCGTTTCAGCGCCGCTTCTTCTTCGGATGCACTTTCGGCGGCGCGATGATGCCTTTGGCTGTCGGTGCAACCCCGTTTGCATGCCCGTTGCTGCGCTCATTAGAAGGCGCATCCGACAACGACCCCGCCGGAACACGGCGGCTGCCGTTTCCATTGGCCCCATTCCCGTTGGAGCTGCCGTTTCTGCCGTTCAGCAGAATAGCACTGCCGCCGCTTGGGCCATCCATCAAAACCGTCGGGCGCTTGGAACCGCCGTCGCCGCCCGAGCCGGGCAGGCTATCCCCGGCGCGTTTCCGCATGTAATACTTTTGCTGGGCCGTAGACAGAATGTTAAAAATCAAGTAGTACAGCACGAATGCCGACGGCAGGTGATACTGCAGAAAGAAGTAGGTGGTCATGAACGGCGTCATGATTGCCATCATCTTCTGGGTTTCCGCCTGCTGCGGGTCCATCGTCGGCGTCACGGTCATCTTCTGGGTGACATACATGGAGCCTGCATACAGCAGCAGGATTGGAATGTCCGGCTGCCCCAAGTTGATGCCGAGGTACTGCGGGAACACATGAGAAATGCCGCTGCCGATCCACAGAAACGTGCCATGCGAGAACTGGTACTGGTACAAGCGGATCGTGTAATACAGCGTGTACATGATCGGCAGTTGGAACAAGAGCGGCGTACAGCCCGCCATCGGATTGATGCCGTGTTCTTTGTACAGCTCCATTGTCTTGCTGCCCAGCAGCGTTTTATCGTTCTTGTGCTTGGCCTGCAGTTCCTGAATATAAGGCTGCAGCTTCTGCATTTCTTTCATCGAGCGGTACTGCTTGTTGGACAGCGGCGTCAGCGCCAGCTTGACTATAACAGACAAAAGCAGAATCGCCACCCAGTAGGACCACGTCTGCCGCCCGGTCAGCGAAACAAAGAAGTCCAATACATGGTATAAGTATGCCCCAAAGATATGAAACGGTGTGGAGCTTGGCGTGATTGTCTTGTTGAAGTTGTCTAATGCCGTGCCGACCCGTGCGATTTGCGCGACGACTGTGGGATCATTCGGGAACTTGTTATGCAGAGTTTGGAGCGATTGGATAGCTGCATTCTTGTCCTGCAAATGATATTCTTCAATGTTGGCCTGCTGGAAAAGCGCCTGCCGAGCAAAGTCTGAGGCCCCAAACTGATGGCTTTTGACGACTTGCTGAAGCTGCATCACAGCCTGGTAATAGCGGTTGTGCTCGGTTTGGTAGTCATGCGCCGCCGCTGCCGACGCCGCTTCGGCCTGGAGACGCTGGGCGACGCCGTAAGCCGGGGGCGTGTCGGCGGGCGACTGCGCCTGAACAGACGCGCCGGACACAAACATCAGTATAAACGCCGCGCTGAACACGCTCCACAGGAAACGGCACCGGGCGGCGACAGTCTTCTTCATCCAAGCTCCCAAACTGTTTAATGACGAGCAGTTGAAAACTACTCGCTAGGTGAGGCACCCTGCGGGTGAAAAGAAAAGCCATTCAGGACTGTCTTTCGTCCGCAGGACGCTTAACCTAGCGAGCAGTTTTCAACTACTCGTTCTTGCTTATCTTGTTCGTCTTTTGCCTACTGCACCGGGTCAAAGCCACCCGGATGGAACGGATGACAGCGGCAGAGCCGCCAAACAGCCATTCCTACTCCGCGCACCGGCCCATGTTTAAGAATGGCCTGCACGGCGTATTCCGAGCAGGACGGCGCAAAGCGGCACACCGCCGGGGTCCACGGCGAAACGTACTTCTGGTACATACGGACGACTGCTACTAAAACGTGCCGCATCAGATTTGGGCTTCTTTGACCAGGCCGCCTTGACGCGCCAGGCTGGTCAGATCCTGCAGAAGCTGATCATAACTGAGCGCAGGCGCAGGATTTCTTGCCACGACAAGCGCATCAAAAGGCCGCAGCGCCGCCGGCAGCAGCCGCAGCCGGCTGATCTCGCGCAGGCGACGCTTCAGGCGGTTCCGGTCATGGGCGCGTTTGGCGACCTTCTTGCTGATGACAAACCCAAGCCGTGAGCTTTCCGGCTCACGCCCATTCCGAAACCGGACATACAGCACCAAGTTCGGCGACGCCCACGAAGTGCGGCGCTTGTAGACCGCCTGAAAGTCCCGGCTGCGCTTCAAGCGAGACATGCGCGGAAGCATAATCAAGTTCTCTGAATTAGATGCTCTTAGGAATGGTCACCGTGTGGGTGACACACAGCTTGTAGCGGCCTTTAGCGCGGCGGCGCTTGAGGACATTGCGGCCATCAGGCGTGGACATCCGGTGGCGGAAGCCATGTGTCTTCATTTTGTGCCGAACTTTCGGCTGGTAAGTGCGTTTCATCGTTCGTATCCTTTATTTTAACTTTTAAAGCTGTAAACTGTCGGCAATTATAGCACATCTTCGCCGTGTTTCGCAAGCAAAAATCCCGCGCCTCCCGCGCCGGTTGCTTGACACGCCCTGCCGGGCGTGATATACTGAAACATCTTTTTGAACGAGTACCATGCACTTTGGTATTCTTTCATGATTTTTCTTCAGTGGGAGCAGACGATTTATGGCTGGCTGGAAATTACGCAAAGACAAAACCCCGGCAGAAACACCCGATGGAGAAGCACCCAACGCAATAGAAGCACCCAACGCAACCGAAGCACCCAACGCCGAAGCACCTAACGCAACCGAAGCAACCAGCGTGGGGTTTGAATCGGACAGTCCGGCACGGACTTTCGATTTGGATGGACAGAAAGAAGCAAAAGAGCCTGCGTTTTTGGATGCCGTTCCCCATTTTTCCTCGTTTGACTCTGAGCCGGAAGTCCACTTTACTGACCTGGATTTCGACAGCGACCCGGAAGACCTCAGCGGGCCTCTGAAAGAGACACATTTTGGAGATGGATCGCTCGAGAACGGCGACGGCCCGCTGACTCTTGTGGATTACACCGAACCCGAGGCGGCACCGCAGGAGTTTTCGCTGCACGGTGCCCAGATTTTCGAGATGCCGCCTGCAATAGAAATGCCGCCTGCAATAGAAGAAATGCCGCCTTCTCTGGCTGAAGCGCCGGCTTCCTTCATAGAAGCCGCGCCGCCAGTTTCTGAAGCCTCGCCTTTCGTAATGGAAACATCGCCTTTCGTGATGGAACCGCCGCCGGCTGCCGAAGCGCCCGAGCCTGCCGAGGAAGAAGATTTCCCGCTGCTGTCACGGACCGGCCGCTTTGAGTCAGGAGAGCTTGCCCCCGCCGCCGAGTTTGGCTTCGGCGGGATTCCCGCCGTCTCCCCATTCGTGCTGGACGCTCCCCCGGCGGCGTCCCCGCCTGCCGCACCGCCGCAGCTTGTGGTCCGGGTGGGACGACTCTCGGCCCCGTTTGCCCTGGTCAAAGACGTGACTACCATCGGCCGCCCGGACAGCGCTCTGCATTACTATCCCGATGTGGAGATCGAGCTGGATGACGCCGTTTCCCGCCGCCATGCCGAAGTGGTGAGGCGCGGCGACAGCTATTATTTAGTAGACACCGGCAGCACCAACGGCACCCTGCTGAACGGCGAGAAGCTGCCGCCCCAGGAAGAGCGGCTTCTCGCCTATGGCGACCGCATCCGGCTCGGCGACCGTACAGAAATCACGTTCGAATAATAGGTTCTTGAATGACGGCTTTAGTTGCTGCTCAAAACGTCGCTAATCTTTATACGGAGCCGGATACATCCTCCGAGATGGCTTCGCAGGCTGTGCTTGGGGATCGCGTGAGTGCCGGAAAAGAGCGCGGCGGCTTTGTGCGCGTCACCACGGAAGACCGCTACGAAAGCTGGATTGAGGCGCGTCTTTTGGCTCCGCAAAGCGACCTCAGCGACCTGCTTTCCACCACAATTGCCACACTGTTCGCGGATGTCTATGCCTACGCCGATGCTCAGTCGGAAATCTTAACCAAGCTGACCGCCGGCACCCGTGTTTCCCAGGCGCGGCGACCGGAAGCAGGCGGCTGGGTTCCTGTTGTCCTGCCCAGCGGCGTGGAGGGCTTCGTCCGCGCCCTTCATCTCAGCCGCACCCACGAAGCAGACGGCTTCAAGCAGGCGGAGGAAAGCGGGCTGCGGCGGGTAGACATTGTCAGCGCACTCGGCATCAACAGCGCCGAGGCCGCTAAACGTCTGGTCGGGACTCCTTATCTATGGGGCGGCACGACACCGTTTGGGATAGACTGCTCGGGATTAACGCAGCTTGCGTACAAGCTGAACGGCATTCAGCTTCTGCGCGATGCGGCTTTGCAGTTTGCCGACAAGCGGTTTGTACGGGTAGAGGAAGAGCAGTCGCTGGAAACAGCGATCTTAGATGCCGGGGATTTAGTCGCGTTCAGCCGCCGGGAGGACAAGCGGCCGACCCATATCGGCCTGGCGCTTGGCGACGGGCGCTTTCTGCATTCGCGGGGTGGGCGCGGCGTGCGGATTGACGACTGCGGCATGGAAGAATACTCAGCGTCCTACCTCGGTGCCGTCCGGCTGTCTCCGGACGCCGATTTTGGAATCGAGAGCGCGTAACAGCGGCTGGTTTTCAATAAGACGTGTGAGGGAATGCCGCTCGCACCAGACTTGCAGCCCGAGCAGCGCGGCCACCACCACAGCCTGCTCCCAGCGCCCAAAGAAAATCGCCCCCGCCACTCCCAGCACTGCGCCGAAGGCATTGGACCCCGTGTCGCCCAGCATCACCGACCCGCCGGCGTCTAAAGGGTACAAGATGGCGGCAAACGCCGCTGCCGCCCACAGCAGCAGCCCCATGCCCGCCGCGTGCTGTCCCAGCAGCACCAAAAAAAGCGTCAGCGCCCCCACCCCGAAGCCAAACAAGCAGCGGCCCGGCCGCAGATCCAGCAGGTTCAGCGTGTTCGCCGACAGCGCGATCAAAAGCGCCGCCAGCCCTGCCGTCCAAAGCGGCCCAGGCGTCGTGATCAGATAACCCGCAGCCAGGCTCAGCAGCCCGCCGCCGATGGCTTTGACCGCCCCTGTCGTGACTTTGCCGGATAAAAGCGCTTGAAAATGCCCGCGAAAGCCGCCGGTGCTTCGGTCACCTTGAAGGTCATCCAGCAGTCCTAAGCCGCCAAAGCCCAGCGTCGCCAGAAAGTAGACCGACGCCAGGCTATGCTGCCAGCCCGACGCCAGCGCTTCACTCCCGTAGAAGAACTCGCCGCCCAGCACAAACGCTAGACCGGCCACTGAGGGAATACGCTGTCCGAGGAAGTTGAAGCGGCGCAAATCAAAGCGCCGGACCAGCCACACGGTTCCGCCAAAGCCGAATGCCAGCGCGGTGAGGAGGATCAGATATTCGGGCCAGGTCACAGAGGCGGGTACTCGCTGACGGCAGAAACAAGAACGAGAAACAGGAACGAGCAGTTGAAAACTACTCGCTAGGAGAAGCACCCTTCAGGTGAAGAAGAAAGCCTTCTTGCCGTCCGGCAGGACGCCACGCCTAGCGAGCAGTTTTCAACTGCTCGTTCTTCCAAAGCGGCTACTTGCTCATCGCCAGCGGCACAAAGGCGCGGGCACCGAGGGAAACCGCCTGCGCGATCCGCTCGGCGACTTCCCGGAAGACCTGCGCATAAGGACCGTTCGGGGATGCGACTACCGACGGCATTCCTTCATCAGCCTCCGAGCCGATTTCCAGGGCCAGCGGGATGCCGCCGAAGAACGGCACTTGCAGCGCTTCCGCCGCCTGCTCCCCGCCGCCGTGCGAAAACACATGGTGGCGCGAGTTGCAAGTGGGACATAAAAAGTACGACATATTCTCGACAATGCCGAGAATGGGGACATCCAAACGCTTGAACATAGCAACGGCTTTGACCGCCACAGCCGCCGCCAGGTCCTGCGGGGTCATCACGACGACTGCGCCCGACAGCGGGATGTTTTGGGCCAGCGTGAGCTGGGCGTCACCGGTGCCTGGCGGCAGGTCTACAATGAGGTAATCAATCTCGCCCCATTGGACTTCGCGCAGGAACTGCTGCACGGCTTTGGCGACCATCGGGCCGCGCCAGATGACCGCCGAGCCGCCGGGCTGCAAAAAGCCCATGGACATGATCTTGACGCCGTACTGCTCGATGGGCAGCATGACTTCTTTTTTGGAGTCCACTTCCGGCTGCTTTTCTTCCACGCCCATAATGATCGGAATGGACGGGCCATAAATGTCGGCGTCTAAAAGTCCGACTTTGGCCCCCATCTGAGCCAAAGCACAGGCGATATTGGCGGACACCGTGCTTTTGCCGACCCCGCCTTTGCCCGACGCGATGGCGACAATGTTCTTGACCCCCGGCAGCGGCTGCTGAGTCGGAATGCCGCGCCCGGTGTTGGCCCGGACCACGGCGGTCATTTCTATGGTGATCGTGCCGATGCCAAGAATGCTCCCGACTTCTTCCCGGCACATACGCTCGATTTCTTCTTTTAAAGGGCAGGCCGGCGTCGTCAGCTCCACTGTGAACGACACGTTGGAGCCGTCCACAGCGACGTTTTTGATCATTCCCAGCGTGACCAGGTCTTTGCGAAAATCCGGGTCTATCACGCGGCGCAGTGCGCCGAGCACCTGCTCCGGCGTGATTTGTTCCTGCGTCACTGGTTTTGTTGTCGTTGGCATTTCGGGTACAATCCTCCCATCTATTGTACCCCTCGCGAGAGGCCACTGTCAAACCGAAAGACCTGCGCTTATGTCCCTCTTCAGCCGTCTTCTGCCGCGCCGAGCTTCTGCCGCCGACACTGCCGTCGCACCCGGTCAGTGGTCCTGTATGCTTATCCCTGCCGTAGACCAGGCTTACTCCAACCGCGCTTTAGAGATGGCGTATCGCCTGGCGGAAGGCACCGGGACCCAAATCCAGCTTGCGTATATTATTGAAGTCCCGCGCATCCTGCCGCTCGATGCCGCCCTGCCCGACGCCGAATCAGTCGCGGCCAACGCCCTTAATCTAGCCGAACGCGCGGCTGTGCCGTACAATGTCCAGATCGAGTCGGTCATTCACCGCACCCGCAAGGCCAAAGAGCGCATTCTGTCGCTGATTGCCGAAGAGCACGCCGACCTTCTAATTTTAGGCGGACGCCCCGACCGTCTGCGCGGCTTGTCCAGCGAGCTGACCCGCGAGCTGTTCTTCGCCGCTCCCTGCGAAGTCATCGTAGACTACATCGCCAACGAAAAATAACCAAAGTTTCTTGTTCCCACCCAAACCCTGCTGACTTGGCATGGTTTATGCACCTGATACTATTGCCGGCGTCCCGCTCTTCCCCCCGCCGCTGCCGATCCATTCTTGATGACGCGACTAAAGCAGAAAGGGATACCATGAATCCGAACCAAGCGTTGTGGGAAAAAGGCGACTTTACCAAAATCGCCGCGTTGATGTCTCAGTCCGGCGAATCGTTTGTCCATTCTCTCGGCGCGGTGCCCCCGCTGCGTGTCCTGGACCTCGGCTGCGGAGACGGCACCACTGCCGTTCCCCTTGCCCGGCTGGGGGCCGACGTGACCGGGATCGACATTGCCCGGAACCTGGTGGACGCCGGGAACAAGCGGGCGCGTGAGAACCATCTTAACCGGCTGACATTTCAGGAAGGAGATGCCTGCGACTTGCAGGGGGTCGGCGATGGTGCCTTTGATTTGACGGTTTCCATCTTTGGGGCCATGTTCGCACCGCGGCCGTTCGATGTGGCGGCGGAGATGGTCCGGGTCACGCGGCCCGGCGGCCGCATTGTGATGGGCAACTGGATTCCAAACGATCCCACCTCATTTGTCTCGCAACTGCTGAAGATCAGTTCGGCGTTCACGCCGCCCCCGCCGGAGGGCTTCGTCAGCCCGATGACTTGGGGTGTCGAAACACACATTCTGGAGCGTTTTGGCCGAGCCGGCGTCCCCAAAGAGAACATTTCTCTGGTCAAAGATACGTTTTACTTCGGCTCGGTCGCCAAAAGCCCAGCCGACCTGATCGAGTTATTCCGGTGCTTCTACGGTCCGACGATGAATGCGTTTGAGGCAGCCGACAAGAGTGGAGCCGGAGATGAACTCTACAGGCAGCTTTTGGAACTGGCGGCGGCGCAGAATACGAGCATCAGCGGGGGCACTTCGATTGCGGCGACCTTTCAGCGGGTGACGGTGAGGCTGTGAGTTTCAATAGCCGGCAGCCGCCTCCGCCCGCGAGGCGGTCGCCGTCAGCAGCTTAGTCTGGTGCCTCAAGCATTGCGAATGCAGAGGGCATCGCGGATACGGAAAAAGGCGTCGGTGACCGCTCACCCGCGCCTTTTTTCTATGTCTGATTTTGCGTGGCCTGTGCCATATTTCACACTTCCCCTGTGACTTCCGCTGCCCTCTCTTCCCCCAGTCTCTGGCATACTCTTTTACAGCAAACTCAGGGGGCCGCAGCCATGTGCTCTACACTTCGTCAGACGTACCGACATCTTGTTCAGCAGCAGATTGTCCGGCAGATTATGTTGTCCCACAACATGCAGCGCAGTGAAGAAAACAGTGGGATTTGGGAGGCTGGCGGCATCTTCGCCCTGTTCAGCGCCGCCGCCCTCTGCGGCACGCTGGCTCAGACTCATCTCGGCTGAGAGACGCTTCCTGCCGAGGGCTTCACGCCCTCGGCACTCACACGAACCTTTCACAAATCCAGCAAAATCGGCAGGATCATGGGGCGGCGGGCGGTCTTCTTGTACAGGAACTTCGAGACGGCGTCTCTTAAATCCTGCTGGACGACCATCCAGTCGTTGTCTTCTTCGGGCAGGTTCTTGATCTTGTTGATAATGACCTGCTTGATTTCCTCGACTAGCTCTTCCGACTGGTCCATGTAGACGAAGCCGCGTGAGATGACTTCAGGGCCGCTGACAATCTCGCCGGTCTCTGCGGAAACACCGACCACTAAGACCAAGAAGCCGTCGGAGCCGATGTGCAGGCGGTCGCGCAGGACGATGTCGCTGACATCGCCGACGCCGGTGCCGTCAATCAGCACCGCGCCGCTTTTCTCGACCCGCCCGATGACGCCCGCGACATCTTCACCGACTTCAATGATGTCGCCGATCTCGGCCCGGATGATGTCTTCCGGTGGCCAGCCCATGTCTTCCGCCATCTTGGCGTAGCGGTGCAGCATCCGGTACTCGCCGTGGACCGGCATGACATACTGCGGCTCAACCAAGTTCAGCATCAGCTTCAGCTCGTCGGCGTAGCCGTGGCCGGACACATGCACGGTCGCAACACTGTCATAGTAGACATTCGCGCCGCGCCGGAACAAGTGGTTAATCGTGCGGTAAACCGCGTCTTCGTTGCCGGGAATCGCCGACGCCGACAAAATCACGGAGTCGCCGGCGACAATTTTGATTTTGCGGTGCTCGTCCTGGGCTATTCTTGAAAGGCCCGCCATCGGCTCGCCCTGCGACCCCGTCGTGATGACCGTCACCTGCTGCGGGAAATAGTCCTCGATTTCATCTGCCCGGATCAGCGTCCCTTCCGGCACTTTCAAATAACCCATCTGTTGGGCCATTTCCATGTTGCGCTCCATCGAGCGGCCCATCAGCGCGACTTTGCGCCCGTAGCGGACCGACACGTCAATCGCCTGCTGGACCCGGTGGACATTGGACGCGAAACACGCCATGATGATGCGTTTCTGCGAGTCCCGGAAGATGCGGTCAAACGCATCCCCGACAATCCGCTCCGACGGCACAAAGCCGGGCCGCTCGACATTGGTGCAGTCCGACAGCAGCACCAGAACACCCTCCTGGCCGATGCGGGTCAAGCGGGCGATGTCAAACAACTGGCCGTCCACGGGCGTCTGATCGAACTTAAAGTCGCCGGTATGCACCAGCGTTCCCGCCGGCGTATGCACGGCAAAACCGACCGCGTCGGGAATCGAGTGCGAGACGCGGAACGGCTCAATGTCGAAGATGCCGACTTTAAAGCGGTCTTCGGCACTGAACGTGTGCAGCTTAGCTTTGTCCAGCACTCTGTATTCGCTCAGCTTGCCTTTGGTAAAGCCGATGGTCAGGCGCGTCCCGTAAACGGGAACATTGAGCTGCTTCAGGACAAACGACAGCGAGCCGATATGGTCCTCATGGCCGTGGGTCAGAATAATGCCCTTGACCATCTCTTTATGATCGAGCAGGTACGAGATGTCCGGAATGACCAGATCAACCCCTAATTGATCTGCGCCGGGGAATGCCAGGCCGCAGTCAATGACGATGATCTCGTCGCCGCAGCGGATGGCGGTCATGTTCTTGCCGATCTCGCCGATGCCGCCGAGCGGGATGATTTGCAGTGTCTTGGGATTCGCCGCCCCAGTGGAGGCAGCCGAAGAGGTGCGGGCGCTGGTTTGCTTTGCGCCGCTTTGCTTTGTTTTTGGTGTTTTCGTTGATTGTGTTGTCATAATGTGTTTTCGATGCCCGCGTCGCGGCGTTATCCGCGCAGCAGGCCGTATTCTTTCAAGGCCGCATGAATGAGCGCCCGCTCTTTATCGCTGGCATCCACCAGGGGCAGCCGGACACGGCTGCTTGGCAGGACATCCATCATCGTGAGCGCCGTTTTGGTCGGAACCGGGCTGGGAACGCTGAACATGGCTTTCGTCATCGGCAGCGTGCCGAGATGCAGGCGGCGGGCCGTGTCCATATCACCCGCAAAAAACGCCTGATGCATGGCCTGTAGATCCGGGCCGACAACATGAGCGATCACGCTGATGTTGCCGACTCCGCCAAGCGCGAGTATCGGCAGGTTGACTTCGTCCGCCCCGCCATAAAGCTGGAAGCCGTCGGGTGCGTGGGCGACAATCTCGCCGACCTGCGCCATCAGGCCGCTGGCTTCTTTGACCGCGACAATGTTCTCGATTTGGGCCAGTCGCAGCACGGTCGCCGCTTCCAGATTGACTCCGGTGCGGGCCGGGACGTTGTATAGCACCACCGGAAGCTCCGTCGCCTCGGCAACCGCCTTGTAGTGCTGGTACAGGCCCTCCTGCGAGGGCCGGTTGTAGTAGGGCGTGACAACCAGCAGGCCGTCCACGCCGGTTTCTTCGGCTTCCAGCGACAGCACGACCGTTTCCGATGTGTCATAGCTGCCCGTGCCGGCCAGGACAATCGCCTTCATGCCGACCGCGTCGCGCACGGTCTTGTATAGCCGCAGCTTTTCTTCCCGGTGCAGGGTCGCGCTTTCGCCCGTCGTCCCGGTTACCACTAGCCCGTCCGAGCCGTGGTCGGTCAGCCACCGGGCCAGCCGCCCGGCTTCCTCGTAATCTACGTCTCCTGCCGAATCCATCGGTGTGACCATTGCGGTCAGCACCCGGCCAAATCTCGGTTCCATACTGCTCATCCTATGTGTTTTCGTAGTGCGGTTTCAACGGGCGAACAGATCATGAAGGACGAACACAAGGTTCGCGCCCTGCATCATCCTATCCTGCCCCGTAGGGGCGAACCTTGTGTTCGCCCTCCTTCATCTTTGTAACAAGCCCTGCGCGACCAAACTCTCCGCGATCTGCACGGCGTTTGTCGCCGCGCCTTTGCGTAAATTATCGCTGACAATCCAGAAACACAGGCCGTGGGGATTGTCCAAATCCTGCCGGATGCGCCCGACAAACGTCGTGTCCTTGCCTGCCGCAAACAGCGGCATCGGGTACGCCCGGTACGGGTCCGCGCCGCTTGTTTCATCCAGCACGGCCAGTCCCGGCGCGTTCGCCCAGAGCGCCCTCGCCTCAGCAGGCGTCACAGGCCGCTCGGTCTCGACGCTCACCGCTTCCGAATGGCCGACCATCACCGGAACCCGCGCCGCGACAATCGGCGAGACGCGCAGCGTGTCGAGTTCCATGATCTTGCGGGTCTCCTGCACCAGCTTCATTTCTTCAGAGGTGTACCCCAAATCGTCAAATCCGCCAATCTGCGGGATGACATTCGCCGCGATCTGCACCGGAAACACCGGCCCGGCCTGCGCGACGGCCCGGCCTTCCGCCAGTCCTTCATTTTGCAGCTTCAGCTCGTCCGCCCCGGCCCCACCCGCGCCCGACACGGCTTGATACGTCGCCACCCAGACCCGCGTAATTCGCGCCAGGTCATGCAGCGGCTTCAAAGCAAGAACAAGCTGCGCCGTGGAACAGTTTGGGTTTGCGACAATTCCCTCATGCTTTTGCAGCGCCGCTGCGTTGACTTCCGGCACGACAAGCGGCACGTCGGGACGCATCCGAAAGTCTGCGCCGTTGTCAATGATCACCGCGCCCCGGCGGACCGCTTCCGGCCCGAACGTTACCGCCGCGCCTTTGTCCCCTTCAGTCCCGGCAAACAGCACGATGTCTATGCCCTCAAAGGCTTCCGCCGTCGTTGCCTGCACCGCATACTCGCGCCCATCTACAATCAGAGTCCGCTCGCTCCGCGCCAGAACCTTGATCTCGCGTGCCGGAAACTGCCGCTCCGCCAAAACGCGCAGCATTTCCTGTCCCACAACCCCTGCCCCAACAACTGCAATGTTGTATTCCATCATAATTTCTACCTTCAACCCTGAAGCTGCCACTTAGAAAGCCCGCAATTTAGGCACTTGCTCGTAAATATGTTGTTGTATGTCCCAATCGCGCAAGGACGCGAGAAGAACTTCTTACCACAACGAGGGCAACAGAAATTGCCTAGCGGCATACCTGCAGCGAAGAAGCCAGCTAGCCAAAGAAGACCAAAGACGCCCGCGATGGGGCGAAAGTTTAATCCCAACACTAAAGCAAGAACCGCGCCGCCGATCCAGACAACATAATACAGAAGTTCATACCGGCTCAAAGCCGACCACTGGGCCTCATAACTTTTTGGTTCGGTTTCGTTCATCAGACTGTAACAATAAACTCCGTTGCCTGACATCCAATGCGGACTGTCTGCCCGCTCCGAAAGACAAAATACAGGTGATATTCCTCGGCCTCGGGAAGCGAACCATCGGGGTTGAACACTGCCAGAAACCCCTGCGCTTTCCACTCGCTTGTCACCTCGGACGCGGGTATCTCCGCGACCGAAGATAAACAAGTGTCCTCGCCAACCGGCATCTCTGCATCTCGCGGCGTGACCTCAAAGAAATCTACTCCGCGGAACACGAGGCTGAAGCCGGGCACCGTGTACCGCGCAGGGTCAACTTGCCAGGATAGCTCCACTTGGTTTCCACTAATGAACCCGTCCGCATCGTGGGCAAAGCTATGGCGCAAGCCGAGATAATAAGCATCGTGCAGGTTCCAGACCTTGCCGACTGCGTTAATCTCAATATTACTACGGTTCTCTACGACTCGAAAGTTAGTGAGCTGCACTGCGCTGCCTCTGCCGCCAGCCCTTCGTCCGCTAAAGCCTGCTCTTCCTGCGGGTCGAGCTTGGCGCACTCCGACGCCAGCCGGCTTTCGCCGAAGTGCGTGATCTTTTCCTGAACCGCGGGCTGTGAAAACTCAGGGTTATGAAGCGGCCTGATTACTGTTTCTGATTCTTGAATAGGCATAGAACCATTGTACCAGATGCGGGACGGCACACTTTTGCTACGGCAGTGAATGTGGCGCGGGCGGCCAGACACTTTCCTGGCTGTGAAGTTCCTGCTGTCGCCTCCACAAGAACTCTATGACTTCGCCTGATGTCTGGCTAAACCACGCTTCTACTACTGCATCTTCCAGCTTAATGCCCAAAATCTGCTCAATCTCCATGACAGCCGCTCCCACATCAAGTCCGTCCTGATGCGCCCAGAACACAACTGCGGCAGGATCTTCAGGAACGAAGTGTGCGTTCAGCCCATAGCGCACTTGCAATTCCCCAACCAAGAATGGGAATACGCCGCCAAAATAGCTCCGCTTCTGTGGCAGTAGCGTCGATCTCAGCTATCTCTTTGGCTTCGAGCGGCTGTATCATAGAAGCAGTTCACTTCGGCGGCATTTCCCAGGTCGGCATCGCCCGGCTTAACTGCTCGCAGAGGGCGTCCAGCAAGGCGCTGGTGCCGTCGGCGCTTGTCCCGATAGTCAGCGGCAGGCCGCTTGGGGCGATGTCGCCAGTTAAAAGCACAATCGGAATGCGGGCGGCTTCTTCTTCGGCTTTCAGCGCGGACAGCAGATCAAACAACTCCGAGTCCGGCAGGGCCGTGTCAAGAAGTATAACGCCGGGCTTCTCAGTGATGACAAACGCGACGGCGTCCGAGGCGGCTTCGACCACAGTGAGCATGACGCCATGTTCAGCAGACAGCGCCGGAGCGGCAGCACGGAAATCTGCGCCGATCTGCATGTCCGCGCCGCAGACGGCTAACACGTGGGTGCTTTTGCTGCCGCTTAAAGCCGCTGCGATGACAGGGACTAGGTCTGCTGCCGGCAGCGGCTTTTGCAGAAACGAGAACGCGCCGAGCGACAGCTCGCCGTGCGCGGGATCGCCCAGCACGGAAACAGGCAGGACCGGGATAAAGGCCGTGGCCGGGTCGGCTTTCAGCGCTCGAAGCGTTCGCAGGCCACCCATGCCCGGCATCATCATGTCTAAAGTAATCACATCCGGCTTATGCAGACGCGCTCTTCCCTGCGCTTCCGCGCAGTCCGACGCTTCCAAAGTCCCGTAGCCGCGCCGGTGCAGAGCATGGCGGAGGAGGCTGCGGACGTAAGCGTCGTCGTCCACAATCAGCACCAAGCCGATGCCGCGCTCCGGCAAGGCCACGGGCAGCGGGGCAGAGTGTCCGCCGGTTTCCAGAAAGAGCGGCAGCGTGAAGTAAAAGCGGCTGCCTCGATTCGGATTATCCGGGTTCGGCTCACTTTCCAGCCAGATTGTCCCGCCCATCAGCTCGATCAGCGTTTTGGCGATGACCAGCCCCAAGCCCGTGCCGCCGGCCTCGCGGGTAGAGGTATTGTCCGCGCGAAAGAACTTTTGGAACAGCTTTTTTTGGTCCTCGGGCGTAATTCCGATCCCGCTGTCGGCGACGCAAGTGGTGACGCTTGCTTCTCCGTGAACTTCCAAAGTCACCTTGACCCAGCCTCCTTCTGGGGTATACTTAAGGGCATTGGAAACCAGATTGGTTAAGACCTGCGTGATTTTATCGGCGTCGCCGCGCACCGGCGGAATAAACTCCGGCAGGGCGGCGTCTAAATAAATCTGCTTGGCATCTGCGGCGGCTTTCATTAAACGCAGCGTGTCGGCGACAATGGTTTGGTAGTCAATCGGCTCATGCTTGATTTGGAGTGTGCCGGACTCGATGCGCGAGATGTCTAAAATATCGTTAATTAAGTTGGACAAGCGAGTCGTGCTGAGCTGGATGATGCCTAGAAACTCAGCCTGCAGCGCTGTTGTTTCACCGGCCGCACCGGACAGCAGCAAGTCCGTGTAGCCTTTCAAGCTGGTCAGCGGCGTCCGCAGCTCATGGGACACGACGGAAATAAAGTCCGTCTTCATTTTATCCAGTTCTCGCTCGCGGGTAATGTCGCGCAGAGCGATAATCCGGCCAATCGTCTCCGCGCCGTCTTCTCCGGCCACAGGAGCCGTATAAAACTGCAAAAAGCGTCGGTCGGGTAAATCCAGTGCAATGATGTCTTCAGCCACAGCCCGCGTTTCGGTCGGGGCCAGCGCCGCCAGCCGGTGCGACAGGCGGTCCATCAAGAGTGGACGCGCTTCTTCCAGCGTCTGATGCAGCAGAAGCTGAGAGCGTGTTCCGACCAGCTCGCCGAAGCGCCGGTTTGCCAGCACAAAGCAGCCGCCGGAGTCCAGCATGGCGATCCCGTCATTGGCGGCGTTCAAAACAGCCTCAAAGCGGTGGTTCACTGCCGCAAGCGTCTGGTTCTGGTCGCGCAGGGCGCTCTCGCGCGAGGCCAGCACATCGGCCATGTGGTTAAACGCACGGGCAAGGTCCGCGAACTCATCTTCGGAGCTTGGCACGACGCGGGCCTGATAATCGCCCAGCTCAATCCGCTCGGCGCTGCGCCGAAGCTGTTCCAAGTGGAGTGTCATCGAGTAGGTCAGCAGCCGCCCGATAATCAGCGCCGGGATCAGCACCAGCGCCATGCCAATCATATAATCCTGAAGCTGAATCTCGTCCCCGTGCAGGTGGATGACCAGAATGCCCAGGCCCAGCATGAACGCCACCGGCACCAGGTAGGCCAGCACGATCCGGTTTGCGATTTTACGCCCAAACGTCATAATTATGCTATCAGAGTCAACCCTATCAGAATACCCGAAAACCCGAGCAATCGTGGTCATCCCCACCTACAATGAAGCCGGCAACATCGAGAAGATCATCGAAGAAGTCCTGAAACAGCCTGTCGGCGTGGACATGCTGATTGTCGACGACAACTCGCCCGACGGCACCGGGCAGCTTGCCGACGCTCTTGCCGCGTCGCCCCGGAGCGCAGGCCAGGTCCATGTGCTGCACCGGCCCGGCAAAGAAGGTCTCGGACGCGCGTATTTGGCCGGCTTCGCCTGGGCTTTGGATGCGGGTTACGACGCGATGGTCGAGATGGACGCTGACTTGTCCCATGATCCCCTTTACTTAAACAGCATCGTTGAAGCCGCCGCCACCGCTGACGTGGTCATTGGCTCACGCTACTTGAACGGCATTTCCGTCATCAACTGGCCCCTCAGCCGCATTCTGCTGTCGTGGGGCGCGAACTGGTACGTCCGCACCGTGACTGGGCTGGCCGTCAACGACTGCACTTCCGGCTACCGCCTGTACCACCGCCGCGTCTTGGAAGCTTTAGACCTACCCAGCGTCCGCTCCAACGGCTACTCGTTCCAAGTCGAGATGACCTTCCGCGCCCAGCTTCGCGGTTTTCGAATTACCGAAGTCCCCATCATCTTCATGGAGCGCCGCGCCGGCCAGTCCAAGCTCTCGAAAGGCGTCGTCTGGGAGTCACTTCTGATGCCCCTCAAGCTGCGCTGGCAGGCACGCGCCATGAAGCGACGGATGGGGGGCGTGAACCCACCCTGTCACAAGTGACGACCCTCCCGAAACGGGAAGGTGAAGAGGTTAAGAACAAGGCAACGAGGATGCGGCAAACAACACCCCCGCATCCAGCATTTTGTGTCCTAACCTCTTCACCTTCCCGTTTCGGGAGGGGCGTCACTTGCGGCGGGGTGGGTTCGGG
>CAXSZN010000046.1:0-17431 GCA_964241935.1 uncultured Armatimonadales bacterium
CTGATAATGAGCTTACGAAGCAGACGCTTCTTTAGTTCCACTGTCTTCTTTGTTCTCGTCCGGGTCAGGCCGCAGATGATGCCAGAGCCAAAGCGCCAGGAGGACAACAAGAACGGCCGTGACGCCAAAATCCGCCTTTTGCAGCCACACATGCACCAGACGCCAGTGCTGCCCCAGCTTTGTTCCCGCCCACGCGAGCAGGTAACAGAACGGCAGCGCCCCGACAAACGTAAACGCGCAGAACTTCGGAAAGTTCATCCGGGCAATCCCTGCCGGCAGGGAAATGAACGTCCGCACAATCGGCAGCCAGCGCCCGAAAAAGACGGTCCACTCGCCATGCTTTGCAAAAAACGCATCCGATTTGTCCAAATCACGCCGGCGAATGAGGATGTATTTGCCGTACTTGTCCAAAAACGGCCTTCCGCCTTTGTGTCCAACCCAGTACGCCAGCACCGAGCCGATTAAGTTTCCCAGCGCCCCAATCAGAGTCAGTGCCCAAATATTTGGGTGAAAGTGCCCGCCCGGCAGCGGCGCCGTAATCTGCGCCCCGGCAAAGGGCATGATCGCCTCGCTCGGCACCGGAATACACGCTGACTCCAAAGACATCAGCAGCAGAACGCCCGGATACCCTAGCGTCGCGATTAAATGCGTAATCCCGTCAATTAAGTGCTGCACGGTATTTTGAGTTCTCCTCTGCGGTTGGAAGCAAGAAGAGCCACGGAATTCATTTCGCGGCTCTTCTTGCTTCTGACCAGCACCTACAAAAAAGCCCGCCACCTCTTTATCCGAGGCGACGGGCTTCTTCAGCAAGCGAAAACTAATCCACTAAACCCAAGCCGGTCGGGGCGGGAGCGGGGGCAGTGGGATAGACGCTGATGCGGCGGGTTTCTTTGCTCTTGCCCTCGAACTTGACATAGCCTTCAATCAGCGAATAGAGCGTGTGGTCGCGGCCCATGCCGACATTGACGCCGGGGTCGAACTGGGTGCCGCGCTGGCGGATTAAGATATGGCCGGCCAAAACATGCTCGCCGGCGAACTCTTTGACGCCCAGCATTTTGGGGTTGCTGTCGCGTCCGTTACGGGTCGAACCGACCCCTTTTTTGTGTGCCATTTCGGTTTCTTTCTGTCCAGTATTAGCCTGCCGAGATGGACTCGACGCGGACGCGGGTGAGCTGCTGGCGATGGCCCCAGTGCTTGTGAATGTTCTTTTTGGGCTTAAACGTAAAGGCGTTGATCTTTTTGCCTTTGGTCTGCTCTAAAACAGTCACGGTCACGGTGGCCCCGGCGACGGTAGGCTTGCCCCACTGCGGGTTGTCCCCGCCGAGGTACAGCACTTCGCCAAGCGTGGTGGTCGTGCCGGCTTCGGCTTCGAATTTATCTACAGTAAGAATGTTTTTCTCTTCGACCCGGTATTGCTTGCCGCCGGACCTGACTATTGCGTACATGAAACTGCGTATCCTTTCGCGTGTGCGAACTGTATAAAAGTTACGGTCTTGGAAGTTTTTCTAGGACAACAGGCGATAGTATGACACACGAAGCGTCTGTTTGTCAAGCGGTTCCTGCCGGAAAGCTTCAAGCCGCGAAATAGCGTTCCTGTTCAAGACCGGCGATCAGGGCAAGCGCCGGCTGGAGACTTCGCAATTTCGCGAAACGGCACACCCTCGTCGGCAACCGCATGATACCGCGCTCCTGCAGCGCCTTTTTCCAGCGCCAAACGGAAGAAACGGGCCGCTTCCAGCCGGTGCACCGCCGGCCAGCGATTGGTGCCGTCGCCGATATAAGCCGAAACTCCTGTTTTACGGGCGACGCTGAAAAGGCGCGGCGCGAGACCCGCACGGTCGCCGAGGCCATGCACCAGCAGCGGAAGCCGAATAATTGAAGTACGGAAGTTCCTCCACAACAGCAGACCCGATGAAGCCTGTGGCTTCCGTAACAAATACACGCATTACCATTTCTCCCTCAGCGCTGACTTCTCAGCCAATGCTGATCACTGCACTGGACCCGAAACGAGGGCAGGCGAATCTTCCTGCTGACTGACTCGGGCGCGAACTGCGCCGCGAGCCTGGTAAAGCTCCCAAAACTTCTCCGCCACAATTGACGGATCAATGGAACTGCCGGTGTCCCAGGGGGTGCCCTGAATGGTACCGGCGACCATGACCTCGCCGACATAAACGCCCTCCCCCTTCAGCCGCTGCGACAGCAATCCCACGAGCTTGTGCTTCGCCGCGTTGGCAAGCGCGACACCCATCGACTTCAGGCTGACAGCATACTCGTCCATCTGCGGCGTTGTGTCCGCAAACGCGCCGTTTGTGACGAGAACGACTCCTTCGCCCGAACTTCTCAAATCGGGAAGGGCGGCTTGAACAGCGCCGAGAAGCCCCACAACAGCAACGTCAAAAACGCCCCACACATTGGACGGATTAGTCGTCAGGAGATCCCCTGCCTCCGAGCCGCCGAAGGCGTTCCAGTGGATCACAGTTACCGGGCCAAGCGCGGCGCTGGCTTCTCCAACGGCTGTCGCAATGGCGTCCGGGTCTCCCGCGTTTGCCGGAAACGCGGCAGCAGTGATACCCTCCGCCTTCAGCATAGCGACACCCGCCGCGAGGCGTTCCTCATTTCGCGCGACAAGCGCAGCCGAAAAGCCTTCCGCGCCGAACTTCCGGACAACGGCGGTTGAGATGCCTGGCCCGAACCCGATAACAACGATGGTCTTCGACATAGCTTGACCCCTCCGCAGAAAGACTTAACACCATATTTATCCAGCGGCTTTTCCTGATGGCTTCATGGCCTGAATCTTGGCCACTTTCGCCGGCGGGTTCGCTCGTGCTGCGGCTGCCGTCATCACGTCCACCAATGCGCGGCATTCGTTTGTTCCAGTCGCCAGCAGCTCGCGGAACAAGGTCAGGCGCGATAGAAACCAAAGAACGCCTGCCAGCACCCACAAGGGACTGCGATTCAGCCACACCTTCCCGTTTGGGTACACCCGATGCCCAAGCCCCTGAATCAGCGCGAAGCACTCATGCACTCCGCAAGAGAGCGTCAGTGCCTCGCCCCATGATGCACCGCCTCCGCGCCGCATCCCCGCCGCCGATACGCTCTCGAATGCGACGCACAAGGGAACATGGCAGCGCAGCCAAAGAAGCATGTTAGGTTCGAGAGCCGCCGGGATGCCGGCGGCGCGGAACAAGTCAACCCAGCGTGGCTCGCTCAAGAGGCTCTTCTGGCCCGGAGCGCCAATTCTAGCATTGAGTTTGCCGCCGCTGTCAATCCACGCCTGCACAAACGGCATGCCGAATGCACAGCGCTCGGCACCGACTGCATCTCGCAGCCGCTCCGGTTCAAACTCGTTAAACATAAACAAGATGCACTGAGCGCTGCTCCGCAGCAGGGCCGGCAGCACCGCATCTACCTGGTGAGCGAGCAAGGTGACAATGATGAGGTCATAAGGCACCTGCTCGTCCAGCACATCCGTGACCTGCACTTCCGCCCGTTCACCCTCAACAGTGATAATGCCGTTATCGCGCTGTAATTGCTGAAGCCGGACGGAGTTTGGCCGTGCAACAACGGTGACGTCGTGCCGGCCGGTGCAAGCCAGTTGAAACGCAAAAGCGCTGCCGATACTGCCGGTGCCGAGGATAGCAAGATGCATAGGAGATTTTATTTCATGCCTCATAGTGCATTTGTTCGAGATCGGCGATCAATCCCGGCTCGGACGGATGCCAGCCCAGCTTCTGCTGCGTCAGCGTGCTGGAAGCCGGCATGTCAAGACCGGCGAACATCGCGAAAAAGCCGAAGTGCGGCCCGGCTTCTTCCGGGGACAAAGAAACTGCCGGCACCTTTAAGCCGCGACCAATGGCTTCGGCAATGTCCCGCATCGGCACGCCTGCTTCCGCGACCGCGTGATACCGCATGCCTGCTTCCTGTTTTTCCAGCGCCAGCCGGTACAAACGGGCCGTATCGAGGACATGCGCCGCCGACCAGCGGTTCGCGCCGTCGCCGACATACGCCGAGACACCTTTTTCACGGGCTACTGCGATCAAAGGAGTGACGAGGCCCTGCTTGAGCGTGTTGTGAACCTGCGGCAGCCGTACTACCGACGCGCGCACTCCCTGCGGAACCAGTGCCAGAGCCGCTTGTTCGGAGACACGCGGCGTTGGTGATTCGGCTGGAAGATCCATGTCTTCCGTCAAGGCTTGGCCCGGTGCCAGCAGCCCGATCCCGCCGGTGACAAGCAGGGGGCGGTCCGAGCCGGCCAGTGCGCCGCCGAGCGCCTCAATGGCACGCCGGTCTATTCCAGAGTTCTCGGCGAACTTCGAGAAGTCGTGGTTGAAGGCCAGGTGAATAACGCCGTCAGACGCGGCCGCGCCGCGTGTCAGGCTGTCCAAGTCTTCGAGGCTTCCGAGATGCGGCTTCGCACCTGAAGCCGTCAGCGCCTGCGCGGCGGCCTCCGAGCGCACCAGGCCAAGCACCTGATGGCCTGCGCCGATCAGTTCCGGGATAACGGCGGAGCCGATAAAGCCCGAGGCACCCGTGACGAATACTTTCATAATGTTCTCCTTGAATGAGCTGTCAGGGAGCATTATACACGGGGGCCGGGGCCGGGACAAGCCGAACTTTTATACCGGTATAGGAACTAACAGGATCGGCCTATTCTGCGCTCAAGATAAGCGCCCGGATGCAGTCCCGGTCGGCGGGCGTCACCGGCGCGAAGATGACCAAGCCGAGGTCTGGATGGTCATTGACCGCGAAGGTGGAATACTCCAGCGCGAGCGGACCGGTCAGGGGATGCTCCAAATGCTTGACGCCCTCGCCGTAGCTGCTGACATCGTTGTCAAGCCACATGGATGCAAACTCCGGGCTGGATTGACTCAGCTCCTCCACGAGCGCTTTTGCGCTCTCGCTTGCTCCGGCGCGGGCCGTTTCCAGCCGGAACGCCGCCACCGCAAGGCGTGCATTGCTTTCCCAATGCGGCTGCGACATCCGGGTTCGGGCTTGGGGAGTGCAGAAGAAAAGCCGCAGGATATTTCGCTGCTCCGGCGCGAGCTTGGCATAGTCGCCCAGCACCACTGCGGCGGCCCGGTTCCAGGCAACAACGTCCCAAGCGGACGTCTTGACGAAGGCAGGGCTGAACTCCATGGAATCGAGCACCCGCTGAAGCTGCGGTGTGACACTTTGAGATGCCTGACAGCGCGGAGCGGGCGGGCGATGCTGGGCCAGCAGGAAAAGATGCTCGCGCTCCGGCGGCGTCAGCAGCAGCGCGGCGGCGAGACGTTCCAGGACATCCGCCGAAGGCGGGCCGCCCCGGCCCTGCTCAAGCCAGGTGTACCAGGTCGCGCTGACATCGGCCAGACGGGCGACTTCTTCCCGCCGCAGCCCCGGCGTCCGCCGCCGCGCCGAGCCGAAACCAAGCGCCGCCGGATTGAGCCGGGCGCGGCGGTTCCTCAAAAAGATTCCCAGCAAATTCTCACCCGTTGCCGCTCGGCTCTCGCCTGGGACCGTCAAGCTTGCTGTCGGTGCTGCCCGCCTCACTGCTGCCATTCTCGCCTCTATTTCTGTCCGGCGTCTGCGCTTTTCAGCGCATTCCATTCGGCCTGACGCGCTTTTGCCATTGCGCCATTGAAGTTGTTGTAGAACGTGTCATAGCTGCCGCTGCTTTCGGCGGTGCGCTGCGGCTTGACCCGGTCTACGAGTATCTCTGCCGCATCAGGTGAGTTTGTTAAGAGGCTCATGGTTTCCGTAATATAATCGGCCAGCGGCATGGCGTTCGGGTCGCTGGCCTGACGCCCGCCCATCAGCTCCGTCTGAACATAGGGCGGGACAAGCTCGATGACTTGAACTGATGAGTCTTTAAGCTGATAACGAAGCGACTGCGTGTATGAGTGAATGGCGGCTTTGGTCGCGCAGTAGGTCGGCGTCATAAAAAGCGGCACATACGCCAGCCCCGAAGTGACAGTCATCACCGTGGCCGCAGGCTGCTTCAGCAGCAGCGGCAGCAGCGCCGCCGTCAGCCGGATCGGCCCCAGCAGGTTAGTCGCAACCGTGTCTTCCGCGATACTGACAGCAGCGCTTGGGTCTTGCAGGTTTTCGTTTTTCATCACGCCTGCCATGTTAATTAAGACGTTCAGCGACGAAAACTGCTCCGTGATCTGGGCGGCAAACGACTGAATGCTGCCGGCGTCGGCGATGTCTAAAGCCAGCGACTTCATGCCGGGATTGGCCGCCGTCACTTCATCCAGCTTCTTTTGGGTCCGCCCGCTGATGATGACTTCGTTGCCGAGCTTGTGGAACGCTTCCGCCATCGCGCGTCCGATGCCGGAGCCGCCACCGGTTATCAATACTGTGTTGCCTGTCATTTTCATCGTGTGCTTCTCCTTTATGCCGGGACCGAGTCGTAAACCTGCACCCGGCTCCAGAGATGCCCGCATTCGGCAATCATGCGCTGATGGGCGGGATGAACATCATAGGCATCGTGGGCCGCTTTGTCTTCAAAGTCAATGATTAGCGCCACGCCATAAGAGTTATCTACCGGCCCGCCCGACGTGCCGGCAGGAACGCCAAGCGTCATGCTCACAATGCCGGGAATGGAAATTAAGTTCGTCCGGCAGGAATCAATCGTTTTTTGAGCGCCTTCTGCGCTGCCTTCTTCGTTAAGCCAGAAATAAACAGAGTGATGGAAAGTATTTGCAGCCATGGGTGTATCTCCTCAATTAGTGTATCCACTCAATTATCTGCGATCAGTAGAATGTACCCAAAGTTCAGGGGAAGACCCGCCGGCGTGAGACGGATCGCGCATCAGGTGCCGTGTGAGCCGCTCTTTGCTCTCATTGTGGCGGCTTGGGCGCAGGCGGCCACACGCTGGGATCAGAGTCGGCGGCTTCGTTCGCCGGCACGGCCTTGCCGGCAGGCGGCTTAATCAACCGGTCAAGTACAGCCGCAATGATGCCGACAGCCACACCGCCGGAAAAGCCCAGCAGGCCGTACAGCAGCAGCAGCAGGAGCACCCCGGCCCATTCTAGGGAAGACCTCTGTGTAAAACCCAGGAAAAGGGCGATCAGCAGAACAATTCCGCTTGCGAGCAGCCATCCGCCGAAAGCGAAGCGTCCTACGATAGCAGCGGCGCGTTTCAAGCAAAACCTCATGCCGAGCCTATGATGCCACGCTTTTCACTGCTCGGCGTCCCGATAGGACTAGGCTTCTGCAAGTGCTGCCAGAACATCCAGCCGGTCAACTTCTTGTTGATAAAAAGCGACCCGGCACTTCCAGTGCCGGGTCTTACTATTTGTGCCGGGCCTGTTTGTGCCGGGTCTTGCTATGCTACGCGGCGACACGCTCGCGGCTGTTGCCGCGTCCATTTTCTGCGCCTTGACTCTGGCGCTCTCCTCCACCCGGCCGCTCGTTGATCTGGGTTTTGCCGCTGCCGCTTGGCAGCACGTCGCCGATGGCGACGGAACGGCGAACATCGGTGAGGCGGACTTTGACGGTCTGGCCGGCATAGCGGGCGCCGTTGGTCAGCTCGATCTGGTACGCCCGCTGGGGCAGCAAATGGCCTGTGGCCCAGGGAGCGCGGTCGGAATGAGGATCGTCGCGGCCCACCTGCACTTCCACAATCTGGCCCCGGCGCGGCGGGGCGAGCGGCTGCTCGAACTTCTGCAAATTGCCCGCATCAATGTCGAACTTCTCAACGTGGTGCCAGCTTGGAACCGAGCGAACATAAATGGAACGGTGGAGCTGACGCTCCAGCTGTTCAATGTCCTCGCCCTGCGCCCCAATCAGATGAGCGCAGACATCCGGGTGGGCGCTGACCACAAACGCTTCGTGCGGCGTGGTGGCGGCAAGTTTTCGCAGCTCCCGCTCGACTTCCAAAGAGACCGTTTCAGCGGAGTCGACGCGCCCGAGGCCGTGGCAGTACGGGCAGATCTCGGTCATCGCCGTGTCTACCGTCTCGCCGGTGCGCTTGCGGGTCATTTCAATCAGCCCGAGCGCGGAGATGGACGAGATTTTAGTGCGTGAGCGGTCGTCTTTGAGGGCTTTGACAAACGCATCCATCACCGCTTTTTTGTCGCGGGCGCTGTCCATGTCAATGAAGTCCAGAACAATCATGCCGCCGAGATCACGCAGGCGAAGCTGCCGGGCGATCTCTTCGGTGGCTTCCAAGTTGGTCTTCAAGATAGTATCGGAGAGGCCGACACTTCCCGTAAACTTGCCGGAGTTGACATCAATCGAGACAAGCGCTTCGGTCTGGTCAATAATCAGCGAGCCGCCCGACGGCAGCGGGACTTTGCGCTGCAAAAGCCGCTCAACGTCTGCTTCGATTTTGAACTGCTCGAAGATCGGCTTGTCGCCGTCGTACAGCTCGATCCGATCCTGTAAATCGGGAGACAGGCGGGCGATAATCTCATGCGCCCCGGCGTAGTCTACCGGCGAGTCGATCACCAAGCGGCTGACATCAGAGCCGAACGCATCGCGTAAAATCTTCAGCACCAGGCCCATGTCCTGATGTACCAGCGCCGGTGCCGGCGTCACTTTGGCTTTCGCTTGAATGGCGTTCCACGTTTCCAGCAGCATCAAGTAGTCCAGCCGAAGCTCGGCGGCGGTGCGGCCTTCCGACTCGGTGCGGACAATCACGCCGGTGCCGGGCTGCCGGAACTTCTGGACGATCTTCTTCAAACGGTCCCGCTCTTTGCCTTCTTCGATCTTGCGCGAAACGCCCAAATTGTTGGCATCAGGCATTAAAACGAGAAAGCGTCCGGGCAGGGAAACGCGCGACGACACGCGGGAGCCTTTCGTGGAGCGCGGCCCTTTCACGACCTGCACTAAAAGCTGATCGCCGCGCTTGACTAAATCCGTAATGTGCAGGTCGCGCCGGTTGCGGCGCGGCCCGCCGTCTTCGTCTTCTTCCGGCAGAATGTCGGCGACATACAAAAACGCATTGCGCTCTAAGCCGATTTCCACAAATGCCGCGTCCATGCCGGGCAGGACATTGTCTACTTTTGCTTTGTATAAGTTGCCGACGACGCGCTGTTCGCGCTCCACATGCAGCTCGGTGAGCTGCTTGTCCACGAGGACTGCGATCCGAGTTTCCCGGTGGTCCACGTTGACAATGATTTCTTTTGCCATTTACTTATTTCTTTCTTGTCCCCCCAGCCCCCAATAATGGGGGAGCCAGACTCGGAGCAGGATTTAAGACAGAATACAGTTCTTCTCATGCTCCCCCATTATTGGGGCTGGGGGGTCTTAAACTTAACTTAATGTCCCGACAAGTGCCGCCAAAAACGGCGCATCGGGCTAACAGCGGGGGCAGACGGGGCAAACGCAGTGATTTCCGGCTGCGTTTCGCTGATATCGGAATGCCCTGCCAGTCCTTCCACAACAATGGGATACTCGCCGGGTTTCAGATAACCTAACCGGCGGGATTCGGAAGCCACGCCGTCCGGCGTCTTCAGGTACGCGATCCGGCGCTCAAGCTGCGTGTTCTGGATGGCGAGGGCATCGCTCTGGCGCAGGGTATCGGCAAGCTGGACACGCTGGCGGCTGGCTTCCTGATAGGGCTTGACCGCTTTAAGGACAATGCCCACTGTCACGAACACAGAAACAGCGATGACGGCGACCGACAAAGCGAACCGATCCCACATCCCTGGAATGTGGCGGGGGCGTTTCGGGCGGGCTGTCCGGCGTCGTGCGCGGCGGGCGGCGATGTCATCAGTCATTTCGGGTTGCTTTATTTATGTCATTCGGGGCGCAGAGGCTGTCCGATACGATGGATTTTGATAAAGTTCGTGGAGCCGGGACGGCCCACAGGGACGCCGCCGGTCAGGACAACAATGTCGTCGTTTTGGACCAAGCCGGTCTTGCCGGCGGCGTCAATACTCGCCTGCATCATACTGTCGGAGTCATCGGCCATGAGGACCATGACTGGATGAACGCCCCAAACCAGCGCCAGGCGCTGATACGTTTCCCGGCGGTTGGTCGCGCAGATAATCGGCGCACGGGGCCGGTAACGTGAGACCACCCGCGCGGTTCTTCCTGTTGCCGACGCCGTCAAAATGGCCGCGCAGCTTAGATCATGGGCAATATCACACGTTGCCTGCCCAATCGCACCGGTGATGGACTGGCCGGTATCAAAGCGCATCTTCTCGTCCAGGATTTTGCCGTAGTCCATAGACGACTCGGTATGGGTCGCAATCTTCGCCATCATGCGAACGGTCTCAAACGGGTACGCGCCCATCGCCGTTTCGCCGGACAGCATGACCGCATCGGTGCCGTCAAAGATCGCGTTGGCGACGTCCGAGACTTCGGCGCGGGTCGGGCGCGGGTTGCGGATCATCGAGTCCAGCATCTGCGTTGCCGTGATGACCGGCTTGCCCGCACGATTCGACTTATGAATCAGCATCTTTTGGATGATCGGGCCTTCATCAATCGGCACTTCGACGCCGAGATCGCCTCGTGCGACCATGATGCCGTCTACCGCCTCCATAATCGAGTCGATGTTCCGAATGGCTTCATGCTTCTCGATTTTAGCGATAAGAGGAATTTTCGCCCGCGCCGCCTCACAGACCCCGCGCAGGACGGCAATGTCCGACGCCGACCGGACAAACGATGCCGCGACATAGTCCACTTTCTGGGCAATGCCGAACTTCAGGTCTTCCAGGTCTTTGTCGGTGACAGCGGCAATAGGAAGAGACACGCCGGGGACATTCACGCCTTTGTGGGAAGTCAAAAGCCCGCCGACCACCACGTCGCAGACCAGAGCGCCGGACCGCTTGGACTTGACCCGCAGCTCCAGCAGGCCGTCATCGAGCATGAGATGCGTTCCTGCCGTCACCGCCTCAAAGATTTCCGGCACTGGCAGGTTAATCTCGTGCTCGTTTCCCGGCACGTCGTCCATTGTCAGCGTGATTTCCGCGCCGGGCCTCAGAACCACTCCCTCCCCCGCGACGTTCCCAACCCGCACTTTCGGTCCCGATAAATCCTGCAGGAGCGCCAGCGGCACGTTTAAGTCCGCCGCAATTTCTCGGAGCGCCGTGACCACTTCCGCGTGCTGGGCGTGGGTGCCGTGCGAGAAGTTTAGCCGGGCCACATTCATGCCGGCCTGGACCAGCAGTCGCAGGTTTTCCGGAGAGCGCGTCGCCGGCCCGATGGTGCAAACAATTTTTGTTCGGCGCATATTCGCGATTAGCCTCCGCTTAGTCTTTTACTCCGTCCACTTGGAGCCGAACTGTAATAATTATAACGCATTGGTGGGGTTTCGTCAAGGAACGCTTTAGGAACCCCTCCCGCTCGTTCCTCGCTCCCTCCCCTGCTAGGGAAGGGCCGGAGTGATAATTTTAGGCGGGCGTGTGCCTTCTGCCAAAATGCACAGATCCGGGAAACATCTCCGGCCCTTCCCTAGCAGGGGAGGGAGCGAGGAACGAGCGGGAGGGGTTCTTTATAGCCCATCGGGGATTTGAACCACCGGTTTCCGCGCCGAGAAGCGCAGCGTCCTGGGCCGGGCTAGACGAATGGGCCATTTAGAGGAAGTATACCCGGCGGCGGTGTGAACCGTGCGCTTTCAAACCATGCGTTGAAACGCACGGCTAGACGGCGCGGACGCCACAAAACACCGCTTCGCGGAGTTAAGAATAAGACGATACTAAGATGTTCCCAGTGCCGCGAAGCGGTACTTCGTAGCGTCTTCGCTGTGTAGCCGTACAATTTATTGTATGGTTTTTGTTTGACGTTCAGCCTCGCGCCGCCAAAAGTCGTGGACGTATTCTGGAATGCGAACACTGGTCGGGTCGTCGACAAGCTCCACTTCATCGGCAGTAAACGGCATAGCCGTTCCGGTTCCATCTTCCCGGTAGAAATCGGCTTCGTAGAGAGGCGGGGTGAAGTTAGCAACGCTCCACACATAACCCGCATCACCCGCCTTTAACTCGTCATCGGGATGGTCGTCTAATAATTTGACTACGTCGCAGTACCAAAAATCAAAGCCGGGTTCTTTCGTTGACATCAAGCGTCCTCTTGTCTGCCTATGGCACGGCCCAAACAGCCGTGCCATGTTCGGAAAACAGCGGCGGGCCGGAGCCTGCGGTAAGCTCATAAACCCAGCCGGGGTAGCCGGACAGGCCGGGCGTCAGGGGGAAATATTGGGGGGTGACCAAGATATAGGTGACGCCGATTTTGTGGAAATAGGCCCGCAGGTCGTCGGCACTGCGAAACGTGTCATAGGGAATGGTCGTGCCGTGGGTCGGCTCACCCCACAGGTACGGCTTGTCGCAGTAGAAGCCAAGCGGGTTGCCGTACATGACGATTTTCGAGTTTGCCGGCAATTGAGTATTGATGTATTGCATCGCGGGATACGGCGGGAAGCCCTGCGTGATGTAGTCGGGGCGGCTTTCTTGGCCGAAGACGACGGGCGCTTCCGAGAACAGCAGGCCGACGCCGACAAACAGCGAGAACAGCAGGGAGCCGACGCCGAGGGCGGCGAGGGCGTAGCCGGATTTCAGGCGCAGAGTGTACGCTTGGACGAGGACGTAGCCTGTCAGCAGGCATAGCACCGGCAGGGCCGGCAGCAGGTAGCGGACGTACTGCATGGTGCCAGCCCAGAGCAGCAGCGAGCCGAGCGCGAACAGGGCCAGGGCTTTCAAGGCAGCCATCGCGCCGCGCACGAAGACGGGAAAGAACAGCGCTCCGAGCAGGACCGGCGTGTACGCGCCAAGCGGCGTCTGGTAATCGTTGAACGGCTTTGGGTACGCCGTCACATGGCCCGGCAGCAGGAACATGATGAAGTTCCACGGGATGAGCGCGATGTCGGACAGAGTATGTCCCATGCCAAAGACGGCGTTCCATTGGGTGTAGTAATCGGCCGCCGATTTATCCCAGCCGCGCCCGCCAAACACGCCGTAGAAGAACGGATACACCGGGTTGCCGGTGAGAATGGCGGACTTGATGAGCCAAGGCGAGCCGACAAGGAGCGCGAGCAGTCCCCACAAGAGGGTAGACTTGACGGCGGCTAAAGGCGTCTCTTTGAGGCCCCGCAGACGCCACACCAAGAGGCCGAGTGCGAGCAGGCCGAGTGTCCCAAGCGCGGTGGCTTTGGTGGACAGCGTCAGGCCCATGAGAATGGCGCTGAGGCGCAGCCAGCGTTGGTCACGAAGCGTCATCCCCTGCCCCAGCGCAAGCAAAGTCAGCGTTGTAAAAAATGCGGTCGCTAAATCCACATAGGCGGTTCCGGCTTCCCAGAAGACAATCGGCGTGGAGGCCAGCAGCAGCGCGGACACTTTGCCCACAGCGGGCGTGATCTGACGCGCTCCCAGCGCGTAGACCGCAAGACAGGTACCGGCCCCGCAGGCGAAGTGGAACAGCTTTGCGAGCGGGAAGCTGCCGAGAAGCAGACCGTACAAGTACCACATCTCGGCGGTGAACCCAAAGTTGGAATGGTCTTCCCAGGGAATGTAGTAGATGCGATGGGCCAGCAGGTACATCTTGGGGTCGGCTAAGTGGTATGCGACGCTGTCCCATTCCAGCCCCGTTGTCGGCGGCGCAAAGCAGCCGACAAAAGAAACCAGGCCGAACCCGGCGAACAACACCGTCAGCGCCCAGCCCCAGCCGGTGAGGCGGATTGTCTTGGCCCACTCACGCAGATCAGCAGCCATGCAAACATGCTGCCGCCCACCCACTGCCAGCAGCAGCGCCGGCGGGACTAAACCGAGTGGCCGGTACAGGCCGCCAGCCAGGCCCAGCGCCAGCATCATCGCGGCCAGCAGGCCGAGGCCGAGCGCGAAGCCAATCAGTGTCCGTTCCAGCCGGGGCATTTCAGAGTGAAAGCCCACCAGGGTAAGGAGCGTCCGGCCTGATGCCGCCGCCGCCCAGGCGGTGATGAGAAATAAGAGGAAGTCAAGCAAAGTAGAAGTTAAACACTCGCAAATCAGAAATAGTAGATGACGAGTAGTTGAAAACTACGCGCTAGGAGAAGAACCCTTCGGGTTCAGGACGTTTTCTTCGTCCGCAGGACACTTGACCTAGCGAGTAGTTTTCAACTACTCGTACTTTTTCTCGCACTTTTTCCCGCGCCGCACTCCATTCACTCATCCCAAATCTACCAGCCGCCCCGTCACGGACGGTCTGTTGGCTCCATCATGCCAAGTCAAAGTTGTTTCGCCGAGAAAATGCCCGAACCAGCCGGCCTGCACGATGGCAACGCCAGACACGACTTGCGGCTCGTGCAGCTTGTTGTGGCTGTGGCCGCCGATGATCAAATCCAGCTCCGGGCAGGCCGCCGCCAGCCGCTCATCTTCGCGCAGGCCGATATGGGTCAGCGCGATCAGTGCGTCTACGTTGGGGCGCAGGCGAGCGATCTGCTCACGGGCAGCGGCAACGGGATCATCAAAGACAAAGGCACTCACGAGACGCGCGGTCATGCGCGGCGTCACCATCGGCACGGTCAGCCCGAAAACGCCGACGCGCAGGCCGTTCGGCAGCGTCATTTGAAGTGACGGCATAGTCGGCAGCGCCGCGCCGTGGTCATCGCGCCAGCGGATGTTGGCGCACAGGACGGGGAAATCAGCGTTGCTGATTTTGAGGCGCAGCAGCGTGTCGGCGACGTGGAACTCGCGGTTGCCGAGCGTCATGGCGTCATAGCCGGTTTCGGACATCAGCGTTAAAATTGGCTCGCCGCCCGGCCGCACTCCGACATTGCCTGCCGAGATCGCGTCGCCTGAATCCAGCAGCAGGACATTTTCGTGTTTCGCTTTTTCGGAGTTGATGAACGCCGCTTGAGACGCGCTCAAATGGTTATGGAAATCGTTCGTGTGCAGCACGGTCAGAGTTTTAGAATTGGGCGCTGTCATTGCCGCGCCGCTTCCGCCGGCTTGACGGCTTGCAAGTAAGCTTGGACAGCTTCGTCCAATCGCCCCTGACGGCGCAAAATCTCGTCAACGGCATCGCGCACGGCACCCTGCCCACCGGAGCGCGGCGTGATCCAGTCGGCCTGCGCTTTCAGCACGCCTTCGGCATTGGCGACGGCGATTCTGACCCCGGCGACGGCAAACGCGGGCAGGTCGTTGATGTCATCGCCGACATAGGCGGCTTCTTCGGGGCGCAGCGCGTACTTTTCTAACAGGTCTTGGAGAGCTGCCGCTTTGTCGCCGCAGTTCTGAACTAGATCAGTGATTTTCAGCTCCGTCATGCGCCGCTCCACGGTTCGGCTTGCCCGGCCTGAGATAACCGCGATTTTGAGGCCGACAGCCTGGGCCATGACAATTCCCAGTCCGTCGGCGACATGAAACGCCTTTGTTTGAACGTCGTTGTCGCTGTAAAGCAGCGTTCCATCAGTCAGCGTCCCGTCTACGTCCAGAGCAATAAGTTTGACAGTTTGCATTACTTTCACTTTGTTGTCGATTTCTTTGTGAAATTAACACGCTGCAAGCGCGGCTGCCGAAACGTGCAGAAAGCCGAAGTTACTGGGGCTTCCGCAGCACGATTGCGTCCTGATCCCAAATCGCATGAGGATGGATGCCGATAATCGTAAAGTAATGAGACCACTGGGCTTGAATATAAGCATGTCCGTGAAACGTCGTGTGGTAATGGTCGGGAAAGAAGTCCGACCAAGCATCGTTTTTGACAAACTCAAATGTTTCGCTGTCGCCCGCACCAAGAATGGTCAGGATCACAACAGCACCGGGCCGGGCGATCCGCTGCAGCTCGGCCAGCCACAAAAACTGCTGGCGCTCGTCAAGGTGTGTGAAGACCGACAGCGCGTAGATGAAATCAAACTGACCGTCAGCATACGGCAGCGGCGGCTCGGGAGCATTCACCTGAAAGTCCACGTCCGGCAGGTGACGGCGGGGCCAGGCAATCAGGTCTGCCTCAGCATCCGTGCCGTAGAACTTTGCCCCCGGCAGTTGCGCCGGAAACGCCGCAAGCGCACGTCCGCAGCCACAGCCGAAATCCAGCACTGAAGTCAGGGCTGCCGGGTCAACGCCGGACGACCGCACCAGCGCGATCAGATCCGATGCGTTCTTGCGGCCACCCGCCGTCCATCCGCCCGGTGAAATCGTGCCGCTGACTTTGACCCGCAGATAAGCGGGCGGCAGCCCCCACGTTCCGGTGCGGAGGCCATAGCGGACATCGCCGAGCTGCCAGAAGGCCGCTCTTGCCTTCTGGCGCAGCGGGCGCGGCAGCAGCGTCTTGATAGACTGCCGCAAAGAAGCGATTTTGCTCATGTAATCCCTGCTTTGACTAAATCTTTCAGCGTCAGCATTCCGACGGGGCGGCCTTCGGCGTCTACCACGGGCGCGTCGCCGGCTTTCGAGCCGGGCAGCGGGTGGAAATCGTCCAAGCGGCGCAGGCCTTCGGTCGCCAGCAGGTCCGGGGTAACGACGCCGGGATTGGCTGTCATGGCGTCGGACGCCGGGCGGGACAGCAAGTTTTGATTGTCCAGCAAATGCCGCCGGATGTCGCCGTCGGTCAGAAGTCCGGCGACTTTCCCCGCCGGGCCGGTAATAATCGCCGCACCGGCGTTGGCTTTTGTGATGGCAAGCACCGCGTCCAGCACCGTGCAGTGTTCCGGCACAACAGCAACCGCGTCGCCGGTCCGCATGACGTCAGCGACGCGCAGAGTCAAGCGCCTGCCGAGCGTTCCCGCCGGGTGCAGGCGCGAATACTGCTCCGGCGTGAAGTCGCGGGCGGCCATAACCGACACGGCAAGCGCATCGCCGACCGCAATCATGGCGGTTGTGCTGGTCGTTGGAGCAAGGCCGATAGAACAGGCTTCACGCTCCACCCAGGCATCTAAAACATACAGCGCAGCGCGGCCCAGCGTAGACTTTGGATTGCCGGTGATGGCGATCAAAGGCGTTCCAAGCTGGCCCAGCGCCGGCAGGATCGCCAGAACTTCGTCGGTCTCGCCGCTGTACGAGAGCGCAATGACCATATCGCCCGCTTGCAGCATCCCCAAGTCGCCATGCACCCCTTCCGCCGGGTGCAGAAACTGGGCGGGGGTGCCGGTGGACGACAGCGTCGCGGCCAGCTTCGCCCCCACCGTGCCGCTTTTGCCCATGCCGGTCACGACAACACGGCCTTTGGTGTGCAAAATCAAGCGCACGGTCTTAGCCCAAACCGGGCCGTTTAAGTTTTCGGCCAGATGGTCCAGCGCCCGCGCGGCTTCCCAAAGCACGCGCCGCCCTTCCGCCTGCCATTCCTGTTCCACTTCCTCACCGCTCTTCATTGCTGTTTATTATACAATCTTTGCCGGCGAATAGGCAAGGCCAGGCAGACCCACGCATCTAGAGTGAACACGGCAAAGAGGGCGAACACGGGAACGGAAGGGCGAACACGGGGGTTCGCCCCTACGGGGCATAAACACACCGTAGGGGCAGGTCCCCGTGCCTGCCCTTCTTTATCTCGCCTGCCCTTCTTTATCTCGCCTGCCCTTCTTTATCTCGCCTGCCCT
>CAXSZN010000046.1:17531-38987 GCA_964241935.1 uncultured Armatimonadales bacterium
TTTATCTCGCCTGCCCTTCTTTATCTCGCCTGCCCTTCTTTATCTCGCCTGCCCTTCTTTATCTCGCCTGCCCTGACTGGATGCTTTGCAGGCTGGCAAAAGAGGAGAAAGTACGGTAAAATTAGCAGGATTGCAAACCGTGAAAGGTCTCTTTATGCTTATACGCCCGCTTTCTCTAGCTGCTGTCCTTTTTTCTCTGGCTGCCGTTGTCGCTGCTTCGCTGTTCGCCGCGCCCGATTTTGCCCAGCCTCCGAGTGCCAGCGCAGGGCAGAAGTTTCAGGACGGAGTCACGGCCTACCGTCAGGGGCAGTTCACGGCGGCTGAAACGGACTTGCGCGGCGCGGTCCGGCTTGACCCGAAGCTTGCCGATGCCCACAACGCGCTGGGGATTATTTTGGAGCGCCGAGGAGACACCGCCGGGGCAATCGCCGAGTTTGAGCAGTCGGTGCGCCTGAGACCAGCCAGCCCTGATGCTCGCTACAACTTGGCGCTGGCTTTGGACCGGCAGGGCAGGACAAGTGAGGCTGTTCAGCAGCTTCAAGCGGCCGCGTCCCTGCGCCCCAGCTTTCTGCCGGCTCATTACATGCGGGGTGGCCTGCTGCAAAAGCTGGGGCGTCATGCCGAAGCCGTCGCCGAGTTCCGGGAAACCGTGCGCCTCCAGCCGGGTGACAGCCGCGCCCACTACTCGCTGGCAAATGCGTTAGATGATACCGGCGCACACGACGCAGCGATTGGGGAGTATCAGCAGGCGATTACGCTGAACCCGGCAAGCGCCGACGCTTACAATGCGCTTGGCAATGTTCTGGATGTCCAGGGGCACCATGCCGACGCGCTTGCGGACTACCAGATGGCGCTGCACTTGAAGCCCGGTTTTGCCCTGGCGCACTACAACTGCGGCCTCGCCTTAGACGCCCTGGGCCGCCATGCCGAGGCCGCCGAGGAGTTCCGCACCGCGCTGAAGTATGATCCCGACCTGTCTCTTGCTCATGTCTACCTCGCCAAAGCGCTGGCCGCGCAAAACCCTGCCACGCCGCTCAAGCCAATTTCCGTGAAAGCTGTTTCCGTGAAAGCTGCGCCGCTCCAGGCGGCTTCTTTGCAGGAAACGTCATTACAGCGCGGGCAGAAGCTTTACAACCAGGGACGCCTCGCCGCAGCATTGACGGAGCTGCGTTCAGCGGTCGTGTCTCACCCTGACAGCCCGGAAGCGCACTTTTATTATGCCGGGGCGCTTGCCGATTCCGGCCATCAAGCACAGGCCGTCGCACACTACCGGGAGTCAATTTCGCTGAACCCGAGTTACGCCGCCGCCCATGTCAGCCTCGGTACGGCGTTGTATCTTGCCGGGAACCATGCCGGAGCCAAGCAGCAGTGGCACGCAGCGCTGCATCTTGGCGACGCCGCGCAGGCGTCTGAAGCTGCCCAGCTTCTGCGCGAGTATCCTGGAAACTGAGCGCACCTGCCGCTGATTGGAGAAACATTTCCGCGCCTGCCGTCGTCCTGCTTGGAAGAAAACGCTGAAAAGAACCCTTATGAATACTCAAACTGCCTGGTGCCTTGTCTCCGCCACCCTTTTCCTGCCGCTCTTCGCCGCTCCCAGAGCCGACGCGGGAGCCGTGCCGCCTGCCGCGCAGGCGGCGATTCAATCGGGATACAGTCAGATCAATGCCGCGTTCTCGCAGCATGACTTGAACCGCTTTATGACATTCTTTACACCCGACTACAAAGTCGTGGACGAGAAAGGCACAACCTACAACAAGGACCAGACGCGAAAGCAGTACGGAGGTCAGCTTCAGCAGATGAAGACCATGCAAAGCAGCTTTACGGTGGGGAGCTTCGCGGCGACTCCGGCGGGCGTGGAATGCGAGATGAAGCTGCACACGACAGGGGTCGGCGAGAAGCGGGTCTTGTTTATGAAGTTCAAGGGCACTTATGCCGACGATCTTTGGGTCCACGACCTCTGGGTTCAGACCCCGCAGGGCTGGCGCATCAAGTCCCGCAAGACCCTCGCCGACACGCTGGTGACGCACCCCGGCTAAAAAGAACAAAATGCCCGCCTTCCCTGAGTGGGGAGACGGGCATTCCAGCGATACAGCGGCTGAACGGCGCTGTCAGAGGCTGCTGTCCTGCTCGTCGCTGGAATAATAGCCAAGCTCGACGAGAAGGTCATCGGGATCGGTGTCCAAAAAACGCGAAATCGCGTTGATGAAGTCGGCGGACGGGGTCGCGGCCTGCTCGGTGCCGGGGGCAAGCATCTCTGCTTCGATGTTCATAGTGATCTCCTTGAAAACTATCTTTGTAACCGATCAATCTTGTCTGTCTGTGGAACGCGCAAAAACCTTTCTCTTATACCACATTCGCTCTCCATTTCAACAAACTTTAACGAGGCCATTGCAATTATTTTCTTGCAATGTTTGCAGGCATTCGGTATACTTGGCGCAGTGTGGCTGAGATTATTGACAATCAGGAGCAGCGCCTGGTCCTGCGGGTGCGCGATTACTTGGACGCCGGCGCGAACAGCGCCCACCTCGCCGTCGGCTACCTCTTTCTGGACGGGCTGGTCCCGCTAAGGGCGCAGATTGAGCGGCTGGAATGTCTGGAGATTCTTATCGGCAATGTCGTGAACCGGCTGACGGAAGAGCAGGTGCGCGAAGAAGCGGCTCTGCGGCAGCGCGGCGGCGAAGACTGGGTACGCCCGCAGGAAGATGTTGCGGCGACGCTGCGCCACTCTCATGACCGGGCTGCCACCGAAACTGCACTGAACCTGCGGCAGACACTCGCCGCGCTGGAGCGGACACCGGAAACGCAGGCGCTGCTGCTGTGCCTGGCCGAGTGCATCGCGCGGGGCAGCCTCAAAGTGCGCCTGTACACGCATGGCCGAATCCATGCCAAAGTCGCGCTGATCGGGTACCCCGCCGGTCATGCCGGTGCGCCCGGCGTGGCAGTCGCGGGGTCAAGCAACTTGACATTGGGCGGCGACGCGCATGCGACCGAGCTGAATATCGCACTGTCGGACGCCCGAAGCTTTCTGGAAATGGAGAGGTGGTATCAAAGCTTGTGGAATGTGTCCCAGGACTTCCACCGGGAGCTGTTCACCGAGCTGGGCCAAAGCTGGGCGCTGAACGCGGCAGACGGAACTTGAGCGGATCGCCGAGAGCAGAAAGCTCGTCAGCGTCATCGTCGCGCCAGGGCTGGCCGGAGGCCCGGTCAAAGCGGCGCAGATCGCTGAAGCACTCATCACGCAGATCGGCCTGCGCGTCGAAATCATTGTAGGCGTCAAAAAGCGCTTCCGCCTGGGCAGGCGGGACCATAATCCATGACATACGACCTCCTCGTCGTCCAAGTAACATAAGAGTGAGACGTAACGGCTTCGTTGCCGTTACCCTTTTAGTTTACTCTTTTTTCACGAGTTTGACACCAGCTTTCGGTGTTCTTGTTCCAAGTATCGGCAAAAAAAGCGTTCAAGTTTATCCCGCAAATGTACCTATGGCCGAAATCGTCTTCCCGGAACCGCAAAGTCTTTCCGATGTCCTGCCGTCCCTGCTGGCCCTTCCTTTCGGTGCCTCGGTGCTGGTGCTGGGAGGAACGGACAGCGGGAAGTCAACCTGGGTTCGGGAGGCGGCGCTTGCGCTGACGGGGGCTGGCAAGACTGTCGCCGTGGTAGACTGCGACCTCGGGCAAAGTGAGATCGGGCCGCCGGGGACAATCGGCCTGGCGCTGGCGCGGCCCGGATTGGAGTTCCGGTCCCTGCGCGATCTGCCGCAAGCGGCGGCGTACTTTGTCGGCGCGGTTTCTCCGGCGCGGCACGGGCTGGACATCTGCGTCGGGGCGGCTCAGATGGCACGGGCCGCGAAAAAGCAGCGGCCGGACGTGGTGCTGATTGACACCGACGGCTTTGTGTCCGGCAGTGCCGCCCGGCAGATGAAGCGGCGGCTGTGCGAGATGCTGCTGCCGCAGGCGGTCGCGGCGCTGACACGCGCAGGCGAGATTGAAGCACTGCTGGCGATTTTCGCCCGGATGGACTTTCCCGACGTTTGGCGCATTCCGGTCAGCCCCGCCGCCCAGCGCAAATCTACGGCGGCGCGGGCGACCCGGCGCACGGCACGGTTCTTGTCGGCTTTGGACGGGTCGGAGCCGCAGACATTTGCGTTAGATCAAATCACGCTGCTGGGAACATTTCTCGGCACCGGAGAGCCGCTGCCGCATCATCTGCTGCAGTTTCTCAGCCAGTCGCTGGGCCGGCCTGCGCTTCATGCCGAGCGCACCGGCAGCGCCTTGTCCGTTGTGGTCAATGGCGAGCAGTGGGACACGTCGGGCCTGGCGGCCATAGAAAGCTATTTCGGCATCCACACTGTTTCGGTGACAGCGGCGCAAAAGTTCGCGGGGCTTTTAGTCGGCCTGGTTTCAGGCAGCGGCCTTCTGCTCGGCATTGGGCGCATTGACCGGATTGATTTTTCCCGGCGCACCCTGACCGTGCAGACCTCGTGCAGGAAGCCGGCCGCCGTTGTGCAGGTCTGGCTGGGAAGCCTGCGCCTGCGGGCCGACGGGCGCGAGAACGGCGAAGTCCGCCCCGGCGAGATTTAGAAATCAGGCCGCCAAGATTTAGAAATCATGCCGCAGACAAAAGGCGCAGCAGCGGGCGCGAGGCCTGCGGCGGGTTGGCGGGCAGTCCAAACAAGAAGCCCTGCATGAAGTCCACGCCGGCACCCCGGCACATCTGCATCTGACTTTCCGTTTCAATGCCTTCCGCGATGACGGAAATGCCGAGCTGCTTTGCTTGTTCTATAATAATGTCTAAGCTCTGCCGGGCCGAACTTTTATGCTCGGCTTGAACGACCAGTTCCCGGTCCAGCTTGACATAGTCGGGACGCAGGGATGTCAGGTACTCCAAGCTGGAAAAGCCGGCCCCCATATCGTCCACCGCCGTTCCGGCCCCGCGCGAGCGATAGTAGTCCAGAATTTTGTGCAGCCGCTTCATGTCCGGGATATGCTCGGTTTCTACCACCTCAAATACCAAGTCGGAGATCTGCATTCCGCACTCACTGACCGCTTCCATCGTGGTTCGCAGGCAGACTTCCGGATCGTAGATCGTGTTCGGCATAAAGTTAATGAACAGCCGGAACTTCGGCATTTGAAGGGTCGCGGCGTTTCGGATCGCGGTCTGACGCGCCCGCTGGTCGAAGACATGCTCAATGTTCAGCTTCACGGCCGCATTGATGAGCGGCCCTGCCCCGATGATCTCCTGGGTTTTTGGGTTTCTTGCCCGGATCAGCGCTTCGTAGGCGAACACGATTCCCGAGTCCGCATGGACGATGGGATGAAACAAGCTGAACAGCCAGTTGTCGTCTAAAGCGTCCCGCACCCAGTCATGCTCCGCCCGTTCTTTGAGTTTCAGCAGCGGCTCCGCCCGCATGAACGCGGCAAGTGCATCAGCCGGGTCGTCCAGGTTGCCGGAAAAGAACGTGCCCTTGACATCGGCGGCTATCGCATCGGGCAGGCTGTTCAGGAACGCCGCCGTGACGCCGCTGATGCGCTCGCGCAGGACCGGCAGCGCCAGAACACTTTCCCAGGCCCGGTAGGGAGTATTGGCTTCCTCTAAAGCGTTGATGAGTGCCTGACGCGCGTTGCCGTTCGGAGGCCCAAGCAGCAGAAAGGTGGGGCGCTCGGTTTCAGGCCGGCGAGCAAACTGGCAGCGGGCACAGCTTTCGGAAGTTTCTTTTCCAGGCTGCGGGGAACAAACGGAGCGTTTTCCTGTAACAAACGGCATGACGGATGAACTTTCTCGTAAGTTAAAGCGTTGGATTACATCGTTTATTATGGCGAAGTCTCAAAATCTCCTCAGAAGCAGTATGTATGACAAGACAAACGCAGGAAAAAGCGTAAACTAGGTCGAACAAGCCGTCAAAGGCTGATCATCGGAGATTTCAACAAAATGGCTAATTATGTTCCTCAAAAGAGCGACAAGTTCACGTTCGGGCTGTGGACCGTCGGCAACCCCGGCGTGGACCCCTTCGGCGGTCCCGTCCGCGTTCCCGTTTCGCCCCCGGAGCGTGTCCGCAAGCTGGGCGCTCTCGGCGCTTACGGCGTCAACCTCCACGACAATGATCTTGTTCCTTTTGGCGCATCGGCGTCCCAGCGGGACTCAATCGTCAAGGAGTTCAAGGCAGCTCTGGACGACAGCGGCATGGTAGTCCCGATGGCTACGACTAACTTGTTCACTCATGCCGTGTTCAAAGACGGCGCTTTCACGTCTAACGACCCCGGCGTCCGCGCCTTTGCCCGCCAAAAAGTCATGGCGTCTATGGATTTAGGTGTTGAGCTGGGCGCAGAAACTTACGTCTTCTGGGGCGGGCGCGAAGGCGTCGAAGTGGAAGCCTCTAAAGACCCGGTGACGGCCGCCAAGCGTTTTCGAGACGCTTTGGACTTTTTTGCCGAGTATTCGCTTTCGCAGGGCTACACGCTGAAGTTCGCGCTGGAAGCCAAGCCCAATGAGCCGCGCGGGGACCTGTTCCTGCCTACCGTGGGGGCGATGCTGGGCTTCATCGCCACACTGGCCCGCCCGGAGATGTTCGGGGTGAACCCGGAGTTCGCGCACGAGACGATGGCGGGTCTGTCGTTTTACCATGCGGTGGCGCAGGCGCTGGAAGCGGGCAAGCTGTTCCACATTGACTTGAACGGCCAGAAGCCGGGGCGCTTTGACCAGGACCTGCGGTTCGGCCAGGAAGATTACAAGCAGAACTTCTTTTTGGTGAAGCTTTTGGAAGATCATGGCTACGCCGGCCCGAAGCACTTTGACGCCCACCCGCTGCGGACGAGTGATCCAGACGATGTCTGGGAGTTCGCCAAAGGCTGTATGCGCTCGTACTTGATCTTCAAGGAAAAAGCCGCTCAGTTCAATGCCGACTCGGAGATCCAAGCGATCTGGCAGCAGATCAACGCCCCGGATCCAACACTTGACCCACTGCTGAGCGCCAAGTTCACCCCGGAAAACGCTCAGGCATTTAAGAGCCAAGTATTTGATGCCGATGCACTGGCCCAAAAGCCGCTGCCCTACGAAAAGCTGGACCAGCTTGTGTTTGACCTGCTGCTCGGAGTACGGTAGAAAACCGCAGCAGGCAGAAAAGGCGAACACGGACAGAAAAGGCGAACACGGACAGAAAAGGCGAACACAAGGTTCGCCCCTACGGGTGTTACCTCCACCTTGTCGGCGTAGGGGTGAAGCTTGTCTTCACCTTCTAATCTGCTTGTTGCTGTGACGGATAATTGAACGAAAACACATGACCGAACGAACCAGCACAAAACAAAAGCGACTTGTCAAAAGCCGGGGCGCGAAGCCCCGGCGGATGATCGCCTACAATGTCGCGCCCTGGATGGACATGCCGGTCGTGCCTGCGCCTGCGTACCGTGAATGGATGAACGCAACGCATCTGCACTTCGCCAACCGCTGCCTGCCGATGCTGATTGCCGCCCAGTCCGGCTGGTTTATCTTAAACTCCCACAAGTTTGAGGCGGTCTGGAACGGCGGCAATCTGCCGGCCGACATCAAGATTACGACGCTTGGGGGCGACGGCGCGGAGCCGATGTCGAGCCATTTCGGCTACGGCATCCTGACCTGGACCCTGCCCTACCTGTTTCGGACCCCGCCCGACTGGAACCTGCTGGCACGCGGCCCGGCGAACCTGCCGAAAGACGGCATTCAGGCGCTGGAAGGGGTTGTCGAAACCGACTGGTCGGTGGCGACATTTACCATGAACTGGAAAATGACCCGCCCGCACTGGCCGGTCACGTTTGACATTGGCGAGCCGATCTGCATGGTGGTACCCCAGCGCCGGGGCGAACTGGAAACATTTCACCCGGAACACTTGCCGATTGCCGCCGACCCGGATGCCGAGCGCCGCTACCAGCGCTGGCTGGTGGACCGGAACGAGTTCAACGATGCTTTGCCGAACCCGCAGTCCGACGCTGCCAAGCGCGGCTGGCAGAAGCATTACTTCCAGGGCCGCGCCCCGGAAATCGCCCGCGCCGCCAAGCATCAAACCAAGCTCACGCTGAGGCCGTTTCCTGAGCGAGAGTAACCCCTCCCGTCAAACAAGTTTGCCACCCTCCCCTGCTAGGGAAGGGCCTCGGATTTCAGGAAGCTAACGCAGGCAGACGCCTCGGCCTCTTCTGGCTCTGAAGCCCTTCCCTAACAGGGGAGGGTGGCAAACTTGTTTGACGGGAGGGGTATTTCTAATTTATGCTAAACGTCGCCGTGACGCCAACAGTATGGCCCGGATCAATATACATCGTGTCCGTGGCTGCCGCCTTGTAACCACTGAAGCTGTTTCCACTCGCGGTAGTTTGGTCCTGACCGGGATTGCCGTTATGTCCGGTAGAAACCTGGCTTGGCTGCAAGAACTTGACATGGCCGTCGGCAAGCAGGAAGTTCGAGCCGCCCGTGTGAATTCCAACCCCGCCCCCTGTGTAATAAGCGGTAGTTCCAGCCGGAGGAACGAGTATCCCCGATTGGCCTCCTGCCATTATTCCCGTTGCGAGCTGTATATCGTACCCCCCGCCGTACCCATGACCACATGCAACGGAGTCGCAGAGAACCCCTGCCACACTGTCAGGGTCCGGCAGACCGTCCGTTGTGGAGGATAAATCGTCGTAAGTAGTGGTTAAGCCTTCGTCCGTCTGGTCGATGCGGGCGACCGCACCAAAAGCCTCACAAAGCAGAACTGTAGATGCGGGCGCGTTGAACTGAGAAAGCGCCGCTTTGTTTGCGTTGGTGTTGAACGAGTACGAAACGGGATAAGCGGTGACACCTGTGGTTGCCGATGTCGCCGTGTTCGTACTGTCATCTGGACACTTGTAGACGCCGGTGCTCTTGACATAAGTGTAAACTTGGCCGCCCCATCCCTGCCCATAGACATGGGTTCCTGTATTAACGGCCCCGCAGGTGTAACGCTCGTCATAGTCCTGTGTGTACTGGACAAATGCCAGACCAAGCTGTTTCTCGTTGGATAAACAAGATGTGCGGCGGGCGTTCTCGCGGACTTTCTGGAAGACCGGGAACAGGATCGCGGCGAGAATCGCGATAATGGCGATGACAACGAGCAGTTCAATCAAGGTGAAGGCTCGTGATAGTTTTGGCTTCTTAATTGCGCTTGTTTTCATGGGTGACCTTCTGTGAGAGAGATTTCTGCCCCTAGTATCCCCAGAAGATGTGAAAAAAGCGTGAAGCAGCCTGGAAACTTCCGAAAATGCACAAAGTTTAAACGCATAAAGTACGGCAGCGGGGGAAACCAGCATCGGCGCAGGCGTCCGGCACTCCTTCCTTCTTGAATGGGGTATACTGAAGGAGTGTTAGAACAAAAAAGCTTGATCGGTCTCACAACCGAAGAAATACGGGCGCGGCTGGCGGGGATGGGTCTGCCGGCGTTTCGCGGGTCCCAGGTCGCCGAGTGGCTGTACCGGCGCATCTCGCCGGACGCAGGCGGCGGGTTTCAGGCGGACTTCGAGGCCATGACGGACTTGCCGAAAGACGTGCGCGTTAAGCTGGCGGACGTTTTCAGCGGTTCGCCGCTGGCGCTGGTGCAGCAGCAAAGCGACACGCGCGACGGCACGATCAAGGCCCTCGCAAAGCTCGTGGACGGCGGACATCCAATTGAGTGCGTCCTGCTGCCCGACGAGAAGCGTGTTTCGGTCTGCCTCTCGACGCAGGCCGGCTGCCCGATGGCCTGTGCGTTTTGCGCGACCGGCACCCAGGGGCTGACCCGCAATTTGACGACCGCCGAGATCGTTTCCCAGTTTTTGCTGCTGCAATCACTGTCGCCGCGCCGGATCACGCATATTGTGCTGATGGGCATGGGCGAGCCTCTATTGAATTATGACGCGACGCTGAAAGCTGTTCGTATACTCAACGCCGAGTGCGGGATCGCGATGCGCCATATCACGCTGTCTACGGTCGGCATTGTCCCCAACATTGACAAGCTGGCCGATGAAAACTTGCAGCTTACGCTGGCGGTTTCGCTTCATGCGCCGAATGACACTTTGCGGACCCGGCTTGTCCCCGTCAACAAAACATACCCTTTAGAGCGGCTGATGGCCTCCTGCCGCCGCTACGCCGAGCACACGGGGCGGCGATTGACATTCGAGTATGTCCTGCTGGCGGGGGTCAACGACGAGCCGCAGCACGCCCGCGAGCTGGCCCAGCTTTTGCGGGGAACGTCGGCCGCCGTGAATGTTATTCCCTACAACCCGACGTCTGTGGCTGAACCGTTCGAACGCCCCGATGCAGGCCGCATTATCGCGTTCCGCCGGATATTAGAAGACGCGGGCGTTGTCGTCACCCAGCGTAAAGAGCGCGGCCGCCAGATCGCCGCCGCCTGCGGCCAGCTTGTCACCGACAGTGAGCGCCGCCGCCCGGCAAGCCGGCCTTTAACGGTTCTTTCAGAGCCGGCATTGACGGGAGCCGCCTGAGATGCTTGGGGAGACAGAAGCCGCCCCGCCAGCATTGCTGGAGAATGTATCGCCGGAGGCGGCTGAACCAATCGCATCGGAAGAGCCGGCCGCTGAAACACTGCCGTCGGCGGAAGAAGCCGCCGCCTGGCTCGGCCAGATCAAGCCGAGCGCCGTGATTGCGCTCTTGAAAGACCCCGACTACCGAGCGGCTGTTGTTCCGGCCTTCAACGGCGTCCGGCCCGACGCGAAAAGCTTTGCGCTGCCTCACGTTCGTTCCCGTTTAGCGCAGGCCGCTTCCAAAGACGCCAAGCTGGCGGAAAAGCTGCGCTTTCTTTCCGAAACCGCTTCCCTTGCGCCTTCTACATTTTCTCCGGCTCAGGCAAAAACGGAAAGAGTTTCCCCTGCCTCGGACCCAAAGCCTGATCCGCTGCCCGCGCTTCGCGCCGAGCGCGACGCCCGCCGCCGGGAGCGTGACGAGGCCCGGATCGCACTAGCCGCAGCGGCTGCCGAACGCGACATTGCTGCGAAAGCCGGCCTGCAAGCCGAGAGCGAGCGCGATGAGGCCCAGAAACTCGCCAAAAAGCAGGCCGAGCGCATTGCCCGCTTAGAGCGTCAGATAGCGCAGGCGAAGCAGACCGAAGCCCGGCTTGTCAAAGCGCTGAACGAAGACAAAGTTTCACCGCCGCCTGCCCCCCGCTCCCGCAGCGCCGGCCCGAGGGAGCCGGAGCCGAATGCCGTCAGCGCCGCCTGGCCGGTGGCCGTTAAGCATCTGCTGGATAAAGAAAAGTGGAGCACGGCGCTCGCGCTGGCCGAAGATGTCTTGAAAAATGACGGTGAAGATTTAGACGCGCTCCAAATCGCAGCCTCCGCCTCGGAAGGGCGCAAAGAGCCGCGCGTCGCCCTGAGCTACCTGCGCCGCCTGCTCGCACTGCAAAGCCGCCGGCCCGACATCGCGGCGGCGGGCGAGACGCTGCTGGCGCTCTTTCGGCTGCTGCCGCTTCCCGAGATGGCGGAGCCGGACGTTCGCGTTTTTCTGGCGGCTTTCATGCCGGCGGACAGTGCACAGGTCGCGGCAGTGCGGCTGCTGCTGGGCCGCCTGCGCGGGCTAAATCCCGCCGCTCATGCCTGGGTGGCCGGCTACCTCGCGGAGCGCACGGCGCTTGCGCCGGTGCTGATGCCCCCGCCGGAAGCGCTTGGCCCCGACGATCCTCTGCCGCTTGCGCTGAAACTGGGACGCCCCATAACTGCCCGGTACTTGGCGAACGCCGTTGACCAGATGCAGACGGCTTTGGTCGGCGCAGCCCGAGCCGCATTGGCCTCTTTGGAAGCCAGTGACCCGGACACGGCAGGACGGGTTCGGGCCGCGCTGGAACAAGCCGCCGCCGATGACCTTGCCCGCCTGCTGCCTCTGCGGCGCGAGCCGCGCGGCGCAGCCGTGGTGGACGGCAGCAATGTCGCATGGTTTGACCAGGAAGCGCTGGTGCATGGCAAGCCGCGCCTGCGCCCGATCCTTGCCATGCGCCGAATGCTTTGGGGGCGCGGTTTTTTCCCGGTCGTGCTGTATGCCGATGCCAATCTGCCGTACTTTATTGACGACAAGCCGGAGCTAATGGCCCTGCGTGATCGGGGCGCACTGACATTTGTGGATGCCGGCACGGCTGCCGACGAGGTGCTGCTTCGTGTCGCGAAGCAAATGAACGCGCCGCTAATTACCAACGATAGAATGGAAGACTGGGACCCCGACGGCGCAGTCCGGAAAGTCCGCTACACCGTCTCCATGACCGGCGAAGCGCATCTGCTGTCGGAAATCTAAAAGCCCAATGACACTGGAAGAACAATTTTCGCGGCTGATCCAAATCCTGCAGCTTCTGGACCGGGAGCCGTTTGTCTGGGATGCCGCCGCTTTAGAGCAGAAGTTTGACGTTTCCCGCGCAACGATTGAGCGGGACATCGCCGTGCTGCGGCAGTGGGGCCAGGTGAAGCGCAAAAACGGCAAGTTCGGGCTGGCTGAGATGAAGTTTCTGCCGACGTCGTTTTCACCGCCGGAAGCGCTGGCTTTGCGGCTGGCCGGCACCAGCTTTGCCGGCCAGGCGGGGGCAGTTTACAAAGGCGCTCTGGCGTCCGCGCTCCAAAAGATTGATCAGGCGCTGCCCCGGCGCACGGCGGCTGAAGTGAAAAAAGCGGGAGAGCGAGTTTCAGTGGGCCTGCCGGTCGTGCGCGACTTCTCCGCCGACATCTATCAAGGCTTAGAAATGGCGATAATCCGGCATCACCCCGTAGACATCACCTATTTGTCCCGGACACGCCCGGAGCCGACCAAACGGCGCGTAGACCCGTATGGCCTGACCTACAAAATCGGTGCCTGGTATCTGGTCGGCTTCTGCCATCTGCGCCAGGGCATCCGCACGTTTGGCCTGGACCGCATCAAGTGGATGCGGGTCCGGGAAGACGCTCGCTTTCTGTACCCGGCGGACTTTGACCTGGCTGAATGGCTCGCCAAAGGCTGGCAATTGCAGGCGGGGGGCGAGCCGACCGAAGTGGTCATCCACTTTGACCCCACCGTCGCAAGCTGGATTGCTGGCAGCCATTGGCACGCAACCCAGCGCATTGAGAAGCAGCCCGACGGCAGCCTCTTGTTTCGGGTCACAGTGCATGGGTACGAGGAAATGCTTTACTGGGTGCTGTCGTTTGGCGCACAAGCGGAAGTTTTAGAACCCCTGCCCCTCCGCGCCGCCGTTGCGGAGTCCGCCAAGAAAATGGCAAAGCGGTACACAGAAAGACCCGGCGCAGAAGAACCCGGCGCAGAAGAACCCGGCGCAGAAGAAAGGGCGAACACAAGGTTCGCCCCTACACTTACCGATTCCACACCGTAGGGCGCGAACCTTGTGTTCGCCCGCCAAAAGACCTTGCTAACCCGCGAGTGACGGCTTCCGCATCAGCTTGTTCCAAATCTCGTAATCTACGGCCTTTTTGGGAACCAGCAGCTCTTCGTGGACTTCTTCCTCGCCGTGCGCGATCAGCTCGCCCCGGTCCGGCGTTCGCAGGTCCAAATAAACATCGCCCTGCGCCAGCCTCGTTCCCGGTGCGACAAAAAACAAGCGCCGCAGCTCGTCCTTGTGCCAGTCCGGCAGCATCTCGTACACGGCTTTGATTTCCGTGCCTTCAATTAAATCCCCGCCCGGCTTCATCATGCCGTTTTGCCCGGTATGGCTGTCCCCATGCAGAGCCGCTTCGTTGAGCGCATCTTCGCCAATCGCCTCGTCCCGCGCTTCTTTCCGCATTTTGTCCGTATGCTCAAAAGCATGTTTTCGTTCTGTATCTTGTGACATAATGATCCTCCGTCTATGCCTTACGGTTTACCCGGTGAATGCAAGCGGTAAACGGCCTAATGAGAACTTCGCTGTTCCGCCAGCAGGGCATCCAAAGTTTGGGACAGCTCGGTTTCGACGTTTTCCGAGTAGCCATCGGTGACGGCGCGGACTTTGCCGTGGGTGTCTATGACAACGAGCAGGGGAATTGAATCTGCGCCGTAGAGGAATGCGACGTGGTGGTCGGTGTCACTGAGCATGGGAAATGTCAGGCCGCTTTGACGCGCGAACGCGGCTGTGATCTTCGGCGGGTCGCTGGAATTGATGCCGTAGAACGCGACGCGGCCTTGATATCTGTGCGACAGGTTCTCTAAATGCGGCAGCTCGGCGCGGCACGGTCCGCACCAGGTCGCCCAAAAATCCAGCACCAGCGGACGCTGCTTGGCAGCATCGGACAAAACAAATGGCTTTCCGGTTGCGGCATTGGCAATGGCGAAGGGCGGCGCAGTCTTTACGGCAGACGCCGGCAGGAGACCGGACTGCGCCTCGTCAGCGATGCCGGCATGGCGAACGCTGAGAAAAAGCAGCCCAAACGCAGCGGCGACCAGCAGAAGTGCAAGAAGGGTTTTTGTTCGCTCCATAGGATGCAGACTTTCCAAAAGAACATGGCCTCACCCGAAGAATATGGACTAACCGGTCCCGGTTTGCTTCCCATCTGCCCGGCGGCGCGTGTCTTTGATGGTCTGCTCCGTGACGGCTTTCTCAAAGCTGCGGTAGCCGGCCAGTCGAAAGCCGTGCTTTTGGGCCAGGCGCTCGGTTTCCTGCGCTTGGTTTACCGACACTTCTTTGCCCAGCGTGAACGACTCGTAGCGGCCTTCTAAAGCCAGCATCATGGTTTCAGACATGCAGGCATACGCGGTCTTTGGCGGAAAGCCGAACGTGAAATGGAAGTCGGCTTCCGGGCCGGGGACAGCGACAACGCCGCCTTCAATCACCAGCACGTCGTCACGCTCTTTGGCGACCCGCACGGACACGTCGCGCGGGCGGGCCACATCGCAGACCACGCAGCCGGGCTTCAGGTCTTCGGGTTCGATTACCGCGTCGCGGGCACTGGTCACGGTGATGACAAGATCGGCATCGCGCAGGCCCAGATGCACGTCGTCGTACAGCCGGACGCACGCGCCGGACAGCTCGGACGCGACCGCCTCCAGCCGGGTCAAGTCCCGCCCAATCAAGGTGATCTCGGCGCACTTCGGGGCCAGCAGGAGGGCGCAAGTCCGGCCAATGGACCCGGTCGCGCCGACCACAGCCACTTTGGCGTTTTCAATCGAAATGCCCATCCGCTGCGCCGCGTCAAGGCCGCCTTCCACCGCAGTCGCCACGGTGTACGAATTCCCGGTCGTCACGGCAATGTCCAAGCTGTTGGCGACCGTCACGCCCCCGTCGCCGACCACCGATGTAAACGCGCCCAGCCCGATAATCCCCGCCCCCAGCGACTCGGCCAGCCTGCCGCATTGGATCAGCCGCTTGTAAACAAATTCCGTCGGCAGCGTCAAAAGCTGCTTTGGGGTCAGCGGGCAGCCGATAAACCAGCCTTCGGCTTCGGCCCCAGTCGGCGATTTAATGCCCGTAATATGGGACATGACCATCGGCGACTTAAACTGAATCCCCCACTCCACTGCCGGCTCCGGCAGGTATTTCGCCGCCGCGTAAACCCCGCCCTTTTTGGCGACATCCCGCCGCACATCAAACGGATGAATAATGAATGCAAACTTTTCCAAATGATCTCCTACTTTTAGTCAACTTTTACTCTTAATCCGCATTTAGTGCGGCGTCAATAAAAAGCCGCGCCGGATGCCGTTGTGGATGCCGTTGCCGATGATCCAGCCGTGGTTGTTGATGACCAGCGCATTTTGCAGTTTCCAGCCGGAACGGGGCGGGACCAGAGTGTTCAGCTCGTACACTTTGCCGTTTTGCCAGAGCAGCGCGGCTTCATCAGTTTGATAGTAGGCATTGCCGACGACCTGGCCTTTGTCGTTCAGGGCCGACGCCTTGCTGTCATGCAAACGTGGAATGGAACCCAGGCCGCGCATGTGGCCGTTCTGCCACAAGAACGCCTGGTAGTGAAACGTCAAACCACGCACTCCCGTTCCCCCGGAAAGCCCCACCCAGCCCGCCACCTGGCTTTTGGCGTTGATGCCCCGCGCGATGCTGTCCGTGTAGCCCGGCAGCACGCCTAAATCTTTGACCTGGCCTTTGGCGTCCCACAGCAGCGCATGGGTCGTCGTTTTGCCCAGCCCAATTTTGCTGGCTTTGCCTGCCGCCGCGCCTAGATTGTTGACTGCGCCCGCGTCTGCTGCCGTGAAACCCGCCGGTGGGGCCAGCCGCTTCAAGCGTCCCGCGCTCCACAAAAACGCCTGGTTGTTGGAGATGCCAACGGCCTGCCCCTTTGCGTTCACCGCTTCGGCTTCCGACAGTGAGTACCCATGCCCCAGCGCTCCAAACCCGCCCAGCAGCGTCACTTTTCCATTCAAGTTAAACAGCGCCGCCGCAAACTTGGCTTTGAGCGGGTCCGGGCTGTACGCCCCCGCCATCTGCCCGGCGTCATTGACGGCCACCACAAACGCATGGCTGCCGTCCAGGCCCGGCACGGCCCGCATGTGGCCGTTCTGCCAGACAAACACATTGGTAATAAACTCCGGCCCCTTGCCATGCCGGGCCGTATCCGCTCCCCCGACAATCTGCCCTTTGTTATTCAATCCCGTCGCATCATCCTCCTGCCCGCCTAGCGACCCCAGATCAGTGACAAAGTAATGCGGCGGGGCTTGGGCAAGCAAGGGTTGGCCTACCGCGCAAAGAATCGGCAAGCAAAAAGCGACCCAAGAAGGCCGCTTGCTAGCTTGACGATTTTTGATTTGATAAAAATAAGCCATAAAGGCAGAATGTTCCTTTGTAAGCGGCCTGTGCCGCTAGGGCAGGCGCTCTATCGGCACGATGATTCTTGGAATGCGCTTGCCTTGCGCGTCCCAAACGAAGACATCATCCGTGAGTTCTACGCCATGCCCACGCTGCGCTTTATCAAAAGCACCAGACTGAAAAGAATGAAAAAGTTTTGGGCGGTGGCGGAGCAGGGTTCGCTCCCGCAGCTTCAGATGAGACCCTGTCGCTGGCTTGCTGAAAACAGCAAGTGTTACAAAATGGGTAGAAGCGCCTCGCATCGCTATTTGCGGTCGTTTGCGTTTTTTGCTGAGACGGCTAGAATTGGTTTGACCCAAAGTAGATTGAAGATTGTTTATGTTCATTTGGCCCAGCCTAATGCTTGGAAAATCTTGTCCATCTCAGATCGAACAGCATGAAAATCAGCGGCGTCCCAGTAGGGGTTAAACTGTATTTTACCTGTAATCGTTTTGTTTTCGGCAGCAATCTGCTGCAACAGCGCTGGCGACAGCATTTTAACAGCGACATACTGTGAATAAGATCGCGCCCAAAGCTCCTGTTCATCCAGCAGATAGTTCGCTGTTTTCTGCACTGAAGATTCTTCGGCTTCAGCGTCCCGCAAGTCAAGTAGGCGGTTGACATTTTGACTTTCCCGAACGGCTTGAAGCCATGCTGCAAAAAATAGGTCGCTTTTAAAACTGCGCTGACCAAAACCAGATTTTGGGATGCACTGCCATTCCAAAAAATGCCCGACCTCATGAATCAGCGACAGCTCAACATGGCTTCCATGAGGGTTTAGGTAAATCGTGTAGGGACCAGTTCCGGTATAAGCATCAAACACTGCGCCTTGAACAAGTGGTTTCATCTCGACCGCAACCGGCTTCAAGTTTGTCGCCGTATGAACAGCATCCACCGTTTCCAGAAACTGACGGAGCCACCTGGCAAGCGGATGGCTCGGCACACGAACCGCTTTCGACACCTTTGTCAGCGAGGCGCTTTTAGGTCGTGGTCGCATGATAAAGGGAGTCTGCCCTTGCTTTTTGGCACGAAATTTGCTAAGATAAAGGTAAGTTAAATGAATTATAGCAGATAACGCCGCCCAATCAGCGGAGATGCCGAAGACGCGGCGCAGAGACGAAACGATAGATCGCGAATAAAAGGACGGAAAACGATATGGAATCACTGCGGATTGTGATTGCGGATGATGAGCCGATTATTCGGCTGGACCTGCGGAAAACGCTGGAAAACATGGGCCACCAGGTGGTCGGCGAGGCAGGCGACGGCGCGAAAGCAATTGAAGTGGCGCGGGAGCTGAAGCCGGACATCATCATTTTGGACATCAAAATGCCCGAAATGGACGGCATTGAAGCCGCCAAAGTGGTCACCACCGAAAGCATTGCCCCGGTGCTGCTTTTGACGGCGTATTCCCAGAAAGATTTAGTGGACCGGGCCAAAGACGCGGGCGTCTTTGCATATCTGGTCAAGCCCTTCAAGGAAGCCGATTTGCTGCCGGCGATGGAAATCGCGATCTCGCGCTACGAAGAATTTGTGGAGCTTGAAAACGAAGTCACCGATCTGGAAAACAAGCTGGACACGCGCAAGGCCGTAGACCGGGCCAAAGGCATTTTGATGGACCAGTATGGCCTCAAAGAGCAGGAAGCGTTCCGCCGCATCCAGGTCCAGAGCATGAACACCCGAAAGTCTATGCGCGAGATCGCCGAAGCCATCATTATCGCCCACAATGTCTGACGCTTGCGTAGAAGTCAAGAGAAGCCGCCGGAGCGTTCCCCTCGCTCGGCGGCTTCTTCTGCTTGCGATAGTTCTCTATCTTCTGCCGCTGATTGGGCTGGGCGTATTCCAGAGACTGTTAGTCTTTCATGCGTCAGCGACGCATGGCGGCAGCACGAAAGCGCCTTCTGATGCGCGGCTCGTGTGGCTGGACACGAACGCAGGCGACCGTTTTGAGGCATATTATGGACACGCGCTGCTGCCGAACGGGGCGGCAGACCGCGCTTATGCTCGCCGTCCGACACTGCTGTTTTTTACCGGCAAAGGCGCGTCGCTTGCAGGGGCAAGCGGGCTGTTTCAATCGCTTCGGCGGCTGGACGCCAATGTCCTGATGCCGGAGTATCCGGGCTTCGGACAAAGCGGCGGGCAGGAATCCGAAAGCAGTTGCTTTGCGGCGGCATCAGCCTCGTATCAGTTTCTACGGGAGCAGCCTGATGTTGACCAAAAACGCATAGTCGTTGCGGGCTATTCGCTCGGCTCCGGCGTCGCCATTGATTTGACGGCGCGAGAGCTGACGGCGCGGCAGCCCGTCGCGGGGCTGGCGCTGTTTGCGGCGTATACCAGCATGGCGGATATGGGGCATCAAGAATATCCGATGTACCCAGCCTGGCTGCTGCGGCTTATACTCAAATACCCGTTTGCCAGTGACGCCAAGATGCCTCAGATCACCTGCCCGGTGCTGCTGGTCCATAGCCAGGCGGATAAGCTGATCCCCTATGCCATGTCCGAAAAGCTGATGGATCTCTGCCGGGGGCCGGTCACGCGCCTCACCGTCACTCATGCCGGTCACGCCGGCTACTTTTCGAGTGCCGAGACTTCCGTATTCCCGGCGCTCCAGCGCTTTTTAGAAAGAACCTCCCATTAGAAAGAATCTTCCATGAAACGCAATCGCCTCGCTGAAATTCCGCCGAAGATTGGTTACTCGCGCCGCTCGCTGTTTCTGAAGAATCAAGCCCAGGCCCAGCGCTCCCAGGATCAGGCCGTGCGGCTGCACTCTGCCCTCAAAGCACGGACCTCCCAGCTTACGGCGGCAACGGCCAAAATTGAAAAGATGGAGCGGGCGCATGACGACCGCAATGCCGAAGGGGAAGCGCTGAAGCGCATCGGCGAAGCGATGGGATCGCTGTTCGACTTAGAGGAAATGCTCAAAGCCGTCGCCGGAGTCGCCGTTCAGGTCACGGGGACCGACTCGTCGCAGGTGTATTTGTTCAACGACGCTCACGACACGCTTGTTCTGCGGGCCGTCACCGACGGCTCCGGGGAAGTGGTCGGCAAGCTGCGCCTCAAGCCCGGCGAAGGTATCACCGGCTGGGTAGCCCAGCACAAGGAAGCGGTCGCGCTCGGCCATGACGCCCATCAAGATTCGCGCTTTAAGTTCGTGCCGGAATTATCGGAAGACAAATACAAAAGTATGCTCTCGGTGCCGCTGATCTACCGGGGCGAAGTGCTGGGCGTCATTAATGTCCGCACAGTGAATGACCACCAGTACACCAAAACGCAGGTGCGTCTGCTTCAATCCATCGCGTCCCAGATTTCCGGCGCGGTCGAAAACTCGCGCCAGTACCGCAAGCTGGAAAAGCGGGCCTCGCAGTTGTCTACGCTGTCGGAAGTCAGCAAGACAATCACGAGCGACTTATACTTGGAAGAAATCTTGCAGCTTATCGTCGCCGCGACTGCCGACTCAATGTCGTTTAAGATCTGCTCACTGATGCTTTTAGATGAAGACAAACAAGAATTAGTAATCAAAGCGACGCAAAGCAAAAGCAAAGACTACGCTAAAAAAGCCAACATCAAGATTGGCGAGAGCGTGGCCGGATTGGCCCTTGCGGAAGGCCGCACCATCACGGTCTACGACTTAAAGCACTCTCCCGAGTACGCAACTCCTGAGATGGCCCGGCGCGAAGGATTATCCTCGCTCGCAGCCATTCCGCTGCTGGTCAAGAACAAAAAGATCGGCGTCCTGAACTGCTACACCGAGAAGCCGCACCACTTCAGCGAAGACGAAATTTCGGTGCTGTCGGCTTTAGGCAACCATGCCGCGATTGCGATAGAACATGCAAAGCTGATGGTGAAGTCCGCAATCATTCAGGAGATGCACCACCGGGTCAAAAACAACTTGCAGCAGGTCGCCTCGCTGCTGCGCCTGCAAATGCACTATGTCGGCCAGCGCTCCGTCGAGCAGGTCTTGACCGAGTCCTTAAATAGAATACTCGCCATCGCCTCCGTCCATGAGCTTTTGGCGCGGGAAGATTTAGACATTATCAGCGTCAAGAAAGTCGCCGAGCAGATTATCCAGGCGACTCAGCAGGGCATCTTGGCCCCCAACAAACATATCGCCATGAAGATTGAAGGCGTAGACATACTTTTGCCCTCGGCCCAAGCCACTTCTGTTGCGCTAATCTTAAACGAGTTGGTCCAGAACGCGGTTGAACACGGCTTCGGCGAAGGCATGGACGACGGTGATATCTTGATTTCTCTTGGCGAAGACGACAAAACGATCACTTTGGAAGTCTCGAACGACGGCACCCCGCTCCCGGAAGGCTTCGACATCAAGAAAACCGACTCGCTCGGTTTGCAAATTGTCGAATCTCTGGTGCGCGGCGACTTGCAGGGCCGCTTCACCCTGACAAACGAAGGCGACCGCACCGTGTCCAGCGTCGTGTTCGCGAAGTAGGATTGCGCCATGAACCAGCCAGCAGCTATTGCTAAGTTGATCTCAGAACTTAATCTAATTCTGACACGACCATCGCTGTTTATGCTAGAAGATACCGTAAGTGCTGCTCAGATATTTCTTAACGGTTTCGGCAGTGCCTACGGTGCGATTGGCATAACTATTGCTTCAGGTTGTTCAAGAATTGTTGCTGATTGAGATCAAGAGGCTGGAACTTGTCGCGGCGGGTTGGAGAATTAGGAACCATGTGTTTTCCGGACCATGTGTTGAAACACACGGCTATTGGGCGCAGACGCCACGAAGTACCGCTTC
>CAXSZN010000047.1:0-5123 GCA_964241935.1 uncultured Armatimonadales bacterium
GGCGCAGCGCAGTCGGGCCGCGTTAAAGCCATCCACTGCGAGAAGCCGATGGCGACTACGTGGGGTGACGCCAAAGCGATGGTTCGCGCCTGCGAGGAGAACGGCGTCAAGCTGACGTTCAACCATCAGCGGCGCTTTTTAGGCCCGTTCCAGACGGCGAAGAAGCTGCTGGACGAAGGTGCGATCGGCACACTTCTCCAGCTTCAAGGCAACTGCGGCGATCTGTATGACTGGGGAACTCACTGGCTCAATATGTTCTTCTATTACCATAATGAAGCGCCGGCGAAGTGGGTCATGGGACAGATTGACAGCCGCAAAGACCATGTGATTTTTGCCGTACCGATGGAAAGCCAGGGCCTATGCGAGTTCCAGTTTGAGGACGGCGTCCGGGCGTACCTGACGACCGGCGAGCATTCACACGAAGACGCCGCGCATAGATTAATCGGCACTGAGGGCATGCTGGAAGTGCGCTGGGACGCGCCTTATTTGCGCCTTTTCAACGCCCAAAGCGGCGGATGGCAGGTGATCGACCAGCCTGATGACCTGCATTCGTGGGACGCGATTGGCCGAGGCATGGCCGATCTGCTGGACGCACTGGACACAGGGCGCGAGCCGCTGCTGTCTGCGAAGTATGCGCTTCAGTCTACGGAAGTCATCTTCGCTGCCTATGAATCCAGCCGCCGCCGAGGCCGGGTGGACCTGCCGCTGACTGTAGATGACAATGCGTTTTTGACCATGCTGACCGATGGACTAGTCGGGCCGGGAAAATGAGACATTGAAAGCTCTGAGGAAAAACAAAGCCGAGCCGGGATTGTGGCTGGAAGACGTGCCGATCCCCACTGTCGGTGTTAATGACGTTTTGATCCAAGTCAAGCGCACCGGCATCTGCGGGACCGACCTGCATATCTACCACTGGGATGCCTGGGCGCAGAAGACCATCCCGGTGCCGCTGACCATTGGGCATGAGTTTGTCGGCGAGATCGTCGAAGTCGGCGCGAATGTCACCGACTTCTTTCCCGGCGAGGTTGTCAGCGGCGAAGGCCATGTTGTCTGCGGGCGCTGCCGCAACTGCCTGGCAGGCCGGCGGCATCTCTGCAAAGACACGTCCGGCGTCGGCGTCAACCGTCCCGGTGCATTCGCCGAGTTTATTTCTCTGCCGATGTCCAATGTCTGGCACCACCGCCCCGGCATGGATTTGGACGTCGCCGCGATCTTTGATCCCTTCGGCAACGCCGTCCACACCGCGCTGTCGTTCCCCGTCTTAGGCGAAGACGTGCTGATTACCGGGGCCGGCCCGATCGGCATCATGGCCGCCGCCGTGGCGCGTCACGCCGGAGCACGTTTTGTGGTCGTGACCGACATCAACGAGTACCGCTTGGAGCTGGCCCGCAAGATGGGCGCGACCGTCGCGCTGAATGTTAAGACGGGCAGCTTAGATGACGTGCAGGCACAGCTCGGAATGCAGGAAGGCTTCGACGTTGGCTTAGAAATGTCCGGCAGTCCCGCCGCCCTCCAAAGCATGATTGGGGCGCTCTGCCACGGCGGCAAGATCGCCATGCTCGGCATTCCCAGCGGCCCGATTGATGTGGACTGGAACAAAGTCGTCTTCAACATGCTGACCCTCAAAGGCATTTATGGCCGCGAGATGTACGAGACATGGTACAAAATGAGCGTCATGCTGCAAAGCGGCCTGGACATTACGCCCGTCATCACCCACCGCTTCCCAGTCGCCGAATGGGAGCAGGGCTTTGAAGTGATGAGTTCCGGCCAGTCAGGCAAGGTAATTTTGGACTGGGAGTAGGCAAGCAGAAAGGGCCACGGGTTGAAACCCGAGGCTCCGCAGAACAGTGTCGCGGCGACACAAGAATAACTTGCATTTGCGATCCTCCGTCCCCTGGACGGTGTTTTTCTCAGCCTCGGGTTTCAACCCGTGGTTTCTTGATGTGTGGTGCTTTGCTGGAAAGGCAGAAATATGTACGGGGCGATTAAAGAGCGATTAACGGAAGAACTTGGCGGCATTCAAGAGGCCGGGCTGTTCAAGAACGAGCGCGTCCTTATGACGCCGCAGGACAGCCATGTCCGGGTCGGCGGCGGGCCGGAAGTCTTGAACTTATGTGCCAACAACTATTTGGGACTGGCCGAGCATCCGGTGGTGCTGGCGGCGGCGCGGACGGCACTCGACGAATGGGGCTTCGGCATGGCGTCGGTGCGCTTTATCTGCGGGACGCAGGGCATCCACAAGCAGCTTGAGGCCAAGCTGTCTGAGTTCCTCGGCACGGAAGACACTATTTTGTACGGTTCCTGCTTTGACGCCAATGGCGGCCTCTTCGAGACGCTTCTAGGGCCGGAGGACGCGGTCATTTCCGATGCCCTGAACCACGCTTCCATCATTGACGGCATCCGGCTCTGCAAGGCTCAGCGTCTTCGGTACGCGCACAACGATATGGCGGAGCTGGAAGAAAAGCTGAAGGAAGCGGCGGGCGCACGGACGCGGCTGATTGCGACCGACGGCGTGTTTTCAATGGACGGCACGATTGCCGACCTGCAAAGCATCTGCGACCTCGCGGAGCGCTACGACGCCCTGGTGATGATTGACGATTGCCACGCCACGGGCTTTCTCGGCAAAACTGGACGTGGGACGCACGAATACCGGAACGTCTTGGGCCGCGTGGACATTCTGACCGGCACGCTCGGCAAGGCGCTGGGCGGGGCCAGCGGCGGCTACACCAGCGGGCGCAAGGAAGTGGTCTCGCTGCTGCGCCAGCGCTCGCGCCCGTACCTGTTTTCGAACACGCTTGCGCCGCCGATTGCCGCCGCATCGCTGGCGGTTCTGGAAATGCTGTCGGAGTCAACAGAACTGCGGGACAAGCTGGAAGCCAACACGCGCTTCTTCCGCGCAGGCATGACGGCGCTTGGCTACACGCTGCTGCCAGGCGAGCATCCGATTGTGCCGATCATGCTGGGCGATGCCGCGCTGGCCGGGCGCGTCTCGGAAGCCATGCTGGCAAAGGGCGTCTATGTCGTCGGGTTCTCATACCCGGTCGTGCCGCAGGGCAAGGCGCGTATCCGCACCCAGATTTCCGCCGCGCATTCCGAGGCAGATTTAGCGTTCGCGGTCAAGATGTTCGGCGAGGTCAAAGCTGAGATGGGATTGTAAAAGAGTCCCCCCGTCCCCAATAATGGGGGAGCCAGATTTGGAATAAGAACGGCTTATCCTAATCCTGTCATGCTCCCCCATTATTGGGCGCAGGGGCTTCTTAATGCGCCGCAACCACAAACAGCGTGATGCTTTGCGCGGGCAGCGTCGCCGAAAGCTGGCCGCCGCGCAGGGCGGCGTTCGGCAGGCGAGCAATTGTGTTCGCGCTGGTGAGCTGCCACGCCTGAGCCGTTGTCCCGGCGAAGTGGGACACCGCCAGCGACACGGGGGTCGGGCCGGAAAGCGACTTGTTGATGACCATGATGGTCAGCGCCCCGTCGGAGCGGCGCACGGAGGCAAACGACGACAGCGTGTCGGGGTCAGGCGCTGTGTCGGAAACGCTGATAGAGCCGAAGGCTGCGTCGCGGCCGTCATAGTTGCGGTACATCTGCATGGCTTTGAACGTCGGCGATGCCGTATCCGGCGTGGTCCACCGGGTTGCGAGGTCTAAGCCCTCGCGGCCAAAGATGCCGAGGATGTCCGCCTGCGCGGTCGCACCGCCGATAGATTTCTCTGCGCCCCAGTTGTATTCGGTGATGCCGATTTTCGTACCGGGGTAGTAAGTGTTCACCCAGCCTCTCAGGCGCGGGATCAGCATGATTTTGTCTTTGATCCAGCTTTCATCCGTGTAGTTCGGGTCCCATAAAGCGCGGGTGGAGCGGTTGCGAAGGCTCTGGATTCTGGGCGAAACATCATCCCCGCCGTCACCGCCCTGCGGGTAGATATGCACCGTCAGGTAGTCCAGCAGGCGCTGCCCGGTCTGCTTCTGGTGCTGATTAAGCTGGGTTAAAAGCCAGGGGATCATATCCATGCCGCCGTGCGCGTCTTTGTCGGGATGCCCCTGGTAGTTGTGGGCGCCGGAGTACAGCAGGTCCGCGCCGCTGCTGAAGTAGCCCGGCCAGCCCCATTCTTCCGGTCCCAGCAGCTTGACATTTGGGTCCGCCGCCTTGATCATCGCGCCGTAAGCAAGGATGTCGCCGCGCAGCTCATCCATCGTCTCGCCCGCCGGATGGGCATCCCGATGGGTGCTGTGCCACAAGCTCGGCTCGTTGTCGTACAGGTAGTAGCCGACGCCACCGGCGGCCGATTTTCCCCATTTGCCGGTTAAGTGCGTGATCCAGCCGCGCTGGAACTCCGGAGTAGCCGGCAGATTGGCATCGTTCGGGTCACTGCCGGTGATGTTAGTTTTGCCGTCAGGCTTGACTCCGTTTCCAAAGTCCGGGTGCTGAGGATCAGCTTTCTGCTGCGGTCCGTATTTGGCGACCGAGAAGCCGGGCAGAGTTGCCCGGTTCGGGCCGAGCTTGGCGACCCAGCCGATCATGGGAATGGTGAGCATCGGCTGCGCCCCGCCGGCTTTGCTGTCGGCGACAAACGCATCCGCTTCCGCGCCCGGCGTCGCATCTTGGTCTCCAATGCTCTCAAAAAAGTAGTCGTTCGCGTGGTTTGAGGCATTCAGCCGCCAGTTGTAGCGTGTTTCTGCATTGCCGCCGCTGCGGTCAAGCGGCGCATTCAGCGCGAGAAGCTGCGCTTTGGACGCAAACGCCACGCCGTAAATCAGCGGGCTGATGTCGTGACGGCGGGCGGCGGCATCAACACGGATAAGGACCAGGGGGACAGCGGCAGGCGGCAGCAAGGTCGGATTAAGCGCCGGGTCCTGCTGCGGAAACTGGAGCTGCGGCGGGCCTGCGTTTTGCGGGGCGTTTGCACCCGGTCCGAGAGGCGGCGGAGGCGGGGGCAGCCCCTGAGAATGTGCCTGTGAAACAGGCAGAAGAAGCACGGCGGACAGTGCCGCGCATCGCTGAAAGACTCGTGTGTTCATAGAGTCTTATTGTAGTGGATGCCATGCATTTTGTCAACAGGACGCTTCCGGCGGCAGAGCGATTGCAGAGAGAACCGAAAATGTATTGCAGAGAGAACCGAAAATGTA
>CAXSZN010000047.1:5223-37580 GCA_964241935.1 uncultured Armatimonadales bacterium
GGCGAACACAAGGTTCGCCCCTACGGGTTCAGAATGCCCGGAGACAAGAATGCCCAGAGACAGGACGTAGGGCGCGAACCTTGTGTTCGCCCTCGATGCAGTCGCCTTGCTCCCGGTAGAGACGACAGCCTCCACCGGGCAGCCTCGCATCGCGCCGTGTTATCACGCTTTATTGTCCGGCAGGGCTGTTGTCAGTGCTTCCACTGCCGGAAGCGCTGCCGTTGCCGTAGTAATGGCGGTGATACCCACTGCCGTAACTGCCGCTGCCGTTGTTGTAGCTGCCGTAAGTGCCGGAATTCGGCGAATGGCCGGAGAACGCCGCCGCGATGATCGCGGCGAACACGGCGAAGTACAGCAGCGGCACCGCGACAATGTTGATGCCGAAGCCCCACCACATCCACGCGGACTGCACCTTGAAGTATTCTTCAACACCGCCCGGAAAATGCCGGTTGCGCCAGCCGATCTTGTGCCCGTTCAGCCCGCCGTAGACTTGCAGGCCGAAATACGCGACGCCGTAAAAGACGCAGATGCCGAGGTAAAGCAGTGGGTCGAAAGCCGCAAATACCATACGCAAGACCCGCAGAAACACTAGGCCGCCGGTCAGCATGCCGGCAATCGTTGTCAGGCCATGCTTTTTCGTCCACAAAATCGGAAAAAAGAACGCGCCCCAGTGCCAGCGCAGGCGCTCAAGCTCAGGCGGCAGGTGGCTCTGCTCGCCGGAGTTGTTCCGGTAAGCGTGCGCCCCATACCCTGCGCCGCCAGGCGGGGGCGGCCACGTTCCTGCCGCCGGACCCGCCGAATAACCAAACGGCGAGGGCGGAGCCATCGGGGCTGCCGCCGGAAATGCGGTGGCAGATGAGCCGCTGCCAGGAATGGGGTTGCCGGCGAGGTCGTACTTGACGTTCTCCGTCAAGTCTGCGGGCGGCTGGTATGCGGGCGGCTGGTAAGCGGGTGCCTGATAGGCTGCGGCGGCGGGCGGCGCATAAGACGGGGCCGGTATAGGACGCTGAACGGCCGGTGTGGGACGCTGAGTGGGAGGGCGAGGCGGCGCAGGCCGGGCAGTTTCCCAGGAAGGGCGAACGGAACTTGCCGGCGGAGCAGCGGCAGATGACGGGTTGTCGTTGTCAGGGGTAGCCATAAGAATTGCATTCCTCTCAAATCGCTGCACGGAAAAATAAAACAACAGCGGCTGAACGCCAAAGAGACCGGGCTGATAGCAGGCGAGCTTTCCTCACCGATTGGGAAGAATCCTGCCTTTCTGAAAAGAGTTTTTGGGCCGGGGGAACGGACCGGGTATAATAAGGCGAATCTTCGTTTGGAAAGACATTCTTCATGGCCGAACCTGCCGGTGTGACGGAAACGACGGAACCGAAAAAAGAGAACCCGAAAAAGGCGCTGAGTCCCGAAGACCGCCGGATGCATATCACGCTGGCGCTGCTGGCGCTTGCGGTGATGATTGACGTGCTGGGCTTCAGTATCATTATTCCACTGATTCCGGAATATGTCCAGCGCGGCCTGCATCTTGCGAATGCTCAGGACCCGCGCATCGGCGAATATGGCGGCTGGCTGGGCGCAAGCTACGCGCTGATGCAGTTTTTGTTTGCGCCGCTCTGGGGCAGCTTGTCGGACAAAGTCGGGCGCAAGCCGATTTTGATTGGCTCGCTGATTGGGGATGCCGTCTTTTACACGCTGTTCGGACTGTCCGTACACACCATCGCCGGGCAGTTCGCAGCCCGGATTTTGGCAGGCATCTTTTCGTCGGCGTCGCTTTCGGTCGCCCAGGCGTATGCCGCCGACATCACGCCTCCGCATCTGCGAGCGATGGGACTGGGGTATCTCGGGGCGGCGTTCGGGGTCGGCTTTATACTTGGCCCGGCGCTCGGCGGCTTAATCGGCCAGATTGGTCTGGCCTGGCCGCTGTACTTCTCGGCGGTGCTGGCGCTCGGCAACTTGATCTATATCGCTCGGTTCCTGCCGGAGCCGGCGCGTTCCCCGGCAACAGCCGCCACAGCGCCGGCGGGGTTTGGGCCGCGTCTGAAGACAATGCTCGGGGCCGTGACCGGCCCAATCGGCTTCTTGTACCTGCTGACATTTGCTGTGACGTTTGCGTTCGGCAACTTGGAAGGTACGTTCACGGTTTACTTGAAGCAGCATCTGGAGCCGGGCCTGAGCAGCCGGCAGAGCATTGCGGCGGCAGGCGGCGTGTTCGCGTATATTGGGGTGCTGATTGTTGTCATCCAGGGGGGATTGATCCGGCCGCTGGTCAAGAAGTACGGGGAAGCGCGGCTGGTCATGGTCGGCATCGGGCTGATGGCGCTCGGCTTTTTGTGCTTTCCGCTGGCCCCGCTGCTGTCCATTTTGCTGATTGGACCGATGGTGCCGATCTCCATCGGCAGCGGCCTGAACGCGCCGTCGCTGCGGGCGCTGGTGTCTAAACGGGCCACGGCGCAGGGCGCGGCGCTCGGGCTGTCGGCGTCGTTTGACAGCCTGGCGCGGGCGACCGGCCCAGCAGCGGCGGGATACTTGTACAAGAATGTTGGCGTGACAGCGCCCTACTGGTGCGCGGGGATCGTGATGAGTCTGTGCTTCGTGTTCGCTTGGATGCGGCGGCGGGAAATGGTAACCGAATGACACTTAAAGCCGCCCGCAAAAGACCTAATTCCCCAATCTCGCCAAGCCGGCGACGCTTTCTAAAGCGTGGGGCAGCGGCGGCCATTGCAAGCCTCGGCACGTCCGGCTATGCTTACGCAATCGAGCCGGCTCATCCCGAAGTCGCCCGGCATGACATCCATATTGACGGCTGGCCGCAGCCCGCATCGGGGCTGAAGATCGGGCAATTGTCCGACCTGCACTGCCAGGACCATCGGTCGGTGGCCCGAACGGCCCATGCGGCCCAAATGCTGCTGGCACTCAAGCCGGACATTGTCTTCTTGACCGGCGATTATATCTCCAACGGCCAGGATACCGACTGGGCCGGTGCCAGCGCCGAGGCGCTTGCTGCCCTGCGCGTTGTGCCACGCGGCGTTTTTGCCATTCTAGGCAACCACGACTACGCGGCAGGCCACTCGGCGGAAGTCGCCGGAGCGCTGGCAGCTTCCGGGTTTCAAGTTCTGCGGAACCGGTCTGTTCCCCTGCCGGGCGCAGAAGGCGTCTGGCTCGTCGGCATGGAGTCACGCTCCGTATTTGCGATCAACCCGGTGCAGGCGATGGCGGGTGTGCCGGCAGACGCCCTCAAACTGCTGCTGGTCCACGAGCCGGACTATGCCGACGAAGCGCCGCCGGGGTTCGCGCTTCAGTTGTCCGGCCATTCCCATGCCGGGCAGATCCGCATCCCCGGCCTGCCGCCCCTGCACTGCCCGGAATACGGCGTCAAGTACCCGGAAGGCTTGCAGCAGGCGGAGAACCACCGCGTCTACACCTCGCGCGGCGTCGGCATGATGGGGCCGCAGATGCGTTTCTGCTGCCCGCCCGAAGTCACGCTGCTGACAATCTATCCGGCTGGATAGGAGCATATCAAAGCGCCCCGCCATGAATGGCAGGTCTAGCGGCGCGGACGCCAACCGGTCTGCCCTCCGGGTAGCCAGTGCTGCGACCGGAAATGCCGACGACATATTCTTTCGTGTTCTTCCGCACATCGTGCGGCTGGCGCTTCGCCTCTAGACCTGCCATTCATGGCGGGGCGCTTGCGGCGGGGAGTCTGAGGCCTTCTTTTTGCCCTGCCTGTGGAGACTTTATGCCAGCCACTGTTGTTTCTCAGGCTTCCAGCCTAGCGGGTCTGCTCGGGACTGTCATCGCCCCGGTCGGCCTTATCTCAACTACGGCGATTTTGCTGTCGGGGTACACCGGAAAGTACAGCAGCATGTCGGACCAGATGCGGCGGATGACCGCCGAGTTCCGCCTGGCCGCGACAAGCCATGCCCGGCGGCACAGCTTGAAGCGCCAGCTTGGCCTGTACCATCGCCGGATTACGCTGATGTGGGGCGCAAGCGCCCTGCTTTCGGTGGCTCTGCTGGCGTTTGTCGGAACAGTCCTGTCGGTCATTTTATCGGCGCGGGAAACGCGCCTGAGCGTGCTGGGGATTGTGCCGCTGCTGGCCGGGTTAAGCCTCATGGCGGTCGCGATTGGCCTGGAGCTGTACGAGATCGGCCTGGCCCGGCTGACCGCAGCCGGGGAGCTTGCCGATATTTTTGCCGACAAAGAGCTGCCGGACGACTACTAGAAGCGCAGAGTTTGCGCCCGGCAGGCAGCGGGGTAAATCACGACAAACGTACAATAAAAGAGGCAGCACAAATGGCAGAAAAAACAGGGCGCGAGCTGGCAGGATTGGCCGTGGTCACGCTGGCAGGCGGGGAAAAGCTGGGCAAGGTCGACGACCTTGTATTCAACCCGGCGACAGGGCTGATTACCGGGTTCTTTGTAGACCGGGGCGCGATCTTCTCCAAGCCGAAGTTCCTGCCTACCGGCGAGGTGCAGAGCATTGGAGAAGACGCCCTGACCACGGAGTCGGAAGCCGGCCTGCTGGACGGCCCTTCGGCACTGACCGGCGAGCTTGCCGCAAAGACTGTCGAAAATCTGCCGGTGCTGAACCCCGAAGGAACCGTGCTGGGTAAAGTCGCAGATGTCGGCGTAGACACGGTCAATTTCACGGTTCCCTACTTGGTGCTGTCCGGCAGCCTCATCGCAAATGCCCTGCACGGCAAGCCGCACCTGCCGATCTCCGCGGTGCAGACCATTGGCGCAGACAGTGTGATCGTTTCCAGTTCTTATGATCCCAAATCGCCTTAAATTGTTCGGCGCTGCCGTCGGCATTGCGGCGTGCGGCTGCGGCCATCCGGTGCAGGAAACGGCGGCGCACAAGATTGCGGACGCACTGCCGTCGGTGCTGGGTCCGGCGGCGCATTACGACGTTCAGGTGGACGGCGACCCGTTTGCGCTGACTCGGGGCCGCGCCCGCGCCGTGCATATCGAGGGGCAGGACGTTCAGCTTGCGCCGCAGGTGACTCTGGACACGCTCACACTTGACGCGCAGGATGTGTCCTTTAATACTCAAACGCGGCGGCTGTCGCACATCGGCACGACGGCGTTCACGGCGTCTCTCGGGCAGGCCAATCTCAGCCGCTACCTGGCCCGGTCCAAGCCGCTCCTACCAGGGCTTGTCATCACATTGCTGCCGGATGCTGTCGAGGCGCAGGTTCCCGTAGACGTGCTGAAGCTGCACACAACGGCGGTTCTTTCCGGGTTGTTTCGGCCAGACATGGATGACCCAAGCCAGCTTGATTTTGTCGCTCAGAACGCCCAAGTCGGCGGCGTGCCGCTGCCGGCGAGTCTCATCAACTTGGCGGTAAACGAGCTAAATCCTGTGTTAGATTTATCGGGCTTGAAAGCGCCGCTGACGGTGACGGACGCGCGTGTCACGAACAGTCAATTGGTACTCTCGGGGACAGCACGCTTGGACGGTTTAATTCAGCCTTAAGTGGGAATAGTGAAGGTACCTTCAAAGGAGGAAAGCGCATAAATGGGAAGTTTACTTTACTTAGTCGGGGCCGTCTTAGTCGCCCTGTGGCTCATTGGGTTCTTGCTGCACATTGGTGGTGGACTGATCCATATCATTCTAGTCATCGCCGTAATTGTGTTCCTATACCAGTTCTTGACAGGTCGCCGCTCGGTCTGAAAAATAAGTGTAAAAAGCCCGCCGAGAATGTTCTCGGCGGGCTTTTCCTGTGTTGCACTCGTGCTTCTACATAATCTTTGACAGCACTTGCAGCGCTTTCGAACCGAGGGCGCGGCCATCGGGAAACTCATAGCGGTTGCCGTCCACATCCGTCATCATCACCCGGCTCTGACCGAGGGTATACGAGCTGTCTTTGAGGTTGCGGACCAAAAAGCGGCGCTGGCCTTTTGTCGTTTCCACTTCCCAGGTGACTACTCCAAACTCCTCCGAGACAAAGTTCACCCGCGTTACCTGCGGCGTAAAGTAGCGCCGGGACAGCTCTTCGTCAATAATCAAGCGGGAGTCGGCGTCCAGACCGTCCAGGGTCTCTAAAATGCCGATGTCTTTGTCGCTGCCGTCGCGCAGGCCGATAAACCGGTCCGGGTCGGACAGCGGGAACGCGCGGGCGATCCGCACTTCGCGCCAGGACCGGTCGCCTTCCACCGTTGCCCGGACTGTCGTGTCTTCCGGGTGGGTTCGGAACAGCCGCACGGTCGCCGGGTCCAGTACCCGCACGGCAAACGGGTTGTCAAATACTTGAGCGTTAGGCATGACTCTACTCCACAAAGTTATCTTTCAGTTTGTTGACTTCCTGCTGCATGTCCACCAAGCGCCGGAAGACGCCTTCAGGTTTGCTTAACAGCTCGTCGTGGGTGCCAAGCTCGACCAGCTTGCCTTTTTCCATGACCATCAAGCGGCTGGCGTTTCGCAGAGTAGACAGGCGGTGGGCGATGGCAAATGTCGTTCGGCCCTGAATGAGCCGGGCCATCGCTTCTTGAATTTGCTTTTCGGTCTCGGTGTCTACCGATGCTGTTGCTTCGTCCAAAATTAGAATTCGCGGGTCGTGCAGGATCGCGCGGGCGATGGAGAGGCGCTGACGTTCGCCGCCGGACAGACGTGCTCCGCGCTCGCCGACATAGGTATCGTAGCCGTCGGGAAAGCGCATGACAAACTCATGGGCATTGGCGGCTTTCGCCGCCTGCATGATTTCTAAAGGCGTCGCGCCCGGCTTGGCGTAGGCGATGTTGTCTGAGATCGTGCCGGGGAACAGGAACGGTTCTTGCAGCACGACACCGATCTGCCGGCGCAGGTCTTCCATTTTGATCTTGCGAAGATCTACGCCGTCAATCAGAATGCGCCCGTCTTTAACATCATAAAAGCGCGACAAGAGGTTAATTATCGTAGACTTGCCCGCACCGGAGTGGCCGACCAGCCCGATCATCTCGCCCGGCTGAACCTCAATAGACACGTTTTCCAGTGTCTGCTGGTTCTTATCATAGGAGAACCAGACGCCGTCCATTTCCACTCGCCCTTCCATGTGCGGCATCGCGATTGCATCTGCGGCGTCGGCGACTTCCGGCTCGGCGTCCACAACCTCAAAAACCCGCTCGGCGCTGGCGGTCGAGCGCGAAAGCCAGTCGGCGATCTGGGTCATCTGCTGCAGCGGCCCCATCAGCATGACGACATACGCCAGAAACATATTCAGCATTCCCAGGGTCATGCCGTGGCTTGCTAGGTTGCTCGTGTTCGCGAACACCTGCCGGCCGCCGTAGAACCAGATCACATAAGTGCCGATAGTCGTCACAAAGGACAGCAGTGGGAAGTATGTGTTCCAGGACTGCTGCACCACGACATTCGCATCAAAAAGTGCATAGGACTTGGCTTGAAACCGCTGGGCTTCGCGCCCTTCCTGAGCGAAGGCTTTGACCACGCGGACACCCGAAATGGCCGAGTTGATACTGGCCGACAGGTTTCCGCGCAGGTGCCAGAGGCGCTGCCAGCGCAGCCGGAGCATCTGCCAGATTTTGCGTGTCGCGTAAATCGTCAGCGGGATCGGGATCAGGACCAGCAGGGTCAGCTTCCAGTTGCTGACAAGAAGCACGGCCATGATGCCGGCGATAATCAGCGTGTTGACCAGAAAGAACGTGATGCCCTGAGCCAAAAAGTCCTGAAGCTCATTGACATCCTGCGTGACCCGCGACATCAGCGACCCTGTTTGGCGCTTATCGTAGTAGCCCAGCGAGAGCGCCTGCAAACGATTGTAGGCCTGAACCCGGATCGTGTGAACCATGTGGTTCGACATCCAGATCACAAGGCGCGACCGCCAGATCGTAATGCCGATATTCAGGATGTTAAACGCCACCAGCCCGAGGACAAACAAGCCGATCCAGTTTTCGTGCTTATGCGGGACAAGAACATCATCGAGCAGGTATCGCTGGAAGATCGGCTGGATTAGACCTACGCCGGTGCCGGCGAGCATCAGAAGCGTGATGATGACAACGCGAACCTTGTACGGCACGGCATACGACAGCAGCCGCAGCAGAACCGCTTTGCGGTCCACGCATTTCGGGCAGACATTGGTGTCATCGGGAAGCGGGTCGCCGCACTTGCCGCAGGCTTTCTTGGTGTCAAAGTCCGCCAGCAGCGAGTCCGACGGCTCTTCGTCTTTGGCATACGCTTCCAGCACCCGCGCCGCCGCCTGAAACGCCGGGGCCGCGCTCAGGGTATAGCGCACCGCTTCCCGCACCGAGCCGTCCCGCAGGGTCAATCGCAAAGCGCCGCTGCCGACCAAACTTTCCGCTTTCGCTTCTTTGATGTCTGCAATCGGAACGTCCAGCTCGACGGGAGCCGGGCCGTTTGGCGACGCCCGTAAAACGCGCACATGGGTCTGGTCCACGACCAGCCAGCGCTCGCCGAACTGTCCGTCTTTATTCAGGTCCGCCCGCAGCGTCAGGCGCGGCTCCGGCGTGTACTCACGCTGGTGCGGATCACGCGGCTGACTCAGCGCTTCTTGAACGGACTGTGGGGGAGTTTCTAAAATAGGCATACGGCGGTAACACCTAAGCCGCGCAGACGGTTCCGCTTCCACCCGGCCTTGCTCCGATTTATCCCGGCGATTGTGCTACAATGAGAAGATTTCCCTGGTCTAAAGACTGGGTCTTTTGGCAAGTGATTGTCTGCCTTCGCAGACATAAGACAGATACAGCTTGTGTGCTAATTCTTCTGTCCGCGCAGGCGGACAATCGCTTGGCAAAAGACCCGGATTTCCAATCCGGGGATTCCAGCCATATCATTGCAGCAAAGCTACTATTTTATGCTTGACCAAGCCATTATAGACAGCCTCGTTCAGTCTGCGTCGGAAATGCTGGCTCGAAGCGAGGACGGCGACAACCATACAGTCGCGGCATCTATTTATGCCGGCGACGGCAGGGTTTACAGCGGCATGAACTTGTACCACTTTACCGGCGGGCCGTGCGCGGAGATTGTCGCGCTGGCCCGGCTGGTATCCGAAGGCGGCGGGGCGAAGCCGCTGGCGGTGGTGGCGGTCGCCGACAGGGAACGCGGCGTCATCGCGCCCTGCGGGCGCTGCCAGGAGGTGCTTGCCGATTATTGCCCTGACATTGAAGTGGTTCTCAGGACCGAGGAAGGCATCCGCGCAGTGCCGCTGAAAGCACTGCTGCCGTACCGCTACCTGCGAGCGCCTCGGCCTGAAATCACACGCCTTGTTTGACGTGAACGAGAGGCATCAAAACATTCTGAAAGCATGTTAGGCAGCCGGAATGAGATAGGGCTTGATGAAGCTCAAATTTCTTATTGTGTGCAAGCGTGGGCTGTCTTATGCGGGGCCAAGCCGCGCATTTTGGACACGTCAGTCGCGCATACTTACGGTTCACAGACTCGTTTCATTGAAGAGTCCGGCACGACCGTATTATGCGCGGATGCTTTTCCAGGCAAGGGCATGAGCGCCAATTCACGCTTGTCCGCTTTGGCCTGCTTGGCACACGAAATCGCTCACGCCGAGCGGCTTGAAGCGGGATACGACAGACCGTTCAGCCCGCCGGGCAGCTATGTGGACGAAGCGGAAACCAGTCTTCGAGCTTCATTCACTTCGGTGTTAAGCCTAAGAGACCGCGAAGATTTAATTGAAGACGCACGAGATCGCTTGATTGACTGGTTGGCGTACACAAGGGAGAAAAATGATGACCGAAATTGAACCAAGCGGTGTGGTCATGCTGGGTGAATGCACGGTGCAAACGCCGTATTGTACCGCTCTCAGCCCGGCACCGATCACCGCCGTGTGGGCTGTACCTGGGCGCGTTCAAATCAATGTTTGCCGCGCTTGTTTAGAAGAAATGATACGCGAAAACCAGTGGACGGTTTCTGGGGCCAGAGTGGCAAAAAGCCCTGCGCTTGCTGCAAACTGAGAACAAAAGGAACACCCATGCCTGAAGAAACGACGATCCGAACGATACTCGCGACCGACTGCGGCAGCACGACGACAAAGTGCATTTTGATTGAACTCGTTGGCGATGAGTACCGGCTGACGACGCGCGGAGAAGCGCCGACGACGGTGGAAGCGCCGTTTGATGATGTCACGGTGGGCGTCTCCAATGCCGCCCGGGAGATCGAAGAATTGTCCGGGCGGACGATCCTGGACGATCAGGGCAAGATTATCACGCCAACGCTGCCCGATGGGCGGGGCGTGGATTTGTATCTTTCCACGTCGTCGGCGGGCGGCGGGCTGCAAATGACCGTCGCGGGCGTGGTCAAGTCCATGAGCGCAGAGTCGGCCCAGCGGGCGGCACTCGGCGCGGGCGCAATTATCATGGACGTGATCGCCGTAGACGACGGACGCAAAGAATATCAAAAAGTCGAGCGGATACGCGCCCTGCGGCCCGACATGATTTTAATGTCCGGCGGCACGGACGGCGGCACGGTGACACACCTGACCGAAATGGCCGAAATGCTGCGGTCTGCCGACCCCAAGCCGCGTCTCGGCATTGGCCTTAAGCTGCCGGTCATCTACGCGGGCAATGTGGAAGCGCACAAGGCTGTCGAAGAGATCGTCGGCACGACGGTAGATTTACGCGAAGTGGCGAACCTGCGCCCGACGCTGGACCGGGAGAACCTAGGGCCGGCCCGCGAGGCCATTCACGACCTGTTTTTGGAACATGTCATGCAGCAGGCGCCGGGCTACGCCAAGCTGATGACCTGGACCTCGTCGGGCATCATGTCCACGCCGAACGCCGTCGGCAAGATCATGGAAACCATTGCCGCCGAGCGGCGTATCAACGTGCTGGGCGTGGACATCGGTGGGGCGACCACCGATGTGTTTTCGGTGTTCAATAACAACTTTGTCCGCACCGTTTCGGCCAATCTCGGCATGTCCTACTCCATCTGCAATGTTTTGACCGAAGCGGGCCTACCCAGCATCGCCCGCTGGATTCCGTTTGAGGCCGATGACGCCTATCTCCGCAATCAGCTCCGCAACAAGATGATCCGCCCGACCACGATCCCGCAGACCCTCAAAGACCTGCAAATCGAGCAGGCCGTCGCCCGCGAGGCGTTAAGATTAGCGTTTGACCATCACAAATCGCTGGCGCGGGGCCTGAAAGGCGGCCACACCGAGTCCGGCATGGAGCTTGATAAAGCCACCGGCAAAACGCTGGTCGAGATGATGCAGCTTAACATGATTGTCGGCAGCGGCGGCGTCCTGTCTCATGCCCCCCACCGCGCCCAGTCCGCGCTGATGATGCTGGACGCTTACCTGCCCGAAGGCGTGACCATGCTGGCCGTGGACTCCATTTTTATGATGCCCCAGCTTGGCGTCCTATCCACTATCCTGCCCGAAGCCGCCACCCAAGTATTTGAGCGCGACTGCTTGATTAAATTAGGCGACTCTCTCGCGCCTATCGGCACGGCCAAAGACGGCGAGCCGTGTTTGACCGTCTCGTTCAAGAACCGCGAGACCGAAGTCGTTCCTTTCGGCCAGCTCCGCGTCCTGCCGATGGCAGCCGGCGAGTTCGACGAAGCCACGCTTTCCCCCGCCAAAGGCTTTGACGTCGGGGCCGGCAAAGGCAAATCCCGCACCGTCCCCGTCGAAGGCGGTGTCGTTGGCCTCGTCATAGATACCCGAGGCCGCCCCATCGTCATTCCCACCGAGCAGCCCGCCCGCGTCGCCAAATTACAGGAATGGCTCCGCGCGTTTGCGCTGCCGATTGTGCAGGAGTAACAAGAAGATGCGCCTCATTCCTATTTCAGGTCGTGAAGGGGAAAATTTTCGACGGCGATATTGGGAGCTGGCGACTTCTCCTGACATAGCGAGCACGCCAAAGGCAGTAAAGATATGCTGGATGATGGCAGAGCTGGTTGAACATCTGGAAGACGAAGTCGTCGGCCCGGATGTGTATGCGTTTACTTCTATGTTCGGGTTGGTGCTGAACGATAAGAACACATCAAAATACCAAATGATCAGGATTCATGCCGAAAGCGAGATGATGGCAGTTCCGGCGGGATACGAGATCGCTTTTTCTGTGGATGCTCCCTGGTCTCGCACCTATGGCTATGCCGAGGATGTCGTCAGTGCCGGAGAACTGGTTTTGGAAGCGTTACGCCTAGCGGTTCGGGATGAATGAGGACCATGCGTTGAAACGCACGGCTATTCAGCGCAGACGCTACAAAACACCGCTTCGCGGGGTTAGAATTGGTCTTTTCTTAGTCCCGCGAAGCGGTACTTCTTAGCCGAAGGCTGATTAGCCGTGACAGTTATGTCATGGTTCCGTTTGATAAACAGGGTCAATAGTGAGCATCACGATAAAACTCGCGCTGGAAATCGAACAGATTGCGAGGGCAAGGGCCGAGGCAAAGGGCATTTCGGTGGAAGAGTATCTCTCAGACTTAGTGGCGCGAGTGTTGCAGCAGGAAGTATGGGGAAAGACGAAGCATGAAAAGACCTTTAGCGGAACATTTTAAAAATTTCGCGGCATGACTCCATTTTTGACGGCGGTTTGGTCGGATTTGATTTTGATGTCGTATGCGGTTCCCGATGACGTACTGCTGCCGTATCTGCCGCCGGGGCTGGAACTGGATCGCTGGGACGGGAGCGCGTGGTGCAGCCTGGTCGCGTTTGATTTCACGCAGGCGCGGGTGCTGGGGTGGAGTGTCCCCTACCCCCCTTCGCTGTGCGATTTCCCGGAGTTCAACCTGCGGATTTATGTCACGCAGCACGGGCAGCGTGGAGTCGTATTTGTGCGGGAGCTGGCCCCGAACCCGCTGGTGTGCAGGCTGGCAAAACTATTATACAATGAGCCGTATACGGCGGTTCCGATCACAAGCCGGGTGACGCAAGTCGGCGACGTGCGCCGGGTGCGGCATGATTTCATCGTGGATGGCAAGAAGCAGATGGTGGCGGTCACAGCGTTGGGACCGGCGAGGCTGCCGCCCGAGAACAGCTTTGAGACCTGGGTGAAGGAGCAGGAAGCGGGCTTTAACCATCAGCGCTTCGGCGGCAAAGTGACAGGCTTTCGGGTCTGGCATCCGCCGTGGCGCGTCTACCCCGTGGAAGAGTACGCGATAAACATTGACTTTGCCTATGTCTATGGCCTGCAGTGGGCGTTTTTGCAGAAGCACGACCCCGAGTCCATAGTGCTGGCCGAAGGCTCGCACATCGAGATTTATCCGAATGAAGCCAGGTAAAAGATAAGAAGACGAGGGAGTAAATTCCCTCGCTGGAAGATGTTCGGAAACACCGCCTGTACAGGGTACAGAATACAGATTAGGATGGTCTTCTCCTGCGTCCCCTGGACGCGCGGCGCTTCTGAGCGCCTTCCAGCGAGGGAATTTACTCCCTCGTCCCTACGAGAAAGCAATAAGACATGCCGACTGATTTAGAGATCGCCCATTCCGTCACGCCCCGCCCAATTGTAGACGTTGCCGCCGAGTTAGAATTGTCTGCCAATGACTTAGAGCTGTACGGGCGCGACAAGGCCAAGGTCAGCCTGCCGGCTTTGGAGAGACTCTTGTCTCCCCCATTATTGGGGGCCGGGGGGACGCCGCGCGGCAAGCTGATTGTTGTCACGGCCATCACGCCGACCCCGGCGGGCGAAGGCAAAACGACGGTGACCATCGGCCTGGCGGAAGGCTTGTGCAGGCTAGGCAAGCGGGCCATTGCCGCCATCCGGGAGCCGTCGCTTGGCCCCGTGTTCGGCATGAAAGGCGGCGCGGCGGGCGGCGGCTACGCGCAGGTGCTGCCGATGGAAGACATCAACCTGCACTTCACCGGCGACATGCACGCGCTCGGGGCGGCGAATAATCTGCTGGCGGCGATGACCGACAACCATGTCTACTCCGGCAATGCGCTAGGCTTAGATGTGCGAACAGTCGCGCACAAGCGCTGCTTGGATATGAACGACCGGGCGCTGCGTGATATGGTAATCGGTCTAGGCGGCAAGGCGAACGGCTACCCGCGCGAGTCGGGGTTCCAGATCACGGTGGCATCGGAAGTCATGGCGATCCTGTGCTTGTCCGAGTCGCTGGCGGAGCTGAAGGAAAAGCTGGGGCGTATCGTGGTCGGGCAAACCGTCAAAGGCCAGCCGATTACCGCATCGGATCTTGGCGCTCAGGGCGCGATGACCGCGCTGCTGCGGGATGCCATCAAGCCGAACTTGGTGCAGACGCTGGAAGGAACGCCGGCGTTTGTGCATGGCGGGCCGTTCGGCAATATCGCCCACGGCTGCTCGTCGGTGCTGGGAACGAAATTAGCCCTGCGGCTCGGCGATTACGTTGTGACCGAAGCCGGGTTTGGCTCGGACTTAGGCTTTGAAAAGTTCTGCGACATTGTCGCCGCGCCGCGAATGCCCGCGCTGTCGCCGGACGCCGTAGTGCTGATTGCGACGGTCCGCGCCCTCAAGATGCACGGCGGGGTCGCAAAGACCCACTTGAACCGCGAAGATGTGGCCGCTGTGAAGCGCGGCCTGCCGAACCTAGACCGCCATGCGGCGAATGTCGGCCAGATCGGCGTTCCTGTGGTGGTCACGGTCAACACGTTCGCGTCTGATACGCCCGCCGAAGTAGAAGCCGTGGTCGCGCACTGCAAGGCAAACGGCTGGCGCATTGCGGTCAACAATGTGTGGGGCGAAGGCGGCGAAGGCGGGCGGGCGCTGGGTCTGGCAGTGCTGGATGCCCTGGAAACGCCCAGCGCGTTCCAGCCGATTTACGACGCGGCGCTGCCGATCAAAGGCAAGCTGAACGCGATTGCCACGCAAGTCTACGGCGCGGACGGGGTTGAGTTCAGTGCGGACGCGGAGAAACAGATCGCCTGGCTGGAAGCGCACGGCTTCGGTCAGCTTCCGATGTGCGTTGCCAAAACGCAGAACTCGCTGTCTGATGACAAAACAAAGCTGGGTGCGCCGACCGGCTTCCACATTCATGTCCGCTCCTTGACTGTTTCCGCCGGCGCAGGCTTTGTGGTCGCGCTGGCCGGCGATATTTTGACCATGCCCGGCCTGCCGAAGCATCCCGCCGCGCTGGATATTGACGTGGATGCGTCCGGGCAAATTACGGGACTGTTCTAATTGCTTGTTGGAGGATTGTCATGCGTGAGTCGCGTCCGTTTTATTACTTGGTCGGGGCCGCGTTGGTCTGCCTGACGCTGATCCTTTGCACCGGACTGATCACGCGCTCGATGGTACGAATTCGCAGCAAAGACGAATTAATCCATGTGGACGGCTCCGCCCGCAAGCCCATCCGCTCCGACTTTATTATCTGGAACGGCAGCCTGACGCAAAGCGCTCCAACGATTGCGGAAGCCTACACGCCGCTGGAAGCCAATGTCGCCAAAGTCCGCGCGTACCTCATCGGCAAAGGCGTTCCGGCAGCGGAAGTCACCCCAGACGCAGTCAGTGAAGAGCCGATTTACGAAGAAGTGAAGAACCCGCGCACGGGGCAGTATGTCGCGACCACGCATATCACGGGCTACACGCTGAGCCAGACCATTGAAGTCAAATCACATTCCGTGGACCTGGTAGATGGGCTGTCCCGGCAGTCCACCGAGCTGATCAGCCAGGGCATCCCGTTCAAGTCTGACACGCCCCTTTACTTGTACACGAAGCTGAGCGAGCTAAAGGTCAGCATGCAGGCCGAAGCCGCGAAAAACGCCCGCGACCGAGCCGAGCAGATTGCTGAAAGCGCCGGGTGCCGGCTGGGCGACGTGCGGGCCGCCAACATGTTTGTCCCGCAGATCACGCCGCTGTATGCGTCTTCCAGCTCCGACAGCGGCAATGAAGACGACACATCGTCTTTGGAAAAGAACATCACTGCCGTCGTTTCTGTTGAATATTCCATCCGCTGAGAAAAGAAACCCGATGCGCCAGATACTTCCAGCCCAGCAGCAGAGCACGCAGTTCATGCCGGCCCGGACCCTGCGGGCGAAAGCCGAGATGGACACGGTGATCGCAAACTGCCGCAAAGCCGTTCAGCGTGCGCCGTCGGATGCCGCCTCGCGCCTGATGCTGGCCGGGGCGCTGCTGGCGCGGGGACAGGCCGATGCGGCGGTCATCCAGTACCGGGAAGCCATCCAGCTTGACCCAAGCAGCAGCGAAGCGCATGTTTTGCTGGGAAATGCACTGGCGGAAATGGACCAGCTCGGCCCGGCAGTGGCGGCCTATCAATCGGCTTTGCGTCTTGATCCCAGCGGCAGTGTGGCCCGTAACAATCTTGGCCTGGCGCTGCGGCGTCAGGGCCAGGACGACGAGGCGTTTCGGCAGTGGCTGGAAGCCGTCAAAGCCGCGCCCGAATATGCGTATGCCCGCACCAACTATGGCACGGCGCTGTACCAGCGGGGGGACGTAGACGGGGCCATTGACGAATGGAAGATTGCGCTGGATTTAGAGCCGACGCTGAGTATTGCCCGGCACAACCTGGCTTCGGTCTACCACGAGCAGGGTCAAAAAGAAGCCGCCGTCGCCCAGTACCGGCAGGCGCTGGAATATGACCCGGAAGACATCAACGCACAGACTAATTTGGGGCTGGCGCATCAGTCTGAGGGCAGATTAGACGAAGCGATGCAATGCTGGGAGCGGGCCATCAAAAGCGACCCGAAACAGGCCGAGCCGCATCAGCTTCTCGGCGCGGCGCTGTATATCAAAGGGCTGGCCGACGCCGCATTCAACGAAATGCACGAAGCGCTGCGCCTGGACCCGGACGACCCGTGGGCAAACTTCAGCTTCGGCGTTATGCTTTCTAACGAGGGCCAGATCGGCGCGGCGCTGGCCTGCTGGCAGAAGGCCGTGCAGTCTGACCCGGAGTTTGCCCAGGCCCATTTCAACCTCGCCAATGCTCTGTACAAGATGCAGCGGTACGACGCTGCCATTGCCGAGTGGCGGCGCACGATCCAGCTTCGCGCTGCCCATGCCTGGGCGCACTACAATCTAGGCTACGCCCTGCGAAAGCGCGGTGATTTGGAAGCAGGTCGTATCGCCATCCAGGAAGCTACCCGCATTGACCCCAAAATCGCAGGCCGCACGTTCCCTATGCTGGATGCCCTCAACGACGCGCAGTAAAGTCCCCGCACCCGTTACTGGAACCGGGGGCTTTTCAAATCTTCCAACGCCCATTTTCGTGGATGAGAACACCATCGGCGTAGATCGCTCCGCCGCCGGCATCGGGGCGCATGTCGCAGACCATGTCCCAATGCACCGCCGAGACATTCGTGCCGCCAGTCTCGGGATACGAGTTGCCGAGCGCCAAGTGGAACGTCCCGCCGATCTTCTCATCGTAAAGCGTGTTGCGCGTGAACTGCTGGACGCCGTAGTTGTTGCCGACCGCCACTTCGCCAAGTATCCGTGCGCCGGGATCACTGTCGAGCATGGTGTTGAGGAAGTCTAAGCCACGCGCCGCCTCGGCTTTGACGACACGCCCGTTGGCAAATGTCAGCCGCACGTCGTCCACTTCATGCCCGAGATGCGCGGTTGGAAACGTGTACCGCACGACGCCGTTGACGCTGTCTTCAATCGGGCCGGTGAAAACTTCGCCGCTTGGGAAGTTCTTGTGACCGTCGGAATTGACCCACTTGCGCCCGCCGACTTTCATGGTTAAGTCTGTGTCTACAGCGACAAACCGCAGCGTCTCGACATGGCTGAGATAGTCCACATACCGCTGCTGCTCATCCGAAAAGGCTTTCCAGGCAGCGGCGGGGTCCGGCCGGTCCAGCAGCATGGCCTTCAACAAGAACGCCTCGTAGTCCGTCAGCGACATCTTGGCGTTCTGCGCCGCCCCTTGCGTCGGGTACAGAGTCACGTTCCATTTAGCTTTACCGATAGCAGACCGCTCAAACAGTGATTTTCGGATAGCCTGGTTCGCCCGCTGCGCCAGCGCTTGCTTTTCCGGCGCGACGCCTGCCAGTGCAGAAGTGTTGGACGGCCCGGAAATCGAGCACAGCGCGTCCATTGTCTCGTATTCCAGCTTTCGTGTTGGCGATACCCACTCAAGCTGATCGTCGGAGGCTGTCGTTAAAAAGATTTCGTCTAAACCGTCCACCGTCACCTGCACCGACGGGTACGCCCCCGCCGCAAGCGCCGCCCGGTAAACTTCCTTTGCCAATGGGATCGCCGCTTCGTCAACACGGATCAGCACCTGCTCCTTCGGCTGCAAATCCAGGCTATACCCCACCAGCGTTTCCGCCCATTTCGTCAAGCTGTTCATCAATCGCGGTTCGGTCATGCGGGTTATTCTTTCTCCTTGTCCGACGGAACCGGCGCTATGGCCTGGATGGACTGCACCGTATCGGCGGGAATGCTGCGGCGGCCGGTCAGCGTCGTCACCGTGTATGTTTTCCCGTCGAACCCAGCAAGGACGCCTATAATTTGTGTTTTGTCCTTCAGAGTAAACAACTGCTCGGAAGAGAGCGCAGGAGAAGAGAGCGCAGGAGAAGAAGTCGCGGAAGAGGAAGTCGCGGAAGAGGCGGCGGCTGTTAAGGACGTGTCAGCGGCGACAGACGCATCATATTCTTGTCCCCGCTCTGCTGTCACCGTCGCCCCGCTTCCCAGAACGCGCCCAGGGTCAAGGGTCACGCCTACCGCAGCACCGGAACGCGGGTAATAGTCGTCCGGGCCGAACTCGCTGCCGTTATAGTCCGGCGAGACGCCGTCGGCAAAGCGATTGCGGTAGTACTCGTCGGTAGCGGCTCCTTCGTTATAGTAGCCGTGTCCGCCGGTGGTCACAGACGCCGAGAGGCTGTTCGTTTCCTCGCCTGCCCTCTCGCCGGCCTGTGGCGTCACTACTAAATCCAAAGGAACGTGTGTCCCGTCGTCGGCCAGCGCATAGTCGCAGGTGAACTCCAGTTTGCCCGCCCGGCCTAAAGCGCCGCGTCCGTCTGACTCCGTGACATGGCCGCGGGCAGGAGCGCCCTTTTCCAGCAGCAGCACATGGCCTTTGCTGTAAACATTCTGGTTCACGGTGAACAAGACAATCTTGCCCGCCTTATCCCGCCCGGATTGCAGGTCCGTCTCCAGCCGCAGAGAGATCGGGGTTCCTTTAGCAAGAACCGCCGGCGCAGTCGCCGCAGCCACCGGCGCGGCCTGCACTGCGGCCATCGGGGCGGTCAAGGCCGCACAGAAAATGAAAATAGGCAAACGCATTGTTACTCTCCTTCACCCCAGCGAAATTCACTTTTGGACTGCAAACACGGCTGCGAACACTTCTTTAGCTACACTATACCCAGCTAAAGTCTCTGCCTATCTCGTCATTCTCAGATTAAGCATCGGTCACTTTCCTATCTCTTATGCGCGAGCGATAAGGCATCGAAATGTGGATTGGATTTTGAAGCTGTCATCCGCCTGCCGAAACGGCTCAAGCGCTTTTCTATGCGCCGCATTGACAGCTTCTTCACCCGAAGCGGCAGCAGCGCGAGCGGCGACGCCTGACGACATCAGCCCGCGCAGCGCAGCCGCCAGGGTGTCATAATGCCAGGGGGAGTTGACATCAAAGATTTCCACCGTTTCCAGGCCGCCTTCCGCCGCAAAGGCACGCAGCGCGGCCTCCTCCGACAAAGCAAACGGCCCCGGCGCACCAGCGGGAGCAGGCGGCAGAAGAGGCTTCAGCGCGGCCACTAAAGCAGCGGCCTCCATGCCTTCCGGCTGCCCCCAGGTGATGACTGCAATGGTCGCCTGCGGCTTTGCCACCCGCTGGGCTTCGCTCAGTGCAACACCGGGATTACCCGCATACTGAAATGAATTAAAACCCGTCACAAGATCAAACTTGTCGTCGGGGAACGGCAGGCGTTCCAGCTCACCCAGGTGAAAGTCCCCCGCCGGAACCCGCTTCCGGGCGATTGCCAGCAGATCGGACGACGCATCCAGCCCGGTTACGACTGCGCCCCGCTCTGCGGCGATCTGCGCCGCCATTCCCGCCCCGCAGCCGGCATCGAAGAGCGCACTTCCCGGATGCACACCCAGGCGATCAAACACGGCAAGATACACCGGCCGGCAGGTTGCTTCCTGAATCTCTGCCCAGTCACTCGCGCGTTTGCCCCAGAGAGCTGCGTTGACATCGGCAGTATGCGGTTTCAACTCGCTCATCAGTACGCCCCTCTTAGCGGGTGATCTTCGCCCGCGAAAGTCCGTGCAGACGCTAACACCGCGAGTGCCTGCCAACGCTGCGCGATTGCCATTTCCACGGCGTCAATCAAAGTTGTTAGGCTCGCTTGTTCTTCCCCAGTCAATTCACGCTGCCGCTTGTTGCAGTTGCCCTTCCAGTTCCGGGGAAACGTCAAGTATGATGTGCATTGCTATTAATCCTGCCCTTTCGGGATAGTCGCTCTCATCGTCCGTGACAATCTGCAATCCCGCCGGCTAATCTCTACAAGACACACGCGGAAGGTAGAATAGATTATGCTTGGTTTTATTGATGAGTCAGGGGTTACGGGATTTCGGTTCGATAGAAACTCCTCGCCTTATTTTGTGGTTGCAATGGTTCTTGTCAGCGAAGAGGAAGCGCAAAATATCGGGCGCACAATAGATCAGCTCAAAACCGATTTGCGGAAGCCGTCAATGGAGTTTCACTTTGCCAAGACGGATGACAGGACGCGGGAAAAGTTCTTTGTGGCCGTCGGAAAGCATGACTTCCAAGTCATCGCGTCAGTTTGCGACAAGAGCCGCATTCAGAGCTTGAAAGACAACCATGCCGGGCTTCTGCTGGCTTCATTCTGTGCAACACTGGAACACGCAAGGAACAAAGGCTTGCTTGACGCCTGCACCATTAAGTATGATGAAGCCGGCAGCAACGCCTTTCAGAAAAAGCTATCCTCTGATCTGCTGGCGCAAGTCAACGGATTGGACCTCGGCAGATACATCAAGCAGTGCGACCCGCAAAAGTCCACGGGAAACAATCTTATTCAGCTTGTGGATATGATCTGCGGTGCCATCGCCCGACCCTACAACAAGCCGGACCGGGAAAGCCGGGACCTGCTGAAACAAATAAAGCACCGAGTAGACTCAGTGCTTGAATGGCCGTAAGAATGTCCCCTGCCTTTATCGGATTAGCCGAACGCGCCATCACACCCGCCGAGGCCCCGTTTGGCTACGGGGAGGTGACTATTCAAGAGCAAGGGCAATTTGATTTCATTATGGCACAAAAAGTACGTTTTTAGACAGTGACTTGCTTTACGGCTGTATCTTTCGAATTTTTGCAAGAATTCCTTGAAGCGTCTTTGTCATCTCATCCAAGCGGCCTTCAATCCGTACCAGCCGCCGCTGCTCCAGTCGGCTTGCAACCAGAGGAGGACGGTTTAACTGCAACTGATCGATATAAACTTGACCCAGCGTTGTCAGTGGTTTGAGCTGACCGTTTGTAGTATCCTCAGCAATATGCTGGATAAGATCATCGATCAGCGGATGGAGCAGACGGGTTCCGTCATCCTCCGTCCAGTATTCACCTTTGAATTCGTTGCAGGCGTGACAGGCATAGACTAGGTTGGCGACATCGTCCTTGCCTTCCTGCGATTGAGGCCGAAAATGGTCAAAAGTCAGTTCCGAGCCGACTTGCGACTCCGGCAAGCCGCAATAGCCGCAGCGAAATGCGTACACAGTGCGAACAATGCGTTTTGCTCGTGCTCGGATCACAAGGAAGCCGCGACTGCGGAAGTACGCTCAGCAAGCTCAGTCAGAAGAGTTCGTAAGGCGTCACGCCGTTCCAACGGCGTGTTCTGCTGCGCGTCCTCTTGGTTTGCCTCCAAGCGTTCCAGCACTGCCGAATATCGGCCAATTAAGTCTTCCAACTCTGCTGCTTGCGCTTCCAGGGTCAAACATTTCTGCCGCATCTGCTCTGTAGACTGTGCCAGCCGCACATCAAACTCTTCACGAGTAATTGTTGGTAGTACCATCGAACTATCTCCTCACCATAAGCCGCAATGTCGGTTCCCTGCGCCCGCGCCGCCCGTTGCAGTTGCCTTTCCAACTCCGGGGAAGCATCAAGTACAGTGATTATTCTTCGTTCCAGATTGCGCCTCGCAAGCAACTTAATCATTATCCGGGCTATTTACCGCGATTTGTTCCACGAGAAGAAGCGTCAACAAGTCCGTCATCTTTGGCACTTCATCAACTAGCCATTTGATCCCATCGAGTCCAGCCTCTTTCTCAAACCAAGCTCCGTATGTGTTCATTCGCAAGAAGTCTGCCACTTGCTCCGGCGTTTCAATACCGAGACATACCAGAGCGTCAATCGGCATCCGCAACACGCGCTTCGCTAAATGTGGTCGTAAGAGGCAAATCCGGGCTGCACCTGCGAAGAAGCCTAGAGCCGCGCCGGGTGCGCTCAGGCTAACAATAAGCCGGTCGTAGACATAGCAAGCTTGCTCGTCCGTTGCAGGTGGTGTTGCTTGCAACAACCCAACAAGTTGCTCCATTTTAGTCTGTTCGCTGAAGGGGTAAGTCATGCTATGCTTTCCTGCTGTCGTATTATAGCCGCAAACGGCGTTTTAAAGCAAATAGCCCCGGCCATTTCTGGCCGGGGCTTTGCTGGACTTGGTCAGGAATTGAACTGAGCATTGAAGTCGACGATGGCTTTTTTCAGGGCGTCTACCGTGCCTTTTGCCAGCGTCTTGTCGCGGGCGATGGTTTCGGGGACATGCTGGTAACAGTCGGCGAAGCTTTCATATTGCAGGCTGAAGCAGGGCAGTAATCGCTTGCAGCACACGCTCAAAGGCGGCGGTACTGAGTGTGCCGATTTCTGAGGCGATCAGGCTGCTATTCGCGGTGAACAGCTTGCTGGGGCGGGCGTGGCTGGTGACTTGCAGGGAACCGATGGCAAAGTCAGCGCTGCCTAACTGCACGGCCCGGAAGTCGGCGTAAGGGTTGCTTGTGATCTGGCAGAGAACCCAGTCGCCGCGTCCGGCGTCGGCCAGCACGACGGCGGGGCGCAGCTCTGTCCGGGACAGATCGGAAAACGGGAACGGAACCATGACTACTGCGCTGGCTGAAGATGGGACCATGCGGCGTCTTCCTCCGGTCGGTTCCAATCTTCGGCGAGAGCCGCTTCGCTGAGCAGGGCAGTCGCGTTGGGATGCGGCTCTTCGTCCAGAATAGTGACGAATGCGCGGTGCAGGCCGGTGAGCGTGACAGCTTCTTGAAGCTGCACGGTTCCATGCTCATCGATAGTGGCTTCCAAAGTACGCATCATAGGTTCCTCCTAGCGTTATTATACACTCTGACAGCAAAAAAGCCCCAGCCGGAAATGGCTGGGGCATTGATTGAGCTGCTTGACTTTGTTACGGCTTGAACTGAGCCTTGAAGTCGGCGATGGCTTTTTTGAGGGCGTCTACTGTGCCTTCAGCCAGCGTTTTGTCGCGGGCAATGGTTTCGGGGACTTCCGGGTATTTGTCGGCCAAAAACGTCTGGAACTCGGACTCGAAGCGGCGGACGGACTCGACAGGGATGTCGTCCAACGCGCCGGTGTTAGCGGCGTAGATGATGGGGACTTCCTGCTCCAAAGGCAGCGGCTTGTACTGGGGCTGCTTGAGGATTTCGACGAGGCGCAGGCCACGGGCAAGCTGGGCCTGGGTGCTTTTGTCGAGGTCTGAGGCGAACTGGCTGAAGGCTTGGACTTCGCGGAACTGGGCAAGCTGGAGTTTAAGCTGGCCGCCGACGTTTTTGTCCTTCATCGCTTTGGTCTGGGCGCTGCCGCCGACGCGGGACACCGAGTTGCCGACGTTGATGGCCGGGCGGACGCCGGAGTTGAACAAGTCGGTCTCTAAGAAGATCTGGCCGTCGGTGATGGAAATGACGTTGGTCGGAATGTACGCCGAGATGTCGCCGGCCTGGGTCTCGATAATCGGCAGCGCCGTCAAAGAGCCGCCGCCGAGTTCTTTGGACATCTTTGCGGCCCGCTCCAAGAGGCGAGAGTGCAGGTAGAAGACGTCGCCAGGATAGGCTTCGCGGCCCGGCGGGCGGCGCAGCAGCAAAGAAACCTGACGATAGGCGACGGCCTGCTTGGACAAATCATCGTAGACAATAAGGGCGTGCTTGCCGTTGTCCCGGAACCATTCGCCAATACACGCGCCGGCATAAGGCGAGATATACTGCTGGGAGGCGGGGTCGTCGGCGGTGGCGGCCACGACACAGGTGTATTCCATCGCGCCGTTCAGCTCCAAAGCACGGATCGTGTTGGCGACGGTGCTGGACTTCTGGCCGATGGCAACATAGATGCAGAAGACGTCGGTGTTCTTCTGGTTGATGATCGTGTCCAGCGCGACGGCAGTTTTGCCGGTGCCACGGTCGCCGATAATCAGTTCGCGCTGGCCGCGCCCGATGGGGATCATCGAGTCCACCGCCTTGATGCCGGTTTGCAGCGGCTCTTTGACCGGCTGGCGCTCGACAACGCCCGGTGCGCGGGTTTCTAGCAGGCGGAACTCAGTGGCCGCAATCGGGCCTTTGTCGTCAATCGGCTGACCCAGAGCGTTCACGACCCGGCCCACCAGCGCTTCGCCGACAGGGATTTGGATGATCTTGCCGGTGCGCTTGACCGTGTCGCCTTCGCGGATGCCGGTCTCGGAGCCGAGCAGGACCGCGCCGACGTTGTCTTCCTCTAAGTTAAGGGCCATGCCCTGGATGCCGCCGGGGAACTCTAAAAGCTCACCGACCATGCACTCTTTCAGGCCGTAGATGCGGGCGATGCCGTCCCCGACCTGCAAAATTGTCCCGACCCCGACTTCTTCGGTCTCAGACTGATACGACTCCAGCTCGCGCTCGAGGATGGAGGTAATTTCTTCCGGCTTGATTGCCACGTTACTTGTCTCCTAAAGATCGTTGCCTAAAGATTGTTGCCTAAAAGCTGGCGCTCCAAGCGCTCCAGTTTGCCGCGCACACTGCCGTCAATCACCGTATCGCCCATTCGGACCACGACGCCGCCGACAAGCGTGGCATCCACCTGCGTCGTCAGCTTGATCGTTTTGCCCGTCAGCGCTTGCAGGCTCTGGATCAGGCGCGATGTCTGCTCCGGCGAGAGTGGGACTGCCGAGGACGCTTCCGCGTCGGCGGTGTTGTTGTGCTCGGCCAGCAGAGCACGGAACTCGCGGGCGCATTCTTCGACTAAATCTTCCCGGTGCTTGCGAATCAGCAGCTTCAGAAAGTTCAGCGACGATGCCGTCACCCGGTCCCCGAACGCTTCCTCGGCCACGGTGAACTTGCGGGAGTCGGAAACGAGCGGCTCCATGATGACCGCTTGCAGGCGTGGCACTTCGGCCAAAAACCGGCGCATCAGTTCTAAGTCTGTCGCCACGGCATCTAAAATGCTATTGCGCTCGGCAACTGCAAACAGCGCTCCGGCATAACGGCTGGCAACACGAACATCTTTCATGCCGCCCCCGAGCCGTTGGAAGCGGAGTACGACGCCGCGCCTGATTTGGGGGCTGCCACAGGAGCCGTACCGAGGCTGCCGATGAAGTCGTCTACCAGCTTGGTCTGCCGGACGTCGGTCAAGTTGTCGTCAATGACCTTGCCCGCCGCCGAGACGGCCAGCGTCACGATCTGCGAGCGCATCTCTAGGAAAGCCTTCTGGCGGTCCCGCTCGCTCTGGTTGCGCCCCTGCTCGACAATTGTTGACGCCTGAGACTGAGCATCCGCAATCAGATTATCCCGCAGGGCCTGCGCTTCCTTGACCGCCGCTTGAATCTTTTCACGGGATTCAGCTTCAATGTTTGTCAACCGCTGCTCGTACTCGCGCCGCATTTGTTCCATCTGGGCGCGGCTTGCATCAAGCTGGTCATAACCTTCCTGGATCAGCTTCTGCCGCTCATCAAGGATACCAAAAATCGGCTTGAAGACAAACCGGTTCAGGAACCAGAGCAGGAGCAGGAAGCCGATTGCTTCGGTAACAATCAGCGGAATGTTGAGCGCAAGTGGTCCGATGTTCTCATTCATGTCGTTTTTTAGTGGTTCGTTACTTGCTCAACATTTGCGTGACTTGAGCGGCGTCCGGCAATTTGCCGAGCAGGATCAGGAAGATAACAAAGCCGAAAATGAACAATGTCTCGACCAGAGCGAAAGTCAGGAACATCAGCGTCTGAATGCGCCCCTGCGCTTCCGGCTGCCGCGCAACGCTCTGAATAGCCGACGCAAAGATCATGCCTTCGCCGATGCCCGCGCCGATGGCGGCGAGCGGGGCGGCAAGGGCCGCGCCAAGCGCCAAAAGTCCGAAATAGATAGCTGCCATGAAATGTTCTCCTTGAATGGGTGAATAAGTGTTAAGTCGAGAATTTTTACATCGAAAGTTTTAGGTGAGCGTCACGGCTGCGGGACACCGATCTTCGATGGCGGAACCGCGCCGACCTGCGCTTTGGGGTTAATATGGTCGGAAAGGTCCTGCGCCGCTCCTAAATCGCCGCCGCTGTCTTCATGCGTGTCTGACATAATTGCGATGTAGGCACAGGTCAGCAGCGCAAAGATAAATGCCTGGACGACATCGGTAAATGTCTGCAATAGGTTGATGAGGAACTGCACTGGAATGAAAAAATGCGAGCCGGCGCTGAGGGCAAGGTTGTTGATAACATCTTCGCCGTAAATGTTGCCGAACAAGCGCATGGAAAGTGAGAATGGCTTAACAAACTCGCCGATGATTTCTATCGGCAGGAACAGCCAGAACAGAAAAATGACCGGACCTAGAAAATGTTTTAAGTACCCCAGCAAACCTTTGGAACGGATGCCGACATACTGAACGTAGAAAAACACAATAAGTGCCAGTGCCACTGTGGTGCTAGTGGCGGCAGTTGCGGAGGTGATGATCGGCTCTGCCAGCTTGCCGTCAGCCCGGTAGCCTAGAATGCTCGGGATCAGTCCGGTCAGGTTCGTGAACAAAATGAAAAAGAACAAGGACAGGACCAATGGCAGATGACGCTCACCGTGCGGCCCAAGAGCGCCCCGGAACAGATTGCTCAACTCGGAGATGGACCACTCGAAGAAACCTTGCAGCCGTCCCGGACTTTTCACGTTGTGCTTCCGGGCTGCCGTGACGCCCAGAAACAGCAAAACCAGCGCGGCCCCAATGCCGTTAATCAAATAAATCGGCCACTCTTGAAGATCCAAATCCAGTCACTCCCCGCCACTTACTCTCACGCAAACTATGCTGTGAGAATGGTTTTCAACTATCCGTTCTGCCTTGAGTTATAAACGCCGCTGCCTTGCGAGATGCGGGATAGCTGCGGCGGTGACAGACACCTGCGTCACTAGAAAGCCGACAATGAACCATAAAAGGCTCAGATGGCCGCCCCGGATCAGCAGAAACATTACGCCACCGATCACCAAGTACTTCAGCGGCAGCAGAACAACAAACAGCGTCTTCGTGCCGCCAATGTTTGGCTTCGCCTGCCCCCGGACGCTGGCAAAAAGTGGCTCCAAGCCACGCCCGATGAACAAATGCAGCGAGCCGTACAGAGCAGTACCGACAAAAAACCCAGCCAGCAGACTGAGTCCGTTCTCCAGCCGCCCGCACAGCAGCAACCAAGAAAGCGCCGGCACGTTGGCGGCAAATGCAGTGACTGCAAGTGGCCGAAACGGAGGCAAGCCGCTTGGAGAAGCGGGAGTCGCCACCTGCGGACGCTGCTCTTCAGCCACAGAACCCACTTCTCGTGAGATCATCTCTTGCCCTGCCCCCGGTCGGTCGCGGAGATTACGCGAAACAAGTTAAGGAAACCGGCGGCAACGCCCGCTAAAGAGAACACGAGAGTTCCCCAGGGAAATCCCCCAGAATGGTTCCAGCGATGGTCAATCCACTGCCCAATCAGGAAGCCGGCGATAATGCTTGCCGCAAATGTGGTAGCAGCCGCCAGGCCCGATCCCAATTTAACAGCACCCGAGCCGACCGTGCTGCCGGATTCGCCGCTTTGCTGGTTCTTTGAGAGCGGCTGCGACGGGACAAAACTGGAATTCGTGGAACTTTTCGCTCCCGTAGCCGGCCGCGTATAGGGAACTTCCGGTGGCGGCGGCAGGGGGCTATGTGACGGAATCACAAGCGATGAGGTTTCGTCATCTTTGTTCGGCGTGTCGTCCTCGGCCATTGCAACCCCCTTCATTGCGGGTGTCCGCCTTTGCCAGCGGTGCGTTGTCTTTTTCCAGCACTGAGTATGGCATAAAGCGTTGGAGCAAGTCAACCGGGAAATAGGTTTGTTTGCACTCTTTTTCACAAACCCACAAAAAATGGTGGAACTTTTCCGCTTCTTCTGCGCTCTTTATTATAAGCCTCTGCGAATAAATCAATGATTGATGGAGCATCTAAGTGAACGATCCTGGACAACGGCCAATTTTCTTCGACGAGTCGCGCAAGCGCTGGAATTTCGTCTCGTACTTCTTTATTCTCGTCGGCGCTTTGGGCGTTGTCGCAAGCCTGGCGTTTGCGGTGCAGATCGTCTTCAGCCCGCAGCTTCCCGACATTTCGCTGGCGGCGTCGCGGCTTGGACTTGCGCCGTCGCTGCTGGCCGAGCGCATTCGTCCGCTGGGGCCGCCGGTCAGCCCGCGCCTGAAAGCGGCGCTGGGACCGCATACCCACGCCCGCCTGCGGTACGTTTTAAGCCGCAACCGTCCGGTGCAGGACGCCAAGCGCCGGCTGTCCGAGACGATCCAGAATGAGACGCGCCCGCAGGCAATCCCGGCGGCGGCCATCGCGCCGGGCCATGTCACGGCGACTGTCCGCGCGGCGTTCTTTGAAAACAACGACATCGCAGCCGTGGATTCGCTGACCCAGCATATCGGGCAGACCACGCACTTGTTCCCTGTGTGGCTGCAGCTGTCGCCCGGCGGTGCAGGCATCCACAGCATCGCGACGTTTTCCGATAAGTCGGCGGCGGCGGCGGAAACACGCGCCGACACGAACGACGACATTGCCGTGGACCAGGCCCGCGCACATGGAGTTGCGATCCTGCCGCTGATCCAGAACTATGACTCGGACTCGAACAAGTTCCGTAACGACTGGCTCCATACGCTGCTGTCAAGCCAGGCAAAGCGCACTCTTGTCATCGGGCAGCTCAAAAATTATGTCGTGCAGGGCCATTATCAGGGCGTCAACATTGACTTTGAAACCGATCAAGACAGCGACCGAGCCGGCATGACGGCGTTTGTGTCCCAGCTTGCGGCGGCGTTCCATCACAGCAATCTGCTGGTGACGCAGGACATCCAGACCGACAGCGCCGCGTACAACCTGGCGGCGCTCGCCAAGCTGAACGATTTTGTGATCCCAATGCTTTACGACGAGAACTCGGACGGCAACCCGGCCGGGCCGATCTCCGGCCAATCTTGGTTCCAAAGTCAGCTTGCGGCAGTGCTGGCGCAGGTTCCAGCCCGCAAAGTCGTCCTCGGCCTCGGCACCTACGGCTACGACTGGAAAGACGGCACCACCCAGGCGGGCGATCTGTCGTTCCAGGAAGCCGCCCAGCTTGCCCAGGAAAACCGCTTCGGCGAAGACGGCGTCATTCACACGGACCCGCAGAGCCTCAGCCCCTACTTCACATACAGCGATGAAGGCGACGGGGCGGGCAGCCAGGAAGTCTCGCACACGGTCTGGCTTCAGGACGCTACGACTGCCTACAACCAGATGCTGTCGGCGCAGCCGTATCACACGCTCGGCGCGGCGATCTGGGAGCTGGGCAAAGAAGACCCGAGCCTCTGGAGCTTCTTCGGCAAAGATCAGGCGCTGGCTCAGTTTGACCCGCAGACGCTGACGACACTCAGCTACGGCAAAGAGTTCGGCACGACATTCATCGGCTACGGCGACGTTTTAGACGTGGTTCAGCCGCCGACGGATGGTTCCCGAACTATCACCGTCAGCCCGAAGACGCACCAGATTATTGGTGAGCGCTTTGAGACGTACCCGTCCCAGTGGGTTATCCGCCGTACCGGCTTAGTGGACCAGACAAACGGCTCGAACGCGAAAACAAAGAAGATTGCGCTGACATTCGACGACGGCCCCGACCCACGCTGGACGCCCCAGATCTTGGACATTCTGCACCGCGAGCATGTCCCGGCGACATTCTTTGTCGTCGGCCAGAACGCGGAAGCCCACCCCGGCCTGCTGTCGCGCGAGTGGAACGACGGCATGGAGATCGGCAACCACTCATACACGCACCCGGAGATCGACCGTATCTCGCCGCTCCGGACCAAGCTGGAGCTGGATGCCACCCAGCGGGTCATTGAAGCCATGACCGGCCATATGACCACGCTCTGGCGTGCGCCGAACCGTGCCGACTCGGAGCCGTCCACCGAAGCCGATTTCGACCCGGTTTTGCAGGGCGACCGCTTAGGCTATTTGTTTATCGGCGAGCAGATTGACCCGACCGACTGGAAGCCGGGCATTAAGTCCAGCCAGATTGTCGCGAATGTTTTGGCGAACGCCGATAACGGCAACGCGGTTTTGCTGCACGACGCCGGCGGCGACACCCGCGCCGAGACCGTCAAGGCGCTGCCGCTGATTATCGAGGGGCTGAAAGCACGGGGCTACACGTTCGTGCCGGTGTCCGCTTTAGTCGGCAAGCCGAAATCCGTGCTGTTCCCGGCAGTGACGGGCCGGGCGGCCTGGGGCGTCGCGCTTGACCGTGCCATCTTCGACACTTCCTACTGGATCGGCATCGCGTTCACGCTGCTGTTCCTGCTTGCCATCGGTCTCGGCATCTTCCGCATGGTGTTCATGGGAACGCTGGCGACTATTCAGGCCAAACAAGAACATCTGCGCGTTTTTGATGAAAGCTACCTGCCGCCGGTCAGCGTCATTATTGCGGCGTACAACGAAGCCAAAGTCATCAGCAAGACCATCGCGACGCTGTTAAACTCCGACTATCCTAATTTAGATATTCTTGTCGTAGACGACGGCTCCAAAGACGATACCGCCGGCGTCGTGTCGGCGGCTTACGGCAGCGACCCGCGCGTCACCGTCATCAAGAAGCCCAACGGCGGCAAAGCGTCCGCGCTCAATTTAGGGATTAAGCAGTGCCGGGGCGAGATCATTGTCGCGCTTGACGCCGACACGGTCTTCGCGCGGGACACCATCAACAAATTAGTCCGCCACTTTGCCGACCCGTCCATCGGCGCGGTTTCCGGCAACGTCAAAGTCGGCAACCGAAACAACCCGCTGACCATCTGGCAGGCCGTCGAGTATATCACGAGCCAGAACTTCGACCGCCGGGCATTTGATCTCTTGAACTGCATCACGGTCGTTCCCGGCGCAGTCGGCGCGTGGCGCAAGGACGCCGTCATTCTGGCGGGCCTCTACTCATCGCAGACGCTGGCCGAAGACACCGACCTGACCTTCAAGATCCGCAAGCTGGGTTACCGCATTTCTACCGACAACACGGCGCTTGCCTACACCGAAGCGCCGGATACAATCAAAGACTTGGCAAAGCAGCGCTTCCGCTGGGCGTTCGGCACCTTGCAGTGCCTTTGGAAGCACCGCGCCGCGCTGCTGAACCCGCGCTACGGCACGTTTGGCACCGTTGCTATGCCGTCGCTCTGGATCTATCAGATCGGCTTCCAAGCAATAGCTCCGGTGGTTGACCTCACCATCATCTGGTCACTGATCTACAGCCACTTCATTGCGCCGAACACCAGCCACCAGAACGCCTGGATGCTGCTGGGTTACTGGGCCGTGTTCTCCGCTGTCGAGGTCTTGGGTGCGTACATCGCCTTTAGATTAGACCGTGAAGACAAAAAGCTCTTGGTCTGGCTTCTGTTGCAGCGCTTCGTGTATCGCCAATTGATGTACTACGTCATCGTCAAATCGCTCGTCTTCGCCGTGCGCGGCTCGCTCGTCGGCTGGGGAAAATTGGAGCGCAAAGGCACCGTCCAGCAGCCGTTAGAGATGCCCCGCCCCACGCCATTGGCAAGCCAGACTGAAGACCAGATGGCCCCCGACTAACCCGCGCAGGGGCAGGGCTTGCCCCTGCCCTCCTTGCCGACCCTGTCATCAGAGGTGGTGAATAAGTGGTGATGAACAAGAAGTCTCTCTTTCGGAGAATCGTCGCCCGGAGCGTGCTACTGGGACTTCAGGCGGGAGCAGTGCTGGGCTTTGTAGCGAGCTTCTACTTTATGCTTTCCATCGGGTTCTGGGCTGTCTTGTTTGGCTTGATGTACGGGTGTGCGTTCGGTTCAGCGATGGGATTGGTAAACGGCTTGCTGCTGGCCTGCCTCATCTGCCGATTCTTTTTCCCCTATACTGCAAGCGGCACATTGCGGCGGGTGACTCAGAGAGGAAGCGTGGCCGTATCACTGCTTATGACGGCGCTGATCGCGACCTTGATTTCCGGCGGAAGCCTGCCTTCTTTAAAAGTGTTCTCAGCAATCGCGCTTCCCCTTGCAGGAGCAGCAGCCTGGTGGGCAAGCTGGCGCGTGGACATTTGGTA
>CAXSZN010000048.1:0-37114 GCA_964241935.1 uncultured Armatimonadales bacterium
TCCCATTCCGGTTAGCGCCGAATGGCATCATAATCGAGGCCCGACGCTTCCAGGGCTTCGCGCCAGGAGCCGAAGTGGCTCTTTTTCGTGGCAGCGGCGGCAAGCTGAGGGTCAATGTTAAGACAGACGTTGCGCCAGGACAGATCGGCTTCCTGAGCGTGCAGCTCTTTGATGCGGGCGATGATCCGGTCGCGGGTCCAGGACTTGTAGCGCCGGATGGAGTCGTAATCCAAACCGGCGAACTTGACGGCGTCTTCCCAGGTTCCAAAGTAGCGGGTGGCGGCCCGAAGCAGGGACAAGTTGTTTGAGGCGACGCTTGAGTAGTTCAAGTTTTCGCCGGACTCGTACATGCTGAGGATTTCGAGGGCGATGGCGTCTTTATTCCATTTGCGATGCATAGAACGGGTTCTCCTAAAGTCTGAAGTGTAGCCTTATGTTCGGCCTAGAGAGCGCCGCGCGAACACCACTGTCACGTCGCGAAGTAAACTTGTCCGGCACTGCTAACAGTCCAGCAATGATAACGAACAAGCGGGATAAGCAGTTTGTGAACTATCGCAACGGTTGCGATGAAGTTATTATACTAGGTAAACTCCTAAAGGTCAACAATTTTATATAAAAGTTTTGTTAAGTTTTGATTAAGTTTTATTTCGCTTTTATGCTACACTTCACCTACTTGGGTTTTCATCTGGAAAGGGAAAACAATGCAGACATTCGCTGTTGCCGACCATATTACCCGCCTGCGGCCTTATGTGCCGGGCAAGCCGATTGAAGAAGTGAAGCGCGAGCTGGGCCTGTCTGATGTGATCAAGCTGGCCTCCAACGAGAACCCGCTGGGGCCGTCGCCTCTGGCCCTGGAAGCATTGCTGCTGACCGCCGCCGGCGTGGCGTTCTACCCCGAAGGCAGCGCCCCGGCCCTGCGCCGGGCGGTTTCAGCCAAAATGGACATGCCCGAAAACACGCTGGTTTTCGGCAACGGCAGCGATGAAGTCCTCCACCTCATGGCCTTGTCGTTTTTAGGACCGGGCGACGAGATTGTGCAGGGCGATCCATCGTTTAGTATGTATGAAATATACGCGACCCAGAGCAACGCGGTTCCCGTCAAAGTCCCACTCAAGAACTTCACGCATGACTTGGACGCGATGGCGGATGCGGTAACGCCCAAAACACGCATGGTCTTTGTCGCAAACCCAAACAATCCGACGGGAACACTGGTGCGCCAGGCCGAAGTCGAGCGGTTTTTAGACCGCATTCCCGAAAACGTCTTGGTTGTCTTTGACGAAGCTTACGATGAATATGTCAGCGACCCCGAAAAGCCCGACCTGCGCCCGTTCATCCGCGCCGGCCGCAACATCGCCGTCCTGCACACGTTCTCGAAAGCCTACGGCTTGGCCGGCCTGCGGGTCGGCTACGGCATGACCCGCCCCGAGATTGCCGAAGTCCTGAACCGCGTCCGGTCTCCCTTTAACGTCAACCTGCCCGCGCAGGCCGCCGCCGCCGCCGCGCTTTCGGACACGGCCCATGTCGAGGAAACCGTCGCGCTGAACGCCGACGGCCTCCGCTACTTCTACACCGAATTCGAGCGCATGGGTTTGTCTTACGTCCCGAGTGAAGGCAACTTCGTTTTAGTGGACGTTGGCCGCGACAGCCGCGAAGTCTTCGAGCAGCTCCAGCAGAAAGGCGTCATCATCCGCGCCGCCTACGGCATGGGCCTCCCCCACCACATCCGCGTCTCAACGGGAACGATGCCCCAAAACCAGCGCTTCATCGCCGCGCTGAAAGAAGTACTGGCGTAACATAAAGCAGGAACAAGATGGCTGATGACGACAAAATCTCCTCTTTTGACGAGAGCGGTTACTTTAAGGGCCGCTGTCAGCTTGTCTCCTCGGAGAACTTGGCGCAGGAAGCAGATGAGCAGGATCGTTACCTTGCAGGCATACCAAATGGTTCGGAAATCTCAGTCAAGCGCGTTCTGCTGACAGTCCTTCAGGAAGCCGTTCTGGATGAAACCTCATACATCCATATTCAGGCAATTAGAGGCAGAAGTACTAGGCGCGGAGAGTTTATTGTCAGGCATCGGATTGGCGGCAAACTTTGGGAAGTCAATGCCTTTCCCCTGCATATCTACGCGCCTTTTTGTGCTAGTCTTAAAATCATTTCCGGCGTCAACATTGCGGAGCGACGAGTTCCACAATTTGGGCGCTTTCTTTACGAGCAGTCCATGTCTTCTATGAGATGCGGATGTCCAGTATTCCAACCCACTTTGGAGAAACATTTGTTGTAAACGTCTCAAAGACTACAAGACAAGGCAATTATACGGAAGACCGGCACGAGTGGCTAGACAACCTCATTGCGAAAGAAATTTATGCGAGCATTTTGGCGAAGCGGCAGGAGAAACCCAAATGACTGAAACGAAACGACCGATCACTGCCGAAGATGTGCTGACGCTGCAAAACGTCGGCGATACACAAATTTCGCCGGACGGGGCGCTTGTGGCGTTTGTCCGCACAGTGACGGACACAGAGAAGAACAAATACAAAAGCGAGATTTGGCTGGTGCCCAGTGACGGCAGCCGCCCGCCTAAGCAGTTCACCGGAGGCCAGGCCGGCGCGTCGTCGCCGCGCTGGTCGCCGGACGGGACGCAGATTGCATTTATCTCGGACCGGCAGGACGAAACGGCGCAGATATTTTCCATCGCGGCGGATGGCGGCGAGGCACAGGCGCTGACTTCTCTTGAACCCGGCGGCATACAAGGGCTGCACTGGTCGCCGGACGGGGCGCAGATCGCGTTTTTGTACCGCGCGACTCCGGCAGGCTACACGAAAAAGGCCGTGGAAGAACGCAAGGAAAAAGGATTATCTTCGCCGCCGCGCGTCCACACGCATCTGTTCTACCGTCTGGACGGCTTCGGCTACTTTGACGGCGAATACTGGCAGGTGGCAGTCGTTGACGCAAAGACCGGCGAAACGCGGGTGCTGACAAGCGGCGACTTTTCGTGCAGCAGCGTCGCTTGGTCGCCGGACAGCAAAACGCTGGCGTTCTTGTCGGACCGCCGCCCGGACGGCGACGCGCTGCCGGACGCCGACACGCAGGTTTGGACGGTTTCCGCAGCAAGCGGCAGCAGCGACCTGACTCAGGCGCTCGCGCCAGGCGGCGACAAAAGCGGCCTCTGCTGGTCCCCGGACGGCGCGAGATTCGCGTATGTCGGTAACCCGGATGCTTTTGACCAATGGGGGACCAACAATGACCGCGTGTTCGTGCTGCCCGTGACCGGCGGCGAGGCGCAGGATTTGACTGGGCACACGGACAAAGCAGTCGGCAACCTTGCAATCTCTGATGTCGGCGGTGGCGGCGGCGAGGAACTTGTTTGGAGCGCGGACGGCACCGCGCTTTATTTCCCCATGAGCGAGCACGGCGACGTGCGCCTGTGCAAAATCGCCGCCGACGGCAGCGGCGATTTAGTTAATTTGACAGCCGCCAATCAAGTCGCCGGCAGCTTCAGCATCGCGGGCGAGGAGTTTGCCGTATCCGTGTCTAAACCCACTTTGCCGGGCGAAGTCTTCGTTGGAGAGCGCCAGTTATCGCATCTCAATCAACCCTGGATTGACACGGTGGCTCTGCAAACTCCGGAGCCATTCGCTATCGCAAACGGCAGCGGAGGCGAAGTGCCGGGTTGGTTTTTGACGCCGCCAGACTTCAATGCTGATGGAACTGCACCGCTTGTGGTCTATGTGCATGGCGGGCCGCACTTGCAGTACGGGAATATGCTGTTCCATGAGCTGCAGTGGCTGGCCGCACAGGGCTATGTCGTAGCCTATGCCAACCCGCTCGGCTCTAAAGGCTACGGCGAGGCGCACACGAAAGCCATCAAAGGCGATTGGGGCGGCCCGGCGCTGGCCGATGTGGAAGCGGTTGTGGACGCCGCCATTAGGCGCGGCTATGCGGACCCGAAGAAGACCGCCATCATGGGCGGCTCTTACGGCGGCTACCTGACGGCCTGGGCCGTGGGACATACCGACCGCTTCGCCTGCGCGATTGCCGACCGCTTGGTCAACGACCTGCCGTCGATGGCTGGAACCTGCGATTTTCCCTGGTCGCACGGCACCTACTACAAAGGCAATAGCTGGGACGATCCCTCAGACCTGTGGCATCACTCGCCGCTGGCCTACGCCGGGAAAATCAACACGCCTCTTCTGTTGATCCACTCGGACGGCGATCTCCGCTGCCCGGTTTCTCAGGCCGAAGAGCTGTTCGCCGCTCTGCGTTTGCAGCGCAAGCCCGTCGAGTTTGTCCGCTACCCGGCGGAAACATCGCATGGCCTGTCCCGAAACGGCCCGCCCGATCTGCGCCTGGACCGGCTTCAGCGCAACTTAGCCTGGCTGGACAAGTATCTAAAAGATGCCCCCTAGCCCCCAATCATGGGGGAACCGGACAAGGCGCACGATTACGACTCTGACGGCCCCATGATTGGGGGCTGGGGGGACCCCTGAAACTATGAAAACACTCATCCACGAGTGCGTCGAGATGGCGCGGGCCGGAGCAAATCCGACAGTTATCTGCCGGATGACTTCAGGCTGGGCCGTGCTGGGAGATGCCCAGTTTTTTTCTGGTTACAGCCTCTTGCTGCCCGACCCGGTTGTTCCCGATCTGAACGCACTTGGCCCAAACGAGCGGCGTCAATACTTGTACGATGCAACGATTATTGGGGATGCAATACTGGAAGTGACCGACGCATACCGTATTAATTATGAGATTTTAGGCAATCTTGATCCGGCGCTCCATACGCACATCTTCCCGCGCTACCGGCATGAGCCGGAAAGTTACCAGAAAGGCCCTGTCTACTATTACCCACGCGAACAGCGAGCATCAAGGCCATTCGACCCGGCGCGGGATCGAGACCTAATACAGCAGTTGGCTGATGCCATCAGGAGTAAACCACAGTGATTATTGTCATGCAGGCAGAAGCCACACCGGCCCAGATTTCCGAAGTGGAGGGCGCATTGCAGGAATGGGGGTACGAAATCCATCCTATTTATGGTGTGGAGCGCACGGTCATTGCTGCCGTGGGAGCGCCGACCCAGGATGAGGCGCGGGTAGCCGAGCAGGTCGAGTCGCTGCCCGCCGTAGACCGAGCCGTGCTGATCCTCAAGCCGTACCGGTTCGCTTCCAAAGAATACCGGCCCGACAAAAGCGTCGTCAAAGTCGGCGACGTGGTCATCGGCGGCGACAAGTTTGTGATGATGGCCGGTCCCTGCACGGTCGAATCCGAAGAACAGCTTATGGAAACGGCGTGGGCCGTCAAAGCTGCCGGGGCGACTGTCCTGCGCGGCGGGGCGTACAAGCCCAGCACATCCCCCTACTCGTTCCAGGGCATGGGCGAAGATGGGCTAAAGCTGCTCGCTCAGGCGCGGGACGAAACCGGCCTGCCGGTCATCACCGAAGTCATGCACATCGCAAACATTGACCTGGTCTGCCAGTACGCCGACATTCTGCAAATCGGGACTCGCAACATGCAGAACTATGACCTGCTGATAGAAGTCGGCAAGCTGAAAAAGCCCGTCATGCTCAAGCGCGGCATGTCCGCCAAGATCGAAGAATGGCTGCAAGCCGCCGAGTACATCATCAAGGGCGGCAACGACGCGGTCATGCTCTGCGAGCGCGGCGTCCGCACGTTTGAGACCTACACCCGCAACACGCTGGACCTGTCCGCGGTGCTTGCCGTCCGCGAGCTGTCCCATCTGCCGATCATCGTGGACCCCAGCCAGGGCACAGGCCGGGCTAGTATGGTCCCCGCCATGTGCCGCGCCGCCCTCGCCGTCGGTGCGGACGGCCTCTTAGTGGAAGTCCATCCCAACCCCGAGAAAGCCCTCAAAGACGGCGCACAATCCATCACCATCCCCGCCTTCCAGACATTGATGGGCGAGCTAAACGTCATCGGACAAGCAGTCGGGCATCGGCTATGAAAGCCGCATTCGCCCTGTTAGCTGACAATGAAGCCCATAACGCCGTCCGCAAGCTGACTTGGCAGATGTTTCAGCGACACGGCATTAGCTTGGAGATTAGCCGCCTGCCGCCTCATATCTCGCTCAAGCAGCCGTTTACCATTCCTGATGTCGTTCTCCTGGAACATTTTATGGCGGAGTTCGCCGGCAGCCTCCCGCCGGTTGCTATCCAGCTGACGGAACTCCAACTGATCGAGACCGCAGGAACAGAAGGAACAAGCGCCATCCTCTGGCTGAAAGCGGAACAGTCAGCAGAGTTACATGAACTGCACAACCGTCTCAACAGGGAGTTAGCATCGCGTTTCAGCGGCACGCAGGCCGATTTCGACGGCCCAGACTACGAGTTTCACCTGACACTTTCGGTCGGCGGGCCGTTCTCTGTCTACCAGAACGCTTATCGGGAGTTCAAGGACGCTTTCGCAAGAGTGCAATTTCAAGCTCGTTGCCTTGCGCTGTTCGCATATGACAGCAAGAACGGGTTGGAGCCTGAGTACGTCAGCTACAAAATCCTGCCGCTGGAGGGGTAGATGAGTCTTCGGGTGCTCAGAAAAACGCCTTTCATGTCCAGCGTGAGCGGCGTTCCATTTGTCAAATATTACAAGCCTAATGCTCTGAGCAATGCTGCCTCAATGTCTGCCAGCCGGGTTGGCGCGAGCGTACCAAGTCTCTGCGTCAGACGCGCTTTGCCTCGTACCTGCACTTGATAACAGAGAGCGACAGAGGCTTGCGGCAAACCGGCCTCACTTGCTTTCAGAAGTAGTGTTGTCGGCAGTGACAGTCGGCGCAGGTTGGTCGTCAGCGGGATGACAATAGTTGTGGCGAAAACTTGGCCCAAGCTATCGTTTTGCAGGATAATGGCGGGCCGCATCCCCGCCTGTTCCGGTCCTGTCACCGACCCGAAATCCACCATCCATATCTCGCCGCGCTTCATGCGCGATCCTCACATGCCAGCAGTTCCGCGTGTTCCGCAACTGTCGCTTCCGAAAAGGCAATGTCTTCTTCGGCAAACTCGGCATAAGCTGCTTTTAGCGCATCAATATCATAAACAGGCTCAGGCTGACTTGCACGGACTGTACGAGCGACAAGACGCGCGACGTACTCGCTTGCTTGGCGGCCTTCTTGGGCGGAAAGCTGATGCAGACCGGCCTCCGTCGCTTCGTCTATAGTGATTGTTAGAGTTGCCATAAAACGATTATACCATGGGGATGAATGCTTTCCTCTAAGCTACTCCGCGTCCAGCCGCTTCTGGAAATGGAAGCCGAGAATTTGAAAGCCCTCGTTGTAGTAGAACTTGTGGGCGCGGGGGCTGACGACGTAGGAGTTCAGCTCGACGACTTCGCATTTCTCAGCGCGGGCGTAGTCGTAGACCCAGGCCATGAGCGTTTGGCCGACGCCGAGCGAGCGGAAATCGGGATGGACCACGACGTTGTCCGGCTCCAAATACTTGCCGCAGTAGAAACGGGTCGCCACCCACAGCCCGCAGATGCCGACAAGCTGCTCCTCATAATAAGCCCCGGCGCATTGATACCCCTGCCCCGGCATTTCCGCCAAACGCTGCGCCAAGACGGATTCGTCAATGTCAGGGTTCAGGATTTGAACCAGCGGCAGGATGGCCGGAAGCTCATCTGCCGGGATGAGGCGGACGGTGATGCTCTCGCTCATGCTTACGAAAACCGCTCCTCGGTCCACGGGTCGGCGTGGTTGTGGTAGCCGCGCTGCTCCCAGAAGCCGAGGGTGTCGGCGGTGAGGAACTCAATGCGGTTCAGGAACTTCGCGCCTTTCCAGGCGTAGAGGTGCGGCGTGATGATGCGGATTGGAGCGCCATGCTCACGCGGGATGGGCTGGCCGTCCAGCGCGTAGGCGACGATGACGTCCGGGTGCAGCAGTTCACTTAAGGCGTTGTTTGTGGTGTAGCCGTCCTTGCCGTACTGCATGACGTGGCTGACGCCACCTTCAGGGTCTACCAAGTCTACCAAGCTCTCAAACGGGACGCCGGTCCAGTGCAGGTCGTAGCGGCTCCAGTGGGTGACGCAGTGGAAATCGGCGGTCAGATGGATAGACGGCAGGGCAGCGAGGTCGGCGAGGCTCAGCGAGACAGGGTTTTTGACCGCGCCGTCCACCGTCAAGCGGAACTTGTCCGGCAGGAACATCGGCTGGACGCCCAAGTCCAGCACCGGGAACTTGTCGGTGAGGTACTGGCCCGGCGGCAGGCGCTGCGAGCGCGGGGCGGCGACGCGGGTGCCGGTTTCGCCGCGTTTCTGCGCCCGCTCCACGGCTTTCTGCTTGACGTGCAGGTACTTTTCGCTGTATTCCGTCGAGTTGTTGGTATCGCTGGGCATTGTTGATTATCCTTTCTTTTGCTCTTTGCGGGCAGTCGGACGCGGGCCGTGCGAGCAGGGCGTCTGGCGCGGCAGCACGTCCGGCTGAGAAAAGCCATGCGAGCCGCGCCGGGGAAAAACCGGCCCTTTGTCCTGCGGAGTGCGGAGCGGCTTGGTTTCGCCGGACCCACCCCACCCGCCGTGGCTGTGCTTAGTAAATGGCATGATCCTGATCAGTTCCCTTTCGTTTTTTAGATGGCCTGTTTTTAGATGGCCTGTTGGTTATGACACAGCGGCCGTTCTTGATGCGGCGGTCTTTCCGAGTGGAAGGGCCACCACGAACGCCGTATAAAAGCCGCTGAAAAGCAGCGACGGGTAGTAACCTTGAGCGGTTGAAAAGATGGGCGACAATGGTGTACCGTCCTTGTAGCCCTCCACAAACGCTTCGCCGCCGTGGGCTTCCACGATCTTGCGGGCGGACAGCAGGCCAAGACCGGTGCCTTCAGTCCCCGCGTGTTCTTCCAAACGGCTGAAAGCGGCAAACAGCCGGCCGGCTTGAGGCTCGGACAAGCCGCGTGCCCCCCGCCCCTGATCTAGAACAGCGATCAAAACGGCGTCAGCATCCTTGCGCCAAACAATCTGAATGGCACCGTCGCTGTATTTCAGGGCGTTGCCGATCAAGTTCATAAAAACCGCCGTCATTTTCATCGGGTCCGCGATTACTTCTAAATCGTCCTCCGGCACTGATACCCGGCGGTCGGAGCTGAACTTCGGCTTCTGGAAATGAACGCCCGCGTCTACAATCCGGCGCACCGAAGCCGTACCAAGTTCCAGCGGGATCGGCTTTCCTTCCAGGGCGCGGGTTTGTTCCAGCAGGGACAAACGCAGGTAATCCAGCATTTGTGCGCCCTCCGAGACAATGTCAAGCATTTCCCGCTGCATGTCCGGCTCCGGCACTGAGTCTTGGAGCAGAACACGCAGAGTTTCCGCGCCGGCCTGCACCGAAGTCAGCGGGTTGCCGAGGTCATGCACGATGCCGCCGACGGCTTGATTGAGGATGGACAGCATTCCTTCGGTCCGCTCTCGCTTCTGCCGCTCGGCGGCGTGCAGGAGCGCGAGCCGGTGGCTCGCCAGGAATTCCCCTCGCACGCTCCGCTCCTGCACATAGGTTACAAACATCAAGGCCGCCAGGGACGGTGCGACAAAGATGCCCGCGCCATGCAGGAACGGCTCAACCGGCATCCGCGCCTGCATGACGGCGAAAAACACTTGCAGTGCCGCCATGATTAGGCAGCCCGCTGTGAACCAGGCAAACAGCAGCCGGGTCAGCACGAACCCGATGACCACTAGGGTCAGCACCATCAGCAGCAGCGGGTCGCTTTGCGTGTTCCCGCCGCCCGCAAGGCGTGCGTCCTCGTGCGGCGGGTGGTGCATCCCGCCGGTCAGAAGCATCAGGTAATCTAGCAGGCAGAACGTGGCGACGATGCTCGGCTGCCAAATCTTCGGGAAGCGCGGGTGCAGGGACGCCAGCAGCAGGGCGGCGAGAAGCAGCATTCCCGCAAGAGGAGGAGACAGGGTCAGCCTGCCGTCGAACAAGCCGACGTTTTGCAGCAAAAAGATGACGAGCTGCAAGAGCAGGCCGCCGCGCAGGCCCGGCAGGATTCTCCGGGCGTACTGTTCGCGGAAGGCGCGTTCCAGATCGGGCGCGAACCGCAGGTTCTTGGGGACGGCCTGTTCGGCCTCCTCCATGTCTGCGCCGCCGCGCGGCGGCTCCGGGGTGATTTTCTCCAAGATGATCTACATCCGCCTCGTATTCATGGTGCGAGTTTGTCACCCTCAGTATCGGCGGGCGGCATGAAAATGGAGTGAAAACTAGCCCGGTTTTGCCGCGCCGGCCCACATCTTTTTGATCCACGCCTCCTGGGGCAGCACTGACAGCAGATGGGAAACATCGGCGCTCGGCACTTTATTCCCGTCGGGGCCGGTGATGTAAAACGCATCGCGGGCGCGGCTGCCCCAGACGGACAGGCGGGCAGCATGAATGTTCCAGTCTAAAGCCGAGACCGCGCGGGACAGGCGGTACACGACCCCGGTTTCGTCGGGGGCGCTGACTTCCAGCAGACTGAAGCGCTCGGACGCTCCATCGTCAATCTTCGCGCCGTAGATGGTCTGGTCTTTGAGCGGTTTTTTGTGCTTTTGCAGCAGCTCGCCGATACCGATTTCGCCGAGCAGCACCCGGCGCAGGCTGGCTTGAAGCTCGCCGCGCTTGTGTGGAGACAGCGGGTGGCCCCGGTAATCAATCCACAGCGTGTCAATGGCGATGCGGACGCTGGCGTCGCGGGTGAACACCTGCGCCGTATGCAGGTTGACATCGTGGGCATAGAGAACGCCGGCAATTTTGGCGAGCAGGCCCGGCTTCGGATCATCGTAGGCGCAGAGCGTCAGCTCGGTGTAATCGGCTCCGTATTCGTTCTTGAAGTCTACCGACGGCTCGAACGTCTCGCGCAGGCGGCCAATCATCGCGATATGCAGGTACATTTCTTCCAGCGGCGTGTTCAAGAGATATTGCGCCGGCAGGCTGCGCGTGTGTTCCAAAATGATGTCGGTGGGCAGGTTGTGCTGGGCCAGGCCGCGCCGGATGCGCTCGCGCTGGCGCTTGAGGTCGGGAACAATTGACGGCGTCGGGCTGCCGTCGTCCGTAAGCGGCACGGACAGCAGGAACTCAGCGCGGCCATACAGCTCGGCTAAGAAACGCCCCTGCACCTCGGTCCAGATGCCCTTGCCGACGGCGGCAGTGTCAGCGAAAGTCAGCAGGTACAGCATGTGCAGGCAGTCCAAATCCGGCACCTGACGGACGAACTCCTGAATGGTTTCTTCCAAAGCCATGTCACGCAGCCGGCTGGTTTCCGCCATCAGCAGGTGATGCCGGATGAGAAAGACGACTTTGTCCCGGCGCTCGGCGTCCCAGCCCAGACGCTCGCAGATGAATGAAGCCGCCACCGCGCCGGTTTCGGCATGGGCACCGTCCGGCCACTGCTTGCCGATGTCATGGAGCAGGCCCGCAAGATAAAGAACTTCCAGGTGGGCGACTTCCCCTAAAATACGCTGGCCGTCGGGGAAAGACGTGCTTGTCCGAAGACCTTCGAGGTTTCGAACCACTTGCAGGGAATGAGCGCCGACCGTCAGGTCGTGTGCGGCGTCATAGGGGATCAGCGTCATCAGCGGACCAAACTCGGGGATCAGCCAGGTCAGCGCCCCGCTGTCCTCCAGCCCGTCCAGCGCGTCTGCGACATTGCGGCCTGCCAGCAGCAGACGCGTGAAGACCCGTCCGGCAACTTCAAGATCAGCAGGCTTTGGGAACGCCCGCAAAAAGCGTGTCGTTTCCTCGTCCAGCCCTGCCGAGACCGCAAGGCCGTAAGCCTGCGACAGCTCCGCGACATGCAGCGGCAGGGCAGCATCACGCTGCGCCGCCGCCGGGTCAGTCAGAGAAAGTACGCGGCGGATGGAAGCCAGACCCAGGCCCAGCCCGATCTCACTGTCCAGGCAGCCGTGTATCACTTTGCGGGAGATCCGCCGGGCGTCAGCGGCGAACGTGAAGTAGTCGCGCATGAACGCTTCCACCGCCGGGACATCCGGCGTGTCGGCGTAACGCAGCAGCGCGGCGACTTTCTCCTGCTTTTCGGCAGACAAGATGTCTCTTGCCGTGCCGCCGGTCAGATGCAGCGCGGCCCGCGTGCAGTGCAGAAAGTCACGAGATTCTTTGATCCTGGCGGCTTCGGCAGGCGTTACGAAGCCCTGCTCGACGAGAACAGCCCACACCTGCGACAGCCCGGCATGGCAGCGCACTTCCCCTATCCACTCCGCGTTCTGGATGTCACGCAGCCCGCCCGCGCCTTCCTTGACGTTCGGCTCAACACCATAAACCTGATCGCCGCCATGCTTTGCCAGAACACCCTGCCGCTCGGCCCATTTTTGGAACAGAAAGTCGGCTGTCAGCAGGTGTGCCCGGAACTGGGTGCGAAACTCCGTAAACAGCGCCCTATCGCCGCACAAAAAGCGGGCATCCAGCAGCGTGGTCTGAGTTTGATGGTCCAGGCGCTTTAAGTCACCAATCAAACGGTACGCATAGCCGACTTTCAGATCCGCTCCATATAAAAACACGTCCATGACCTTCTGGAACATGTCTTTAATTAAGACATTCAAGTAAGGATCGTCTTCCAAAGCCGGCACGAAAGAAACATCTACATCGGAAAACGGAGCCAGCTCGCGCCGTCCGTAGCCCCCGGTCGCGATAATCGCAAGCGCCGGCGCGGCCTCAGACGGCCCGGCCCGCTCGACGGCGAGGGCGAACAGCCGCCGCAGCACGGCGTCCACGAGCGCCGTATTCTGGGCAAGCAGATCCATGCCGCTGCTGCCTCGGAGGGTTTCAACGGAGTTGATGCGGCCATGCTGCTCTTTCAAATAGGCCGTAATCTCCGGCAGCGTGTCAAGAGCATCCAGTGCAGGCGCGAACAGCAGACAAGTTTGAGGTAAAGGTGTCATAATTGATGACAGGTGTTAAAAGCCGAGGGCGTGAATGCCCTCGCTAAGGGGCGCAGACGCCGATGGCCCGCCTGCGCGGGACAAGATTGCGGATGAACTTCTCTTCTTGTTTTTCTTCTGCCACGCAGGTGGCAGATTGGCGCTTCGTCCCCCAGCGAGGGCATTCACGCCCTCGGCTTTAACGCTGGCATCATCCTGAAAACGGAAACTCCTCGGCAGGCAATGTCGGCACCGGTGCGGGAACAACCTCCACGAAACGGGCGGCTCGGGCAGCGGCGTCGGGCTGCCGGAACGGGAACTGTGCCAGGCCACGCCGCCAGAACGGCGCGTTGATGGTGAGAAGCGGCAGCGGCGGGACAGCAAACAGCAAAGCTGTTGCCGGGTTGCCGATTTCCGCGCTCTCCCCAATCAGTCCAGCTTCTATTTTTTGCAGCGCCCGGCCCAGCGAGCCGGCCTGCTCGGCAAGATGCGCCGCATGATAATCCGCTGCCGTCACAACGCCCTCATCCCACACCAGGCGCATCAACATCGCCGAGGGGTAGACGAACACGGACAGAATAGCGGTTCCGAGCCAGCTCAATCCACTGCGGCCCTGAATCGCCAGACCGACCTGCATGGGTACTCCAGCCAGTGTTGCGCCAAAGGTCCAGCCAGGCATCGCGCCGGTGTCCAGGCGTGCTATCATCAGGGCAAGCGTCGCCTGCACTTCATCTTTTTCCAGATGCCGTGTCAGGCCGGACGTGACAACCACTGTCGTTTCGCCGTCGCGCCCGGCCGATACAAACGCATTCGGCTTCTGGCTTGGGATATAATACAGTGTCGGCAGCGCCTGCCCGGTCCGGTCACAAAGCGCGTGGAGCATCTCGTAGAGATTGGGCGCATTGATGTTTTCCAGCAGCGACGCTCCCCAACTATCGCCGGGGTACTTGTTCGATGCCCACGAACAGGAAACAACATAAACGATGCCGAAGAGCAGCCCCCAGACGAAGCCGCCCGTCTGGTGCCGAAACAAGCCGCCTAAAACCGCGCCGAAGAAAGCCCAAAACAAGGCGCAGGCGGCAACACCAGCGATAAGCCGCAGTCGAGACAATTTCGCGTTCTCCTGTCAGGAACAATATACCCGAAAGCAGGGCGGGTAGGTTCCTTAAAACATAACCCGGTGGCGGCGGGCGGCGACCGACAGCAGCAGGCCGACGGCGGCAAGATTAACCAACAAGCTGCTCAGGCCATATGAAAAGAACGGCAGCGGCACGCCTACCACCGGCATAATGCCCATAGTCATGCCGACATTGACGACGACATGGAATGTCAGCATGGACAGCACGCCCGCCGCCAGCAGCCGGCCCAGCGGATCGCTGCAGTCGGCCATGACGGCGACGCCGCGCTCCAGCAGCAGCAGATACAGCGACAGCAGCACTAAACACACGACAAAGCCGCCTTCCTCGCCGACGATCGTAAAAATAAAATCCGTGTGCTGCTCCGGGATAAACTTGCCGTTGCTCTGCGCTCCTCTTTCGTAGCCCTCGCCGCCCATGCCGCCGGAGCCGATGGCGATCTCGCTTTGCCGCAGGTGATAGCCCGTGTCGCGCGGGTCCGCCGAGGGGTTCAAAAAGACTTGCAGACGGTTCTTCTGGTAATCTTTCAGGATATGACCGGGGTTAAACTGCCAAAGCAGCGCGAACAAGGCGATGCCGGCCAGCAGTACGCCTAAGAGGTGAATAGTCCGCGCCCCGGCAATGCTTGTCATGCCGAACCAAATCGCCAGCAGCACCAGCGCGGTGCCGAGATCGGGCTGCTTGGCGATCAGCAGCATCGGCACCCCGATATGCACCAGCGATTTCAGCAGTGTCCGCCACTCGGTAATCGTTTCGGCGTGCTGGGACAAAAACAGCGCCAGAGTCGTGATTAGAATAACTTTCGCAAACTCCGACGGCTGCAGCTCAAACGGTCCCAGCTTGATCCAGCGCGACGCTCCTTTAGCTTCATGGCCGCCGAAGTGGCTGAGAACGACCAGCAGCAGAAAAATGTTCAGCGGGTACAAATAGCGGGCGTAGCGCTTCAAAAGTGTCTCGTAATCCGAGTGCGCCAGGGCCAGCGCAGCGGCGACGCCCAGCATCACGCCGACAATCTGCTTGCGGACCATGTCCAGTGGGTGCAGGTCCAGATGCAGCGCACTGCGGATAGACAGCACCCCGGCGCAGCAGATCAAAAGCGCGGAGCCGAGCATGAGCCAGTCCAATTGCCGCCAGCCCTGTTTTTGTACGAGCATAGGGCTTTATGATACCATAGAATAGCAGGAACCCACCCCGTCTCGTTCCTCGCCGACCCTCCCGGAACGGGAAGGTGAAGAGTTTCAGAGGGCGCGGCAAGCAATACCCCTGCGTTCCACGTCCGGTATTGCTCCTCGCCTTCCCGTTTCGGGAAGGTCGGCGAGGAACGAGACGGGGTGGGTTCTTGTTGATTTACCGTGACCGAAACGGAATTGGAAAAAGCTCGTCTGTGGACGGTGCTGGGAACTGTGGCGCTTTCGGTGGGAACGGTGCTGGTGCTGCGGGACCGGACATGGTCGGATGGGCGGACGGCGCTGGCCCTCAACTTGGTCAGCATCGGCCTCTTTGCCTGGCACATTTTCGTGTACCGGGACAAAGCGCTGGCCCGGCTGCTGCTATTTGGCCTGGGGCTTGGCGTGGCGGAGCTGGCGGCCGACGCGCTGTGCGTCCGCTTCACCCGGACACTGGATTATTCGGTGGCGCACAGCCCCATGCTGGGCTTGTCGCCGTTCTGGATGCCGACGGCATGGATGATTGTCGCCGCGCAGATCGGGTACTTGGGCCGGCGGCTGATCGCGAAGCTTGGCACAATTAGGGGAATGGCGCTGACCGCGCTGCTGGGGGCGGTGAATATCCCGTTCTACGAGGAGATGGCCTACCATGCCCACTGGTGGCAGTACCAGAACTGCCTCCGCATCGGCCACACGCCGGTCTATATCATTGTGGCCGAGATGGTGATCGGCCTGACTTTAGGGCCGCTGGCGATCCGGGCCATGCACGCTGACGCCACCTGGCGTCATGCCGCTTGGGCCGGGCTAATCGGCGGCCTCAGCACGATCTGGGGCGGCTTGATTGGCTACGGCTTGGTGGAGCGTGTGTTTTAGCATCGCTCCCACGGGTATTATTCAGCCATCAAGGAGCAAGACAATGGAAATCAAACGTATCGGCTCACAGCCGTCGAGCAAAGGCCCCGCAGAGTATTTTACCGGAACCGTGCGGATTGACCCGCTGTTTAACTCGCCCGAGCCGGCCCGCCTCAGCAACGCGCTGGTGACGTTTGAGCCGGGCGCACGCACCGCCTGGCACACGCATCCGCTGGGGCAAACTTTGATTGTCACTGCCGGCTGCGGCTGGGTTCGGCGCGAGGGTGGAACGACCGAGGAAATCCGGCCCGGCGATGTGGTCTGGTTCGAGCCGGGCGAGAAGCACTGGCACGGCGCGACGCCGACTACGGCCATGAGCCATATCGCCCTCCAGGAGAAGCTCAACGGTTCGCCGGTCGAGTGGATGGAACAGGTCAGTGACGAGCAGTACCGAGCTTAGATCTTAGGTCTAGAGCCTGCGCTCTGCTGCTTGGAGATTGTGTTATTTGGAGATGCTGATCAAGTAGACGACGCTTCCGAGGCCGAGCGCAATCGCGATGGCGGAAAACGCGAAGATTACCTGAACTGGGGCTTTGTAGCTGCCGGTGTCAAGCATCTGCTTTGTGAGCCAGTACTGCCAGGTGGAAAGCACCAGCGTCAGCAGCCCGCCGACGGCGAATGCCAGGCCAAGCCGCGTGGAGCGGATGCCCGCACTCTGTCCCAGGCCCGACCCGGCCTCCAAAAACCGCAGCTTGGCAATGAGAATGCCGAAGCCGAGCAGGGAAATCGCAGTGCGGAACCAAGCCAGAAAGGTCCGCTCGTTCGCCAGATGGTCGCGCGGGTTCATGGGTTCGAGAGACGCTCGGCAGCCGTGCGGTCCAGCAGCCACAGCAGCGTGCCGTTTGCCGGCTGCACCCCAGCCGACGGATGCACATTCATCGCCGCGCCGCCTTCCAGAATATCGTGCACAGCGGGCGCTTTTTTTGCGCCTTCCACGAGAAACAGCACCAGACGGGCGGCGTTCAGCACCGGAAACGTCATCGTGACCCGGTCTACGTGCGGCGGCAGGGTGCCGGGCGGCGAGGAGACCACCCATTTGTCCTGCACCGTCAGCGTCGGCATTCCGGGAAACAGCGACGCGCAGTGACCGTCATCGCCCATGCCGAGCAGGATGACGTCCAATGCGGGCGGCGGCCCCGACAATGGTATATTGAACACCCGCGACAGCGTTTCAGCATACATCTCGGCGGCTTCTTCTTTTGTCGCCGTGTCCGTATGAATAGGGAAAACCTGCCCCGCCGGGACCGGCACATGGTTCAGCAGCAGCTCGCGGCACATCTCATAATTGGAGTCCTTGCTGCTGTACGGCACAAAGCGGTCATCGCCTAAGAAAATAAACACTTTGGACCAGTCCATCTGCTCCGGCGTCGCTTTTGCCAGAAGCTGATACGTTTGGCGTGGGCTGCTGCCCCCCGTGAGTGCGATTGTGAACCGCCCCCGCGCCGCGATCGCCTCCCGCGCCGCATCGTAAATCAGCGCGGCAGCCCGCTGCGCCAATTCGTTGTTGGTCGGCAGGATTTCGTAATCGGTCATAAAAACACCTCTCGAATGAGCCAGATTGGGGAACAGAAAAGCGCTATTTCCCATGAATGACTTGAAGAATGCAGCCATCTTTCTTGGAGATTTTTGCAAGCGCCACGCCGCCAACCACAACGTAACCATGTGGCGAGGGGCGCAGAGACCCAGTTACTGTCCAAATACCGTGGTTTAGGGCAGCATGAAACGGCCTTTCAGACTGAATATGCTTTTCCCCATAAATCGGCGACCAAACAGCAATGGCAATACGAATTGCTGTTCTTGCGTCAGGAACATAACCTTGCGGCGGCTGGTAGGAGCCTTGCGCCTGCACCTTTGCAATGCAGACGAGATACATCAACGCAACACTCAACAGTCTATGAAAAACTCGCTTCCAGGCGACAATGTGCCCGGCGACGTCTGTTGCATCATTGACTGCCTGCACTGTTTTAGAGACTCTTAGGCTCAGGAGCGTTGGGCAGCCCGGCGATGAACTTCTCCACGGATATATGCCCATGTTTCCTCAGTGACTTCGTGCCTGGTGCCGCAGTTCACGGCTTCAAGCAGCAACTCAACAAGCTGCGGCTCGCTGGTCGCAGTATGCGGTTCTTCCTCCTGTGGCTCAACCGTCACACGCGGGTTTTGCTCTGGGTAAGCATCCCGCAGCCTTGCCATAATCTCTTCGGTTGTCCGTTCGATGACTTGTGCTTCTCCCATGTACTGACCTACTTTCGCTTTGGTTCAGTATACCATGAGTTACCGCGCGGAAGGGACGCCGGCGAGGGCTTCGTCAATGGCAATGAGAGTTTCGGGCGAGAGCGTGACACCCGAAGCACCGGCGTTGTCTTCGACCTGCGAGGGGCGGGATGCGCCGATGATGACGGAGCTGACGTTCTTCTGGCGCAGGCACCAGGCCAGCGCTAATTGGGCCATCGAGAGGCCGAGACCTTCGGCAATAGGCTGGAGCTTCTGGACGCCGGTAAGCGTGGCGTCATCTAGGCGGTCTTTGCCGAGAAACGTGTTCTGGGCAGGGTCGGAAGCGCGGCTGCCTTCAGGAAGCGGCTGGCCGGGCTTGTATTTGCCGGTCAGAACGCCCTGAGCCAGCGGCGAAAAGACGACCTGTCCGATGCCTTCGCGCTCGCAGACGGGAATGACTTCTTTTTCAATGCTGCGCCCGAGCAGACTGTAATAGGGCTGGTTGGAGGCAAGGGGGTGAAGATGGCTGCCACGGATATAATCGGCGGCATGGGTGATTTGGGCAGCGCTCCATTCCGAGACGCCGGCGTACAAAATCTTGCCCTGGCGGGCCAAATCGTCTAACGCGACCAGGGTTTCTTCCAGCGGCGTCTCGCTGTCATAGCGATGGCACTGGTAGAGGTCGATGTAGTCCGTGCCGAGGCGTTTCAGCGAGAGATGGCACTGCTCGAAGATGTGCTTGCGGGACAAACCGCGGTCGTTCGGGCCGTCGCCCATCGGAAAGTAGACTTTGGTCGCAAGGAAGTACGAATCGCGGGCATACGGCGCAAGCGATTTGCCGACGACTTCTTCGGACTTGCCTCGGGCATAAACATTGGCCGTGTCAAAAAAGTTGATGCCGAGGTCATACGCTTTCTCAATACAAGAACGCGCGGCCTCATCTTCGGTGGCCCCGCCGTAGGTCAGCCACGACCCTAAAGACACTTCGCTGACCTTGACCCCGTACTTGCCTAAGTGACGATACTGCATGAATAGCTCCTATGCCGAGTGGTTATGCCGAGGATACCCAGAATCGGAGGATTTTGGCACTGCTCCGTAAAAACACGGGAAAGAAGGCAGGCGGGCGGGCATTCGTTTAGGGATAAAGTGGATTTGGGTAGAAATCCAAAATGACGCCGGCCTTGAACAAATGGCACACGGGAGGCAAACTTGAACCTGGAAATTGACACACAACAAACGCCGGACCAAATCGCGATTGTGCATCTCAAAGGTGAAATTGACCTGCACACCTGTTCTCTGCTTCGTGACACGCTGCGGGAGCTGATTGAGCAGAAGTTTTACCAGATTGTGATCAACCTTGCGGAAGTGCCCTACTTAGACAGCGCCGCACTAGGCGTTCTGGTGGATGCGGTCCGGCGTGTTCGGGAGCATGAAGGCGGCATCAGCCTGGTTTCGACAACGCCGTTTGTCCGCCGAGCATTTGAGATCACCCGGCTAGTCAAGATTTTCCAGCTTTATGACGACAACGATGCCGCACTTGCGGACATTCGCAATCAGATGGCGGCAGAATAGAACCAGCCAATGCACAAAAAAGTCCCCGCATGTGCGGGGACTTTTTTGACAAAAATTAAGCCGTTTGGCTTTGCTCCCATTCTGCGTGGCAGCGATAGACGACTTCGCTGATGCGGGCGACGCGCGGGATCAGGTCGCCGGTATCCTGCTTCAGCACTTCGCGCAGGGTCGGCGGCAGAAACAAGGCTTCCAAGGCATCCAGTGTCCGCTTCTGGCCGGCGTAATCCGCAATGCACGGCGAACCTGCCTCCGCTCCAAACTGCGCTTCCAGTGCAGGACGCACCCGCCCCGCTGTCCGGTAGTAGTTTCCCATAAACCAGCAGCGCATTCGGGCATATTCCGTCTCTTTGCGGCTGTCGCACCCGTTCTTCGCCGCCGCGCACAAAATTTCTGTGAACAACTCGTACTGATCCACAAAATGCAGCCAGACCTGCGCCGCGGCGCTGCCGCCCGCCGCGCGGCGGGGTGCAGGACGGTATGCCGGGGGAGCCGGCACACGCCGAGCGGCGTTTCCGGCCCGCAGGCGCAGACGATAAAGAAAAGGCAAAGGAAGATTGCTTCGGATCATAATGAGTTTTAGTTGAAGTATCGTATAAAGTATGATAAGAGCATCAGTCTAAAGACCGGCAAGCCCAAGATGAGGGCAGTCAGTTTGCTCCGCCGCGCTGGGAAACATAGTTCAAGCGCAAGTCATTTACCAAAGTCCGCAGATCACGGCGCAGATCCGCCGGCACAATCGCTTCCGGCGCAGAGTCCAGCCGCCCGGCGAGGTCTCCGACGGCATCAATCGCGACTTTCGCTTCCGCAAGATCCGGCTGCGCTTCGCCGGTTTGCGGGTCGGCGAGAAGCCCGAGCTTCTGCCAGGCCTGCGAGGCGAGAAGATTGATGCAGTAGCCAATCATGTCATACGTCGTCGGGACGGCCTGCGCCGCTTGGTCCTCTTCAGAGGAAGCGTCATAAACACCAGATTGATACGCTTCACTTGCGGGAGCTTCGGAACGCGCTTCGGAAGACACTTCGGAAGGCATCGCGGTAAGGGTTTCGATTGTTTCAGCGGTCACGCCCGCTTCCGGCACGGTCCGGCGCTTGTCCACAAACGTAAATCCTGTTTCTTCGGCCAATTCAAATCTCGCTTCTGTGTGGATCTTGTATAGGAATCTTGAAGTCCATTCTAGCACATAATTCCGCGCACGGCAAGAGTGTTTTGAGATGCGGCAGAAAAAGCAACAAAAAGATTTTTTGTTTTCACCGGCGGCAATTTAATACGCCTCGTCTTCGATGGCCGGCACCGAGCGCGGCGCATCTAAGACTTCCCCGCCTAAGAGTTTCACTGCATGAGCAGCAAGAAAGTGGTCGCCGTCAGGCTCATAAGCCGGAACAGAAATCGGCTGCGTCGTCTGCGTCAGGAGCGCTTCCGTCTCGGCGTCCGCACTGGACCACTGCCGCCAAAGAATCCAGGCCGTGAGGCCGGAAACAAGGCGAACTTCAATGCCCCGGTGACGCCGGAGCGCTGGAACCTGCCGCACCAGCGCGTCCAAAGTGAAGGCCTCTTTGCCCGGAACCTGCCAGCGCTCTGCTTTCAGCAGCGCAGGGACGCTTCTGACACGGCGCACGGTTTGGGCCGGGACATCGGCAATGACCCCGCGCTGGACGCCGGACTTTGGGTCGGCATCTGTCAGCAAAAGATAGCGAGCCTGCGTGCGGCTGATTTGGGTGCGATAGATTTCCATAAAAGTTTACAGCAAAAATATTTGTCTATGCGTGCCTGCTGATTGTATTTTTTGGTACGTTTTTTTGTGATACACTGTACCGGCCTTGTGGCAACTGCGCCCAGGCTGCGGCTCCGCGCCCATGCGGCCCGCCTTTTTCTGCCTTCCGGCACTTCTGCCCAATGGAGAACACTGTTATGCTGCCTTGTTCCCGAACCTTCCGGTCCGGCTCTCGTTCCAGTTCCCGATCTCGCGCTGTTTTCGCAGCGCTTGGCCTTGCGGGGCTGAGTCTTGCCGGCAGCCACCCGGCACTTGCCCAGACCGCCGTGCTGACCCAAAACAACGACAATGCCCGCACCGGCTCCAACACGGCGGAGACGATCCTGACGCCGCAAAATGTCAGCGTCAGCACATTCGGCAAGCTGTTCACGATCACCGGCCTGAATGCCAATGTCAACGGCCAAGTGCTGTATGTACCAGGCGTGAGCATCGGCGGCGCGACCCACAATGTAGTGTATGCGTACACATCCAACAACTCCGACAACTCCCCCTGCGGCCTCTACGCTTATGACGCCGACAACGGCAAGCAGCTTTGGGCCACCGTGCTGCCGAATTCCGCCACTTACACCACGGCGACGCCGGTGATTGACCCGGCGACAAACATTATGTATGTGCTGACCAAGACCGGCACAGACGACACCGGCCTGACCTACCTGCACGCCTTTGATATTACCACAGGCAAGGACAAACCGGGCAGCCCAATCCAGGTCACGGCAAGCGCTTCCGGCACCGGCGACGGCAGCATCAACGGCAAAGTCTACTTTGACGGTTCGGCCAGCTCCGGCCGCTTCCATGCCAATGACCGCCCCGCGCTGCTGCTGTCGAACGGCAACGTTTATGTCGGGTTCGCGCACAATTCGGACAGCTTCCCTTATCATGGGTGGGTCTTGGCTTACAACTACAGCGGCGGCGTGCTCAGTCAAGTCGCGTCCTTCTGCACCACGCCGAACGGCAGTGACGGCGGCATCTGGCAGGCCGGCAAAGGGCTGACGGCAGACGCCGCGGGCAACATCTACTTTTCCATCGGCAACGGAACGTTTGACGTGAACTCCGGCGGCAAAGACTACGGCATGTGCTACATGAAGCTCAGTCCTACGCTGCAAGTGCTGGATTATTTCGCGCCGTTTGATGAGTCAAGCCGAAGCAACGCAGACCTGGACCTCGGCAACTCCGGCATTGTCGGCATTCCGGGAACAGCCGCTATGTTCGGAGGCGGCACCAAGTTCGGCAGCGCGTTCCTGCTGGACTCAGGTAATCTTGGCAACTTCACGACCAATGGCCCGGACAAAGTGCTGGACCGGATTGACGGCGTCAGCGGCAACTACGATGTCGGCCAGAACCCGGTTTCCTGGGACAGCGGCATCGGTGCCGACAAGTATGTGTATTTGTGGCCGCGTACCCAGCCGGTCGAACAGTTCCAGTATGATCCGACTGTCGGTAATCTCAGTCCGAAGGGCATCTTTAAAACCGCCAGCAGCTCGGTCACCGACGGCGGCTCGCTGGCCGTGTCTTCCAGCGGCACGAGCAATGCGATCTTGTGGGCTGTCGGTGCTAATGGGACCGTGCGGGCGTATAACGCTGCCGATGTCTCAAGCCCGGAGCTTTGGGACAGCGCCCTGAACGCAAGCCGTGACGGCATCAGCAATACCGGTCATTTCCAGTTCCCGACCGTCGTCAACGGCAAAGTTTATGTCCCCACCGGCGGGTCCACTATCGCCGTCTACGGTCTGCTTCAAGCTCAGGTGCCGCCGGCCTCAACAGTCTACCAGATTAACTCGGGCGGCGGGGCTTCCGGCGGCTTCATTGCGGACGCCGACGCTTCCGGCGGCGGCACCTATTCAACAAGCGCGGCCGTCAGCACGGCAGGCGTCGCTAATGCCGCGCCTCCCGCCGTCTACCAAACCGAGCGCTTCGGCAACTTTGCCTACACCTTGCCGAACCTCACGCCCGGCGCCTCCTACACCCTGCGCCTCCACTTTGCTGAAATCTACTGGACTGCCGCCGGCAAGAGGCTGTTCAACGTGGCGGTCAACGGCAGCCCCGCGCTCTCGAACTTCGACATCTTCCAAGCGGCAGGCGGAGCGAACAAAGCCGTCGTGGAAACCATCCCCGTGACGGCAGGCAGCAGCGGGACGGTCACCGTGACCTTCACCTCCATCAAAGATAACGCCAAGCTCAGCGGATTGGAGCTGGTGTCCGGCGGTACTGTCGCCGTGCCGTCCGCGCCGACCAACCTTGCCGCTGTGCCGGGCAACGATCAGGTGGCCCTTTCGTGGACCGGCAGCCCGGCGGCTGCCACCTACTCCGTCTACCGGGGCACGACCAGCGGCAGCGAAACCTTGCTTGAAGGCGGTCTGGCCGCGCCCAGCTACACCGACACCGGGCTGACTAACGGCACGACGTACTTCTACCAAGTCGCTGCCGTCAACAGCGCCGGCACCAGTGCAAAATCCGGGGAAGCAAGCGCGACTCCCAGCGTGACCGCTTCTGCTCCGGTCTTTCAAATCAACTCCGGCGGCGGCAGTGCCGGGAACTTCTCGGCAGACATGGATGCGGCCACCGGCGGCACCTATTCAACAAGCGCGGCCGTCAGCACGGCAGGCGTCACCAACCCCGCCCCACAGGCGGTCTACCAGACCGAGCGCTTCGGCAACTTCACCTATACCCTGCCAAGCCTCACGCCTGGCGCCTCCTACACCCTGCGCCTCCACTTCGCTGAAATCTACTGGACTGCCGCCAGCAAGAGGCTGTTCAACGTGGCGGTCAACGGCAGCCCCGCCTTGACCAACTTCGACATCTTCCAAGCGGCAGGTGGAGCGAACAAAGCCGTCGTGGAGACGTTCCCGGTTACCGCCGACAGCAGCGGCAAGGTGACGGTGACCTTTACCTCTGTCAAAGACAACGCCAAGCTCAGCGGTCTAGAACTGCTGCATTAAATCAGTTCTGAAACAGCGCACTTTTGCGAGGTTCGTCCCGGCAGGTTTTTCCTGCCGGGGCTTTTTTGTGCCTGCGTCATCGAAAGTAAACTCCGCTTGTCAAAGCAAGCAAACTATGTTATAGTGAGATGCCCTGTCAGCGGCATTTTTGCCGTGCTGTTTTCAGTCATGCTTTCGTTGTCATGCTTTTATCGGAAGGAATTGTCTTATGCGCTCCCGTTCCATGCCGCGCTTATCCCAAATCATCCTTGCGTTCCTTAGCCTCGGCTTGCTGAGCCGGCCCGCTTCCGCCGCCACGCTCAGCGTCCCCAGCCAGTACGCCACCATCCAAGCCGCCGTGAACGCCGCTCAAAACGGCGACACCGTGCTGATCGCCGACGGCACCTACACAGGCCCCGGCAACGTCGACATTGACTTCGGCGGCAAAAACCTCACCGTCACCTCCCAAAACGGCGCAGGGGCGACAATTATTGACTGCCAGGGCAGTGCCAACGCCAACCATCGCGGCTTCTACCTGCATTCCGGCGAAACCAATGCTGTCATTAGCGGCTTCACCATTCAGAACGGATTTGAGGGCGGCAACGGTAGAGGCGGCAACGGGGGCGGCATTTATGAGGGCGGTTCGGGTCTCACCGTTCAAAGCTGCGTTTTCAACAACAACGCAGCTCCTTATGGTTTTGGCGGCGGCCTTTATGCTTCTACCGGGTACGGGAACAGTACGAGCCCTGCCGGAAGCGCGACGGCTGTTATCAACTGCGTTTTTACGGGAAATGCGGCAGGCTACGGCGGCGGCGCTCTTTTCGGGGGGAACTCAAACGGCAGTTCGTTCTCAGTCACAAACTGCACGATGCTCGGCAACACAAAAGGCCGCTACGGCAGCACCGTCGAAAACGCCAGCTATCCTTCCGCCGCCGGCGCAGTCGCACTTACCAATGACATCATCTACGGTGACAGCGCAAATGGCGGCGGAGAGATCGCGAATGAAGGCAACGGCAGCGCAAACGCTGCCGTTGCCTTCTGCGACATTCAAGGCGGCTACGCGGGAACCGGCAATATCAATGCCGACCCCGTGCTTGCAGCTTCACCTGCCGACCTGCATCTTCAGCAGAGTTCCCCATGTGTCGGCGCGGGAACAGTGTCCGGCGCTCCGGCACTGACGGTTGATGGCAAAACACGGCCTAATCCGCCCAGTATCGGCGCCTATGAAGCAAGCAGCACACTTTCTGTACCCAGCCAGTACGCGACGATCCAGGCTGCCGTGACTGCTGCCGTCAGCGGCAGCATAATTTTGATTGCCGACGGCACCTACACCGGCTCCGGCAACGTGGACATTGACTTCGGCGGCAAAACCCTCACAATCGCATCGCAGCATGGCGCGGCAAGTACCATTATCAACTGTCAGGGCAGCGCCAGCGCAAACCATCGCGGCTTTTACCTGCACTCCGGCGAGATCAATCCCATCATCAGCGGCCTGACTATCCAGAACGGCTACACGGTAGAAACTCCCGGTGTGCTGAGTAGCGGAGCTGGGGGCGGGATTTTCGATTTCAGCACGGGCCTGACCGTCCAAAACTGTATTTTCAGCAACAACACAGCGTTCTCTGGAGGCGGCCTCTACAGTTCCGAATTCCGTGGCACACTGACCTTGATTAACTGCGTCTTTGCCGGAAATTCAGCATCCGCCGGGGGCGGCATTTACGGCGGGAGCGGGAGCGCGGTTTCAATCATCAACTGCACGGTGACTGGAAATACGGCGTCAAGCAGCACGACAGCGCTTTCCGGTGGCGGCATTTCCTATTTTAGTGCTTCCGGCGGCAATTATCCCAACGGAAGTGGGCCGGTCACTCTGACCAACAACATTTTCTACGGCGATACCGGCGGCGAGATCGTTAATAACGGCAATGGCGCTTCTGCTGTCGCCATTACCTGTGACATTCAGAATGGCTACGCAGGAGCCGGTAACATCAGCGCCGATCCGATTTTTGTTTCTTCCCCGTCTAACCTCCATCTGGCGGCCGGCTCTCCCTGCCTCGGCACGGGTACGGCTTCCAGCGCACCCGCAGTCACACTTGACGGACAGGCGCGGCCCAACCCGCCCAGCATTGGTGCCTATGAGCTTTCGCCGGCGACAACGACACTGGCTTCCAGTGTCAACCCTTCTGTTTCTGGAAGCGGCGTCACCTTCACAGCCTCTGTGTCACCAACTGTTCCAGGCAGCGGCTCACCAAGCGGGTCCGTTACCTTCACGGTAAACGGATTTACGGAGCCTGCTGTTACGCTGGCTCACTATGGAGCTGCCGTCGGCATGGCCAGCTACACCACATCCTCTCTCGCTGTAGGCTCCCATGTAGTGACAGCGGCGTATAGCGGCGACAGCCAATTCGCTCCGAGCGTATCCGCAACGCTCACACAAACCGTTGTTCCCCATGTTGCCCCGCAGTATGTCTCCCCTGCCGGCAGCGACAGCAATCCAGGAACGCAGGCCGCGCCAAAGCTGACAATTCAGGCCGCCCTGAATGTCTGCTTGAGCGGTGATACGGTCTTTATCGGTGACGGCACTTATACCGGCCCCGGCAATGTTGATTTGGTCATGAACGGCCAAAGCATCACTGTCGCGTCCCTCAACGGGCCAGCCCGCACGATCATCAACTGCGGCGGAACCAGCAGCGTCAACCACCGAGGCTTTTCATTCAATGCTGAGGCAAGTCCGGTGCTCAACGGCCTGACGATTGAAAATGGCTACGAGGCTGGAGGAGGTGTTTACGGCGTCGGCGGCGCGGTTATCAATTACAGTGCTGGACTGACGATTGAGAATTGCGTGATCGAGAACAGCACGGCTGTCGAGGGCGGCGGCGTCTACAGTAATCTTTCCTTTGGCGCGATCTCTTTCATCAACTGCGTCTTGACCGGCAACACGGCCTTGGCGGTTATGTCCGGCACCTCTTCGTCCGGCAGCTTCGGAGGCGGCATCAGCAGCCACACGGCGGTTAATGGTGGGGGCGGCACGCTCGCGATGACCAACTGCACTGTCACCGGCAACACAGCCATGAACGGGGGTGGTGTTTCTTCTTTATACACTACAACTCTCAGCAACACCATTCTTTACGGCAACAGTGGAGGAGAATTTTATGGCAACGCAGGACAAGTCTCGTATTGCGATATCCTAGGTGGCTCTCCGGGAACCGGCAACATCAGCGCGAACCCAATGTTCATCAGTGCTTCCGATCAGCATCTCCAGTATGGTTCTCCCTGTGTCGGCGCGGGAACTGCATCGGGCGCTCCGGCCACAACGATTGACGGCAAGACGCGGCCTAATCCGCCGAGCATGGGGGCGTATGAGGCGGCAATGACTGCGACGGCAACGGCGCTTGCTTCCGGTCTCAATCCGTCGGTGGCTGGGCAGAGTGTGACGTTTACGGCAAGCGTCACGGGGACGAGCGGAACGCCGACGGGAAACGTCACGTTTACCCTGGACGGGACGGCGCAGACGCCGGTCACACTCTCAGCGGGGCGGGCCGCGTTTATCACGTCCACACTGACCGCAGGCTCGCACACGCTGACGGCGGCGTACAGCGGCGACCAGTTCAACGCAGCCAGCACGTCCGGGCCGCTGACGCAGACCGTAAATGCGCCGCCGCCAACAACCTTCCAAATCAACTCTGGTGGCAAGGCAGCCACGCCGTTCAGCGCCGACACCAACTTCTCCGGCGGCAGCACCTACTCAACAAGCGCCGCCGTCACCACGGCAGGCGTCGCTAATGCCGCGCCTCCCGCCGTCTACCAAACCGAGCGCTTCGGCAACTTTGCCTACACCTTGCCGAACCTCACGCCCGGCGCCTCCTACACCCTGCGCCTCCACTTTGCTGAAATCTACTGGACTGCCGCCGGCAAGAGGCTGTTCAACGTGGCGGTCAACGGCAGCCCCGCGCTCTCGAACTTCGACATCTTCCAAGCGGCAGGCGGAGCCGATAAAGCCGTGGTGGAGACGGTCCCGGTTACCGCCGACAGCAGCGGCAAGGTGACGGTGACCTTTACCTCTGTCAAAGATAACGCCAAGCTCAGCGGTTTGGAACTGCTGCCGCCGGTGGTTCCCGCTGCTCCCGCTGCGCTGACGGCGACGGCAGGCAACGCGCAGGTGACGCTGTCCTGGACCGCCAGCAGCGGGGCAGCCAGCTACAGCCTCTACCGCAGCACGAGCAGCGGCGCGGAAACACTGCTGAAAAGTGGACTCACCGGCACCAGCTATACGGACACGGGGCTGACCAACGGCACCACCTACTTCTACCAAGTAGCAGCAGTCAACAGCGCCGGAGCCAGCGCGGCCTCCGGGGAGGCAAGCGCTACGCCCGTTGTTCCCCCGCTGTCTGCGGTAATCCAGATCAACTCGGGCGGCGGGGCTTCCGGCGGCTTCTCGGCGGACGGCAGCTTTGCCGGTGGCAGCACCTACTCAACAAGCACTGCCGTCAGTACGGCAGGCGTTGCCAATGCTGCGCCTCCCGCTGTCTACCAGAGCGAACGGTACGGCAACTTCGTCTACACCCTGCCAAGCCTCACGCCCAGCGCGTCCTACACCCTGCGCCTGCACTTCGCCGAGATTTATTGGACTGCGGCAAATCAGCGTCTCTTCAACGTCACAATTAATGGCGTTTCGGTCTTGACCAGCTTTGACATCTTCCAGACAGCAGGTGGGAAGAACAAGGCGGTGGTGGAGACGTTCCCCGTGACGGCGGATGCCAGCGGCAAAGTGACGGTAATCTTCACCTCCATCAAGGACAACGCAAAGTTAAGCGGTTTGGAACTGCTGCATTAAGCACGGCGGCACGCAGAATGCCCCGGCAGGGAGACCTGCTGGGGCTTTTTTCTCCTGCAAATATGCCTTTTCGAGTGCATCGCAAGACAGGGGGCATTTTTGCTTGACACTTTCGCCTTGCCGCCGTCATACTAAAGGCATCACCACGTAAATCTTGGATAAGGACATATCGAATATGGCAGAAACGCACTCACTCTTTGGAACACTGCAATCGTTCAGCTATGGCAACGGGAAAACAGGGCAGTTTTACTCGCTGCCGCAATTAGAAAAGGCCGATGTCGGCCCCATCTCCAAGCTGCCGGTGTGCCTGCGCATCGTGCTGGAGTCAGTTCTGCGGAACTACGACAACAAGCGCGTTCGGGAAGCGGACATCTGCGAGCTGGCGAACTGGCAGCCGAATGCCGAGCGGACTGCAGAGATCCCGTTTGTCGTCGCCCGCGTCGTTTTGCAGGACTTCACCGGCGTTCCCTTGTTGGTGGATTTAGCGGCGATGCGGACTACAGTGGCCCGCATGGGCCGCGATCCCGGCATGATCGAGCCGCTGGTTCCCGTGGATTTGGTGGTAGACCATTCAGTGCAGGTGGACTACTCGGAGCTTGAGAACGCACTCCAGCTTAACATGGAAATGGAATTCAAGCGTAACCGCGCCCGCTACCAGTTCTTAAAATGGGGAATGCAGGCGTTCAACGGCTTTTCGGTGGTTCCGCCCGGCATTGGGATTATCCACCAAGTTAATTTGGAGTATCTCGCCAAGGGCGTGCTTTCTAAAGAAGACGTCTTCTACCCGGACACGCTGGTCGGGACAGACTCGCACACGACGATGATTAACGGCCTCGGGATTGTCGGCTGGGGCGTGGGCGGCATTGAAGCCGAAGCCGGAATGCTCGGCCAGCCTGTTTACTTTCTCACGCCGGACGTGGTCGGCGTCCACTTGTCGGGGGCGCTGACCGCCGGCGTCACGGCGACTGACCTAGTTTTGACCATCACGGAGATGCTGCGAAAGGCCAAAGTTGTCGGCAAGTTTGTCGAGTTCCACGGCGAAGGCGCAGCGTCTCTGGGTTTGACCGACCGGGCGACCATCGCCAACATGGCCCCGGAGTACGGCGCGACGATGGGCTTTTTCCCGGTGGACGAAGAGTCCTGCAAGTATCTTGCGGCGACAGGCCGGACCGACGATCAAGTGGACGCTTTCCGGCAGTACTTTAAAGCCCAGGGACTGTTTGGAATGCCGGCGGCAGGAGAAATCCAGTATTCCCAGCTTTTGGAACTCGATCTCTCGACAGTTCACCCAAGCGTTGCCGGGCCGAAGCGCCCGCAGGACCGCATTGAGCTGCCCGAGATCAAGGCTAAGTTTCATGAGCTGCTGCTGAACCCGCAAGCGTACAACAAGTCGCTGGCCGATCTCAACAAAAAGTTCGTGATTATGACCGGCATGAGCCACAATGTCAAGCCGATTTCCGGCGGCGGCGAGCAGGCGACGGAAACGCAGCCGGAAGTCGAGATCAACGCCCTGGAAACCACTCAGGATACCAGTGCGCTGACCGAAATCGAGATGATGCAGAACCGCCCGACCCCGGACCGCGTGGAAGATGTGCCATTAGGAGAATTCCCGCAGGCGATGGTGGAGCTGGCCCACGGCGACATCGTGATTGCCGCCATCACAAGCTGCACCAACACCGCCAACCCGTCTTTGATGCTGGCGGCGGGGCTTGTCGCCAAGAAAGCGTCCGAACGCGGCATGACCGTCCGCCCCACCGTCAAAACGTCGCTGGCGCCGGGGTCCCGCGTCGTCACCGAGTATTTAGACAAGACAGGCTTAACGCGCTATTTGGACCGACTGGGCTTCCAGACCGTCGGCTACGGCTGCACCACCTGTATCGGCAACTCCGGGCCATTGGAGCCGCATTTGGAAAAGACCGTCACCAAGAACGACTTAGTCGTGGCGTCGGTGCTTTCCGGCAACCGCAACTTTGAGGCACGGGTGCATCAGAACGTCCGGGCAAACTTTTTGATGTCCCCTCCCCTCGTTGTCGCGTTCGCCCTGGCCGGGACCGTGGACATTGACATGAACACGGACCCTATCGGCAAAGACAAGTTCAACCAGGACGTGTACCTCAAAGACTTGTGGCCTTCCACAGCGGAAATCGCCGAAATGCTGTCTGCCGCCAATGACCCCGATGTCTACCGGCGTCTGTACAAGGACTTCGCCGAGCAGAACCCCTTGTGGCAGGACATTCCCAGCTCCACCGGCAGCGCCTACGACTGGGATGCAACGTCCACCTATATCCGGGAGCCGCCGTATTTTGACAAGTTCAGCTTGACCATCCCGACTTCCGCGCCGGAGATCACTAAAGCGCGTCCGCTCGCCATCTTCGGCGACTCGGTCACGACCGACCACATCAGCCCGGCGGGCGCGATCAAGCCGACTTCCCCGGCGGGCCTGTACTTGCAGCAAAAGGGCGTTCCCGAAGAAGACTTCAATTCTTACGGCTCGCGCCGGGGCAACCACCGGATCATGATGCGCGGGACATTTGCCAACGTCCGCATCCAGAACCTGATGGTCCCCGGCACGGTCGGCGGCATGACCGTCTACCAGCCCGTCGGCGAGCAGATGAGCATCTACGACGCTTCGCTGATCTACCGTGATCTCGGCGTCCCGCTGATGATCTTCGCCGGCCAGGAATACGGCACGGGATCGTCGCGCGACTGGGCCGCCAAAGGCACAAACTTACTTGGGGTCAAGGCTGTCATCGCCCAGTCGTTTGAGCGCATCCACCGCTCAAATCTGGTCGGCATGGGCGTCCTGCCGTGCCAGTTCAAGGAAGGCACCAATGCCCAGACGCTGGGTTTGGACGGCACCGAGACGTTTGACCTCACCGGCTACAAGAACGGCCTGTCGCCCCAAATGGACGTGACATTGGTAATCCACCGCGCCAACGGCGGCACCGAAGAAGTCCCGCTGACGCTTCGCATCGACACGCCCATTGAAGTAGACTACTACCTCAACGGCGGCATCCTGCCCTACGTCCTGCGCCAGCTCATCGAAGAAGACACCATCGCCCAAGCCGGCCACCTCCTCGACACCCTCCAGCCCCGCCCCGCCGCCGTCTAAGATGGCAGCAAGAAAACGCCCCGCGCCATACGGCGCGGGGCTGTTTTCCGTGTCTACAGAAGCGCTTGCAGAACGCGCGGGGCGAGAAAGGCATGGCCGGCGGCATTTGGGTGGACGCCACCGCCGTAGGCCGGGGAGCCTAATGCACGGGCGAACTCGCCGCCGAAGTCAATAAGGACAGTCTGCGTGTCGTGATGACGGGTTTGATGCGCCCGCACGGCGGACTTCAACGCGGCGATGTAAGAAGCGCCAGACGGGTAGATGTGAGGATCGGCAAGGCCGGGCGGGACTAAAACAACAATTTTCGCACGCGGGGCGGCATGGCGCAGGGCAAGGAGTGCGCCTTCAATGCTGGCCGCCATGTCGCGCAGAGGCGCGTTGTTAAGGCACTCGTTGACACCGTAGTTGATGAAGATGAGGGACGGCTCCTGGCCGACGCTCCCATAGGCGCTCACATGGCCCCGGCTGTCCAGCAGAGAAGTATGGGCATCAATTTTATTCCAGCGGCTTTCCGCACTTTGATACACGCCGCCGCGCACGGCGTAGTAGGCAGGAACGTCGCCGCCCGCATCGCCAGGCCGCAGCCAGCCGGAGTAGCCGCAGGCGGAAACGCAGGTGTCGTATCCCGCCGCATCCAGCCCCTGCCCCACCAGAAAACTGTAATCACTGAGAGCGCTGTCACTGCCGTTGTCTGCTTGAATGCCTTCCGTGATGCTGTCCCCGACAATCAAGACCCAGGGCCGCCGAGGCAGCGCTTTGTCCGGCACGGCGTCCGTATCTACAGTCAGGCTCGTGACGGTAAACGCATTAGCATCTAACCAGCGGCTCGACTGTGGGCTGTTTCGCGTGTAAACAGTCAAAACATGATGGCCCGCGCCGGTTAAACCCATAAGCGTAATGCCGCCGCTTGCCGGCACGGGGACGTTGTCGGTGAGAACGCCGTCCAAGAAGTAGGAAACTGCGCTGCCGGGCGTTGGATTGGAAATCTGAAGCGCTGCCGAGGGGCGAGCAGAGGACGTTGACCAGCGCCACTGACACCACGTCCCGTTGTTCCAGGCCGTCCGGCTTCGCACCCCGCCTCGCCCTTGATCCCCTGCCCAGTTGCCGGGGCTGAACCGGACCGCCGAAGAAGTGACGCCCAGCGTCACATCAGCGTGCGCCGAAGCCACGCCTAACAGAAGCAGAAAAAGCAGGACCGAGAGAGTTTTCATACCGCAACCATGCCTGTCCGGGGCGCAACTTCGTAGGCGCAGCCGTGGGAGGACGGAAGGACTTTGCCGGGGTTGCAGAGGCCGGACGGGTTGAAGACGGCGCGGATCTGCTCCATCGTGTGCAGGGTTTCAGGCGGGAACAGGAGCGGCATGTAGTCGCGCTTTTCGACGCCGATGCCGTGTTCGCCGGTCAGGGTGCCGCCGACGCCGAGGCAGAGTTCGAGAATGGCGTGGGAGGCGGCCATGACGCGGCGCACGTCATCCGAGGAGCGCTCGTCAAAAAGGATAACAGGGTGCAGGTTGCCGTCGCCGGCGTGGAAGACGTTGGCGATACGTAAATTGTAGCGGACGCCGATCTCAGCGATGGCGCGGAGAACTTGGGGTAGCTTGGAGCGCGGGATGACGCAGTCCTGGGTGACGCATGACGGGGCGAGGCGGCCCAGCGTGCCGACGGCTTTCTTGCGGGCGGCCCACAGATTGGCCCGGTCTTGGGGAGTGGCCGCGGAGCGGATTTCGCGGGCATGGCCGGCGTCGCAGAGGGTGCGGACATGGGCGGCCTGCGTGTCAAGACCGGCGGTGAGACCGTCCAGCTCGATAATGAGAATGGCCCCGGCGTCGCGGGGGAAGCCGAAATGGAAGGCATCTTCCACGGTCTGCAAAATGACGGCGTCCATCATCTCTAAAGCCGCCGGGACGATGCCGGCGGCGACAATCGCCGAGACAGTTTGCGTGGCGTCGTCTACAGTATCAAAGATGGCAAGCAGGGTGCGGACCGCCTGCGGGGCGCGGGTGAGGCGCACGGTCGCTTCGGTGACAATGCCGAACGTCCCTTCGGAGCCAAGCGCCAAGCCAAGCAGGTCGTAGCCGTTCACTTCTTCCGTTTTGTCGCCAAGCGTGACAATGTCGCCGTTCGGCAGAACCAACTCCAAAGCCAGAATATGATTGGCCGTAACGCCGTATTTCAGCGTGTGCGGGCCGCCGGCATTATTGGCGATGTTGCCGCCAAGCGTGGACGCGCCCTGGGAAGACGGGTCGGGGGCGTACAAGTAGCCATCGGCGGCAACGGCTTTGGTCAGCGCGACATTGACGGCCCCGGCCTGAGCAGTCAGGCGCCGGTTCCGCAAGTCTATGTCTAGAATCTTGTTCATGCGGGCGACGCCGATGAGTATCCCGCCGGGGCAGAGCGTCCCGCCGGCCAGCCCGGTGCCGGCCCCGCGCGGGGCGAACGGAACCCCGTGCGCGGCGCAGACTTGGACGACTTCGGAGACCTGCTTCGTGGTGCGCGGCAGGACAGTCGCCAGCGGTGCGGCTTTTTCTAGGGGGTAAGCGTCGTTCTCGTAAACGGCTCGCTCGCCTTTTTCCGCGAGAACGCCGTCATCTCCGACAATCTTTCGCAGTTTGTCCAGCATCTTTCAGTGCTTCTTGCCTTTCTATCTTGACGGCTGTGCGGGTATACTGACATTCTTCGGGGCCACGACTGAGGCCGGATGACCGTGCAGCCAAAGCCACCCAGCGAGAAGAACCAGTGCCGCGAGACTTAAAGCATTGCGGCGGCGCTCGGCGCGGCTATCGGTACGAGGCTGAAAAACACGGCGATCCATACAAGTATTTTACCCTGACATAAGAGGAGATTGCACGAAATGAAACTGGAAAACAAAGTAGCGATTGTCACCGGCGCAGCCACCGGCATCGGCCAGGCGATTGCGATCGGCATGGCCCGCGAAGGGGCCTCGGTTGTGATTGACTATGTCGGCGGCCCCGACGCGCCCGCAGAAACAGTCAAGCAGATTGAAGCGGCCGGCGGCAAGGCGCTGGCCGTTGCCGCCGATGTTTCCAAGCCGGACCAAGTGGCGACTCTGATTCAGCAGACCATCAGCGCTTACGGCAAGCTGGACATTCTTGTCAACAATGCCGGCATCGAGCACAAGCACCCGATTACCGAGTTTCCGCTGGACCAGTGGAACCAGATCATCGCGGTCAACTTGACCGGCCCGTTTCTATGCGCTCAGGCCGCTGCCGTGCAGATGATTTCGCAAGGCGGCGCGGGCCGGATTGTCAACATTTCCAGCGTTCACCAAGACCTGCCGATGCCGGGCAATGCCCCGTACTGCGCGTCCAAAGGCGGCTTGCGGATGCTGATGCGGACAATGGCTGTCGAGCTGGCCCCCAAAGGAATCACAGTCAACAACATCGGGCCAGGCGCGATCTTCACGCCGATTGACGCCGATGTTCAGGCAAACCCGGAAATGGAAGCGGCGCTGATGGCCGAAATTCCTCTTGGGCGCTGGGGCAAGCCGGAAGAAGTCGCCAATCTGGCAATCTTCTTGGCAGGTGACGACGCAAGCTATGTGACCGGCAGCACCTACTACATTGACGGTGGAATGCTGCGGATGTCGGGCGGGTTATAGAACTGCAATGCTGACGCCGCATCTGCCAGCTTTAATCCTGGCTCCCATGCAGGGGCTAACTGACGCACCCATGCGGGCGTATCAATCGGAAAGCGGTGCGTTCACATTTGCCGTGTCCGAGTTCCTGCGGGTCAGCGGCGATGTTCCCGGCGCGAAGCTGTTCTTCCGGCATGTGCCGGAGCTGCACAATAAAGGACGGACGCCCGCCGGCCTGCCGGTGCAGGTGCAGCTTCTCGGCGGCGATCCGGGCCGCATGGCCCAGTCGGCGGCAGTCGCGGTGGAAGCAGGCGCATGCGCCATTGACATCAACTTTGGCTGCCCGGCCCCGACGGTCAACCGGCATGACGGCGGGGCCGCACTTTTGAGGTTTCCCGCCCGAATTGAAGCCATTGTCGCGGCAGTCCGGGGCGCAGTTCCGCTCGAAGTCCCAGTTTCGGCAAAGCTGCGGCTTGGCTGGGACACCGCCGATGCGATCTTTGAGAATGCCGAACGCGCTGCTGCCGGTGGCGCGTCCTGGATCACCATTCACGGGCGGACAAAGCTGCAAGGCTACGCGCCGCCCGCCGACTGGGTGCGAATTGGAATAGTGCGAGAGCGATTAAACATCCCCGTTGTCGCCAACGGCGATCTGTGGTCGGTGGAAGATTTTCGGCGCTGCCGCGACCAAACCGGCTGCCTGCACTTCATGCTTGGGCGAGGGGCACTGGCAAACCCCACCCTGCCGCAGAAAATCGCTTGCGAGATGGGGATTGCCGTCAAACCCTGTCCGGCAAACACAACGGAACCGATTGATTGGGTCCCGCATTTAAAACGCTTAATCGCGCTGACGGCCCAGATCGAGGGCAAGATGCTGACGGACAAGCGCACGGACCATTTTGTTGTCTGCCGCCTGAAGCAGTGGCTGAACTTGGCCGCCAAGCAGGGCTATTTTATGGAATTTGAGACGGTCAAGCGGCTGGAAACGACGGGGGAATTGTTTGCGTTTCTGGAAGAAAATCCCCCCCGCCCCCAATAATGGGGGAGCCAGACAAGA
>CAXSZN010000049.1:0-37088 GCA_964241935.1 uncultured Armatimonadales bacterium
GAAAAGCCATCTATAGGTAAGTTGAACAGCGGGCTACGTTCAGATTTACTGGCCGCCGGAAAGCTAGTCAACCACTCGCAATCTGGTAAATGGGTTTTCACTGAGGATGTGGCTTTTACCAGCCCATCCGCTGCTGCCGCTGTGATTTGTGGCTACAGTATCGCTGGGCCAAAATGCTGGAAAGTGCAAGGTTCAGCCACAACGTATAGCGATTGGGAACGCGCACAAGTCGCTGAGGCATCCGGCCCTGGTGCAACTTCTTGAACCCCTATGATAATTTGCCGAGACGAACTGGTATACTGTAGGTATGAGCGAACGGATGATCTCTCCTGAGATGGGCGATGATGACCGCGATGAATACTCGCTAAGGCCGAAGCGGCTGCGGGAGTTTATCGGGCAGCCGAAAATCAAGGAGAACTTGGGGATTTTTATGACGGCGGCGCAGCGGCGGGGCGAGGCGCTGGACCACGTCCTGCTGCACGGGCCGCCGGGGCTGGGCAAGACAAGCCTGTCGCTGATTATCGCCAATGAAATGGGCGCGGCGCTGCGGGCGACTTCGGGGCCGGCGATTGAGCGGCCCGGCGACCTGGTGGCGATCCTCACCAATCTGGAAGCGGGCAGCGTTTTGTTTTTAGATGAAATCCATCGGCTGTCGCGGCCTGTGGAAGAGATTTTGTATTCGGCGATGGAAGACTACCAGGTGGACATCGTCATCGGGCAGGGGCCGTCGGCGCGGACGGTGAAGCTGGAAGTCAGCCCGTTTACACTGGTCGGCGCAACGACGCGGGCGGGTCTGCTGTCGTCGCCGCTGAGGGATCGGTTCGGCATTCAGCATACGTTTGAGTTCTATACGCCGGAAGACTTGATGGAGATCATCACACGCTCGGCGGCGATTTTAGAAGTGGATATTGATCTCGATGGGGCAGGGGAGCTGGCCCGGCGATCGCGGGGGACACCGCGCATCGCAAACCGCCTGCTGAAGCGGGTGCGGGACTTCGCGCAGGTGCGGGCCGACGGCCATATCAGCCGGGAAGTGGCGGCGGCGGCGCTCGCCATGCTGGAAGTGGACGCGCTCGGTTTAGATGAGTTTGACCGGCGTCTGCTTCGCATTCTGATTGAAAAGTTCGGCGGCGGCCCGGTCGGAGTCGAAACCATGGCAGCGGCCATGTCGGAAGAACGGGACACGCTGGAAGATGTCTACGAGCCGTATTTAATGCAGATGGGCTTTTTGCAGCGCACTCCGCGCGGCAGGGTCGCCACCCGCCGGGCCTGGGAGCATCTGGGCCTCACCCCGCCCCCATCGTCGCCGGGCCAGGGAACGCTGCTTTAAGAGTGTTTCCCTAGCCCCTCCCTCAAACCATATCATACAAAAACTTCAACCAAAAAACCAAATCCTCCTGCTCCAATCTCTCCCTGAACAGCATTTCTGGTAAAAAACATATCTATCTTTCAAAATTCCCCACTTTTTGGTTGACAGGCTGCTTTCTTGGTGTTATACTAGCTTCAGTTTGGTAGTTTGGCTGCTGAATATGGATGCTGGCATTTACGACAAGCTATGACCCAGGGAAAAACAGTCACATCTCGGCGCGTTGTCGAAACGCTGGCGGGACGGATACGGCAAGGCGGATATGCCCCCGGAGCGCGGCTGCCGGCGGAGCGTGATCTGGCTGTTGAATTTTCTGTGGATCGTTCGGTTGTCCGCCTGGCCCTCTCGGAGCTGACCCGGATTGGGCTGATTGTGCGGGAGCCGGGATGCCGCCCGCGTGTCAGCGCCAAGCAGAGCGGCATGATACAAAGCAGTGTCCTGCAAAGCAGCGCCGTGTCGGGGCTTCAGCCCGCCGGGCCGACGCCGCGTCCTCGTGAGGCCGGCACGCTGAAAGCGATTGCCGTGATCCTGCCGCAGCATGAGGCCGATCACGGCTCCCGCGAGATTGTGCGCGGCATCAGTCATGTTCTGCGCTCGCAGGAAGCGCCGTACCGCCCGCTCGTCTTCGACACCTATCTGCGCTCCGTTTCCTCGCTCGCTTTGGAGCAGGAAGCCTGCACCGCCGTCACCGAGGAAGGTCTGGTCGGGGCCATTGTCTGGTCCACTTTACACGAAGAAGCGCTGGATGGCTGGCGTTTGGCCCAGCAGCAGGGGCATCCGGTCGTGTTCGTGGACCGTTATAACGAGATGCCCTGTGACTTTGTCGGGATTGATAACTACGCCGCCGCTAAAGACGCCACGGAATACTTGCTGCGCCTCGGCCACACCCGGATCGCGCATTTGACCGGGAATGAAAAAACGTCCACCCTCCGCGACCGCGCGGCGGGCTACCGGGCGGCTTTACAGGGGGCGGGTCTGCCCGCTTCTGCGGAAACGATTTGGGCGCTGCCGATGGAGGCGTTCCCGCAGTGCATGGACACGTTCGTTGCCTGGCTTCTGGAAACGCCGTCGCCGCCGACCGCTGTGTTCGCCATCAATGATCCGGTCGCGCATACGCTGATTGCCCGCCTTGAAGCTTATGGAAAGCGCGTCCCGGACGACCTCAGCGTGGTGGGGTTCGACGACGACGATATGTATTCCGCGCGTCCCGCTCTGCTGACCACGGTGCGTCAGCCTTTCGAGCGGATCGGCCACCGTGCCGCTGAGCTTTTGCTGCGCCGCCTCGCCCATTCTGCACCGCCGCAGACCTTCCAGCATGTGCTGCTTCCGACCCTGCTGGTGGAGCGTTCCACCTGCCGGATGATTTCCTGACTTCCCGGATGATTTCCTGACTTCCCGTTCTGAGCCGTCGCCGCCTCTGACTTCTCGCTTACGCTCTAACTGCTTAGCAATGCCGCTTTGACGATTTGTCGGACCCTCTTTCTGGGTCATTCCGTTTTGTTTGGCATGCTACTAAGGAGAAAGAAATGAAGAAGTCCAACCGAAGCTCCGGCTTCCCCCTTCACGCCCGCGGCTTCACCTTGATTGAGCTGCTCGTCGTCATCGCCATTATCGCGATTCTCGCCGCCATTTTGTTCCCTGTTTTCAGCAAAGTTCGCGAGAACGCCCGCCGCGCCACCTGCCAGTCCAACATGAAGCAGATGGGTTTGGCCACTCTTCAATACATCCAGGATTACGACGAGGATTGTGTCCCGCGGGCCATCACAACCACTATCGACGCTCAAGGCGACTATGTTGAAGGATCACCCTGGAAGCAGCTTGTCCAGCCTTACATTAAGAGCCAGAACGTGTTTCAGTGTCCTTCCAATCCGCGCAAAGACCTACCGGGCTTCAGTGGTAATCCATCTGACTATGTCAATGGCGTCCAGTACGAGGCGGGGTTTCTTTCCTACTCCGCCAATCATGATGGCAGCATTCGAGACGTTCACGACGCCGGATCCGGCAACGTTCCGCCCCTGTCATATGCCTCCATCACTTCTCCCGCTCAGGTAATTGACGTGGTTGAGTTCACCGGCCAGTACACTGACTTTTACCCGGACGCCGGTTACTTCACGATCTTCAGCTACTACACTTCTGATCCTGCGCAGCCTTACGGCGTCCTCTTCGCCGGACACACCGGGTTTTCCAACTACCTCTTCTCCGATGGTCATGTGAAATCCCTGCGACCGTATGCAACTCTCGACACAGCGGATGGTGGCTCGAACAGCACCAACCTGTGGCGAATCGATAACGACTCGTATACTCATGCGCTGGCGGGCAGCAACCCGGAGCCAAGCCCGACCCGTGCCTTCCTGACTCTGCAAGCGGCAGTCACTCAGTATCCCAATTAAATGCTTGTCGATCTTTCTGCGGCCCTGGCGAACTGCTAGGGCCCGGTTTCTAAGCTAACCGCTGCTGCTAAGAAGTTCTATTAAGAGTTGCACCTCATTCCGAAGCAAGTTGCCACCCTCTTCTTGCTGAGGGAAGGGTAGCAGCTTGGTACTGGGTGAGGCCGAGAAGCATTCGCTTTTTTGTGAAATGCTTTTAGCAGTCGTAGTCCATTGCGGAATTAATAACTAAAGAAGTTACAAGAGGAACTAAATGCAATTTACTCGGAACATCGTCCCTGTTGTGCTTGCCGCTTTCTGCCTTGCGCTAGTGGCTGCCGGCTGCGGCCAGAAAAACAACAGTGCCGCGCCACCTCCGGGAGCCGTCCCATCAAATCCGACAGGCGCTCCGGCGGACCCACGGGCTGCTCCGTCAACCCCAGGGGCTGCTCCGTCAACCCCAGGGGCTGCTCCGGCAAACGGAACACCATAAGCCTTAACCCGCAGGCGGCGATGTACGCACAGGGGCTTGCTGAACAGCCGGAAGAACGCAAGCGCATTGCCTGCTTAAGTCATCTGCCGAGGAAGCGGCCCGGCACTTTTGTGCCGGGCTGTTTGTCTTTGCACACCCCTTCAGGAGTCCCATGAACCGATTTTTTCGACTTTCCCGTGCTTCTCTGCTGGCTGTTTTCGCGCTTGGCCTGCTGGCTTCGCGCCTGTCTGTTCAAGCGGCGGCGCGGGCGGTTCAAGCTCCCGCTGCGGCGGGGCCGGTGGAGGCGCTGATCTACTCAACCATGCCGTCGGTGGCGGCGCACCGCCCGGAAATGGCGCTGGACGGGGACGCGCGGACCTTCTTTCAGTCGCTTTACGGCATGGATGACGGCGACGATTTTTTGGTCATCTTGTCCCGCGCCATCCCGGTGCAGTCGCTGCGGGTCGTGACCGGGGACACCGACGGCACGGACACGCTGACCGGAGGCGTGCTGGAAACCTCGCCGGATGCCGTGCATTACTCGCAGGCGGCGGCATTCGGCCCGGACGGCGTCGCGGCGACGACGGGAAAGCGTTTGGTCCGGGCGATTCGCATTCGCCTGTCTCCCAACCAGAATATCCCTGCCCTGCTGGTGCGCGAGATTTCCGTGTCGGGGCCGGTCAAGATTGCCCATGTTCAGGCGGGACCGGGGCGGGGCTTTGTGGATATTTCGCAGGCCCCAGATCTGGGGGTTTGGTCGCAGACAGCGGAAAAGCAGATGGAGGAGTCCTGGGCGGACACCGACGCCCTGCTGTATTCCGACAAGTTTATCCCGCCGAACGCCGTCAATGTCGTTTACAAGACCGGCCCCGATGTCACCGGCGTCGCCGCTACCGGCGGGGGGGTGATGACGGTCAACTCGGCGTGGTGCCGCGCTCATCCGGACGACACCGGCCTGACGGTGCATGAAACCGCGCATGTCATCCAGGCGTATTCGGCCTACAATCCGGTCTGGCTGGTGGAAGGCATCGCCGATTACATCCGCTGGGTCCGGTTTGAGCCGGAGCATTTCCACCCGCGCATCAATGTCCAGAAAGCCACGTACCACGATTCTTATCAAACAACAGCGACGTTTCTCGGCTGGTGCGAGCGGCATTATGACAGCCGCCTTGTCACGAAGCTCAGCCAGAATGTCCGGTTCGGAACATACCAGAACAGCCTGTTCAAAGACAACTGCGGCAAAGACGTAGACACGCTCTGGGCGGAGTTTCTGGCGGACTACCAGAAAAGCCCGGCGGCAATCCTGACGCCGGCGGTTGCCGCCGCCGACCAGCCGCGCGTTCTGCCGGCGGTCGCCCCCGGCTCCGGCGTGTCCGCCGACTTATCCGCTGCCTTTAACACCGTCGGCATCACCTCCGACGGCAAATCGTTTGCCCTCACGAGCGGCCTGGACGGCGGCGGGACCGCCTACTCCGCAGCCCTGCTGGGCCGCAGCGTCACCTGGCAGGGCATCCCGTTCCAGCTCGGCCCGCCGGACGCTTCCGATACCATGAGCTGCCGGGGCCAATTTGTCGCGCTTCCCGCCGGCCGGTACGCGGCCTTGTGGCTGCTCGGCACAGCCATCAACGGCAGCCAGAACGGTCAAGCCGTTACCGTGACTTATACAGACGGTACCCAAGCCGTCTTCGCCCAGAACTTCAGCGACTGGTATCAATCTGGCCGGTTTGTCGGGGAGCGCCGCGCGGTCAAGATGCCTTATCGGAACACCGGCGACGCTGCAAAAGACCCGAGGACATTCAATGTCTACGCCTACGGCTTCCCGCTGGACCCATTGAAAACCGTCAAAAGCCTGACGCTGCCGAACAACGACAGCGTCAAGGTCTTAGCGGCGACGCTGACGAAATAACATACGAAACAGGGCCTGCAAAACAAGTGCGCCTGCAAGGGGAGACGCCGGCGAAAGCCGGCGTCTTCTGCGTTCAAGGTTTAACGCCCCAAGCGTCCGGGTAAAGCCGAATGAACCTGTTCGCTTTGTAGCGAAGAATTCTTAGGATACACCGCCTGGTGCCTCGGAGCGATGATTGTACGACCTGCCCAATCAATTTAAAATCAGCGCCCACCCGCAGAACGCAGGAGCCGCCCGTGAGCGTGTTCTGCAGGCAGCCGTTCGTGCCGGGTTTGGTGGAATGGATTTGGCCGATATTGAGATTGCTGTCGGCGAAGCCGTCACAAACGCGATTTTGTATGGCTCTCCCAGTCAGGACTGCCGCGTCATTCTCTCGTTTGGGTTAACCGATGCCGGGTTTATTGTCCAAGTTCGGGACGAAGGCAGAGGCTTTGATCCGAGCCTCGTGCGGTCCGAAGAAGACACCGATGCCCTCGGTGGCCGCGGCATCCGCTTGATGCGGGCGCTTATGGACGAAGTTGACCTCCACTACGACGGCCACGGCATGACGGCTACTCTTGTTAAAAAGCTGCCACAACAATCCGCTTAAGCAGCAACAACAGCGTACTTGACGCTATGGAAGAATACCCCGCGCCTAACTTACGGCTCTCCGATTTTGATTACGACCTGCCCGCCGAGCGGATCGCGCAAACGCCGCTCACGCCACGCGACCGCTCACGCCTGCTGGTGCTGGGGCGCACGGACGGCACCCTCGCGCATCGCCGGTTTACCGACCTGCCGGAATACCTCCATGCAGGCGACGTGCTGGTCATCAACGATACGCGGGTCACGGCGCAGCGGCTGTTCGGTGCAAGGGTAGGGCATCCGAACGAGCGCGTGGAAACATTTCTTACCCACCGCATTGCCGACGGGCTGTGGCAGGCGCTGGTCCGGCCCGGCAGGAAGCTGTCGCCGGGAGTGCGGATCGAGTTCGGCAGCGGGCTGAACGCAGAAGTCATGGACCGCACCGATGACCGGGGCGGCCGGCTGCTTCGGTTCACCGGCCCGCCGGACAGGTTTGTGGAAGACGCCATCGCCGCGCACTCTTCGGCTCCGCTGCCGCCGTATATCACCACGAACCTGCCGCCGGAGCAGCGGGAGCGTTATCAGACGGTTTATGCCGACACCGGCGGCTCGGCGGCGGCTCCGACAGCGGGCCTGCACTTCACGCCGGAGCTGCTGGCGCGGATTGAAGCGCTGGGAGTCAAAATCGCCCGCGTAACACTCCATGTCGGCCTCGGCACGTTCCGGCCCATCGAAACCGACGACATCGCCGCGCACCGGATGCACGCCGAGCGAGTGTCTGTGAGCGATCAAGCGGCGGAGATTATCAACAGCGCTTCGGGCCGGATTGTCGCCGTCGGCACCACGTCCGCGCGGACACTGGAAAGCGCCGCGATTGGTCCGCGCCGGGTTCAAGCGCTGAACGGTGAAACGTCGCTGTATGTGACGCCCGGCTACACATTCCAAGTTGTCGAGGCGCTCGTAACCAATTTCCACATGCCGCGCTCGACTTTGCTGCTGCTGGTCAGCGCCCTTGCCGGCACCGAAGCTATCCACCGGGCGTATGCCGAGGCACTGCGCGAGAACTACCGTTTTCTCTCGTTCGGCGACGCCATGCTGATTATCTAATGCTGATTATCTAATGCTGATTATCTGACGCAGACTATCTGAGGCTTGTTTATGCGTGTCGGCATCTTTACGGAAAGTTATCCACCTCTTATCAACGGCGTCAGCACGTCGGTCCAAACGCTGACGGCCCAGCTTGAAGCGGCGGGGCATGATGTGTTCGTGTTCACGTCCCGCTATCCGCGCTACAAAGACGAGCGGGCGGGCGTGTACCGTTATCCTTCGGTGAACGCTTTAGTTGAGCCGGACTATGTTGTGCCGATTCCCTTTTCGCCGGTCATCACCCGTGCCACCATGTCGCTGAAGCTGGACATCGTGCATTCCCAGTCCCCCTTCTTTCTCGGACTTGTCGCCCGCCGCACCGCCCGCGCCTTGAACTTGCCGCACATTGCCACCAACCACACGCTCTACACCGAGTACGCTCACTACCTGCCGCTGCCGACTGTCGGTGTGACCCGCCGCCTGCTGGTGGGCTGGATGCACCGGTTTTACAATTCCTGTGACCATGTGCTGGCCCCCTCAGAGCTGACCCGGCGCGTCCTTGTAGACCGCTGCGGCGTAGAAACGCCGGTATCCGTCGTGCCGACCGCCATTCCTGCGCCGCCGTATGTGCTGGCGCGTCCGGCAAATACCCGGCAGGAGTTCGGTCTGCCTCCCGATGCCCGCATCCTGCTATACGTTGGGCGTTTGGCGCCTGAAAAGAATTTAGGATTGCTGCTTCGCGCCTTCGCGGTGATCGCGGGTCAGACAAGCGACACTTATTTGGTGCTGGCCGGCAGCGGCAAAAGCCGCCAGACTTTAGAGGCCCATGCCAAAGCGCTCGGCGTTCATCGCCGCACCCGGTTCGCGGGCTTTTTAAGCCGGACCAAACTTGACCCGCTGTATCAAGCCTCCGACGTATTTTTGTTCCCGTCCAAGACCGAAACGCAGGGCCTCGCCGTCGGCGAAGCCCTCGCCGCCGGCCTGCCGTGCGTCGTGGTCAACTCCGGCGGCGCACCCGAAGCCATCCGTGACGGCATTGACGGCTTTTTAGTGGAAGACCGCCCCGAAGCAATGGCCGCCCGCACTTTAGAACTTCTCGCTGATCCTGCCGCCCACCGCCGCATGGCCGAAGAAGCCAAGCGCGGCGCGGCTTCCCGCGTTCCTGAAGCCGTCGGAACCCGTGTTATTCGCCTCTACGAAGAACTCATCGCCGCCCGCCAGCAGCAAGGGATCGTCAGCGCTTCCCAAACCGACACCCCTTCCCAGCGCAAGCAGTAACCGCCGTAAATATCGCAAAACTAGCGCTTGACACCGTGCGTCAGCCGTGTTACACTAGAGCAAGACGCTGAACGCCGGGCGTCCTCACAGCCTTGCTGGACTTTGCTAGAGAGAGACCCGCATGATCCCACTGCCTGCATCCCTGCGCTCCGTCGTCCCTGCGCTCCGTCGTCCCTGCGCTTCTAATGATGGGGCTGATGCTGGTCGCCCCTCATGCCCGCGCCGGATCCTACGTCGGGGCCTTCGTTGACCCCGCCAGTCATGCCCCCACCCAATACTCCGGCGGCACTTACTACGCCCTCACCACCTACCCGCCCGCCGCCATCACCTACGGCACCGTGCCAGACACCGTGACCAGCGGCTCCTATGGTGGAGACAGCAACGGCTATCCAGGGCGCTCGGATTGCAGCTACCCGATCAGCACGTCCTGGAAGTGGGTGCCAGCCGCAGGGCTGACTATGACAAGCGATCCGCCGCCCGCTCAGGTCATCATCCTGCAGACGTGCAGCGTGTATGTGAGCATCGGTCATGTCGGAGCCTCCGGCACCTACAAGACAGGTCTTGGCAAGAGCGGCGGGGTAAGCCTCAACCCGCCCGGCAGCAGCGGGATAGGCAGTGCGGCGGACACGGTGTATTCGGTGGTAGCCGGCGGGGCGTCGGTTTCGCTGCCGTCGCTTGATGCTTCTGCCACAGTGCCTGCCGCTCCCTCGGAGTCTCGTCTGAGCTATACGGCTTCCATCTTCCCCGTCACTATCAATCCGTTCGGTGCAACGTCGGATGGCAACGGCGGCTGGGTCATAATGATTGGACAGCACTGTTCAGCCAGCCTTAGCGGCATCCCTTCAGCCCTGCTGAACAACACCGCGAACCCGCCAAAGTACCAATGGTCGGTCAGCGGTACGACGTTCCAAACTTGGAGTGCTGACACACCGCCGTTTCCAGTGATAGTGGGAGGCGTCCAGATAGGAATAACCCCTGAAAACCCGGATGCTACCTATGAAGTAGATGGTCCTGGCCCGCTCACAAATCCCACGGCTGGCTGGTACTGGAACGACCTTGCCAAAGGAACGGGAAATAGCACTCAGGAAACGGTAAGCTGCACGGCAACGGTGACGCCACCGGCAGGACAAGGAGCCGCTTTCACCGTTACTGCAACGCAGCCTGTCACTGTTTGGACGCCGGTATGGACTGCCACCGGGGAAGGTGCGTCGGTTGTTGTCAACAATAAGTACCACCCACCTGACTTTTGGCTTTGCGCCGGTCCTGGCCCACTGGATTTTGGTGCAACCCGCGGTATGACTTGGGATGCAACTGTTGCTCCGCCCCCGGCACCGATTCTTTTTGGACTTGGTAGCTTGGTGATCGTTCAAGTCATCACTGCAATTGATGAGGGAGCGACACTGAATACCACCCCTCCGCTTCCAATTCCATATCCCAACAATGGTCAAACCGGACTAGACACCAGTTGGCCTTATGGATGGTCGATATCAACATCTATCACAGGAGGCATGAAATATGAGTCGGGGGACTCTCCTGGTCTAGATGTGAATTCTGCCAAGTCGGCACATGACAACATCTCGTTCGAGGATTATCTGATGTACTGCCCGCCTAGCTCCGTCCAATATGTACCCGTAGCAAAGTACATCTGGAATGTAAGCATGGGCGCTTCCCTGCCAGCTACGGGCAACTGGATTAACTTCACAGGTACAGCAGGTACAGTTACAGATGCCCAAAAGACAGGCCATTTCCTACCAAACAACCAGTTCCCTGCATGGACGCAGATACTCACAGGTAATCAGTAACCTAAAGGAGAACAATATGGACTTACGAATCGTGTGCGGCGGTCTCTGCGCCGCAGTCTGCACGGCTTCTATCGCACTAGCTCAATCTTTTGGACAACAGGCTGTAACCAAAAACCCTGATCCTGTTCCCGCTTCCTCCTCGCCAAAAATGAGAGCGAGCTTTCTGCAAAGAGCTGCCCTGGATGATGCGGCACAATCAGCCATGAACGCAGGTGATTATGCCGGGGCGGAGACGGATGCGCGGCAGGTTTTGTCTATAATGCGAGGGGACGATGAAGCCCCAGAAATCCTGGCAGTATCGCTGGACGCGCAGGGCAAGACACAGGAGGCGCTTCAAGCCTACAAAGCGCTCCATGACGCGGGCGCTGTCACTCCTGTTGATGAACTTCCCTACGCGCGGCTTCTACTGGAAACAGGACACTGGGCGCAGGCCGTCGAAGCGTACAACAAGCAGTTGCCTTATTCCGATGGCGACTTGATGCAGGCGCATAGCGACTTCTCGCCCGACGTTCCGCGCCCGACGGACTTGTTAACGGCAATCCATGTCGGTATGGGCCTGGAAATAGGCTGGCGCGGCTACCACGGGACATACCAAGAAAAGACTCAACAGGCGCAAGGAGAGTTCCAGAAGGCGCTGGCATTGGAACCTGACTCCTCGTTAGCAAACTACTATGTGGGTTATGGCCTAAAGCGCATGGGACAGCGGGCGGAAGCACAGGCGGCGTTCCGAAAGGCGGCGGCGCTGGATGACGGCGATGTCAAGGCGGCAGCGCAAAAGGAACTGCCGCAAACGGAGCAGCCTAAATAGCTGCTTTGTCTTGAAGATGCAAACGCAACAACGCCCGGTCTCAAAAAAGGCCGGGCGTTCTTGTGTTTTAGATGCTGCCCTGTGACGCCTAGCGCTGGCGGCGGAGGTAGGAGGCGGGGATACGCATTTCTTCGCGGTATTTGACGACGGTGCGGCGGGCGATGCTCATGCCGCGCTGGTTCAGCACGTCTACAATAGATTGATCGCTGAGGGGAGCTTCGGCGGGTTCTTCGGAAACCAGCGCCGCGATGGTGCCTTTGATGGTGACGGCGTTCTCGAAGAAAACGTCGAAGGAGACGACTTCCTGCGTGGGCAACTGGACATACTTGTACAGCAAAGCCCGGCTGACCGTGGACTCGTGCATCTCGACCATCTTGGACAGACGAGTGCGGGTCAAGGACCGCAGGAACGAGCGCTGGCCGGTTTCTAAAAACCCCTGCTGGTACTCAATCAGAGCCTGGGTGATTTTTTGAATGGTCCGGCGGCGCTGCTGCAGGTTCTTCAGGAACATGTTCGCCCGCTCCACATAGGCGACGACATGCTTTTGGTGGTCGGCTGTCAAGTGGACGCTGTCCGCTTGACCGGCCCGGATCGAATCGTAGAGGCCGCGGTAGTAGGGGTTAATTTGAAGCGACGTGTTGTCAAAGCCCAGCACCTCAATCGTAAAGCCGAAGCCGCCGCGCCGGATGATGACGTCGGGCCGGATGCTCCGGCTTTGGCCGTTCTGGGTATGGTCCCACGGCAGCCGAAAGCTCGCGGCGGGATTGGGCTTCAGCGTTTGAATGAACGCAACAGCGGCTTCGATCCGGGCCAGCGGGAGAACCATGCGGCGGGCGATCACCGCGTGCCGGTGCTGCACAAGAGAATCCCAGTGCTCGGACAAAAGCTGCAGAGCGACCGGGTCAACCGCCGCGTCGCCACTTTCTTCCCGCAAGTGGCGGATTTGCAGCAGCAGACACTCCCGCAAATCACGTGCGCCGATACCGGGCGGATCGCAGTTTTGCAGGCGCTCAATCCCCAGCGCAACCAGGCTGCACGGGACGCGCAGCACCGCGCAGGCTTCGTCAATATCTACTTGCAGGTACCCGCGCTCGTCCAGGCTGTCCACCAGATACTCGGCGACAAGCTTCTCTTCCTGAGTCTCGGAAGTCGCCCGCAGGTGCATCAAAAGCTGCTCGCTCAGCGAAGTTTGGGTTCGGGCCAGCAGCAGCGGGTCAAATTCGCTGCCGATCTCCTCGCCGCTGTGCCCGAACTCGTTTTCCGCCCGTGCCGCCAGCCGCTCTTCTTCCGGCGTTTCCTCGCCGCGTGCCGCCGCGATCGCCTGGCTTTCGGCAAGGGACAGGCCGGTCTCATTTTCTTCCAGCCTGCTCTCACCCAAAGAAGCGCGGCTGAAAGGGCAGTGATCGCAGGAGCCGATCCGGCTGCCGGGGCACAGGCGGCAGCCAATCTCCGCCGGGATCTCACGGCCTTCATCCAGGCTGTCCAGGGCCGGGTTCTCCTGCTGCTCCTGTTCAATGATCTGCTGAAGTTCCAGCGTAGAGCATTGCAGCAGAGTGTTGGCCTGAATCAGATGCGGCGCAAGCTTCTGGGCCTGGATTTGACGCTGGATGTTCTCTTGACGTAGCTGCTGCACAGACGGGTTGCCTCTTCACGAACGACCTTTATGACAAAACAAGTGTTACAAACAAGCTGTTTTAGGACGATCCGTTCTTCTGTCTCCATTGTCGGCAGAACGGGCGCTTGACTGGATTAGCTTGATTTTAACTTTACCCCACTTTTCCAATGCAGACTGTGCGATAGGTCACAGTGCCGCGCTGACAACTACAGCTTTGTCTTGAAATAGGCGATTGTCTCTTTGAGGCCGTCTTCCAGAGCGACGCGCGGCTCCCAGCCGAGCAGGGTCCTGGCCTTTGTGATGTCCGGGCGGCGCTGCTTGGGGTCGTCGGCGGTCGGCAGCGGAACATAAGTAATCCCGCTGTCACTGCCGGTCGCCTTCAAAATCTCTTCGGCGAATTGCAGCATGGTTCGCTCGATAGGATTGCCGACGTTGATCGGGCCGGACTGCTCCGACTGGGACAGCTTGTAGATGCCATCAATTAAATCAGAAACATAGCAAAACGAGCGGGTCTGCTTGCCGTCGCCGAAGATTGTCAGCGGCTCGCCGCGCAGGGCCTGGGAGATGAACGCCGGCACGACACGCCCGTCTTTGATTCTCATACGCGGGCCGTAGGTGTTGAAAATGCGAACAATCTTGGCGTCCATGCCGAACTTGCGGCGATACGCGAATGTCACAGCCTCCGAGTAGCGCTTGGCCTCGTCATAAACGGCGCGGGTGCCGTGCGGGTTTACATTGCCGAAGTATTCTTCGGGCTGCGGGTGAACAGACGGATCGCCGTAAACTTCGGACGTAGACGCGGTCAGGAACTTCGCGCCTTTCTGCCGGGCCAGCTCCAGGGTGTTGTGGGTGCCGGCGGAGCCGACCAGCAGCGTTTCCAGCGGCAGTTCCAAGTAGTCTACCGGGCTTGCCGGGGACGCAAAGTTGTAGACATAATCTACCGGGCCGTCCACGGTGTAAGGCTGGATAATGTCCTGCTGGACATACTCAAAATTAGGATTGCCGCGCAGATGCGCGATGTTGTCCGTGCTGCCGGTGACAAGATTGTCCACGGCCACCACGGAATATCCTTCGGCCAGCAGCCGGTCGGAAAGATGGGACCCCAAGAAACCGGCCCCGCCGGTCACTACTGCTCGTGCCATTCGTTCTCCTTGTGAAACTATTGTCTAAAATCGTACTCGTTTGCGAAAGGGCGTCGTTCTGTGTTACACTCTTTTGTGACACCAATGCGACTAATTGCGGCTAATTTTTGCGCGGAATTTCGCGTATCAAGTATACTACACTTATGAGAACAAACCAACGTGCCTTTTTATTCTTTTCGGTCTTTTGCGCGTTGATTTTCAGCGGCTTAATTTTGAATGTCTCCCAGCCCGTTCCGGCGGCTCCGAAAAAGGACGCGCCCGCCGGCAAAAATGTTCCTGCGAAAAGTGTTCCTGCGAAAAATGCCCCCGAGAGCATCAGCGGCGTCAGCACTGCCTTTTCGGCCACGCTGCCGGACCCAAAACGGCCCGGCAAGCTGCTTTACGAGCTGCGCGGCGCTTCGGGGAACATTCAGTCCGACGCCAGCGGGTTTCACGGCAATGCGTCCTCTTTGTGGGCACGCTTATACCAAAACGGGTTTCCGTCGGCGGTTCTGACAGCGCCGCGTGCCCTCGTCAAAAGCGCCAATAAAGCGGTGACCGTTACCGGCCTCGGCGGCGTCGTGGTCCACTCGCTGACCGAGCCGGGAACGAAAATGACGGCGGACACGGTGGTCTGGTATGCAGGCTCAAACAAGCTGGTCGCGACCGGCCATGTCTTTTACCGCAGCGGCAAAACCGGCGCGACCCTGACCGGCCCGCGCATGGTCGCCGACACCCGCGTCAAGTCCATTTCCGTCACCGGCGGCGGTCACGGCACTGCGACGTTTTAGGAAAGTAGTATTTAGGAAAACAAGTTGCAGAATACACGAAAAATTCTTAATACTCGACCATTTCTTCTCGCGGGAGCGCTGCTGACAGCATTGTTGTCGGGTGTTTACGCGCAGACCGACGCGGCGAAAATCCATATCGGGACGGTGCATCTGGACTTCGACAAGTCTACCGGCAGCCCGGCCTTTACGGATTTGACGGGCCATGTCAAGATTACGTCGGACGATTACGATCTTTACGCCGCCGACATCAAGCTGTATTCCGCGCCCGGCAGCAAGACCGGTGCGTCGGGTGTTCAGTCGGGCATCCAGCGCGCGGTCGCCGAGGGCGGGGCTACGCCCGGCTCGCAGGTAATCGCCCACATCCGCCAGCCGCTGCAAAGCGAGGACTTTGAGATCAACTCAGACCGGGCCGTGTATCTGCCGGACCATACCCGCCCAAGCGGCGGCACGATGAAGTTCACCGGCCATGTTAAAGTCATCACGAAGTCCGGCTTTCTCGCCGAGCCGTCCGTTTTGACGACCGACACCGCGACTGTCCTGCTGGGGGCCGGAAGCGAGTATCCCGCAGTCCAGACCGGCCCCGGCCACCTGACGCTGACACCAGCGCAGTAGAAAGCTAAGAGCCACGGGTTAAAACCCGAGGCTGGAAAGTGCCCACCGCCTTCCAGGTCTGCCATTGCAGTCGAAGCGACGGAAGACCATTTGCATCATCTGTTCCTGTGTCGCCGCGACACTGTGAACTTCGCAGCCTCGGGTTTTAATCCGTGGCTTCTTTCTGCAACGCGAACAACTACCATGCCAATTCTACGGGCCGAAGGGCTGCAAAAAACTTACAAAAGCCGCAAAGTTGTGAACGGTGTTTCTGTGGACATCGCGCCGGGCGAGATTGTCGGGCTGCTCGGGCCGAACGGCGCGGGCAAAACGACCTCGTTTTACATGATGGTGGGCCTGGTCAAGCCCGACGGCGGGCGGGTGCTGCTGGACGACAAAGACATCACGCGGCTGCCGATGTACAAGCGGGCGCAGGAAGGCATCGGCTACCTGGCGCAGGAGCCGAGCGCGTTCCGGGGGCTGACCGCCGAGCAGAACATCATGCTGATCTTGGAAATGCTGCCGCTGACGCAGGCCGAGCGCAATGAGCGGCTGGAAGACCTGCTGCAAAGCCTGGACATGACCGGGAAGCGCCATCTTCTTGCCGCCCGCTTGTCCGGCGGCGAGCGGCGGCGCATTGAGATCGCGCGGGTGCTGGCGACCCGGCCCGCGTTTATTCTGCTGGATGAGCCGTTTACAGGCGTAGACCCGATTGCGATTGACGACTTGCAGATCATTATCCGCGACTTGAAGCAGCGCGGCATCGGCATCTTGATTACGGACCACAACGTCCAAAAGCTGCTGGAAATCACTGACCGGGCGTATATTCTGTCGGAAGGCGAAGTCAAGACCTCGGGAACGTCCGATGAGCTGATTATGGACCCCATCGCGCAGAAATATTATCTCGGCCAGAACACGACCCTTGCCCTGCGGCGCGGGCCGGGAGGCACGCTGACGTTATGAGAACGCTGGCAAAAACCCACGGATTGAAATCTCTGGATGAAGGGCGCTTCGCGCCGGCTGTCCCACGGGCAGAAGATACGGAAAGGAAGTTGCTTTTGTTGACCTGCTTTTTTGTCCGCAGGACAAGCAGCCGCAGGCTCCTCAGCCACGGATTTCAATCCATGGGAGGTAATCAATGAGTACCCTGGCTAACGCCCTGCGTCCGAAGCTGCTGGACCGGCTGATTTACATTGATGTGGTTCCAAACCTGCTGATGGGCGTCGGCTTGTTTTCCACCCTGCTGTTCGCGCTGGGGCCACTCATCGCGGCGACCCGGTTTTTGAAGACCGGCCTCTCCCAACTGGTGGTGCTGGAGTTTATGGGCTGGGACTTTGCGGAACTCATCCCGTTCACTCTGCCTTTGGCGATGCTTGTGGCGGCGCTGCTTGGCTTTGAGCGGCTGTCGCGGGACAGCGAGGCGGTGGCGCTATTCGCGGGCGGCATCCGGTTTCAGCGCATGATCCTGCCGGTGGTCCTGCTCGGCCTCCTCGTGAGCGCGGTCGGCTACGTTTTCAATGACCAAGTGGCGTCTCGTGCCTACCAGCAAGTGGATGACATCAAAGAACATTACGAGAAGTACCTCGGTGAATCCAACAAGCCGTTTGATTTCACCAGCAGCAGCAACGGCAGCCTGATAACAGTGCATATTGAGCGTGGGTACGATGTCCAGGCCAAAGCCATGCGCCAGGTCACGATTACCGAATATGACCCTGATGGAAAGCCGGCTTTGCTGACCTATGCGGACTCGGCGCAAGCACATGGCACAGGTTTTCGGTCGTGGACGCTGCACAATGTGACGGTCGCCAATCTTAAATCGCCCGGCGGCATTTTTACTTCTTCCACGCTGGAAAAGACCGATCTGCATACGACGCCGGAAGATGTCGCGTTTTTGCAGCGTGACCCGGAAACGCTGAATTTCAGCGACTTGCAGCGCCAGATCAGTCGGTTAAAGATGGAAGGCGGCAAGCGCGAAGACATATTGAATGCGGAAGTCAGTCTTTGGTTCAAAACGTCGCTGCCGTTCTCGGCCCTGATCTTTGGGCTGGTCGGCGCACCGCTTGGGATGCGCTCACCGCGCTCCGCTAAAGTTCCGGGCGCGGTCTGGGCGCTGCCGGTGATCCTCGGCTATTATGTCCTGTACATGACCATGAGCAACATCGCGCAAGGCGGCGGTGTCCCGCCGGTGCTTGCGGCCTGGCTGCCGAACATCTTAGGGCTGGTAATTGCGTCAGTCTTAATCAGGAAGGCCGCGAATTAAGATGAAGGTGTTGGAATAAAATGGGAGCGATTGTATTTTTCGCGTTCATTCTGTTTGTCATGGGCGGCGTCACGGCCTACATGGGCGACCGCCTGGGCAGCTATATCGGCAAAAAGCGGCACTCGACATTTGGGCTGCGTCCTCGCCACACGGCCATGCTCTGGACCGTCGTTTCCGGCGGCGTGATTGCGGTCGGGACACTGCTGCTGTTTGTCGCGCTCAATAACACGTTTAAGACCGCGCTCATTCGCGCCCCGCAGCTTCTCGCCGCGAACCGCGACCTTGCAGATCGGAACCGAGCGCTGCTCCGGCGCAATACTGCCGAAGCACGGCAGGCGGACGCCGATGAAAAGCTGGCCCGTGACGCTCAGGCGAAAGCCGCTGACGCCCAAAAAACTCTTGCTTCAACGGTCGGCCAGCTTGCTGGGACCAAAGCCATTTTGACCCGGAGCCGCGCCGTGCTCGCCCAAAGCCGCACGATTTTGGCCCAGCGGCAGGCGGCGCTGGCATCGGCCCGTCTCAATCTGACCGAAGCCCAGCGCGGCCTCGGCAGCACACGCGGCAGCCTAAAAGTCGCACAGGCGCAGGTGCGGCTGGCCCGTGCCGGGGTGCAGGACGCCAAGCATCAGGCGCAGGTGGCCGGCAATGAAGTCGTCCAAGCCAACAAAACCGTGCTCTCGCTGGTCATCAAGCAGGACACGCTGCACGCGCAGACCGCGAAGCTGATCAGCGAAAACCAGGCCCAGGAGCGCCAGCTTCAGGACACCGAGGGCCGGCCGCTGATCTTCCGGCGTGAAGAAGAGCTGGGCCGGACCGTGGTCTCCGCCCGGCAGGAACCCGACGCCCTGCGGCGCGAGCTGTCGGTGTTTTTGGATCAAGTGGAGCAGACGGCCCGGCTGCGCGGCGCGGGCGGCCCCGAGCCGGCCCCGGCGATTGTCATTCCCCTCCCCGGCGAAGCCTCGGGCGGCGACGCGGCGGCCCGGTCGGCGGCGCTCGATGCGCTTTCGGAAAACATCGCCGCCCAGGGCGGCTTCATGCCCAGCATTGTCGTGGTGGCCGACGCCCGCTACAACACGTTTCGAGGCGAGCCGGTCAAGCTGGACCTGCGGCCCTACGGCAACATTCTGGTCTTTTCGAAGGGCGCGGTCGTCGCGCACGGTACGGTGGACGGCACCCAGTCCGAAGACGCCATTCTGAAGCAGCTTCAAGCGTTCCTGACCGATCAGGTCCGCCCGGCCGCCTTGCAGCGGGGGATTATCCCGGTGCATGACCCGCAGTCCGGGATGCCGCTGGTCGGCCAGCCCATCAGCCGCGCGGACTGGGTGAGCCTTGTCAAGCAGATCCAGCAGGCCGGTTCCGACGCCAAGATCACGGCGTCTGTCGCAGAGGAAACCCATAGCGGCGACCTGCTGCACCTGGATTTCCACGTCAGCGGAAGCTGATGCGGGTGAGACTTACTGGAATTGTACTCCGTGAAAGAGTAGAAACGGGGCGTGAAGAACGAGGGCGTGAGGAACAAGGGCATAAATGCCCTTGCTGGGGAGCGCGGACACTGAGGTCCCGAGGGTAAGGGACAAGATTGGAGTCTGTTCCTTCTGCTTCTTCCGCCGCGAAGGTGGCGGCTTGGCGCTTCGCCCCTCAGCGAGAGCGTTCACGCTCTCGTTCTTCATGCCCTCGTTCTTCACGCCCTTAACAAAAGCATCTTCTTATGGCAGCCTCCCTTACCCTCCTCGCCATTGACCCCGGACGCGCGAAATGCGGGCTGGCGGTGGTGCGCCAGCCTGACACGCTGCATGAATCGGCTTTCTGCCTGGAGCGGCAGGTAGTGGAAACGCCGCGGCTGACGCTTTCGGTGGGGGATATCCTCCGGCGGCGACCGGAAATCAGCCGAATTTTGCTCGGCAACGCCACGCACAGCGCAACGCTGCGGAAGGCGCTGGCGGACGTCTTCCCGCAAATGCCGCTGGAGCTGGTGGATGAGTTCAACACGTCGGCTCGGGCGAGGGCGCGGTTTGTTCAGGAAAACCCGGCCCCCGGCTGGCGGCGGCTGCTGCCGCCCGGAATGCGCTTCCCCGAGGTTCCCTACGATGATTATGCCGCGCTTTTACTGGCCGAAGATTATTTTTCCCGGCAGTCTGAAAAACAGCCGTCTGAAAAATAAGTGAAAAAAGATTATTTTTTGAAATAATTGGATAAAAAGAGCGCAACTCCTGAAACAAACCGCTCAAACGGTTGTCACAGGAGTTGGGAGCAGCCCCAAATTGCTGCACTCCCCGGCCGCTCTCCCAATGATGGTGAGGCGGCACGCATCCGGCAAGTCCCAAAGCAGACACACGCGGAAATTGTTCCGCGCCCGAAAGCACCGCGACACGTGAGATTCGAAGCTGGCTCAGACTTTCAAGGCAACATGGATACTTGGAGGAAACAGCGAAGCCAACAGTCAGCCTATCGCGCTCTGCCTTCCCGCGCAGGCTCTTTCGCGTGACGCTTAAAGCAAGCCGGGATGCACGACACTCTGCAGAGTACTTACTGCAAAGGAGAATCGCTCCATGAAGAAGTCTTTAGTGCTTCTCGCTGCGGCTGGCCTCGCCTTTATCGGCCTGCCCACCGTGTCCCAAGCTCAGGCCGCTTCCGGCCCGTTCGCGGACGTTCCCACAGACCACTGGGCCTACCAGTCGGTTGATACCCTTCAGAAGGCCGGCATCGTCATCGGCTATCCCGACGGCACCTACGGTGGCCGCCGCCCGATGACCCGCTACGAGTTCGCGGTCGCCATCGCCCGCCTGCTCGCGCAGATGAACCCCGGCGTCAAGCCCGGTGACCTCGCGAACCTGCGCTCGGACCTGGAAAACCAGATCCAGGGCAACACCGCCGCTATCCAGGCCCTGCAGCAGCTTGTCGCCGGCTTCGGGCCGGAATTGCAGCGCCTCGGCGTGGATGTTGCCGCCAACACCGCGCGTCTTGACGCGCTGGAAGCCCGCGTCGGCCGCGACGAAGGCATTCTCGGCTCGGTTGCCGCCGAGCAGAACCGGCTGAAAATCACCGGTGACTTTAATGTCATCGCTGAAGGCGATGCGTCCCGCCGCCGTGATGCGGCTGGGAACTACCTGCCGTTCCTCGACCAGAACGGCGTGTACCAGGGCGCGAACGGCACACAGAACCGCCTGCTGGCGTCTTCCGATGTGTATGAGGACATCCTGCTGCACCTGAAGGGCAAGCTGAACGACACGACCACCGCGAACGTGGACCTGGACTTCGGCAACTACTTAAGCCAGGTCGGCAACACGGCGGCGTTCCCCGGCTACTCCGCCGGCGGCCTCACCCCCTCCGAGCTTCGGCCCGGCCTGCTGACTGCCGGCAACCAATATGCCAATGTTTACAAGGCATACATTGACGCGGCGGTCAAGCTTGGCCCTCTGGGCGGCGGCGAGCTGCTCGTCGGGCGCTTCGGCAACCAGTACACCAAGTACACGCTGAAGCAGGTGGATGCCGACATCTACACGAACCTGACCCAGACCGACTCCGGTGACATCATCGGCGACGGCGCAGCCGTTAACGTGAAACTTGGCCCGGCCAAAGTCAACGCTTTCGCTGTCAAGATGAGCGCAGACCAGTTCACTGAGCCTTACGGCGGCTCGGTCGGCGTCACGCCAGCCGGCGTGGCCGGCAATCCCTTCAACCCGCTTACTAACGGAACGGCTCAGACCCGCCCCGGCGGCCTGATTGCGGCAAACCATGCCGCTGCTCTTAATCAAGGCTATGGCGTCCGGGCGACCTTCGGCGCACCGGAAGCGGCAACGCTTGGCTTCACGCTGGAGCAGTTCGGCCTGACCAACAACGGTGTAAACGGCCTGGGCGTCAACGACGGCCTGACCGACCCGAACGCGACCGGCGCGAACGCTCAGTTCAACCGCCTGACTGTCTACGGGGCGGACTTCGACGGCGCACTGCCGTTCGGCCTGCCCGGCATCAAGAAGGGCGGCCTGCTGGTTGACGCTTCTTACACGGTCTCCGCGCAGGGCTTCAACCAGGGCTTCAACAATGTCGGCAACGGCTACCGCTACTCGTCCACGGACGACCAGATCGGTGCGACCTTCGGCGGCCTGACCTTGAAAGGCGGCTACCAGTACATTGGACCGCAGTTCTCGGCTCCCGGCTACTGGGGACGTGTCGGCGCGTGGACAAACCCGACCAACGTGCGCGGCCCGGTCGTGTCGGCGAAGTTCGCCTTCACGCCCAAGCTGAGCCTGCTGGCGGACTACGAGGACTACAAAGCGGCTTACGGCAGCAACAAGAACGGTACTTTGGAGGACTCTCCGCTTCAGCAGGGCGACCACCTGTACCGCTATCAGGTCGGCTTTAACTACGGCCTGAGCAGCGCCTACGGCGTTGACCTGGGCTATGAGGACGTTCTGTACGCTCTGAACAACAGCGCCGGCACACTGGCTGCCGCCGGACGCCCGCATGAGAGCTACGTCAACATCGGCATCGGCCACACGATCAGCAACAATGCCAGCATCAAGCTGCTTTACCAGATCGTCCACTACGATGACAAGGGCACCGGGTTCGACCCGACTGCCGGTGGCGGCAAGGAAGATGGCGGCATCGCTGTCGGCCAGCTCCAGCTCAAGTTCTAACGAAAGTTCTTAGTCGCCAAAGTCCGGGTCTTCCTGCTGTGTAGTGGAAAGAGCCGGCTAACGCGAACAAAAATAGAACAAACCCCCAGGGCAGATGCCCTGGGGGTTTTCTTTTTGCATTATTCTCGCCGTGAAGTCCCCGCCGTGAACGGCAGGTCTGTGGGCGATGCGCCAACCGGTCTGCGACCGGAAGAACAGATATGTTTCTGTTGGCGGCGGGGACTTCACGGCGGGGACTTCATGGCTTCCTACCGGCCTCTTAAACCTGCTGCAGGCTGTGCCCGCTGCGCCACTGCCGGCACAAGTCTTGAGCGGCTTCGGGCCAGCCTGAGAACTGAAACACAAAGCCGTCCCCGAGCAGGCGCGTGGGAACAACGCGGCGGCTCTTCAATACCAGCTCGGTCTCGGTTTGCAGAAGAAACGTCCCGATTTGGAGCAGCCACTCGGGCGCAGGCAGGCCAAGCGGCGCTCCCCAAGCGTCCCGCAGAACGCGCAGAAACTCGGCGTTCGGCAGCGGATTTGGCGACGACAGATTGATCGCCCCGTTTAGCTGCTCGCGCTCCATAATCCAGTAAACCGCCCGCACAAAATCCGCGCCGTGGATCCACGACAAATACTGGCGTCCGTTTCCTTCCGTGCCGCCAAGTCCATGCCGGACTAAACCCAGCAGAACATCGAACACGCCGCCGGGGTCCGGGTCCATCACCATTGCAGACCGCATCTTGACTTTGCGAGTATGAGGTGTATCTGCGTCGTCTACGGCCTGCTCCCAGGCCCGCGCGACCTCAATGCTGAAGCGCCAGGTGTCTGGCACGTCCGGCTCCGCGCCGCCGAGTATGCCTGTCATCTCATCATTCGGGGCATCGTAGCGGTGGGCGTAAATCGTTGCCGTGCTGGACTGGAGCCACACTTTGGGCGGCTGCTTTGCCAATGCGATTGCCTGTCCGACAGCTTGCGTGGAAAGCACCCGCGACTCTTTGATCAGCCGCCGGTTCCCCGGCGTGTACCGGCAGTTGACGCTGCGCCCCGCCAGATTAATAACGGCATCCGCACCGCTTACTTCGCCTGCCCAGTCGCCAAGCGTTTCGGCATCCCAGAGAACCACGCGCCAGGGCGCTTTGTAGGGCTTGCGGCTGAGGACGACGACTTCATGGCCGTCTTTCTGGAAGGCTCGCGCCAGCAGAGTTCCCACCTGCCCGCTGCCGCCGGGCAAAACGATCTTCATCGCTGCTCCTGTTCCTGCCATGCTTCGAGGCTGCCGAACATCTGAGTCTGCGGCCAAAGCGCATTCGCCTCGCCGTAAGACAAATGAACAACCACGACAGATGCCGAGCCGTTCAAGCCAAACAGCACATCATCACAGTCATAGCGCCGGGCAAGAGCGCTCACATCCACGGAGTAAAGCAGATGTCCGGGCGCGACTTCCCGCTCCAGCACTGCTTCCAATGCTGACCGTTCGTCCGGCGTGAGCTGCACCCATCCGTCAGGCCATTGCATAGTAGCTGCCCTCGGTAGAGCCAGGCATGGAATTACCCGTCTAATACGGGGTAATCGCGCAGCGATAGGGGCGCAGACACCAACCGTCCAGGGGACGGAAAATGGTGGCGCTCGCGCTTTTGTTCTTTTGCCCGCAGGAGAATCGGCGAAGCCTCCTCGACGGGTAACTCCATTGCCCGGCCTTCTGGATATGATGCACCTATGGCACCGTCACATTTACCGTCTGCGTGGCTTTGTTGCCGGCCTGGTCGAGCGCCTGGATTTCGATGGTGTGCGGGCCGGACGACAGCGCGGGAAGCGTCAGTGTCCAGGGTTCGGAGCGCGAGTCGAACAGGCCGTCGTCGGCGGCGGCGGCGATGGAGTCGCCCTCGTCTACTGTGGCCTGCACAGCCTGAACGAACGCAAGATTGGTTTGCGCGGTACCGTGCAGGGTGACCGTCTTGTCGGCGCTGACACTTGGCGTTCCTGCGGTCAGTGTCGGCGGAGTGTTGGCGACAAGAAACGGTGCAGAGACGGCTTTGGCGGAAAGTGCGCCGACCGGATTGCTGGGCTTGTCGCTGGCGACGACTTCCACTTGGTAGAGGCCGTCAGGAAGCGCCGTCGTGTCCCAGGAGTAGGACGTGTCTTTAAGGTTTTGCGCCGATTTACTGGATGCCGCAGCGGCTTTAGATGCCGTGTTGGCGGCGATCTGGGCCTTGATCTGGGCTTGAACGCCGGCTGGGACATTTTTCAGTGCGGCTAACTCGGGCGCTGCCGGGGCGACCGTGGATTTCGTCTGAGACGTAAGCTGTGTGTTGGCTGTAATCGGCTTCCAAGTTTTGCCGCCGTCACCCGAATAAGATACGTCATAGGAAAGAGTGTCTTTGTCCGGGTCACTGGCGGTCCAGTGCAGAGGAGCCGTTTTGGAAACGGCGTCGCCGGCGGCGGGCTTGGTCAGGCTGACCGTCGGTGCCTGGTTGCGGGGCAAGTAGTAGACGCTGACATCGCTCAGCTTCGGCGCATCCGGCGTGCCGGTTTCGCTGAACAGCGCTTGATACTGCAAGTAGCGGGCCGACGGGGATGCAATGGTTTCGCCGGCGCTCTGGGTGTACGGCGCAGACCAGGCGCTCCACGAAGAGTCGGGGCGGGGGACATCGCCGGAGCGGGTTTCCAGCGTGACACCGCTGCCGCTTGGCATGTCGGCGTGCCAGGCGATCGTGCCCCACTGCGCCCGCCGTCCGGCGTCATGCACCGTGCTTTGGAATGTGCCCTGAGTAGACGCGCCGCTTCCCGCCCCGCCGATCTTGTAGACGCTGCCGACAGTTCCGGTGCCGGCATAAACGGCTGAACTTGCCGGGTCAAGCGCAAGCGAGATAAACTGCTGGTCGGCCTGCGCCCCGTAGGACTGCACGCTGTTGTCCGGGCTGATTTTGTAGACCGTGGAACCGGCGGCGGCATAGACCGCGTCGGCGCTGTCCGTTTTGAGGCTGGTAACACCAACGCTGGGCAGTCCCGTCAGCTTCTTCGCCGTCCCGTCCGGCGCGATGCGGTAGACGCCGCCGGGACTAGACGTTCCCGCGTAGACATTGCCCGCAGAGTCCGTCGTCAGCGCCGTGATGTTCGGCTCCGCCGCATCGTAAAGGACGCTGCTGCCGCCGCTTGGCGTGATTTTGTAGACAATGCCGTCTGGGGCGCTCCCGGCGTAGACTGTACCGTCTTTGCCGGCTGCCAGCGACAAGATGTTTGCTTCCGGGGACGTGAAAAGCGGCGCGTCTGAGCCTATTTCATAAATGCGCCCTGTGCCGCCGCCGGTGGCGACATAAACTACGCCGTTGCCCTGCGCGAGTGCTGTGATATACTTTTCTTTGGCCGTGAAGACTTTGGAGCCTTTGCCGTCGGGTGTAACTTTGTAGACAATACCATTGGGGGCGGTGCCGACATACAATTCGCCCCCCTTACCTAGACACAAACACGTCGCTTCCAGTTCGCCCGTCTTGAAGAAGGAAGTCAGCTTGCCGGCGGCGTCCATCTTGTAGACCGTGCCGCCGTCGCCGGTGGCGACATAGGCGCTGCCGTGGCCGTCGGGCTGGATGGCCCAAACGTAATTCTCAGTGGTGTCGGCCAGCTTTGCCAGTGATGGCGACAGGCTCACGGTGCCGAGGCTGGACACAGCGGCATTGGTCAGAAGGCCCGCCGCGAAATCGGTTTGACTGCTCTGCCGCCAGATAGACGGCAGGCGTCCGACGGGCTTGACAGCAGGTGTGCTGGTGTCGTCACTGCCGCCGCTGCTGTCCGATGTGGTGCTGGTGGTCGTGCTGGTCGAAGTGGTCGTCGTTGTCGTGATGCCGGCAGATGCAGACGCAGCAGGCGCTTTTGTTTTCGTCTTGGATATCAGCGCCATGTTCTCCTCAGCGAAGCTGCGCGTGTCCGTGCTGTCATTTTCGTCGGCGGGTGCCGAGCCGGACGGCGAAGCGGGCGCAGACGACGACGTGCTGGTAGTGGTTGTGGTGACGGTCGAGGCCGACGGGCGGGACGTGTCAGTCAGGTCTTTGCGCTGAACCGTGATATTGAGCGTTTGGCTGCCGGAAACCAAATACGGCACGGTCTGGGCGACTTTGACTTCATCGCGAACGCTGTGGAAGCCTGTGGTGCGCGGGGACTGCATGATGCTGGACAGGGTGGGCGGCAGGCCGGACAGCTTTTCGCCTTTGACCGTGACGGCGTAAGTCGGCAGGGACAGGTGGGCGACAAGCTGGTTGTTCTGCGGCTTTTCCTCAAACTGCTTGACAAGCTGACCGACATTCGCGACCGGGCCGGACGGCTGGGCAGGCTGTCCGCCGCCGAACAGGGCTGCAAGAAGGCTCAGGCCGCCTCCGCCGCCTTCGTCCGCGCCGCCTTCGATTTGCAGCGGCAGGGTGCCGTCGGGCGAGGACTGCGGGATCTTAACCGAGACATACTGCGTGTACAAAGGCTGCTTGTAGGGCTTCAGGACAACGCCAACATTCACAGTATCGCCAGGAGCGTACTTGGACTGGTTGACGAACAAGTGGTCAATCTCGGCGGTATCGTGCCGGTTCTGGATCGTTACAGTCATATTGACACTGCGGACGGCAAGCGGATAAAAAGGGTTCGACGACAGCAGACTCATTAAGCTGCTGATGTCGCCGGTCGCTGCCTGGTCAATCGAAAGTGGGTCGTAGTAAGTGTTCGTGCGCCGCACATGCCCGACTTCTTCGGCGTCTACGTCCATCGTCACCGTCGCCATCGAGTCGCCTGGATCGCCATGAATTTGGGCAATGGCCGCACCGGCAATCGCTGGAATAAAGCGGCCCGTCAAGAGGGGATGGTTGATCACCCGGACATGAAACACTTTGCTGCGATGGATGGACTCGTCGTTGACGGCAACCGTCATTGGGACCATCTGCGGCATCGGCCCGATCACGCCGCCGACAGAGAAAGGCCGGTCCTGGAAGATGCGCCCGACCGTCTTGATCGGCGATCCGAGCTTGAACGAAGTCTGGTATGACGGGTAGATGTCTACCACATAAGCCGTCGTCAGTGCGGCGTCAATCGGACCTAAGTTCTGGAACGGATGCCCGAACAGCAGCAATCTGTTTCCATCCCGGTAAGTCACCGTGCCGGTGGCGTTGGCATCAAAATCGCCCTGCACCAAAGCGACCCCGACAGCCGAGCCGGGCTGAAGGGTGGGGTTCTTTGCCAGCGGGTTCGTGTCCGTGCCGCCCTCGGTGCCGCCCCCGGCCATGACATGGAAATGAAACGGCGCCAAGGCCGTGCCTAAACGCGACAAGCTTTGGGCGTCCATGCCGCTGACCGAGAGCGGCATCTCGTCTTGAAAACTCGCCGCGTCAAGCTGCGACCCGGCGCTGTCCAGCTTGGTCGCCGACGACGGCGCGGCGCTGACGGTCGGGATGCGGGCGGGCAGGTCGGGACTCCACGCATCAAACATGTCTTCAATCGGGGTTGCGAACCCGACCGGGTCTTTGCCGAACTGCTGCCCCAAAGAAATCGCGCCAACAAGCCGCCCGTTAATATAGATCGGGCTGCCGCTCATGCCTTCTGCGATGCCCAGCCCGCGTGTTACCGGCGGTCCGCTCGTCGCCCGGAACATGATATAATCTTTGCCTTCGTTGAACTTAGCGACAACGCCGAGTATCTCGATACCGAACTTCTCGATTTTCGTGCCTTTGAACACCGAAAGGGCATAGCCGCGCATTCCCGGCCGCAGTTCGCTGACGTGCATGAACTTTTTGGAGTCCCATTTAAGCTGCCGGCCGAGTGCAGGGTGGGACATCGGCACAGGCGGGCGGGCATGGACTGGAAGCGCAGTTATGGATAGTGCCGCGAGGGCGGCAGGGAGGACGAGGCGGGAAGCAATGGCAAGGCGGGAAGTGCGTGAAGTCATAAAAAGGCTTTCGTGAAGAGAACAGGAACGGAACGAGCAGTTGAAAACTACTCGCTAGAAGAAGCGTCCTGCGGACATAAGAAGGGGCTTGTCTTCCACCCGTAGGGTGCTTCACCTAGCGAGTAGTTTTCAACTACTCGTGATTGCTCTTGTGCGTAATTGCTCTTGTGATTGTTCGTCGGAATATATCAACTACGCCGGTTTCGCGTAAACTTGTTCCGGGTCAAACTGCGCTTCGGTGACGGTCTGCCATTCCTGCGCTTCTGCCGCCGCTTCCCGGTAGTAGCAGGTGGGATGACCTGTATGGCAGGTCGCGCCGACCGGACGCGCCAGCACCAGCAGCGAGTCGTCGTTGCAGTTGATCCGCAGAGCGACAAAGTTCAGTGTGTTGCCGCTGGTCTCGCCTTTGGTCCAAAGCTTCTGCCGGGACCGGGTCCAGAACGTGACCAGGCCCGAATGCAGGGTCTTTTCTAAAGCATCGCGGTTCATAAAGCCCAGCATCAGAACATCTTTTGTTTCTGCGTCCTGCACAATCGCCGGAACCAGGCCGTCCGGCGCTTTGTCCCAGCGGATGTGGTCAATCAAAGAAATCATTCAGGGCATTGCTCCGGGTATACTTGAGGTGAATTTGTGAGTCTGGCCCATTGTACCAGATTCGGGGCGGTTTGCCAAACAGGGCACAAGATGAGAACTCTTTAGAAACGGACGACAGACATGGCGGAAGCAGCACTTTCAGGAAAAACGGCGCTGATCACCGGGGCCGGCAGCGGCATTGGGCGCGAAGTCGCGCTGGAGCTGGCTCGGCGCGGGGTCAGCGTCGCGCTGGCCGGGCGCACCGAGTCGAAGCTGACCGAAACGGCGGCGCAGATTGGCTATGAAGGCGGTGACGCGGTCACGATTGTGGCGGATGTCACGGACCCGGCGCAAGTGGAGCATTTGATCGCCGAAACGACGCGGGCGTTTGACGGCTTAGATATTCTCTTAAATAGTGCGGGTGTCGGGCTGATCAAGCCGCTGGAGACGACCACCGCCGCTGAAATGGACCGGCTCTTAGAGATCAATGTCAAGGGCCTGATGCTGACGACGCAGGCGGCTCTGCGTCCGATGATCGCCGCCGGCAAAGGCGGCCACATCGTCAATATCGCCGGCATTCTCGGCAAAGCGGCGATGGCAAATGCCAGCGTCTACTGCGCGTCCAAGTACGCCGTCACTGGCTTTTCGAAGGCATTGCAGCTTGAAGTCAGCCGCAAGCACAACATCAAAGTCTCGCTGATGTATTTGGGCGGCGTGGACAGCCCGTTTTGGGATGGGATTGACATGAAAGTCCAGCGCGACAAGATGCTCACCATTGCCGATGCCGCCGGCGCGATTCTCACGGTGCTGACTCAGCCCGCGCATTTGGTCTTAGGCGAGTTCACGCTTCAGCCGGAAAGCCATCAGCTCTAGAGCTGTATCTTGACTTCCTGCTCTGCTTCATGCTACAATCACCGGCAGTCTTCAAGACAAATTCAAACCCAAAACCCGCAAGTCGCACCACCGTTGTTTTGCTTTCCGCATCACTGGTGGTGAGGACCCTATTGAGAGGATTTCACCATGGCTTACGGTTCATCCGGCGGCGGCCCTCGCGGCCCCCGCCCAGGCGGTCCCGGCGGACCTGCCGGCAGACCCAAACGTACCGGCGGCTTCAAGCGCCGCAAGGTCTCTTCGCTGACCATCAACAAGATCAAGACGGTTGACTACAAAAACGTCACTCTGCTCCGCACTTTCACCGACGACCGGGGCAAAATCGTCCCCCGCCGCCGCTCCGGCGCGACTGCCAAAGAGCAGCGCATGATCGCCGTCGCCATCAAACGCGCCCGCGAAATCGCCCTGCTGCCTTTTGTCAAAGATTAGTGCTAAAAGTAACAGAGCCGCTGTCCATCTGGACGGCGGCTCTTTTTGTGCTTATTGAACGCATGGGCGCTTGTTTTTGACGTGCGCTGCCAGCCATTCCAAGACCGGCTGGAGAGCCGCATCGGAGTTTTTCTCATAGATTAGGCCATGTCCGTTGCCGAGCACGCCGTAGTCGGGCAAATGCAGGTGTTCAGCGGCTGCGCCTGCCGTCTTCAGGAAATCCACGATGGCGGGGGCAAACGTGGATTGCACTGAAGTCTCGCCGGTGACGACCGCCACGGGGAGATTGGTTAAAGCCGGGATCCGCAGGGAGGCCGGGTCGGCGGCACGCACCTCGGCGGCAGTGGCGCGAGGCGGCTCGTAGGTGATCGGCGCGGCGGTCAGTCCCCAATCCAGCGTCCCGATGTTGGGCGTCTCAGCGAACGCCGGTCCCATCGGCTCGACCGTGACAATTGCGGCGACGAGACCGGGACGCTTATCGGCGACGAGCCAGCCGTCTGAGCCGGACGCCGAGTGTGTCACGATGACCGCAGGGCCGGTCCGGTCGAGCAGACGGGCGAGCCGGTCCGCGTCCATCTCTTGCGAGGCGGCGAGGTCTGCCGGCAGTGGCCCATAGGGGGCAATAAAAGCATCAAGCGCAGCGGCGTCGCCGGGATCGAAAGGAAACTGTGTGTGGGCGCCGGCGGCTGCGGCCGGAAAGAAGACTTCCTGTCCTTCCTCGTAGGGAAACGGTACGCCAATGGGGCCGATGATGTCGGGATGGTACGGTGAGCGGCCCTGCCCAGGACGGTCAACGACGAAGGCTGCATACCCGGCCTCAACAAACCGCTGCGCCCAGCCCGGACGTCCATCGGGCGTGTCGAGCCACTCCGTCCCCTGCAAGGCGCCGCCATGCACCAGCACGATGGGGAATGGCTGCGTCACGCGCTCCGGCGCTTCCCATTCCACGAACATCGGCCCACGCTGGAATGTCTTCCCGTTGGCAGTGACGCGCTCACCGGGTATCCAGAAGTCCCCCCGGCGCGATGTCCGCAATGGGCCGCTTTCCCAAAAACGCTTTTCGGTCATGTTAAGCTGTCCCTTCCTTCAAGCCGGCCCGGAGGCGAGCGGTTTTCGCCAGCGCCGACCAGTCTTTGTCTCCAAGTCCTGCGTCAACAGCGCTGTCCATGTTCTCGCGCACGATCTCCGCCGACGGGAGCGCAGCGTCTTTCGCTTTGGCGGCGTCCAGCGCGAGATTGACATCTTTCAAGCCAAGCGTCAGCTTGAAGCCCGGCTCGTAAGTGTTTTTGGCGATGTTGCCCCCGTAGCGCTGGTAGCTTGGACACGCAAACACGGTATTGGTGACGACATTCAAAAAGTCGCCGGCTGGAAGGCCGTACTGCTCCGTCAGCGCGGTCGCCTCGCCCATCGCCTCAATCGCCAGCGTGATCATCAGGTTAGCCGCGATCTTTGCGATGTTGGCATGAACCGGCTCGTCGCCCAGCGGCCATGTTTTTTGTCCAAGAGCCTCAAACAGCGGCTGCACGGCTTTGAGCGCGTCGGCATTGCCTGCGGCTAGGATGTTCAGTTCGCCTTTGGCAGCGATGGCGGGAACGCCCAGCACCGGGGCGGCTACATACGCGACGCCCGCTTTTTGGTGCGCCTTCGAGAGTTCCAGGGTAAGCGCCGGGGAGATTGTTGCCATCATCACATGGACGCATTCTTTTCGGGCAGATGCCAGCGCCCCGGAGTCCAGAATGACGCTCTGCACGGCGGCGTCGTTTGACAGCATCGTGATAACGGCGTCATTCTCAAACGCCTCCGCCGGGGAGTCAAGGACAGTGACGCCGTTCAATGCTTCGGCGGCCTCTGGATTTCGGTTCCAAACACTGATTTTGTGGCCTGCGCTGACCAAATTCGGCACCATCGCCGCGCCCATGCTGCCGATCCCAATAAAACCGACTTTCATTGTTACCCTCCTACCGGCGTCAGCTCGACCTTGATCCAGCCGGGCGTGCGCTTATCAAACACTTTATAAGCGTCAATCACCGAGGCCAGCGGCTCCTGCTGGGTCAGCACCCGCGTCGGATCAATGACACCGCTGCGGACCAAGTTGATGAGCAGTGGAATGTATTTGCGGTGGTTGCAGCCGCCCATCTTCAGTGTCAGGTTCTTGTTCATGGCCGCGCCAATCGGGAACGAGTTCATAGTCGCCGGATAAACGCCGATAATGGATACCGTACCGGCCTTTGCAACAGACTCCACTTCCCATTGAAGCGCCTGCGAAGGGGCATCGCCCGGAACCCAATTCCCATCTTTCGGCTGATAACCCGCCGGGTTGTTGTGCTGCATTTCCTGGGCGAACTTCTGCTCCTGCGCCGTGTCCAGCTTCGCCGCCGGGCCGTGATGGGCGTGGTAGGAGTCCACGCCAACCACGTCAATGCAGATGTCCGGGCCGCCGCCGGTCAGCCGGTGCAGGGCCTCCACGGGATGCTCCTCATCGAAGTTGATCGTCTCGGCCCCCTGCGCTCGTGCCATCTCTAAACGAGAGGGGATGGCGTCTACGGCGAACACACGTCCCGCGCCGAGCAGCATGGCGCTGGCGATGGTGAACTGGCCGACCGGACCGCAGCCGAATACAGCAACCGTGTTGCCGGGCTTGATACCGGCAATGTCCGCACCGAAGTAAGCTGTCGGGAAGATGTCGGAAATCAGTATCGCCTGATCGTCGCTGACTTCGTCCGGCAGCTTTACCATCGTGACACTTGCAAATGGAATGCGGGCATACTCGGCCTGGAGGCCATTCAGCGGTCCGGTCGGCGCGGGGGCGCCGAAGAAGACAGCCCCGGCCAGCGGGCCGCCCGGATTGGAATTATCGCACTGGGCGTACTCGCCTTTGCGACAGAACGGGCAGTAGCCGCAGCCGATGGTGGAGCAGATGACCACGCGGTCACCAATGCTGAAGTTCCGAACGTCTGTGCCGAGTTCTTCGACAATGCCCACCGCTTCATGGCCCAAAATCGTGCCGGGTTTCATGTCGGCAGCCGTGCCGCGCACGAAATGGAGGTCCGTTCCACAGATTGCGCTTGCCGTCAGTCGAATCACGGCATCGGTCGGCTCTTGAATTTCGGGCATCGGAACATCGTCAAGGCGAATGTCGCCGATGCCGTGCCAAACGACTGCTTTCATAAACTACCTCCCGCTTTCATAAATCATTTCTTTCTCAATTTAGTTGATCTGGCCGACACTTTCCGTGCAGGCAGGGAAAGCATCTTAAGGTTGATTATGATGCGAGAGGCGAGGGTAATTGTATTCAGAAAATGCTGATATTTGTTGAAATAATGCTGTGCTGGCGGCGTTCGCGCAGCTGAAAGCGTCAGCTTAAAAGGGACCTATATGACGACCCCAGAGGAGACCGGAGGAAAATTTTCAGCGGCGAGTGAGGCTTGTGAGTTCGCCTTGCCCAGGCGCAAGCTCTTGTGCAGCCTCGCGGCGGGGTGGACGTCGCTTCTGGTGCAGAAGTTCGAGTCCTCCGGCAGCGTTGAAGCCTTCGAAACTCCCATAACACCCGACCAGCTCATTGTCGTTGTAACGGGAGGATGCCGCAATGTAGAAAGCTTTTCCGATGGGCGCTGGAGAAAAGCAGTCTACCAGCCCAGCAGCGTGGGCATGACGACGGGAGGCCATGCAGACCGGCTGCGTTGGTGGTCTCCGGCGTCCTCGGCTGAGTCCCTGCACCTATACATCCCGCAGCACTTCTTTTTAGGTGTGCAGGACGAGTACAAGCGTGCGGGCGCATCTACACGAACACAGCCGCTCGACTCTCTCTCGTTCAGCGATCCCATTATCTCGCAGGTAGCGCTTTCGCTTGCCGATGCAGTCCAAAGCGGAGCGCCTGACCTCTACGCTCAGTCCGCCGCTCAGTTTGTGGCGGCGCACCTGCTTTCCGCGCAGTCCGGTTGGCCTGACCCATCACAGGACCGAAGGACGCCGGGGACGATTTCAGACCGCCGGCTGATGCCTGTCCTGGAGTATATGAGCGCCCACTACGCGGAGCCGCTGTCCTTAGATCAGCTTGCACGCGAAGCCTGCGTCAGTCGCTTCCACTTTGGGCGTCTCTTTAAGGAGCGAGTCGGCGTCACTCCCCATCACTATCTCGTCAAGATCAGACTGGACGCCGCTGCCTCTTTGCTTCGTGATACAGATACGGGCATTCTGGAAATTGCCCTCGCGTGCGGGTATGGGAGCGCCGCGCATTTCACGGCGGCGTTCCAAAAGCATTTCTCCCAGCCGCCGAGTCTGTACCGCCGGAACCTGCGAGGGGGGCATCTCCCCAAAACATTCAACCTCCCCAAAACATCTAAGCTCTCTGCTGAACAGTAAAAAGCTATGTCAGCACCAATGAGAATACGCTTTGTTGACGATCATGTCCCTTTACAAAAAAAAAGAAAAGCCCTAGCCTCTTATTTGTAAGAGACCAGGGCATTTTTTGTCTTTTCGCGGCCCCGGCCGGCCTTTTCAGGAACAGTGTGCTTCAGGAACAGCCTGCTTGATGTGCTGCTACCAGGGCAAGACGCTGCCCTGGTAAAAGTAGCCGCCGGTCGGCCCGTCATCGGGCAAAGTGGCGAGCATCACCGCGGTTTTTGCGCCTTCTTCCACGGTCAAATCCCCGTAAGCGTTCATGTCGGTCTTGATATTGCCGGGGTGAGCGGCATTGACTTTCAGCGCCGTTTCTTTGTGCTGCTTGGCGTGGATGACTGTGAGCATGTTGAGAGCCGCTTTGCTGGAGCTGTAAATCGGGAACAGGTACTCCGTGGGCCATTCGTCGCTTCCCATCGTTGTCAGCGACCCGACAAGGCTGGAATGGTTGACAATGCGGCCTGCCGGGGCGGCCAGCAGGAGGGGCAGCAGCGTTTCAGTCAGAAAGTAGGGTGCAATGACGTTGGCGGTCAGGCCCGCGTGAAACGCTTCCAAAGTGATCGGGCCGGTCGATTCGGGAAAGACGCCGGCGTTGTTGACCAGAATGTCCAGGCGTCCGAACTTGTCGGCGAAGAAAGCCGGAAGCGCGGCAACGTCGTCCGCGTCAGTCACTTCCAGCTTGACGGTGTGGGCGTCAATGCCTTCGCTTTTCAGGGTATCGGCGGCGGCTTGGCCTTTGGCCGGGTCTCGTGAGCCGAGGACGACCATGATGCCCTGACGACCAAGCTGACGGGCGATCTCCAGGCCAAGGCCTTTGTTTGCGCCTGTGATAAGCGCGACTTTATTTTCTGTCATTTGGTTTTCCTTGTCCATTAATCTATTGTTCTATAATACTAGAACAATAGAATTATAGCAGGGATTGTGCTATACTGTCAAGTGTGAAACACCTTTTTTTTCCAAGTCAAGAAGATTTAACCCTCACCGGTGTCCTTTACGCGCTGAGCGACCCGACCCGTCTGTGGATTGTGGCATCACTCAATGAGGGCGGCGAGCATTGCTGTAGTGCCGGTGAACTCGCCTCGGTTCCCAAATCTACCCTCGCGCATCATCATAAGGTCCTGCGTGAAAACGGCATTATCACGACCCGCGTTGTGGGGACTTACTCCGTCAATTCCCTGCGCCGCATGGACCTTGATGCCCGCTTCCCCGGCCTTTTAGACGCCGTTCTACACAGTATCCCTACTCATCTCCTTCCAAAACCTGGTCTGGACAAAGAAAAAGCCCCGGCCTAATGGCTGGGGCTTCCTATCCGATGGGCGGGATTTTTGTCTGCCGCGTCAGCGCTGGCCGCCGGAAGCCGAAATCCGTTCGCCTGTCAGCCAGGAAGAGTCGTCGGAAGCGAGGAATAGAACGCTTTGGGCAATGTCTTCGGGCTGCCCGATCCGTCCCAGCGGGATAGAGGCGATCATGGCAGCCTGCATTTCTTCGGGCATTCCCATCGCGGCTGCACCTTCGGTCGCGGTCGCGCCGGGCGCAACAGCATTCACGCGGATTTTCTGTGGGGCCAGCTCGACGGCAAAGATGCGGGTCAGCGTGTCCACGGCGCTTTTGGAGGCGGAATAAACACCGGAAGTCGGCATCGCGGCGACGCTTGCCACTGAAGTTAGGTTGACAATGCTGCCGCCGTTCGGGCCGAAGTGCTTGACTGCTTCCTGCGTCGCCAAAATCGTGCCGAGGACATTGATGTTGAACTCCCGGTGGAACTCGTCTTCGGTGATGGCTTCCAGAGGGGCGAACGCAAAGACCCCGGCGTTGTTGACTAAAATGTCAAGCGGCCCGAACGCCTTTTGCGTTTCCGCAAACAGCCGCGCCACGTCGGCGGCGTGAGACACATCCCCCTGCACGGCAACCGCTTTGCCGCTGGCCTGCTCAATGGCGGCGACTGTGGTGTCCGCGCCTTGTTTGTCGGACGAGTAATTGACGATCACGGCGGCCCCAGCTGCCGCCAGGGTTTTGGCGATCCCCGCCCCGATGCCTTTGGACGCGCCGGTCACGACGGCGACTTTGCCCGTTAAATCTGTCATGGTGCTCTCTTTCTTTCGCTGCTGCGTATGCTGCGTAGTTATTGAGTGGTGTAACCGCCGTCTGCATTGAGTGCTTGGCCGGTGATAAATGAGGCATCTTCGGATGCCAGGAAGACGACGAAGCGGGCGATTTCCTCGGACTGGCCAATTC
>CAXSZN010000050.1:0-36596 GCA_964241935.1 uncultured Armatimonadales bacterium
CCCCATAGATTTCACTGCTGGGAAAAATAAATCCGCGCCGCTTGCACAGCGACACAATCTTGTCCAAATTCTCTGCGGCCATAAGTTTCTATTCTGTCCTTTGGGTGTCTATGTTCGTGAATACGGCTGTTCGGTGACAAGTCCCGGCACCGCTGAAAAGTGCTTGACATTAAAAGTGCAGAGAGTCGCGCCCTGCCCTATCGCAGTCGCAGCAATGAGCGCGTCTTGAAGCCCTAAGCGATGGCTGAAGTGAAACTGTGCGATGAAAGCCAAAGCGCTTTGCTGGTCTGTGGTTGTCGGCCAATACAAAGCATAAGGCTGAACCATCTTTTGGATGCGAAGCAGCTCCAGCTTGTTTGTGCAGCCGACAACCATCTCCATCATGGCAATGCCGGGAATACCAGGTTGCTCTGTTAAAGAAGCTACCCAGCGCAGGGCCGGCGGAAAGTTTCGCGCCACATCTACAATAACGTCCGTGTCTAAAAGGCGCATTATTTACCCCCGCGCATCTTTTCTTGCGACTGCTCGCTGCTTTTGTCCCGCTGCTGCCGGACCCAAGCCGTGCTGTCCTTCATGTCCTCGCGATCCGCCCACATCCCCACAAGGCCGATCTGAGTCCAATAGTCAACCGCCTCCGCTCCGTTTTTGAAGCTGTCAGGCGGCAGAGCCATCGCAATCAGTTGAGCGGCTAACACCTCTTTGGTAATATGAGCAGAAGCGGCTTCTTCTTCCAGCCTTGCTTCTAACTCCGTCGGCAAATCAAGTGTGATTGTCATTGCATTATCCTTTGTGCGGGCCGTTTGCGGGAAGCGGCATTACGCCAACTGCGGCTCACGATAAACTGCGTACTCGGCGGGCGTTAAAGTGATTAACAGCGAGATTCGTAAATAGTCTTTCCGGCTAAACTCGGCATGAAGGGCGTGCCGCAGCAAGCTTTGGCGGTCAATCGGTTCCATGCCTTTAAAGCCTTTCCAAGCCACAATGCCACTAAATTTTGAGCCGGGCCGCTTCGGGTCTAATGACACCTTTATGCCAGGAAACTGTCTGACCAGCCACTTTTTTAGAGCTTTCCTCAATCGCTTCATTTGACTGCCATTGTATCACTCACAGTAGCCATTCCCTAAAGAGCATGGCGATTGGTCGCAGACGCTACGAACCCACCGCTTCGCGAGGCTAAGATTCAGGCTGTCTTGTAGGGTGTAGGGCTGGCCCCTACCCTCTTTATCTTCGACTTGTCCGAGTGCCGCGAAGCGGTAGTTTACATCGTCCGCGCTCAATAGCCGCGTCCTTTAGGACAGGGTTTCATACGTTCATCCTCGCACGAAAATTGTTGATCTGTTCCACCACTTCTTCGACTGGCACAGCAATCCTCCCTTGCGGTATGAACACTTGGCGGCGGTTTGTAATTTCTGGGTCCATGCTCATCCAGGAACTAAGTGCCCCCGATTTGCGTCGGAGAAGCGATTTTTCATTCTTGACAACAAAAGCAATGCCGTGGAAATCTTTGTTTAAGTTGCGGGAATAACGACTAGCCAAAGTCACCGATTGAATCTCGTTCCAGCGTATGAACCCAAAAACGTAGTTGGATGAGTTATCCTGCACACCTTCACGATCCACGACAAGCCCAGGCAGATTTTTATCAAGCGTCTGGGTCAGAATTTTTGCAACCTGCATCGCCGGCCAAGTTGCTACGCCAACAATAAAAGGAAGCATGACAGAAAGAATTGCACCTAAAACAACAAAAGAAGGGTCGGGATGCTTTGGGTCTACAATCCAAACATAAAGGAGCATTGCGGGGAAAGCACAAACGCCCACTGTCATCGTCGCACCCATGACTGCCGTGCCGCGCTGCATATTACGATAAGCGCGGAACTTGGCGATATTCAACGGCACACAAATGATGTCAGCGTTGTCGTCTGCAAAACGTGGTGGAGGCGGCCAAATTTCTTCACTCCTCATACAATTTACTCCCACTCAATCGTCGCGGGCGGTTTGCTGGTGATGTCTAGAACCACGCGGTTGACGCCGGGGACTTCGTTGACGATGCGGTTTGAGATGCGGTCCAGCACTTCATACGGCAGACGTGCCCAGTCGGCGGTCATGGCGTCCTCAGAGGTCACGGCCCGGATGACGATAGGATACGCATAAGTGCGCTGGTCGCCCATGACGCCGACGCTTTTGGTCGGGACCAAGACGGCGAACGACTGCCAGACTTTGCGGTACAGGCCGGCGCGTTTGATTTCGTCAATGATGATCCAGTCGGCGGAGCGCAGCAAATCGAGGCGGTCTTTAGTGACTTCGCCGGTGATACGGATGGCAAGGCCGGGGCCGGGGAAGGGCTGACGCCAGACCATGTCGGTCGGCAGGCCAAGCTCTTCGGCGACGGCGCGGACTTCGTCCTTGAACAAGAAGCGCAAAGGCTCGACCAGCTTGAAGTTCATGTCTTCGGGCAGGCCGACGTTGTGGTGGGTCTTGATCTTGGCGGCCTTCCCCGTGCCGGACTCAATGACATCCGGGTACAGCGTTCCCTGAGCCAAGAACGCGGCGTCGGTCAGCTTGTTCGCTTCTTCTTCAAAAACGCGCACGAACTCTTCGCCGATAATCAACCGCTTGCGCTCCGGGTCGGTGACTCCCGCCAGCCGCGTCAAGAACCGCTCTTCGGCGTTGATCGTAATAAGATTGATGTTGAACGCGGCGGCGAACTTGCGCTGAACGTCTTCGGCTTCCCCTTTTCGCAGCAGGCCGTGGTTGACGAAGATGCAGACCAATTGATCGCCGACAGCTTTGTGGACCAATGCGGCGACGGTGCAGCTATCAATGCCGCCCGACAGGCCGCAGACAACCTGGCTTGTCCCGACTTGTTCGCGGATCAGCGCGGTCTGCTGCTCGACAAAGCTTTCCATCTGCCACTGCCCGGTCGTGCCGCAGACGCGCTCGGCAAAGCCGCGAATGACTTCCGTGCCCCAGGGCGTATGCACGACTTCCGGGTGGAACTGCACGGCATAAAAGCGGCGCTCCGGGTCGTACATCGCGGCCACCGGGCAGCTTTCGGTGGCGGCGGAGATGGTAAAGCCCGGCGGAGGCGCTTCGACGGTGTCTCCGTGGCTCATCCAGCAGACCAGCGTTGGGTTCAGCCCTTCAAACATGACCGCCGGGTCCAGCACGTCAAGCTGCGTTTTGCCGAACTCTTTCAGGGTCGCCGCCGACACCTTGCCGCCCAAATCGTGCGCCATTGCCTGCATCCCGTAGCAGATGCCGAGTATCGGCAGGCCGAGATCATACACGGCTTTATCTATCTGCGGCGCACCCTCGTCATACACCGACGACGGTCCGCCGGACAAAATCAGCCCAACCGCCCCCCGCTCTTTGATCTTTGCTAAGGGCGTGTCATAGGGCAAAATCTCGCAGTAAACGTGGCACTCCCGGATGCGCCGGGCGATAAGCTGGGTGTACTGCGCCCCAAAGTCCAGGACAATAACAAGCTCCGGCGGCGTCATGCCGTCCCCGCTGACCGAGGCACCCCTCGGCCCGTAGGTCGTCAAAACCGGCTGGTCCTGATGCTGCGGTGTCAAAGACATAACGCACCCCGCAGAAGCTCGACTTGGAAGGAGTTCGTTTTCGCAAATTTCATGTGTGTTGTTTTCATAAATGTTTACAGTGAGGATGCTTGGGACTGAAGTCCTCCGCTGTGCGGCGCAGACGCCTACTGTCCATCTTTATGGACAAAGAGTAGGAATAAGATTTCGTTCTTGTTCGGCTCCCTGTCCGCGAAGGCGGACATTAGGCGTCTGCGCCCCATAGCGGAGGACTTTAGTCCCACGCTTTTTTTAATCTTCATTCTCCGGCGCAGTCGGCAGGAACAAAACAGTTAAATGCTCTTCGTCTTCTAAAGCTCCTTCAACATCGGCGAGGGCTTCGTAATACTCATACCGGCGGGGCGGCTCAAACGAAGGACGCACGGGAACATACCACCAGTCTTGTTCGTGGCGGACGCCTTGTGTTAAGGCTTCCAATGTTGCACCGCCGGGATGCTTGTCTTTCAAATACCGGGCAGCAATCTCGACAATTTCAGCTACGCTTATTTGCTGCTGGCTTTCCATATCGATTAGCTGGCCTGCGCTGTTTGAGGGTGCTTTTCTTCCACTTCGGCGGCACGGCGTTTTTGAGGCAGAGTTACAATCTCATGCCCGCTTTCCAATTCTCGACGTTGTAAATCCCGGCAGATCGCTACAATGTCAAAGTTGAACTTTGCGGCGTAAGCTTCACGCTCACGGCGGATTTCTTCTACAATGGGGTCAGTCCACATTCTTATTCCTCTGTTGCTTTCTCCATCAACTCCTGCGGCGTACACATAATCGGTGTTCTATAACCGGCGGCCTCACAGATTGCTTCCACGCGGCTCCGCATCGCAGCGTTTGCGATATGTTTGCAGTTCCATGTCAGCAAGTAGTTTATTTGATAAACAGCCGCGATTGCCATATGAACCGCATCGGCTGCCGCTTTGGCCGGCAACGGGCCGCCTTCGACGAGGGACCGGGCAAGGGCAGCTACTCTTTCTTCGGGATCGAGCAGCGGCAGACCAGCCACGGCTTGAAGCCGCCCAGCGGCTTCCGTTTCATTACCAGTTCCGATTTCTTGAAGGACAAGCGGCGAAAGATAAAATCAAAGTCGTCCCGGCGGTCTGCCCACCATTCCTGCGTAAGCTGCTGCTGGGCCGCAACAATAATGTCCCGGCTGGGCCGCGAGGTCAAGTAGCCGATGACGCTGGTTTCAAGGTAGACACTCGGCTGCATAACTCGTTACCGGCCCTGGCCGACGTGCTGGGTGCGCTGCTGGGACTTGCCTTCGGTTAAAATCTGTGGGGCGACGACCATTTCGGCCTGCTGCATTTCGGCGATTGTTCGGGCGCCGCAGGTTGCCATGGACAATCTCAGTGCGCCGACAAGGTTCATGGTGCCGTCGTCTTTGTGCGCGGGGCCGAGCAGGATCTCGCGCAGGGTGCCCATGATTGGGACGCGGATGCGGGTGCCTCTGGGCAGGTCGGCGTTGGACATCGCCATGCCCCACGAGTAGCCGGGCGCAGGGGCTTCGGACGACGCGGCAATGGACGAGCCGAGCATGACGGCGTCGGCCCCGGCGGCGATGGCTTTGGCGAAGTCGCCGCCGTTTTTGATGCCGCCGTCGGCGAGAATGGGAACGTAGCGGCCGGTGCTGGTCTGAAACGCATCGCGGGCGGCGGCGCAGTCGGCCACGGCGGTGACTTGCGGGACGCCGACGCCCAGGACCGAGCGGGTGGTGCAGATTGCGCCGGGGCCGACGCCGATCAAAAGCGCCGAAGCACCGGCTTCCATCAGCTCGGTCGCGGCCCCGAACGAGACGCAGTTGCCGACGATTACTGGAACCGGCGAGTCGCGGCAGAACTGGGCCAGGTCTACGGTCTCGGAGTGCGTCGAATAGTGCCGGGCAGTGGCAACCTGGGACGCGACAACAAAGATGTCAGCGCCGGCTTCCACGGCGGCGGCGGCGATGCGCGGGGCGGTCGGAGGAATAGCGGAAATGGCGGCGATGCCGCCGCCGGCTTTGATCTCCTGAATGCGCTTCGCTATCAGATCATCACGCACCGGGGCCGTGTAGAGCTTCTGCATCTTTTCCATGATCTGCTCGGCGGGTGTTTCGGCGATCTCCGACAAAATCGCTTCGGCGTCCTCATACCGGGTTTGCAGCCCTTCGCCGTTTAATACGGCGAAGCCGCCGAGACGGGTCATCTCGACGGCCATTTGCGGGTTCACAGCGGCGTCCATCGCCGACGCGACAATTGGGATCGCAAATTTATGGCGCTCTAAGGCCCAGGACGTATCTACATCACGCGGGTCCACAGACAGGGCCGAGGGGACAAGCGAAACCTCATCAAAGCCGTAGACGCGCCGCGCCTTTTTGTTTCCTCCCAGTGTGATTTCCAAATTAGCTCCCTCTCGAAATCGTAAATTCCGAATAGTATACCCGGCACGAAGGGGAGTCTGTCAACATCTTATTGCTGCCAGCATCGTGTTACGACCAGCATCGTGTTACTGCTGGGTCCAGTAGATGCCATGCACGCTGTCCTGGCCGCTGCTGACAGCGCCCGGCTGGTAGAACTTGACATGACCGTCGTCCAGCAGGTAGTTCGCGCCGCCCGTGTGCCGGCCTAACGGCTGCCATTGCTGCTGCTGAAAGGTGCCGGTCCAGCCGCTGATTTCTCCCAGCGCGTACTGGGTGCCGTTTGGAGTCAGCCCAGCGACAGCCGCCGTATCGCTGCTCTTCTCCATGTCGGCGCTGTCATAGGAAAGCAGGTTCAGGCCGTCGCCCGAGACCGAAGACCGGTCGCGGCTGGCGCCGCCTTCGAGCGGATCGGTGACGACGGCGCGGCTGCCGCGCAGCTCAAACAGCAGCACGGTCTGAGCGGGGGACTTGACCTGACCCTCCACCCCGCCCTGCCCATTTTCGGTGACGCCGTTAATGGTGTAGGGAATGCTTTCGGCGATAATCAAGTTGTAGCCATATGAGATCGGGACGCGCGGCGGACTCACAGTTGTGTCCGGCCCGGTTGAGTCGTCCGGGCAGACATAAACGCCGGTGCTTTTGACATAGGTGTAAATCGGACCCGCCCAGCCGCCGCCCCGGTGGCCGCCGAAGCCGACCGGGTAGCGCTCGTCGCTGTCCTGGCTGTACTGGATAAACGCCAGCCCGAGCTGCTTGAGGTTGGACGCGCAGGACGTGCGCCGCGCGTTCTCGCGGACCTTTTGGAAGACGGGAAACAAAATCGCGGCGAGAATAGCGATAATGGCGATGACGACGAGCAGCTCGATCAAAGTAAACGCCTGGCGGCGCGTTTGGGAGTTTTTTTGAGAGTAATTTTTCTTCATAGGCTCTTAGTATACCTTGCGTTTGTTACCCGCTCACTCACAGAGCAGCAGCACGGGGCAATATTGGGTATACTTGCCGGTGTATTAGAAACGAGGCGTACATGTCTTCTGACGCGAAGAAAGTCATCAAGAAAGTCATTGTAATCGGCGCAGGGATCGGCGGCATGGCGACAGCGATGCGCCTGCAAGCAACCGGCAAGTTCCAAGTCACAATTTTAGAAAAGAACGCGACCGTCGGCGGGCGGGCCAATGTCAGGGAAGTGGACGGATTTCGCTTTGACACCGGCCCGTCGCTGCTGCTGATGACCGATGTTTACAAAGAACTGTTTGCTGCCTGCGGCGAGAGCTTCTCCGACTGGGTGAAGCTGATCAAAATGGAGCCGAACTACGAGGTCCATTTCGGCGACGGCTCTTCCATGCTGATGTCCAGCGATCTGACCACCATGATCGCCGAACTGGAAAAAATTGAGCCAGGCGTGACGCCGGGCTACTACCGGTTTTTAGAAGACGCCGGCAGGAAGTACCGCATCGGACGCAGCCAGTTTGTGGAAAAGAACTTCCCGAAAGCCACAGACTTTTTCACGGCCTCTAATCTGAAGCTGCTTGGACAGCTCAACGCGTTGGATAAGCTTTACACGCACGTCTCGCAGTTCTTCCAAGATGACCGTTTGCGGCAGGCGTTTTCGATGCAGTCCATGTATCTCGGCATTTCGCCGTTTGACGCCCCGGCGGTCTACACGCTGCTGCCGTACACCGAGCTTGCCGAAGACGGCTTGTATTATCCCGAAGGCGGCATTTACGCCCTTCCGAAAGCCATGGCCGCCGTCGCCCGAAAGCTTGGCGTCGTCATTGAAACCGACCAGAATGTCACGCAGATCATGGTCAAGGACGGTAAAGCGCGGGGCGTCTGCGTGGACGGCGAGATGCTGCCCGCCGATTTAGTGGTTTCCAATGCGGACCTGCCGTACACTTATACGGATTTGCTGGCCGAGCGGCCTGCCAAGTTCGCCGAAGAAGGCTGGAAAAAGCAGCCGTTTACATCGTCGGCGTTTATGCTGTACCTCGGTACGGACAAAGTTTATCCCAAGCTGCATCACCACAACTTCTTTTTGTCGTCGGACTACAAGCGCAACTTCGAAGAGATATTTGACGCCAAAGTCCCGCCGCGCGACCCCAGCTTTTATGTCAACGCACCGGGCCGCACCGACCCCACGGTCGCTCCGCCCGGCGGCGACAACCTATTCGTCTTGGTCCCGATCCCGCACTTGACCGACCAAATGCAGTGGGACGAGGGCCAAATCGAGAAGTTCAAAGCCAAAGTCTACGCTAAGCTGGAAGCGGCGGGGATGACCGACCTGCGAAAGCACATTGTTGTCGAAGAAGTCGTCACGCCGCATGAGTGGCGCGACCAGTACAATTTAAAGTACGGCGCGGCGTTCGGCCTGTCGCACGGCATTTTGCAGGTCGGCTATTTCCGGCCATCCAACAAGTCCGCCGACGTAGACAGCCTCTACTTTGTCGGGGCCAGCACCGTTCCCGGCACCGGCGTTCCGCTCGTCTGCCTCGGCGCAAAACTTGTCACAGAAAGAATACTTGCCGATACCACGCACTGAAGTGCATGGCTGGGGAGCCTTCGGCTGATTGTCCTGCGGACAGAAGATCAGTTTTTCCATTCTTGAGTTTTATTCGCTTTTGCTTTTTTGTCCGCAGGACAATCAGCCGAAGGCTCCCCAGCCATGCACTTCAGTGCGTGGTTCAGTTAGAAAGCCCGTTTTATGGCCCTTTCATTATTGCGTCCGAGCCTGCTGCCGAAGCGTCCGAGCGAGACGTCTGACCTTGACGCCGCGTATGCCGCTTCCAAAGCGCTGAACGCGCATCATGGCAAGACCTACTATTTCAGCACGCTCTTTTTCCCGCCGGCCTTGCGCCGCAGCGTTCATGCCCTCTACGGCTTCGTGCGTTACCCCGACGAGATTGTGGACAACCCGCCGCCCGGCTCCAACCCGGCGGCGGCGCTTCAGCAGTACCGGGCCGACACGCTCGAAGCCATGCGGGCCGGCTGCTCCGACCTGCCTGTTTTGAATGCGTTCGCCGACATGGCCCGGCGCCACCGCCTGCCGCCCGAATACCCAATGGCTTTTTTAGATGCGATGGCGATGGACCTGACCCGCACCCGCTACGAGACGTTTGAAGAGCTAACAACCTACACTTACGGCAGCGCTTCTGTGGTTGGCCTGATGATGTGCCATGTCGTCGGCATCTCCGATTCGTGTGCGCTGGCTCCGGCCCACGATTTGGGCCTCGCCATGCAGCTCACAAACTTCTGGCGCGACATCGGCGAAGACTGGAAGACGCGGGGCCGGATTTACCTGCCGCTTGAAGATATGGAGCGCTTCGGCTACACCGAAGACATGCTTTCCGAGGGTGTTGTCAACGACCAATTTATCGAGCTGATGCGCTTTGAGATCGCCCGCGCCCGCAAGTTCTACGCCGCATCTGATTTGGGTATCCCCTACATCACGCCCGAGTGTCAGTTGCCCGTAAGGCTCGCCCGCGTCCTCTACGCACGCATTTTGGACAAGATCGAAGCCAACGACTACGACGTGTTTCAAAAACGCGCCCGCACATCGGGGTTAGAAAAGACCGCCGAGTTTGTGAAGCAAAGCCTGGGGCGCTGACCGCTCCCTAAATAGCCTCCGCTGAATTGCCATAATCTCGGCTATGTGTGACGGCCCTTTCCTCTACGCTTCTCTTCTCTGGGGCACCATCGGCGGCGGCTGCATATTGTACGGCAAAAAGCAAGGGGCAGCCCCGCCTCTTGTTGCGGGCTTTGCCTTGCTCGCCGCCTCGTTCATCCCCTCGGTTCTGCTGATGTCCGCGCTTGCCCTCCTGCTGCTGGCCGGGATGGTCTGGGGCATTCGGCAGGGATATTAAAAAGCGGGGATACTGAAAGATGATGGAGAAAAGCCGAGTAGTTGAAAACTACTCGCTAGGTTAAGCGTCCTGTGGACGTAGAAAGGCTTTTCCTTCACCCGAAGGGTGCCTCCTCCTAGCGAGTAGTTTTCAACTACTCGGCTTCTCACTTCTTAGCCAGCACTACTTCTCTTCAAGCAGGACATCACTCCCCCCATCACGAACCAACCGCTATGCCGGTCTCTTTGACACGCGGGGATGAATTGCTGCAATCGGGCCTGGCCGACGGCCTGTTCACCCATGCCGTATATGGCCTGATGCAGAGCGGCGAGATGCTGGCGCTGAAGGCGTTTGGGCAGGCCAGCGGCGACACGGTGTTTGATCTGGCGTCGCTGACCAAGCCGCTGGCGACGGCGACGCTGATCCTGCGGCTGTGTGAAGGCGGGAGGCTGCATCTGCGGCAGCCGGTGACGTGGTTCTTTGACGGCGACGGTCCCCTGCCCCACCTCAGCGGCGTGGAAGTGCGGCATCTGCTGACGCACACGTCAGGGCTGCCGCCGATCCCCTGCTGGCCCGCCGATGCCGCCGGACAATCGCGCCACGCGCTGATTGCCAGTGTTCTGACGACGCCGATGCTGCGGCCTGCCGGAACGGGCTATACGTATTCAGACACGGGCTATATTCTGCTGGGCGAGATTGCGGCGCGTGTCGCAAAGCAGCCGCTCGAAGCATTCTTCCAAAGCGCTGTCGCGGGGCCGCTGAGTCTCAGCACACTCGGCTTTGGCCCGGCTTCGGCAGCCGGCATCGCGCCGACAGGCTCCGAAGCGCCGGGCGGCGTCCATGACCCGCGGGCAAGAGACCTCGGCGGCGTTGCCGGCCATGCCGGACTGTTCGGGACGGCGTCTGACGTGCTGGCGTTTGCCGAGACCATACGCACCGGCGGCGGGCCGATCTTATCCCGCGCGTCTATGGCCCGGATGCGCGAGAGCCAAATCCCCCCCGCCCTCGGCGCACAGTCTTTCGGCTGGTTCTGCTCTGGCAATGACTACCTGCCGTCGGGCGATTTGTTCTCGGACCAGTCGTTTGGGCATTCCGGATTTACGGGAACAGCGCTGCTGATTGACCCGGCTTTCGGCATATCTTTGGTGCTGCTGACAAACCGCGTCGTCAACCAAACAGAAGACGGCAGCCGGTTCCTGCGCCTGCGCCGCTGCTGGCTGAACTCAGTGGCTGCCGCGCTGCCCTAGCAAAATATCCCCAGCAAAATGTCTTCAGCAAAATATCTCCGAAAATTTAATCTTCTCTTAACATTGCCGGTCGAAAACCGGGGGATAGTATGAGCAGACGCTTCCTCAAAAGCGCTCCAAAAGGGGAGAATCAATGCCGTTCTTTGGACAGGACCCTGTTTTTTACGATCTGCTGGAAGCACAGGCGGAAACCGCCCACAAAGCCGCACAATCTTTTCATTCGCTGACCCAAGACTTTGGGCAAGCCGCGCAAATCGCCGAGAACGTCAAGCGTTTGGAACTCGACGCCGATAACCTCACGCACGACCTGGTCAACAAAGCCGATGCCAAGTTTATCACGCCGCTGGACAAAGGCGACCTGCACGGGCTGTCGCAGGCGCTGGACAACATCACCGACACGCTGGAAGCCGCAGTCGCCCGCATTTCCCTGTATCAAATTCAACAGATGCGCCCTGATTTAGTGCCGATGACCGAGCGCCTGGTGCAGATCACGCAGGCCACCCGCGAAGGCGTGAATTTTCTTCGGCACATGAAAGACCATGATGCGCTTGCACCCGTTCTGGTCCGTATTCACAATCTGGAAAATGAGAACGACCAGTCATACCGGACTGCGCTTGCCGCTCTGCTCAATCAAAGCGGGGCCGATCCCATTTTGGTCATCAAGTGGAAAGAGATCTACGACCGCGTGGAGCTGGTCGCTGACGAGTGCGAGCATGTCGCAAACATTTTGGAAAGTTTGGTGGTGAAATATGCTTAATCTACTCGGCGAGCATCTTCCGATTCTGCTGATCGTCATAGTCGTGTTCGGCCTCGCGTTTGACTTCACGAACGGCTTTCACGACACTGCGAACGCCGTCGCCACCGTCATTTCCACCCGCGTTCTGCCGCCGACCTTTGCCATTGTCATGTGCGCCGTGCTGAACTTTGCCGGCGCATTTGTCTCGCAGAAGGTCGCTGGCACGATTGCGAAGGGCCTCATAGACGCCCATGCCGCGACGCAGGAAGTCATCCTGGCCGCGATTATCGGCGCGATTGCCTGGAACATCCTGACCTGGTACTTCGGCATTCCTTCTTCGTCTTCCCATGCCCTCATCGGCGGCCTGGTCGGCGCGACACTGGTCTTTGCCGGCACCCATGCGGTGATTTGGAAGGGCGTCGTCAACAAAGTCGTGGTTCCGATGGTCCTGTCGCCCCTTTTAGGCGGCGTCATTGCCTTCGCGATAATGATGCTGCTCTTCGGCCTCTTTGCAAACACGCGCCCCGGCAAAGTCAACGGCCTCTTTTCCTGGCTTCAGCGAATCTCCGCCGCCGCCGTCGCATTCAACCACGGGCAGAATGACGCCCAGAAAACGATGGGCGTGATTACGCTGGCGCTGGTCGCGTTCCATTTGCTGCCCGCCAGCAAACATGTCCAAATCCCGACCTGGGTTATCATTTCCTGCGCCACGGCAATGGGCCTCGGTACGCTGTCCGGCGGCTGGCGGATCATCAAAACGCTGGGAACGAAGATTATTGACTTGCAGCCGATCAACGGCTTTGCGGCAGAAACATCCGCTTCCATTGTTCTCGCAACCGCCAGCTACTTTGGGATGCCTGTCTCGACAACCCACATCGTCTGCGGCAGCGTGTTCGGCGTGGGGATTGCAAAGCGCCTCAACGAAGTCCGCTGGCCGGTCGCCCAGCAGATGGTCACAGCCTGGGTTCTGACCCTCCCCGGCGCGGCCCTAGTCGCCGGCCTGAGCTTCTTTGTCATCAGCCTCGGCGGGCAGCACACGCCGGTGGCAATCCGTTAAGAGCCTGCCGTCAAGCAAACCCCTCCCGTCAAACAAGTTTGCCACCCTCCCCTGTTAGGGGAGGGCTTTGGATAAAGCACACGAAAATAGCCCGCGCCTCTGGACAAGAGGCATGGGCTATATTTACTTCTAAAGCCCTTCCCTAACAGGGGAGGGTGGCAAACTTGTTTGACGGGAGGGGCCTTTCTAGGGTCTACGACGGCCTCAGTGCATCCAGCAGTCGTTCCTGCTGCGTTTCCGTGTCTGCAAAGAGCCATGAAGTCCAGCCGTTTGCCGAAGGCAGGCCGAGGCAAACGGCGGCGACTTTGTGGATGGACCCGCGATGACCGCTCGCTGAAATCGTGCCGTCGGCATGAACGACGGCGAAAACATCCGTGCCTTTCAGACGCAATTTTGAGCCGGGCGCAAGACGGCCGCTTTCGACAAAGCTGACGAACGGCACACGCGGCTTGGGACCGCCGAGCAGCACCCCGCCTTCATCGGCGGAGGTCAGCAGCGCGGGTGAGATATTTGCCAGCCGTTTCTCCGCGACTTCCACATATACCGCTTCCCGGTCAATCGTGATATAATTTCGGCCCAGCTTTTTGGCAACCGCCGCAGTAGTCCCCGTGCCGCAGAAAGGGTCCAGCACAACGTCGCCGGGGTTCGTCGTGGCCGCGATAACCCGGTGCATCAGCGCTTCCGGCTTTTGGGTTGCGTGTGCTTTCTTCCCGTCGCGGGTTTCGCGCTCGCCGCCGGAGCACAGCGGAATATACCAATCTGAACGCATCTGCTTGTCGTCGTTGCCTGCTTTCAGGGCATGGTAGTGGAACGTGTACTTCTTCTGGTCCGCCGATTTTTTCGCCCAAAGCAGCGTCTCATGGGCATTGCAAAAGCGTGTCCCATGCATCTGCGGCGTAGGATTTGCCTTCACCCAAATTATGTCGTTGAGCACCCAGTAGCCGACATCCATCAGCACCGCGCCGACACGGTAGATGTTATGGTAGGAACCGATGACCCAGAGTGTTCCCGTGTCTTTCAGCACCCGCCGGGCGGCGGAAAGCCAGGCGCGGGTAAACGTGTCATACTCGGCGAACGACTTGAACTTATCCCATGGATCGGTAACGGCGTCCACTTTGGTCATGTTGGGCCGCCACAGGTCGCCACCAAGCTGCATGTTGTAGGGCGGGTCGGCGAAGACCAAGTCCACCGACTTGGGCGGCAGGGCGTTCATCATGTCCACGCAGTCGCCGAGAAGGATTTGGTTGAGCGGGAGGTTTGCGGCAGGCGGTTTCGCACGACGCGGAATTGGTTTTTGAGAGGGCTGAGTGGACATAGGCAGAGTATTGTACCATAGCGGACTCAGGAAAACAATAGCAGTAGGACTCAATAAAAGTGGGTACGGCAGGAGGATGTATAAGACGAGGGAATAAATGCCCTCGCTGGGAGGCGAAGCGCCAAGCCGCCACCTATGTGGCGGAAGAGTTAGGATAATCTTATTCTTGTCTTATTCTTGTCCCGCGAAGGCGGGACCTTAGCGTCGGCGCTCCCCAGCGAGGGCGTTCACACCTTTGTTCCTTCACGCCCTCGTTCTTATTCCGCGTATTTCGCCAGCAGCTCCCGCTCACGCTCCAGCGGCATTCCCACTTTGCGCGGCGCGTCTGCCGGGCGCGTCTTGTCCCAGTCCAGCGTGTCTTGAACCGTCTGAGCCAGAGGCCTGAACCTCAGTCCGGTGGCGGCGGCTTTGGCGATACTGGCGGCCATCAGGCCGGGCATATCGGCGCTTTCCGGGATATAAAAGGGCAGGAGGCTGGTCGAAGCCGCGTCGCTGTCTCGAAGAAACGCATCAGACACCCAATTTAACCGTGCATTGCTGCCGCTGACTTCGCAGCAGGCTTCGAGTATCCGGCCAAGCGTCAGTGTGTAATCGGGGCCGGTGGCGTTGTAGATGCCGGTCATGTTCTGCTCCATCAGCGAGAGAGTCCACTCGGCCAAGTCGCGGGCGTCAATAATCTGCACCGGCTGACTGGGACTGCCGGGGGCAAGCACGTCGCCGCCTAAACTGACCCGGTGCGGCCAGTAGGTGAACCGGTCTGTCGGGTCATACGGGCCGACAATAAAGCCGGGCCGGATGAGAAGCGAGCGGCCCGGCAGCGCGGATTCCACGACCTGCTCGCACAGGACCTTCAGCGGCCCATACGTCGCGCCCGTAATTTCTTCGACGCTTGGGTCTTCCAGTGTTCCCAGTGAACTGTTTTCGTCTAAGCCCGGCGTCTTGAAGTCCGCGTAAACCGAAATCGTGGAAATGAAAACATAGCGGGCGACACTGTCCGAAAGCAGCTCCGCCGACTGCTTGACAATGCGCGGCACATATCCGCAGGTATCAATCACGGCGTCCCACGAGCGGCCTTTCAGGACTTCTAAACCCACGCCGTCCCGGTCGCCAGTGAGGTGTTCGGCTTCAGGAAACAGCCCGGCGCTGCTGCGGCCCCGGTTGAACAATGTCAGCGCATGGCCGCGTTTCAGCGCCGCCTCCGCGAGATGCCGCCCGACAAATTGTGTTCCGCCGATAATCAGTATCTTCAAAGCGTTTTCTCCTGGTAAAATAGCCATATGAGTGTTTTAGACGAAGTGCTGCGGGCCAATGCCCAATTTACGCAAACATACGATACGGCGCGGGCGACCGCCCTGGTGACGCGCAAGCTGGCTTTGGTTGCCTGCATGGATTACCGCATTCCCTTAGAACAAGCCTTCGGCCTCGGTCCCGGCGATGCGTATGTGATCCGCAATGCCGGCGGGGTCGTGACCGAGGATGTCATTCGCTCGCTTTTGGTGGCGCATTACAAATTAGGCGTGGAAGAGTTTTTAATTGTCAACCATACCCAATGCGGGATGCAGACGTTTCGGGACGAAGACCTGCGCGAAGACATCCGCCGCCGCCGTGGTACCGACGCCATTGCCCCGGAACAGTTCCATGCGTTCAAAAATCTGGAAGACCACGTCCGGCAGCAAATCCAGCGCATTCGGTCCCACCCCTGGATACCGAGCGAAATCCCCGTCAGCGGCTGCATCTACGATGTGCACACCGGCAAACTGAGCGTTGTCGCGGACGCACTGCCCTGAACGGCAGGGCTTAAAAGATGCAAGCGCCTACCTTCATGGGCGAAGAAACAACTTTTCATTCCAACACTTTTGCCCGCGAAGGCGGGAGTTGCTTTTTTCAGGCACGGGGGTTCAGCTCCGTGTCACCCGCTCAGGCAGCATCTCTAAACACGGGAACTGCGCCGAAGCAGATCTCGGAGTGTTTCTGGCGGAGGCGCGGCAACACGCGCCACTCCCAGAGTATTCATCATCTCCGCTGCCAGCGCGTCCATCTCCTGCTGTTTTCCGCTCATCCCCAAAAGCGGCGTCCTGCGCCCGCCGCTCTTCCAAACAAGACCTGCCGAATACTGCTCGGACTTTGATCTGCCGGAAGGGCTGCGGACAAACACGCCGTCGAAGTCCTCAAAACCGCCGGAGTAGATGATCGGGCGCAGGCCCCAGCCGGACATGAACCGGTAAGTCCGCTTCTGCGTGTCCAGGCTGAGTTCACGATGTAAACCGGCGGCACAGACCAGCATCCCACCAAAGAGGCAGAACAGCGGCTCGGCTAGGAGAAGCACAAGCAGGGGCGCTTTTTCTGCGCCATCCCCCATCAGCAGCAGCGAGAGCGGCACAAGCATAATCCAGAGGCCGAAGCCACCGAGAAGCAATCGGTCAGCCAGCGGCTGGCGAAAGATGATCTGTGTGCCTTCCACCCTACGCCTCTCTTTGTGCGTGCCTACCCATACTCCGCCTATGGTTAGGAAAATGAGACCGCCTAATAAAAACTTGACGCCAAACGGCATACCGAGCAGCCTCCTACTCCACGGCCAGAATCAGGCACTTCAGGTACTCGGACTCGGGGGCGTCGAGCAGCACCGGATGGTCGGCAGGCTGGCCTCGGCCTTCAATCAGCTTCAGGGTCCGGCCTGCGTCGCGGGCGGCGGTTTGGACGATCTCGCGGAACTCCGGCGCGGACAGATGATGCGAGCAGGAGCAGGTCACGAGAACGCCGTTTGGACGAAGCAGGCGCAGGGCGACCCGGTTGATTTCGTTGTAGCCGCGCACCGCCCCGTCCCGGCTGCTCCGGTTCTTGGTGAACGCCGGCGGGTCCAGCACGATCATGTCCGTCTTGTACTTCGCGCTTTCTAAGGCCCGCAGGTGGTCAAAGACATTTTCGGTGATGACTTCATGCGGGATGTTTAGTCCGTTGCGCTCCCACTGACGCTGATTAAGCGCTTTGAACTCCGGGCTGATCTCAACGTCTGTGACGCTTTTTGCCCCGGCGTAGGCGGCGCGGAGGCCGAACAGGCCCGTGTAGGAAAAGCAGTTCAGAACGTCGCGCCCGGCGGCTTGACGCGCGGCGGCTTTCTGGTTTTGGATCTGGTCCAGAAACAGGCCGGTTTTCGCGCCAGTTTTCAGGTCGGCGAGAAGTGCCGCGCCGCTGTCTTCTAGGACTAAATCATCAGGAGGCGGCTCCCCGGCCAGCACCCCTACCCGCTCCTCCAGACCTTCTAATTTGCGAACGGCGCTGTCCGAGCGCTCGTAGATGCCGGTCGGCGCGAGCTGTTCTTGAAGCGCGGCAATGATCGTCTCGCGCCAGGGTTCCAGCCCCAGCGCGAGAAACTGAACGACCAAAAACGCGCCGTACTTATCTGCAATCAGCCCCGGCAGGCCATCCGCCTCGCCGTGAACCAGGCGATAAGCTGCCGGCAGAGCGCCCGCCTCGCTGTAATGCGCCGCGCGGTAGTCATACGCCTGCCGGATACGCGCTGCCCAAAAGTCACTGTTCACGGCTTCGCCTTGCTGCCGGGACAGGTAGCGAACGGCGATCTTGCTTTTGTGGTTCAGATACCCCGCACCGAGCGTCTTACCCCGCGAGTCCACAACCCGCACGACGCCGCCATTCGAAAAGCCGTCGGGCGGGCCGGCTGCGATTTCGTTGTCGTAAACCCAGGGGTGACGCAGGCGGTCAGGGCGCTGCGGTTTGAGTTTCACTGTTGGAAGTGCCATAACGTTATTGTACCTGATGAAGTCCTGCCGTCGTGAAAGTCCCGCCGTGAACGACAGGTCTGTGGGCCTGCGGAGGGAAGAACAAGATCGTGCATTTTTGTATTCCGCACACCGTGCGGTTGGCGTCTGCGCCTTTAGACCTGCCGTTTACGGCGGGACTTTCACGCTGCCGCGCTCAGACGCCGGGTACAATACGCCCATGACACTTACCGGGATTGACGTGCTGGCCCAAAGCCGCTTCGCGCCACTTGCCGGCAGCCGGGTCGGGCTGGTAACAAACCACACGGGATTAACACGCATCGGACAGACGACGATTGACGCGCTGTTTGCTGCGCCCGGCGTGACACTCTCGGCGCTGTTTGGGCCGGAGCACGGCATCCGGGGCGACTTTGACCAGCCGGCAGTCGCGGACAGTGTTGACGCCCAAACCGGCCTGCCGGTCTATTCGCTGTACGGCGCCCGCACACAGCCCACGGCGGAGCAGATTGACGGCATTGGCACGCTTGTTTTTGACATCCAGGACATCGGCTGCCGCTTTTACACCTATCTCAGCACACTGGGGCATATTCTCGAAGCGGCAAGCACACACGGCAAGCGGGTCGTGGTGCTGGACCGGCCAAATCCGATCACGGCAGCGCACGCTGAAGGCCCCCTGGCGGACGGCGATAAACTGGCGTTTGTCGCTTATCATCCGGTTCCCATCCGGCACGGGCTGACATTCGGCGAGATGGCCCGCCTGCTTCATGCCGAGAAGGGTTTGACTTGCCCGCTGGAAGTTGTTGCCTGCGAAGGCTACTCGCGCAGAGATTGGTACGACCAGACCGGCCTGCTCTGGACGAACCCTTCCCCAAACATGCGCCGCCTGCCTGCCGCCGCGCTGTACCCCGGCGTCGGACTGCTGGAGTTCACCAACGTCTCGGTGGGACGCGGCACGGACACGCCGTTTGAGATCTTCGGCGCACCTTACTTAGATGCCCGAGCGTTCGCCGCCGCGCTGAATGCGGAAGCGCTGCCGGGCGTCCGGTTCGTTCCCGTGCAGTTCACCCCCGCAGCGAGTGTTTTCGCGGGCGAGACTTGCGGCGGCGTTCAGATTTTGCTTTTGGGCCGGGACACGCTGGACGCGGTGCGCGTCGGGCTGACCCTTGCGCTGACCCTGCGGCGTCTTTACCCGGAAGCCTGGCAGCCGGAGAAGCTGATGACCCTGCTGGTCAACCAAAAGTGCTATGATGCCGTCATGGCCGGGCAGGCTTACGCGGACATCGCGGCAGGCTGGGCGAAAGATTTGCAGGAGTTCGAAGAGCGGGCGCAGACGTGGCGGCTGTACGAGTAGTTGAAAACTACGCGTTAGGGGAGGCACCCTTCGGGTGAAGGAAAAGGCTTTTGGACTTTGTTTCTCGTCCGCAGGACGCTTCCCCTAGCGCGTAGTTTTCAACTGCTCGCACAGCTCCCTCGGCTCCGCAGTCAGCCTCACACAAAAACCGGAGGCAGCAGCAGCGAGGCCGTGTACAGGACGCCGAAGACCAGATGCGCCTGAGCCGTCAGCGGCACGTTAATCGTGCGGTATGCTTTCACGAGAAGCGGCGCAGACAGCAAAGTCACCAGACTCCACAGCGGCAGGAAGCGCAGCAAAACACCCGCCGCGGCGAAGACGAGCGGCCCGAACAGCAGAAGCTGAAGCAGCAAAAGACCACCTTGAGGCGAAAGAAGCGTCGCCAAAGTCAGCACATGAGCAGCGCGGTCGTCCGGCGCGTCACGCAGGTTGTTGGCGTGCAGAATGCCGTCTACTAAAAGCGAAATCGGAACCGCGTAAAGCGCGACCGACAGCCATTGCGGCGGCGTGAGCGCAGTCATCTGCACCCCATAAGCGCCGACGGTCAAGCCGATGCCGAACGCGACAATAATCAAAAAGTCGCCCAGGGCGTACTTTTTCAGCAGGGCCGGGTACAGCACCGCGCAGGCCAGGCCAATCAAAGCCAGTGGTATAACCACCCCGGCATGACGGCGCAGCAGCAGGCCGCAGAGGCCGGCCCCACCCAGCAAAGCAGCGCCGAAGCCCAGCGCCTGCGGCTTGGTCATCAGCCCGCCGGTGAGAATACCGCTGCCATGCTCGGGGCGCGTGTCCACGCCGTTCGAAAAGTCAAAATAGTCGTTGAGTACGTTTGCGCCAAAGTGCGCGAGGATCGCCCCCAGGAGAACCAGCACAAACGCCGCCGGGTCAAACGCGCCGTGGCCGCCGTTTGCGTAGCCACGGGATGCAAGCGCCGTGCCGAGCAGAACAGGAACAACGCTGGCAGGAGCGGAATACGCGCGTGTCGCTTGCAGAAGCACGGCAGAAGTCGGAATTGCGGCGGAGGTCATAGGATTTCAATTCGCGACGAACCGGTGAAAATCCTGCGCTATCATGGTATAAGTTGTTACTCGAACAAGGCAGGAAAAGATGACTGGAGATCGTATCCGACCCGCATTTGCGGCTGCCGCGTTTCCACTGGCAGCCGGAATTCTCTGCGCTTTGCTGGGGCTGTCCGTGCTGGCAGGCTGGTACACCCATAACCTTGCGCTTATTCATGTCCTGCCGGCATTTGTCGGGATGGCTTACAACACGGCGCTGGGGTTCCTGCTGGCTGGAGTTTCGCTTTCCGCGACGGCGCTGGGTCGTCCGCGTGTCTCGCTCCTGGCCGTCTTCTTTGCCGTTCTCCTAGCCGTTCCAACATTGGCGGAATATGCCTGGGGCCGCTCACTGGGTGTGGATGAGCTGCTGATGCACGCTTACACCCGCTCCGGCGTCACGAACTACGGTCGTATGGCAGTCGCCACCGCCGTGTGCTTTTTGCTCACGGGCCTTGCATTCCTGCGTCTTAGTCTTCGGGAACGCTGGCCGGAGCGCGGCGCGGCGGTCGGGCTGCTGGGAGCCGTTACGGCAGGTCTCGGAATTGTGGCACTGTTTGGCTACATCACCGGCATCACAGAAGCGTATGCGTGGGGGCAGCTCACCCGCATGGCGGTCCATACGGCTGCGGGGTTCGTGGTGCTGGGCGCTGGGCTGACGGCCCTCGCGTGGTCCCGAGAAAATCAGCAAGTGGCGGAAACAACCCCACGCTGGCTGGCTGGTCTCGTCGGCACCGCCGGAGCAACGGCGTCTTTGTGTCTGTGGCAGGCGCTGATTGTGCAGCAGCGGGCGCAGACCGCGCTGATGCAGCAGCTTTCCGCCCATGCCGGCATAGGGCCGGCGGCCCTGCCGCAGACCGGCGAGGTGCTGACGCATGGGGCGCTTGGAGCCGGGCTGCTGCTGTCGGCGCTGCTGGCCGGAGCGGTCTCACTGGCTCAAACAGCGCGGCGTCAGTCGGCAGAACTCGGCCAGGCGAAAGCGGAGCTGGAAGCGCGGGTTTCGGAGCGCACCGCTGAACTGGCAGACGCCAACCACTCCCTCCTTGCCGCGAACCGTGCCGTCCGGGATGTCCTGCACTCGGTCACGGACGGCAGGCTGCGGCTGTGCGACGGCGCGGAGCAGCTTCCGCCGACGCTTGGACCGCGTCCGGTCCCAATCCCGCTGCACCGGCAGGATATTCGGACCCTGCGCCATCATGTCCGCGAGATCGCCCGGCAGGCGGGTCTGACGCCGGACCGCTTGAGTGACCTGGAAACGGCGGTGGGGGAAGCCGGCATGAACGCCGCCGTGCATGGGGTTGACGGCTGCGGCGAGGTCTACGCCAATGAGCGCGGCACCGTGCAGGTCTGGGTCACGGACCGGGGCCGGGGCATTGACATGGAGCATCTGCCGAGGGCAACATTGGAGCGCGGCTATACCACGGCCGGCACACTGGGGCATGGCTTCTGGCTGATGCTGAACACCGTAGACCGCGTCTGGCTCCTGACCGGCTCCTCGGGCACAACCGTGGTGCTGGAACAGGACTGCGACGCCTCGCCCTCCGCCTGGCTCCGCTCCGTGCTGAACGCCTGAACATGCTGACACTCCCGGTGCCTGTGTTGACGGCAGCCTCTTCTTCCAAGTAAACTAGAGGCAGAGACACTTCTTATGCTTCTTTCTCTCACGACAACTCACACGCCCGCGACGGATTTGGGATATCTGCTGCACAAGAACCCGAACCGGGCGCAGTCGTTTGACCTTTCGTTCGGTGCAGCTCACGTCTTCTACCCGGAAGTCAGCGAAGGGCGCTGCACGGCAGCCCTGCTGCTCGATGTCGACCCCGTGGCGCTTGTCCGCAGCCAGTCTGCCCGAAATAGCGAAGGGCGGACGCTGGCCCAGTATGTCAACGACCGGCCTTATGTCGCGTCGTCGTTTCTGTCCGTCGCTCTCGCCCAAGTTTACGGCAGCGCACTCGGCGGACGCTGCAAGGACAAGCCCGCAGCCGCACTCGCGCCCCTGCCGCTGGAAGCGCGGCTGGACGTGGTGCCGAGCCGGGGCGGCGAGACGCTCATCCGCCGCCTCTTCGAGCCGCTGGGCTACGCAGTGCAGGTCACGCCCTACCCGCTCGACGTGACGTTTCCCGAGTGGGGCCAGAGTCCCTACTTTTCCGTGACACTCACGGCCACACTGCGCCTCGCCGATCTGCTGACGCACCTGTACGTCCTTGTTCCCGCACTGGACACCGGCAAGCACTACTTTATCGGCGACGCCGAAGTCGAGAAGCTGGTCCAGCGCGGCGAAGGCTGGCTGGCTGCCCATCCAGAAAAAGAAACGATTGTCCGGGGTTACTTGAAGCAGCGCTACTCGCTCGTCCGCGATGCGCTAGAACAGCTCACGGAGGCAGAAGACCCGCAATCAGAAGAACTTGGTCAGCAGCACGACCGGGAAGAAGAAAGCGTCGAGCGGAAGATCAGCCTGCACACGCAGCGCCTCGAAGCCGTTCTAGCCGCCTTGAAAACCAGCGGCGCAAGAAAAGTGCTGGATCTAGGCTGCGGCGAAGGCCGTCTGCTGTCCCTGCTGCTTGGCGAGCATCAGTTCACGGACATCTTGGGCATGGATGTGTCATACCGGGCGCTGGAAATCGCCCAGGACAAGCTGAAGCTCGACCGCCTGCCGCCAACACAGCGGGAGCGCATTGCGCTGGTCCACGGCTCGCTGATCTACCGCGACAAGCGTTTAGAGGGCTTTGACGCGGCAGCCGTCGTCGAAGTTATCGAGCATCTGGACCCGCCCCGACTAGCCGCGTTCGAGCGCAGCGTCTTCGAGTTCGCCCGCCCCGGCACGGTCGTCGTCACGACGCCGAACGCCGAGTACAACCCGAAGTTCGAGACTCTGCCCGCCGGCCACTTCCGCCACAAAGATCATCGCTTTGAATGGACCCGCGCCGAGTTCGAGACCTGGGGCAATAGCATTGCCGGGCGCTTCGGCTACTCCGTCCGCTTTCTGCCCCTTGGCCCCGAAGACACCGATGTCGGCGCACCCAGCCAAATGGCGATCTTTGAGAGGCAAGTCAAATGGGCAAGCGCGAATGGATAAACATAGCACACGCTGAGTAGTGTTGACGGATGGGTGAAGGCGAAGGACATCTTTGGCCGGATTGCCGCGATAGAACCTGGAGGGACCATGCCATAAATGGCACGGCTATTGGGCGCGGACGCCACGAAACACCCGCTTCTGCACTGGCAGACCTGGAAGGCGCGGGGTTAAGAGAAGACCAATCTGCTCCCAGTCCCGCGAAGCGGTACTTCGTAGCGTCTTCGCTGTGTAGCCGGGTGTTTCAACACCTGGTCTGAACAACACATGGTCTGAATGGCGTCTGAGGAAACTAGCATGACAACAAAACAAGCGTCAGGATGTGTATTCGGTATGGCGTTCGGCGACGCGCTGGGCTTCAAGACAGAGTTCCTGTCGGTCGGCGCAATTTTGACCCGGTTCCCGCCGAACGGGCCGCAGGAGCCGGTCGGCAACCCGGCTCTCGTGACCGACGACACGCAGATGGCGCTGGCGGTTGGGGAGGCGCTGCGTCTTGCGCCTCAGCCATTCGCGCCTGACACGCTGGAAAAGCCGCTTCGCAAGGCGTTTGTGGCCTGGTCAATCAGCCCCGACAACAATCGTGCGCCTGGCAATACCTGCATGACGGCTTGCGGCGGTCTCAGGCGCGGCTTGCCCTGGCTCGAAGCAACCATCGCAAACTCCAAAGGATGCGGCGCGAATATGCGGGTGCAGGCAGTCGGATTGCTGCCGAATGTCACAGCCGAAACGCGGGGTGCAATCGCGCAGTTTCAAGCGGCGATGACACACGGCCACCCAACGGCATTGGCGGCGTCGGATTTGACGGCTGCCGCGATTGCGTTTTTGATTGCAGGCATCACGCCGGGCGATCTGCCGAAGACGCTTTGGGAGTATGCGCTGTCTCAGCGCGAAGTCTATCACGGCGACTGGCTCGGAACCCTCTGGCAGCAGCCTTTAATGGAATCGCCGGAGCAGTTTATCGCCCGTGGCTGGGATGAATGTTTGGGCAGCTTGGACGAACTGGACGCGGCGCTTGCGAATGGAAACCGGGACGCCGACCCGTGCCTGGTGACTGGCGAAGGGTGGATTGCGGAGGAAGCGCTGGCGACGGGGCTGCTGTGCTTTCTTCTGTTTCCCGATGACCCTGTTGCGGCCATCCGTCGAGCGGTAGTCAGCTCAGGGGACTCGGACTCCATCGCCTGCCTTTCGGGCGCATTTGCCGGAGCGTACAAAGGCATAGCCGCCTGGCCGTCTGGCTGGGCGGAGCGGATTGAATACCGGGAACGGCTGGCGGCACTTGGCGCGGCCTGGGACTGAGACCCTATGAACATCAAAATTCCTGATCTGTCTTTAGTCGTACTTGTCGGTGCGTCCGGCTCGGGCAAGTCGTCGTTTGCGCGGGCGCATTTTAAGCCGACTGAGGTGCTGTCGTCGGACTTCTGCCGGGGGCTGGTGTCGGACGACGAAAACGATCAAGCGGCGACCACCGACGCGTTTGATGTGCTGCATTATGTGGCCGCCAAACGGCTGGCGGCAGGGCGATTAACTGTCATAGACGCGACCAATGTCCAAGTGGAAGCGCGGAAGCCGCTGGTGGCGCTGGCCCGCGAGTATCACTGCCTGCCGGTGGCGATTGTGCTGGATTTGCCGGAGCGCGTGTGCCAAGACCGCAACCAAAGCCGGCCCGACAGAAGCTTTGGGCCGCATGTGGTCCGAAACCATATCAAGAGCCTGCGGCAGTCGCTGCGCGGCTTGGAGCGGGAAGGCTTCCGGCACGTCTTTGTGCTGCGGAGCGTGGGGGAAGTCGAAGCGGCAACGGTGACGCGGGAGCCGCTGTACAACGACAAGCGCACGGAGCATGGCCCGTTTGACATCATCGGCGACATTCACGGCTGTTTTGACGAGCTGACGGCGCTGCTGACGAAGCTGGGCTACACAGTAAACGGCCACTTGGTCACGCCGCCCGAGGGCCGCAAGGCGGTCTTTTTAGGCGACTTGGTAGACCGGGGGCCGAAGTCGCCGGACGTGCTGAAGCTGGTCATGGGCATGGTGCAGGGCGGCACAGCGCTGTGTGTTCCCGGCAACCATGACATCAAGCTTCTTCGCAAGCTGCGCGGCAAGGACGTTCAGCTCACGCACGGCCTGGCGGACACGCTGGAACAGATGAGCGCCGAGCCGCAGGAGTTCACCGACCAAGTGCGGCGATTTCTGGACGACCTAGTGAGCCATTATGTGCTGGACGGCGGCAGGCTGGTGGTCGCCCATGCCGGCATGAAAGCGGAGATGCAGGGGCGCGGGTCGGGGAAAGTCCGCGAGTTCGCGCTCTTCGGCGAGACGACTGGGGAAACGGATGAGTTCGGCCTGCCGGTGCGTTTGCCCTGGGCCAGTGATTACCGAGGTTCGGCCAGCGTTGTCTACGGCCACACGCCGGTTCCTGCCCCCGAGTGGCTGAACCACACGCTGAACATTGACACCGGCTGCGTCTTCGGCGGCCGCCTCACCGCGCTGCGCTGGCCGGAGCGGGAGACCGTGTCCGTGCCGTCGCTTGCGATCTATGCCGAGCCGGCCCGTCCGTTCCTGCCTGCCCCTTCTTTAGTGGATAAGTTTCAGTCTTCCGCATTGTCGGCGCAGCAGCAGCACGACGACGTGTTAGACATTGACGACGTTTTGGGCAAGCGCCTTTTGTCTACCTCGCTGCACGGCAGCGTTACGATCCGTGAAGAAAACGCGATTGCGGCTTTGGAAGTGATGAGCCGGTTCGCAGCGAACCCGAAGTGGCTGATTTACCTGCCGCCTACCATGTCGCCGTCGGAAACGACCCGCGAGCCGGGCTTCTTGGAGCATCCCGCCGAAGCGTTTGCGTATTATCGTGCTCAGGGCGTCCCGACAGTGATTTGCGAAGAAAAGCACATGGGGTCGCGAGCCGTTGTCATTGTCTGCCGGGATGAAGATGCTGCCCGGAAGCGCTTCGGAGTCGAGGACGAAGGTGTCGGCATCTGCGTCACCCGCACCGGCCGCCGGTTCTTCGACGACGACGCTTTAGAGCAGCAGTTTTTGTCTACGCTTCAAACTGCGCTGGACAAAAGCGGGCTGTGGGATGAACTCGGCACGGACTGGGTCTGCTTAGACTGCGAGCTGATGCCGTGGTCCGCCAAAGCCCAGGAACTGCTGAAGCAGCAGTACGCCGCTGTCGGCGCGGCAGCTTCGGCGTCGCTCCCGCCCGCAGTGGCCGCGCTGGAACGCGCGGCACCGCACACAGAAGGCATCGGCCCGCTTTTAGCTAAATATCAGTCGCGGCGAACAATGGCAGGTCAGTTTGTGGACGCTTACCGGCGCTACTGCTGGCCCGTACACAGCCTTGCTGACCTGAAGCTGGCCCCGTTTCACCTGCTGGCATCGGAAGGCGCGGCACACACGGACAAAGACCATTTGTGGCACATGAGTTCGCTTTCCCGCCTTTGCGCGGCGGACGACACCGGCCTGCTTCTGGCAACGCCGCACAAAACGATTTCAGTCACCGACACGGACAGCGTGGCATCAGGCATTGCCTGGTGGGAAGAGCTGACAGGACGCGGCGGCGAAGGCATGGTCGTTAAGCCACTGGACTTCATCATGCGCGGGCAGCGCGGCCTGATTCAGCCGGCGATTAAGTGCCGGGGCCGCGAGTATCTGCGAATTATCTACGGCCCAGAGTATACCGCACCCGAGAACCTAGACCGCCTGCGCTCGCGCGGCCTGGCCGGCAAGCGCTCGCTGGCCCTGCGGGAGTTTGCGCTGGGCGTGGAAAGCCTGGAGCGGTTCGTGCGCCGCGAGCCGCTCCGCCGTGTCCATGAATGCGTCTTCGGCGTGCTGGCACTAGAAAGCGAGCCGGTTGATCCACGGCTGTGAAGCCAGAAGCGACCTACCCGTCACTAGTACTGGGTAGGTCGCTTCGACAAGATCTGCTTCTTAGTACTCAAACGCTTCCGCCAGGAGCTTATACGAGTGCCGGCGGGCGGCGTGGTCATGCACCATTGTCACAGCCATGACTTCGTCGGTGTCTGCGAGGCTTGACAAACTGCAGAGCTTGGCCCGGACCGTTTGCGGGCTGCCGGTAATCAAACGGGCGCGGGTTGCCTGCACTTGGGCGCGTTCCGCCGGAGTATACGGATAGCTTTTCGCTTCTTCGGCGCTCGGGAACTTGGAGGGACGGCCCGAGTAAAGCCGCAGCCAAGCCAAATCAAAGGAAGTCGCCAGCCTGTCCGCTTCAGCGTCGGTGTCTGCGACGATGACCGATGCCGTTACAATCGCCGCCGGTTCCGGCAGATGCTCCGATGGTCTAAAGCTGTTTCGGTACAGAGACATCGCTTCTTCCGCGCCGTGCGGGTTGATGTGGTGGGCGAACACGAAGCCTAGTCCCAGCGCCGCTGCGACCTGAGCGCTGTAGTCGCTGGAGCCGAGCAGCCAGACCGGCGGCAGGCTAGCGCCCATCGGAACGGCGGAAACAGACTGGTACGGGTGGCCTGCCGGGAACTGCCCGCCTGCAAATGCAAACAGCTCGGCAAGCTGCGACGGCAGGTCTTCGGTTTGGCCCGCCCGGCGCAGAGCCAGCGCCGTGCGCGGGTCGCTGCCCGGCGCACGCCCGATGCCGAGGTCAATGCGTCCGGGAAACAGCGCTTCCAGCGTTTGGAACTGCTCGGCGACTTGCAGCGGGGCATGGTTCGGCAGCATCACGCCTCCGGAGCCGACCCGCAAGTGCGCTGTTTCACGGGCAACCTGCCCAATCAGCAGTGCGGGCGATGAGCCGGCGATGCCGGGCATGTTGTGGTGCTCCGCCAGCCAGTAGCGGTGGTAGCCCAGCGTGTCCGCCAGCCGAGCCAAATCTAAAGTGTTTTGAAGCGCCTGCGCCGCCGTCATGCCGGTGCTGACCGGGGATAAATCTAAGACCGAAAGTTTCAGTGCCATTGAATGTGCCTCACTCTGAAAATGCGTGGCACCAGGCGAAAGTTCCGCAGGTGTTGAAGGCAGCAATGCCGAGTAGTTGAAAACTGCTCGCTAGGAGAAGCACTCTGCGAGTGCAGAAAGGTCAGTTCAGACTTCCGTCCGCAGGACACTTGATCTAGCGAGTAGTTTTCAACTACTCGTGACTTCTGTCAGTTGAGAATTATTCTATGAACCTAACACCGCAGCTTGCCGCGCAGCTTTACACCGTGCGCGAATTCACGAAAACTGCCGCAGATTTTCGGCGCACACTCCAAAAGATACAGGCCATCGGCTACCCGGCGGTGCAGATTTCGGCGGTTGGGGCTATGGCCGGCGACACGCCGGAAGTCTCGGCCTTAGAGGCACGGCAAATGCTTGATGATCTGGGCCTCACCTGCATTGCGACACATCGTTCCTGGGAAAGCCTGCGGGGCGATACAAAGCGCGAGATCGCGTTTCATCACACTCTTGGCTGCGACTTTTGCGCGATTGGTGGCCTGCCGGGTGCCTATCAGGCGCGGGGAGCTGAGGGATATGCGGCATTTGTCCGTGACGCTACCCCGGTGGTCGAAACCTTGAAAGCCGCCGGCATTCGCTTTGGCTACCACAATCATGCGTTTGAATTCGCCCGCCCCGCCCCCGGCTCCGCCCCTCTTTTCGACACGTTTCTTGATCAAGGCGGCCCGGACTTTTGTTTGGAAGTAGACGTCTACTGGGCTTCCCACGCCGGCCTAAACCCGGAGCGGCTGATTGAGCGGTGCGCCGGGCGCATTCCGGTCATCCATGTCAAAGACAAAGAAATGGTTGGACAGGAAGCAGTCATGGCCCCGGTCGGCGAAGGCAATCTAGACTGGGCGCACCTGCTGCCCGCCTGCGCGGCGGCGGGCGTCGAATGGTACGCCGTCGAGCAGGACGAGTACCGCCGCGATCCCTTCGACTGCCTCCGCGCAAGCTTCGAGTTTTTGAGCCGAAGCGAGTAGCCTGCGCCGAAACAGTCCAGAAAACGGTAAAATAGAGGCGTGAAATCAAAACTTCTTTTGCGCCCGCTTTTGTGCGCGTTCTGCGTTCTCGCCCTGCCGGCTCTGCGGCCTGTTCTTGGCGCAGCCCCGACTCTCACTCTCAGCCAGATTTTGGCCCGGCACCGGGCGGCGGCGGCGACGCCGGCGGCACGGAAGGACAAAGCGCCGCACGCGATTGTGTATGACATCAGCGCGGGCGGGCTGGCCGGGACGATGACGACCTACGAAGCGCCGCCCCACCGCAGCCGGATGGAGATGCGGCTGGGGCCGCTTTCCACGACGACCGGAACCGACGGCAAAATCACCTGGGAACAAGACGGCGCCGGGAACGTGCGGGTTCTTGGCGGCGAAGAGCTGGCCGAGCGCAGCGCGGACGAAGGTTTTTCGCTGGAAAACTTTGACTTGTCTCAAAAAGTGCAGACGGCGTCGGTTAAGCTCCGGCCTGGGCTGGACCCGGAAACGCACTGCTATGTGCTGGATGTCAAGCCGAAAAACGGCTCCCTGCAAACGATCTATCTTGACCCCAAAACGTTCTTGGTTCGGAAAACGGTGGAGCATAAAGGCGGGCTGATTGGGACAATCAACGTGCTTGGCTACTCGGTGCAGGAAGGAAACGCAGTGCCGAGCCGGATGGAGATTCAGTACGCCGGCCTGCCCCTCGTCATTGAAGCCACGCTGAAATCCGTTTCCCGGACACCGGCAGTCACGGCGGCGTTCTTTGCTCCGCCGGATGCCGCCAAAGACTGGCAGTTTATCTCGTCCGGCCCGCGCGTCTCGGCCACGCTGCCGTTTGAGAACGTCAGCGACGAAATCGTGTTCCAGGCTACCGTCAACGGCCACCCGCTCCGGCTGCTGCTGGACAGCGGCAGCGGCACGGCGTTTGTGACCGAAGGCGCGGCGGTGACGGCGGGACTGACCACGCAGGGCGACCTGCCCGCGCTGGGCTACGGCGGCTCGGCTTCCACCGGGATCGCCGCCGATGCCACGGTAGATGTCGGCAGCGCGGTACGGCTTAACCACTTAAACGTGCATGTCATCAAAGACCCGGCGGTCACCAAGCTGCTGGCGGCACGGGGCCAGCTTGACGGCGCGATCGGCTATGAGCTGTTTGCGCGGTTTCTTGTTTCCATTGACTATGCGGGTAAAACCCTGACACTGACCGATCCGGCCTCGGCTCCTCCCGTGCCCGCAGCCGGGACAATTGCCGTGCCGCTTAAGCTGGAAAACCGGATGCCGACAATTTTAGCATCGGTAGACGGCAAGGCGCCGGGGCGGTTCTTGGTGGACACCGGCGACTCGAGCGCCGCGCATATCTACACCCAGTACGCCGAAGCGAACCATCTGGTGCCAAGTCTGAATGCACCCGGCGTGACGACGCGGCAGGGGGTCGGGGTCGGCGGGCAGGTCACCGAGATTTTGTCGCCGGGTCATTCGCTGCGGGTCGGCGCGGCGCAGGTCTCGGGGCTGCCGCTTTCCACCATGACCGGGCCGGGCATCGCCCAGATTTCCTCCTCCGCCGGCGGCATCGGCAACCTGTTTCTGGACCACTTTACGGTGACGTTCGACTACGCCCACAGCCGGATGTACCTGCACCCAAACCCGCCGAACCCAAACCCGCCGAACCCAAACCCGCCGGCCATGTCCCCGGCAGTGTTTGCACCACCGCCGCCGCACTTGACGTTTGCAGCGGACGCACTTGCCGCACCGCTCACGCTTCCAGCCTTGCTGCAAAAGCATCTGACGGCGCTGGGCGGGGCGGCGGCGCTGGAAGCGATTCACAGCACCGAGATTACCACGCAGGTGCAGACCGGCGGCATCACCGGTACGATCAAAACGATCTACGCTGCGCCGGACAAAGAGTACGAAGAAGACAAGCTCGGCATTCTGGACAACCTGCAAGGCTACGACGGCAAAGAAGCCTGGGAGCGCGACACCAACGGCAATGTCCGGGACCTTGCGGGCGAAGAGCTGAAGGACCTGAAAGTTCAGTTGTTCTTTGACACCAATTCGTATGTCCTGCCCGGACGAATACCCGGCAAAGAAGCCCTGCGTGCCCAGCCGGAAGCCGGCACCGGGGATTACATTGTTGATACTTATCCCGAAGGCGGCAAGAAAAGCACCCTCTTCTTTGACCCGCGCACGTTTATGATCGTCAAAGAACAGCACTTGGACGACGACGTGCTGGTGACGACCGAGTTTTCCGACTACCGCACCGTAGACGGCACCCCGTTCCCGTTTCACACCGTCACAACAAACGGCACGCCGCGCTATGATATAGTCGGCCAGGTGCAGACGATCCAAAACAACGTCCCGCTGCCGCCCGGCATCTTTTCAAAGCCCGCCGGCGGCGGCAACTTCGGATTTGTTCAGCCCGGCGCGACTTCCGCTACGGTGCCGTTTGACATGGACGACGGCGAGATTGGTCTGGAAGTGACACTGAACGGCACTCCTGAGCGCGTTTTCCTGGACAGCGGCGCGGGCGGGCTTGCCCTGGCCCAGTCGGCAGCGGATGCTTTGGGGCTGAAAAGCAGCGGATTTTTAGAAGTCCGTGGCTATGGCGGCTCGGCAGACCAGCATCCGGTGCTGATCCAAAAGCTGGAAGTGCCCGGCGCAGTGACGCTGTCCAATGTCGCCGCGATCGCAATTGACCTGCCGGAGCAGCTTAATTCCTACTTCACCCGGCCGCTCGCGGGCTTTATCGGCTACGACCTGCTGTCGCATTTTGTCGTGCGAATAGATTATCCCGACAAGAAGCTGACATTTATTCGGGCGGATGCGTTCCATCCGACGGCGGCTGACGGACATCCCCTGCCGCTGATGCTTGACAACAATGTGCCGACGATCCAAGCACGTCTCGACGCCTTGCCGGCCGGCCAGTTCCTGCTGGACACCGGCGACGCCGACGCCGCGGTGCGCCTCTACGGCCCGTATGTCGCGCAGAACGGGCTGAACAAAAAGTACCCACATGGCACCATCAGCATCGGCGGCGGCGTCGGCGGCGTTTCCCGATCGCGCCGGACACGTGTCGGGTCGTTCACGGTCGCCGGCGACACGTTCCCGGACATCCCCACCGACTTTTCGCTGGACACCAAAGGCGGCGCGTCACTGGTCAACGCCGGATCGCTCGGCTCGCGCCTGCTGTCCCGCTTCGTTTTGACCTTTGATTACCCCCACAACCGGGTCTTCTTCGCCGCTGCGCCCGGCACCAAGCTGCCGTTCCAAACAAAGACAGCGGGGATCACGCTCATGGAAACCAAAGACAAAGCCGGCCACATGCATCTTGCCGTGGCGGACATCCTGCCCGGCGCTCCCGCGCTTAAAGCCGGCCTGCAGGACTTTGATGAAGTGCTGGCAATTGACGGCAAGCCCGCCGCCCAGCTTGGCCTGACCGAAGCGAGAAGCCTGCTGTCCGCGTCTTCCGGCCCGCCGCACACACTTCTCGTCCAGTCAGTCGTCGGCAAGCCGCGCATCATCACCGCGGGGTTGTTTGACCCATTGAAGTAGGAACCTACCCCGTCAGACGGCGCACCAGAAAGACGGCGAGAAGCACTTCGTCCACGCTCGTCGGCTCCGGCGACTCATCCAGCGCCCGCAAAATTGTAAGCGCCGGCACATCGGGAACCGGCGGTAGCAGAAGAGCAAGGCGCACCAAACGATCCAAACACAGCGTGAGGTCGCCGGACGTGTAGGCAGTCAGGGCCCGCTTGGCGTTCACACTGATTCGGGCAGCGCTCGCTTCCTTCTTGGAAGACGCCCGCGTCCGGTAGCGCCGGGCCAAGTTCAGCAAAATTTTTCCGACTGTTTCATCCCGCGCATATGAGTCCAGCGCCAGATACGGATAAAACGCATCTCGTCCGCCGCCGACGCTGCCGACAGCGTTGAGTATCTCCCGCCGGACCGTCGGCGACTGCGTCCGGCGCAGCGCGTCCAGCAGCGGCAAAGCAGCTTGGGGTTCGCCTAATCGTCCCAGCGCGTCGGCCAGAACAGCCAAATTGGACGGCTCCTGTTCGCGCTCAAGCTGGGCAATCAAGCTCGGCAGACTTTCCGGGTCCTCGCGCTCGGCCAGCGCCCGGATGGCGGCCGTGCGGACAGTCCCGTCCGGGTCCGCCAGCAGGACACACAAAATGTCGGTGACGGAGCTGCCCTTCAAATGTCCCAGCGCTTCCATTGCGGCAAGCTGGCGGGTCGGCGGCCCAAGCTGGGCGGCGGCGGCAAGCGCCGGCAGCGCGGCTTGGTCCCCAATCTTGCCTAAAGCCGTCGCCGCCGCGCCGCTGATGCCCGAAGCAGCGTCGGAGAGCTTGCCGACCAGCGGCAGCGTCGCGCGGGAGTCCCGGATTTCGCCCAATGCCACCGCCGCCTGCTCGCGCACCGGCAGGGCAACATCATCGAGGGCGTGAACCAGCTCTTCCACGGCCAGCGGCGTTCTCAGTCGTCCTAAGTGCTCGGCGGCCTGCACCCGCGCCTGCGAGCTGCCGGCTTTTGAGAGCTTTTGAATGCCGTTAAACGATCCGATGGGCTTGGACGCTTTAAGCTGCTTCAGAACATACCCGGTCCGGTGGCTGCCGTCTTCCTGGATCGGCCGGACCAGCAAAATCGCGGCTCCGCGCAGAAGCGTCGCCAGGACAAACAGCAGATGATAGTTGTTTCGGATGTAGCCGTGATCGGGGAATGCCAGGTGCCCAAACGCCACCATCAGCGCCCCGCCCGCAAGCGGTGCCAGCCCGCCGGCAAGACCCGAGATCGCGGCAATCGCGCTGACATACACGGTCCGCTTTTCCGCAGGCGACGACCCGATCATCAAATTAAACTGAGTCAAGCCGACGCCGGCCCAGCCGAGGCCGGAAAACAAGTTCAGTGTGACCACAATCAGCTTGGTGACGGAGAGATGCAGCTCGCCGGCGCGGTCATACGCCCACAGCCCGGCGATGCCGTCGGGAGCAGCGAGTATCCACAAAAGCGGCGGCACCAGTACCAAGCCGCAGCTAATCATCAGCACCGGCTTGTTGCCGTACTTGTCGGCGAGATACCCCCACAGCGGCATGCTCGCAAGAGACGCCAAAGTTGCGACGGCAGTGAGGAGCTGGAACGCCGTGTAATTGAGGTGCAGATACTGAAGCTGATACACCGTGAAGAACTGCCCGGCGATGGACTGGCCCACAACCATTGCCGCGAGAAATGCCATCACGCGCTGGAAATTCCGGTCTGCAAACGGCGCTTTGTAATAAGCCAGCGCACTTTCCGCTGCTTTTCCATTTGCGCCGGACTTTACCTGCGGCACGTCCGGGCTTCGCAAAACCAGCACAAACGATCCCAGCGCGAACACGCTGGCCGTCCCAAACAAGACCGCAAACGCCATCGGCACGCTGCCGCCATGCCGCTTCGTGGCGGCGTCTAAGAAGTAACCGCCCAAAATCGGAACAACCAGCCCGACCCAGCCGCTGTACATGTTGCGCTGGCCGAAGTAGCGCCCCCGGCTGCTTTCCGGCACCACATCCGTAATCCACGCCGTCCAAAGCGGCGCGGCCACGTTCATGCAGAGCGCGGACAAGAGTGTCAGCAGCAGAAACGCCGCCACCCAAAGCGTGCGCGGCAGGACAAAGGGGATCAGCAGCATCGGCACCCAAAGCAGGCGGCTGACGGTCGCAAACCAGGCAATCAGCGCTTTGCGCTCGCCGTAGCGCTGGGCCAGGAACGATGACACAAGCTGCACCAGTCCGGCCAGCGCCGGGATGCCGCCCAGTGCCCCGAGCCAAAACGAGCTGCACCCGAGAAACAAGGCAAAGCCGGTCTGGAACGCGCCTGACGTGAGCTGCCCCTGCACGGATGCGACGCAGCCTTCGATGGTCGAGAGCCGCAGCCCGCGCTGGATTTGCAGCCGTGTCAGCCCCGGCAGTGCGTCGGGAAATGTTTCGGCTGGTGTTTCCGCCGTTGATACGGTAGATGTGTGGGGAGCTTGGAGAGTCACGCTAACAACTTATGCCATGAACCGCCGTATTCCTGCGTAGATTTTTTTGGGAGCGGGAGGGGTTCTTCTACACGCTGCCGGGCGGAGGCGGCCACTGCCCCGGCGGGGGCGGCGACTGCGGATACTGGGGCGGATAGTTCGGCGGATAATTAGAAACCAGCGGCGTTTCTCCCGGCAGCCAGCCGGCGGGCTTGCCGGCGAAATAATAAACAATCGCGCCGAGGCCATGCCCCAAGACAACCACCAGCAGCCAGATTGTCTTGGTGTTCGGCTCCGGGAACTGACGCCGTGCGACATCAATAATCTCGATCACCCAGAAGACAAACGACGCCAGCGCCAGCAGAATAAAGAAGCCGTACAAGAGAAAGATGCCGACCAGAAACCCCGAGCCGGGATCAGGCGAACTGTTCATAACCGCCTCCAATCACTAAGTTCTACTGAGTGTGACACGCGGCGCAGGAAAAAGTTGCAGGCAAACAGCTAACAAGTCCGGTGCCGGCTGCCAAAAGCCGCTACTTATCAAACAAATCATGCAGGCGCTTGATGTTGACGGCGTGCATGGTGTCGCTGTCGGGGGTCTCCACAATAATCGGCAGGCCGGCCAGGCGCGGATCGTTCACCAGAAGGCGGAAAGCTTCCAAGCCGATCTCGCCTTCGCCGATGTGCGCGTGGCGGTCGGCATGACTGCCGAAGGCTTTCTGCGAGTCGTTGGCATGGATCACTTGCAGCCATTTCAGGCCGATAATCTCGTCAAATTGGCGCATGGTTTCGGCGTAAGTTTCAGGGGTGCGGATGTCGTAGCCTGCCGCGAAGATATGGCAGGTATCAAGGCAGACAGCAAGGCGCTCCGGGTTCTGGACGCCATTGATAATGGCGGCGAGCTGCTCAAATTTGCCTCCTAAATAGGTCCCCTGCCCTGCCGTGGTTTCTAACGCAACTCGCACTTTTGCACCTGACGTCTGCTCGTGAATGCTGTTGAGGCTGTCAATCAGCCGGGCAATGCCGATGTCTTCCCCCGCCCCGCCGTGTGCGCCGGGATGCGAAACCAGAAAATTGACGCCGAGCGCTTCGGAACGCTCAATTTCAGCCTTGAACGCCGCCCGCGACTTTTCTAATACGTCGCTGCCCGGCTCGGCGGCAAGGTTGATTAAGTACGAATCATGCGCGACGGTTTTGGTGATCTTGTTTTCGGCGACAACTTCCTTGAACTTTTCCGCGACTTCGGGCTTGATGGACGGCGCACGCCACTGGCGCGGGCTGGCGGTGAAGATCTGCACGGCATGGC
>CAXSZN010000051.1:0-3136 GCA_964241935.1 uncultured Armatimonadales bacterium
CATTATGAACATCGCATTCTTCGGCTCCAGCCTCGTGTCCGCCTACTGGAATGGGGCCGCGACTTACTACCGGGGCATGATCCGCGCTTTGTCCGAGCGCGGGCACTTTGTCACGTTTTACGAGCCGGACGCTTACGAGCGGCAGCAGCACCGGGACATGGCGGACCCGGACTGGGCCAAAGTCGTGGTCTATTCGGTGGACGGCGAAGACGGCGTCCGGACGGCACTGGAAGACGCGCGTCATGCAGATTTGGTGGTCAAAGCCAGCGGCGTCGGTGTGTTTGACGAACTTTTAGAAGCGGCAGTTTTGGAGCTTAAGCGGCCTGAAACACTGGTGGTGTTTTGGGACGTGGACGCGCCCGCGACTTTGGACCGGGTGCAGAATGACCCCCTTGACCCGTCTCGGGAACTTGTTCCGCGCTACGATCTGGTGCTCACCTACGGCGGCGGCGAGCCGGTGCGGGAGGCTTACCGCGCTTTAGGAGCGCGGGACTGCGTCCCGATCTACAATGCACTGGACCCGCACACGCATCATCCTGTGCCGCCGGAGCCGCGATACGCCGCCACGCTTGGCTTTCTTGGGAACCGGCTGCCGGACCGGGAAGCGCGGGTGGACGAGTTCTTTCTGCGGCCTGCTGCGCTGTCTCCCGAGGCCATGTTTCTTCTCGGCGGCAGCGGATGGGGCGACAAGTCTCTGCCGCCGAACGTCAGCTATGCCGGCCATGTCTACACGCAGGATCATAATGCGTTCAACTGTACGCCGCGCATGGTGCTGAATGTCAGCCGTGAGTCGATGGCCCGCTACGGCTTTTCGCCGGCGACGCGCGTCTTCGAAGCGGCGGGCGCGGGCGCGTGTCTGATCACCGATGAATGGGAAGGCATTGAGTTGTTTTTCGCGCCGGGCCGAGAGATTTTAGTGGCCTCGGACGGCGATGCGGTGGCCCGGTTCCTCCGCGATGTCTCGGAAACGCAGGCACGGGAGATCGGCGCGGCGGCGCTGATGCGGGTGCTGGCGGAGCATACTTACACCCACCGGGTGGCGCTGCTGGAAACAGTCCTGGAAGGGCGCGGCGAGTGATGAAGATCATCATTTTAGGTTTATCCATCACATCGTCTTGGGGAAACGGCCACGCGACGACATTTCGCGGCCTGGTGCGGGAGCTGACTGCGCTTGGACAGGACGTTTTGTTTCTGGAGCGCGATGCGCCCTGGTACGCCGAAAACCGTGACCTGCCGCAGCCGCCGTGGGGCCGAACGGCGCTCTACGGCAGCCTGCCGGAGCTTCAGGAACGTTTTGCCGGCGATGTGCGAGAAGCCGACGCGGTTGTTGTCGGCTCTTACGTTCCCGAAGGCATCCCCGTGGGGCAGTGGGTGCAGTCCACAGCACAAGGCATCCGGGCCTTCTACGACATTGACACGCCGGTGACGCTGGCGAAGATGGAGCGCGGTGAGTGTGATTATCTCACACCGGCGCTGGTTCCCGGCTATGACACATACTTGTCTTTTGCCGGTGGCCCGACGCTGACCCGCTTGGAGAAGCAGTACAATTCGCCGTGTGCGCGGGCGCTTTACTGCTCGGTGGACCCCGTCCTCTACTTTCCCGAAGACTCCCCTTCTGCGTGTGACTTTGATCTCGGCTACATGGGAACATACAGCGAGGACCGGCAGCCGCCCCTCGACGCGCTGCTGCTGGAACCGGCGCGGCGCTGGCCGGAAGGCCGTTTCGCTGTGGCCGGCCCCCAGTATCCCGCTTCCCTGGTCTGGCCGCCGAATGTCACGCGCACCGAGCATCTGCCGCCGGCTCGGCACCGCAGCTTTTACAACTCGCAGCGGTTTACCCTGAACGTCACGCGGGCAGATATGATCCAAATGGGGTATTCTCCCAGTGTTCGCTTGTTTGAGGCCGCCGCTTGCGGTGTTCCCATTCTCAGCGACTATTGGGACGGCTTGGACACGGTTTTCAAGATCGGTACGGAGATTTTGGTGACGCGCTCGGCCCTAGACACGCTCGGCATTTTGCGCGACCTGCCGGAAGCGGACAGAAAACAAGTCGCGGAGCGGGCAAAAGCGCGAGTGCTGGCGTCGCATACGTCAGCGCACCGGGCGGCCGAACTTGTTCAGTATTTGCGAGACGCTCAGAAATAGGAGACGGACTTGACGGCGACAAAATTACAGGAACAATGGGAGCAGACGGCGGCGCTTCTGCCGAAAGATCTGACGGATTGGTCGGCGCTGGACATCGGCTGCGGCACCGGGCTTCGCGTGCTTGAACTGGCAAAGCGTGGCGCGTCGGTGCTCGGCACCGACACGGACGCAGATGCTCTCGCCTCGGCCCGCGCGGAAGCCAAGCAGCTCGGGCTGCATTCGCAGACTGAGTTTCAGCCGCAGCGGGTCTATGACCTGGCGTCAAGCTGGGAGACCTATGACCTAGTACTCTTCACCGGCGGCTTGTCTCAGCTTCGCTATCCTGCGCTGGCGCTTGACATCGCGGCACGAAAAGCGCGGCGGCTGTTTCTTTTTCAAGACAGCGCCCTGCCTGATGCCGAAGCGGCCTTAGCGGCTGCCGGCCTGCGCGCCCTCCAATCGCCGGTGCCGGGAACGTACCTGTGCGAGCCTGACCTCGCCCGGATGTCTGCCGCCGACGCGGAGTACCAAGCCGCTGCCGCGCTGACGGCGCGGCTGACAAAGACGCTTCAATTTCGCCACTGCTGGGTCAACAGCACGCTGGGCTACACAGAAACCTGCTACCATGACGGCGCTCGTGTCACAGCAACGCCCGAAGACAGCGATTCATACCGGGCTAATGCCGCCGAGCTTGGCTACGGCACGGACGTCGCCTCGCTGTCCCGCGATCACGAAATCCTGCACACGTTTCTCGCGGAAGCGCTCGGCTTCGGCTCGTCTCCAACGCTTTGGGCCGTCGCGCACAACTTTGGGGAAGCGACGGCTCCGATCTGGGAGCAGGAAGAAGAAGAATCGTGGACACTGGCGTTCCAGTCCTACCTGCGCGGCGGTCCAAAAACCGAAGGGCTTCAGCGCCTGACGGACGCCGGCCTCAGCGTAGAAGCGCTGCGCGACGAAGCCCGCCGGCTGCTGCGCTAGAAACTGCTGCCCGCAAAGTCAAGACGGAAAAAAA
>CAXSZN010000051.1:3236-36493 GCA_964241935.1 uncultured Armatimonadales bacterium
AAAAAGTCAAGAAGGAGAACAAGACACGCAGCGCGAACAACCTTGAACAGTGTCGCTGCTTGTCAGCGGCTGCTTGCTACGGTTTGGCCGTTTAGGAGAAATGTTATGTTCTCTCACCGCTCCCGTCCTGCCGCCCTCCGCCTCTCCCTGCTGCTTGGAACTGCACTGCTGGCAGGTCTAATGCTTTCCGGCTGTCACAGCGCCGATGACGATGCCGGCCTGCCGGCGGTCCTTCATGCTGAAACCTCCGATACACCGTCCGGGCTTCCGCCGACCCCTGTTTTGTTTTCTTCCGTCGCGGCTGTGTCCCCGAAGCCGCCCGCAGTCCAGGCTCCGCTGCCGCCCCGCCCGCCGGATGCGAGTCTCGTCGCGCGGCAGGCCGCTGGAGAGGCCGACCCCGCGCCCCTGCCTGCTTCCGCGAACGCCGGGCTGATCGTCTGCAATCCTGTTTCCCTAAATCCGGCCCTGACGCCGTTCGGGATCGCCTGCGGGCGCTGGGTGGACCTGATGGCGGCGGGGCAGCCGGAGCTGGGGCAAACGCCGTTTTGGGAAGCGCGTGTCCGCTGCCAGGCAGAAATGAACCGGACTGACTTTCGGCTGACGCCTGCCGAGGCCGCGCCGCTTGCCGCCATGACCGGCGCGACTCATGCCGCCTGCGGCACGATCACCGGCACACCAGCCCGCTGCACCCTGACCTATGGCCTGTATGCCCTGCCGGGTGCCATGCCGATTGGCCCGCTGGTTGTCCGAACCGGTACCGAAGCGCAGGTGGTCGCCGCACTGCCCGGCCTCGCCAGAGCGCTGGACGCGCGTCTGGGAGTTTCCGCGCCGCAGGTTCCGGCGTCTGTCCATCTCTCCGCTGACGAGCTAACTCAGGCTGTGGCGATTGGGAGCCAGTATGGTCCGTCCGATGCGGATCTGCTGACATTGTCGCGCCTGAGCGCCCGCTCGCCGCTTGCCGGCATGTACTACCTGGACTCGCGGGCTTCCAATGACCAAGTCCTGCTGAACGGCATGGTCAAAACGCTGCTGGCCCAGCTTCCAGCCAACGCGCTTGTTGTCAGCCACATTTCCTACACGCAGCCGGAAGCGCTTCGGCCCTACGCGCCAAAGACGCAGGCGCTGATTGGACGTTACCCCGCAAGCGGCCTGCTCGCGCATACGGAAGTCTGGCAGCAGCGGGTTTGGGGAGACCGCGCCGGGGAGTGGAAGGCCGCCGTTCAGGTCTGCCGCGATGCGCCCCGTGACCCCTATTCGTGGCTGACGCGGGCGACCACGCTCGCGAACATCGGGGAAGATTTGCGACAGGGAAGGCTCGCGGATGACCTAAGTGCCGCCGATTGGACCTCGCTGAACCGCCTTTACACCCAGCAGGAAGCGGCAGACCTGAAAGCGGCTGCGCTGGATCCGCAGAACGGCCACGCCTCGTATGCGCTGGCTGAGACTGCGACGTTCTACGGTGACATGACCCAGGCGCATTCTGCATTCACGAAAGCGCTTGCGCTGGACCCGGACAAAGCAGAAGTTTTCGGCTGGGGCCTGCAAATGTACCAGCCTAAATGGGGCGGCGATCCGGCGTCGCTTCAGCACATTGCCGCCCTTGCGGCGGCCGAGAAATGGGACAACTCCAGCGCGGCGGTTGTCATGGCCGAATCGCTGGCCGGGGCCGGGTTCAGCACGGAAGGAGCGCAGGTGCTCACGGACTTTATTGCCCGTGAGCGGCCTATTGTGGCTAAGTTTCCCACCGATGCCATGGCGCACTGGGATCTTGCCGCAGCGCTTGCCGCGCAGAAAACTCCGCCTAGCCTGCTCGAAGCGACGCTGGAGTATCGGACCGCCGAGCATCTGATGCCGAACGCGGTCGGAATTCACCACTGGCTGGGGGATGTGCTGGACCAGCGGCATAAGCCCGCGGAGGCCGCTGCCGAATACCGGCAGGCGCTGGCTTTAGACCCCTTTAATGCCTCTGTTCATCTGGCGCTCGGCTTTCTGTTCAAGCGCCAGGAACGATTCGCCGAAGCGCTTCCGGAGCTGCGTGAAGCAATGCGGCTGAACCCGCGCGATGCCGACGTGCATTACGCGCTGGGCGAGATCTTGAGCCGGCAAAACCAGTTCAAGCCAGCCGCCGCCGAGTACATGGAAGCCATTCGCATGGAGTTTTACTCGCCGGGTGCATGGATCGCCCTGCCGTCAATGCTCGATGAGTGCGGCCGGTACGACGAGACCATCCAGGCTGGGAATGAGGCCGACCATGTTCTGACCGAGCAGCACATGGCGGATGGGGAGTCCGAGCCGCCGGTCCATGATTCTATGTCGGATGCTTACCTGCACAAAAAGGACTGGAAGAACAGCCTTGCGGAAAGCCATATTACACTCAGCTATAGTCCAAACGATGCCTGCGCTCACGAAAACCTGGCGGAAGCGTACAGCGGCGAAGGCCGCACCGCCGACGCCCGCGCCGAGTGGCAGCGGACGATTGCTCTTGGAGACCCGCAGATCACTCCCGTTGCCCGCAAGCTGCTCGCGGCCCATCCTTAACCTGCCGAAATTGACCTGCCGAAGCCGAGAAGAAAGTTGAGATCAGTTTCCCAGGGGCTGCGCGGTGGCTGACCAGGAAAGAATATCATAATTGGTCGTCACGGCGGGGAACTGCGGGGGCGGATTGACGGCCAATCGTCCGTCATAGAACCGCTGCGTGCTGAGTCCTGTTTGCAGGGTGCTGCCGGAGTTCAGCTTGCCGAACGCGCTGCCGTGTCCGACCAGAAAACTTCCCATTGAGATGAACTTGCCGGAAGGCCGCGTGTTCGCGTCGGTGGCATCGAATGTATCATAAGCCAAAGCGGCGGCGTCCACTTCGACGTTGGTGAGCGGAAGGCCCAACGCACTGTTGTCAACGATTTCAATGTCTTTGGAGATCAATCCCAGTGTGCCTGCCTTCTGCGCGAAGATGGGATCTAAGATTTCAGGAAGGGGAACGCCGTTGTTGCCGAGGAGACGCGACGTGTTGTAAGTCAGGCTGCCGTTGATATTGATGTTCTTGTCGGCGGCTGTTGCAATGGTCAGCCGGCTCTGGCCCAGCAGCCCGCCGAGGTTGGAAATCTGGTTGTCTGCAACGACTCCATTCAGGCCGCCGGATTTTGGAAGGGTCTGGCTGCCGATATTGCCGTCGCAGTAAACGACATCGTTTGTCGCGCCGCTGTACGAAACTAAAGAAACGACAGGAAGCAGGTTTTGAATGCGCGTTGTCGAGACCGTCGTTGTGTTCAAGGCCGGGTTCAGCGTGATGACCGTCGTCAGCGGCTGGGCGTTCTGGTCTGTCTGATTGACGGTGATGACTTGGGTGGCGGCGGCGCTGACGGCGAGCGTCATCTGCGTGATGTCGCCGTGAATGTAGATGCCGCCGGCTGCCGAGGCGCCGGAAAGGACGCCCAGCAGCAGGGAACCTCCAGTGCTGGGGACAAACACTCCGATCTGAGTCGGCGCGGCCTGGCCGGAAAGCGCGGCCTGCATCTGCACGGCGCTGGAAGTGGGGAACGGTATTACCGGTGTCCCGACATGAACCGAGCTTTGCCCGCCGGCCGCAAGCGACAGCCAGTCGCTGCTGGACTGCGGCGCGGCCGGGTTCTGCGGCGTGCCCTGGAACCAGTGGATCGCCGGGCCGGACATGGTGACGGCATTCAGGTCCGTATCCAGGAACAGGGGAGTGGTGCTGCCGCTTTTCCAGATGATGTTTGTCGCTGTCCCATCGGAGTTGTTGCAGTGGACCGGACCGTCAAAAGCGGAGACGCCGCTGGTCCAGTACGCATCCGGCGCGGAATTGTCGGAAAAGTAGCCGAAGTTCGCGAAGCTGGCCTGCTGGATGTAAGCGCGGACAATCTGCACGGCAGTTCCGCTGGTGCCGATAGACTCAATCATGTACTTCTTCTGCACGGCTGCCGCATTGCCGCTGTCGGGATAAATGAGGACGCTGAACGTGCCGGCCGGAGAAGCTGAGTTCGGGAATGCGACGACGGCCCGCTGCGGGTTCCCGGACAGGGAGGCCCCCCAAAGCGCCGGGGCAAAGGCCGTGGTCTGTGCCGGCGGCGACGGCTGGGCGTGGAGCCACTGCAGTGTCAGCTCCACGCCCGAGGCCGCAGTCTCCGCGGCAGTCGCCGCCTGGGCGCGGCTGGCGGTAAGCTGCAAGGCATTGCCGGCCGTTGTGACCGTGCCGCCGCTGGACTGTGTCCCGCCGCTGCCGGGCAGCCCCGCAAGGCCGACCAGCATGATAGTCATAATCCCCAGCAGCAGAATCAGCGTCAGCGCAACCGCCATGCCGCGCTGCCGGGTGCTTCGCCGAAATGTTCGCCGGAACGCCGGCGTGAGTTTAGTCGGAGCGCAGGGTTGGGGCATTCGCGGCTCCATAACTTGCCGTGGAGTTCGGCTCGTGGTCCAGGTTCCTCTCGTGGTCGCGCAGCAGGGCGCACTTGCCGGCGACACGCTCTTCCTGGGCCGTGCTGTTGATCTCGCTGGTCTGGGCCTGCCGCAGCGGGGAGTAGTAGGTGCTGACCAGGCTGATCTGAAGCTGATACGGCAAAGCCTGAAAGGCGGCTGAAGTGGGGCGGCTGAACTGCACCGCGTTTGCTGTGGTCGGGCTGAGGCTGGAAACCAGCGCTTTATTGACCGGCTGACCGTGCTCGGTCCCGTACAGCCAGACATAAGTGCCGGCAGCGGCGTCCGGCGTGCCGCCGCTGTCCGCCCGGTAAATCCAAAGGGGCGAGGGCGGCGCGGCATCCTGGTCGCGGTTGTAGGGAGTGGGAGACACCGAAAGCGCTGCGCCGCTCCCATTCTGCACCGAGACCGCCGCCGTCGCCGGCGGCATCAGCTCGACGCCGGTCGAGAGGGTCGAGCCGCTGTCGGTCGTTTGAAAGGCGCTGACGGGAGCGCCTGCCGGAGAACTCCAGCCGGTCGTTCCCGGCAGCGCCAGCCACCGGGCTTCTTCCGCATCTCGAACGATGTGCTGCACGGCATCCGCGCCATCGGTCACCGCGTAGCACGAGGACGCCGTGTGCAGGGAAAGCTGCGCTCCGGCGACATAAACGTCGAGAGCGCCGAACAGCAGCAGCAGGGTCAGCGCCGTTCCGACGATGACCTCCAGCAGCGTCAAACCGCGCTGCCGCCGCCGTGCGTTCAGTTTTGTGCAATTTGCTTCCACGAGATTATTTTTTAGGAATATCAATTTCTACGAATGCGGCATTTGTATCACAAGGCCCGACATGGCGAACGTGCCGCTGGAGGTCGTGCCGGGCGGCCAGCTTAATTGAACGGTGACAATGTCCACCGTTCCTGCGGGAACGGCTGCATTTGCTGACGCATAATCGGCGACGGTCATGGTAGCAGTCGCTCCTGGTGCGAACAGTCCGTTGCCGCTGCTGTCGGCCAGAAGGTGATCGCTTGCCAGAAAGCTGGCCGTATACGGCACCGCCTGGCTTGTCGCGCCGCTGTCAATGACGCCGAGGGCGCTGAGCGTGGCAGGGTTTTGCAGCGCCGTAAAGCCTGCCGCACGCACTTGGGCGATCTTGTGCTGTGCGAGCGCCGCCGCCTGGGCATACTGCGCGTTGACACGCGCTGCCCGCTCCGAAACCGGCAGAGCGGCGGAAAACAAAAGCGCCATCATCGCAAAAACAGCGAGGGCAAACACCGTTTCCAGAAGCGTGAAACCCCGCCGGCACCCCGGCCTGTTTTGATTGTTAAACACAAACACCGCGCTCACACTCTCCTCAGCAGTGATCCTCGTTTTATTATTGCCGTATCTCTCCACTTTTTTTAGGGCAGTTCAGGGCCATTTCCCAGCAAAACTGCTGAGGAACTGCCTGCGGTCTGCCGATACTGAAAAATACTTCCCAGAAGAGCTAGGGCGGATTTTCGTATGTTTACTGATGAAGAAGACCGGCTGGAGGCGTTAAGCCGCTATCAAATTCTCGAAACTGCCCAAGAGCAGGAGTATGATGATCTGGTGGAACTCGCTTCAGCGATTTGCGGGACACCCATCGCCCTGCTCACCTTTGTAGACAAGGAGCACCAATGGTTCAAGGCCAGTGTCGGGGTTCCGCGCCTTCGAACCGCCCGCGCCGACTCTTTCTGCACCCACGCCATTGCACATCCAGGGCTGTTCACGGTGCCGGATACAATGCGTGACCTCCGCTTTTGCGACAACCCGTTTGTGACCGGCGAGCCGCATGTCCGGTTTTACGCCGGGATGCCGCTTCAAACCGAGCAAGGCCAGGCGATTGGCACGATCTGCGTGCTGGACACCGAGCCGCGCGAGCTGACCCCGGCCCAGACCCGCGCTTTGGCGGCTTTAAGCCGCCAGGCGATGAGCCTGCTGGAGCTGCGCTTGAACGTGGGCCGCCTGGAGCAGACCCTGGCGAAAAGTGACCGGACTCAGGCAGAGCTGCGGGAAAGCGAGGCGCGGCGGCGGGAAACCGAAGATCGCCTGCAATTTGCCTGTCGTGCCGGCCGGATCGGCCTCTGGGACGCGGACCTGCGGACGCATCGAATCACCTGGTCCGAAAGCCAGGCGGAACTTTTTGGAGTACGGCCGGAGGAGTTTGATGGAAGGCTGGAAACAGTCTTCGCTCAGGTTCATGCCCAGGACCGCGAGCGGCTGATTGCCGCGCGGGCAGTTGCGATCCAGACGCTGTCCCCGCTGAATATTGAAGTGCGTGTCCCTCTGCCCCAGGGAAAGATGCGCTGGCTTTCGATTAAAGGTGAGGTCTCTGCCGATGCGGAAGGCCGTCCTGTGCAGATCACGGGGTCCACGGCCGACATCACGGAGCGGAAACACTCCGAGGAAGCGCTGCGCCTGAGTGAAGAACGCCTGCGAAGCGTTGTCATGGGAGCGCCGCTGATTTTGTTCGCGCTCGATGCGGACAGAAGGTTCACAGTTTCCGAGGGAAAAGGTCTGGAACGGATCGGCCTTCTGCCGGGAGAAGTTGTCGGACAGTCCGTCTGCGACATTTATGCCGGCCACGCAGACGTGCTGAGGCAGATCGAGCGCGTCTACGGCGGTGAAGCGTTCAGCGAAAGATCGGCTGTTGGGGATGTGACGTTCGAGACCTGGTATTCGCCGGTGTTTGGGGACGACGGCCATGTTGCGGGTGTGATTGGCGTCTCATGCGACATTACCGGAAGGCGTCACGCGGAAGAAGCGCTCCGCAGCAGTGAGGCGCGTTTTCAGGCCTTCATGGATAACAACCCGACATTCGCTTATGTGAAAGACGAGAAAGGCCGCTATGTTTACTGCAATGATGCGTTTGATCGCCTGAACGGACTCCAGCACGAAGAATGTCTTGGGCAGACGGCTCTGGACCTCTGGCCGGGCGAGCTGGGCCGGAAAATCCATGCGGAGACGCTGGAAGCCCTGGACAGAGGATGTCTGACCGAGACTCTCACCGAAGTTCCTGACGCAGAAGGCAGCCTCCTCACTTTGCTGGCCTGCCGGTTCACGTTTCAGGACAGCGCCGGAGAACTGTTCATCGGCTGCCTGGCGATGGATGTCACCGAACAAAAGCGGGCGGAGCAGCAGTGGAAAAGCGCTCAGCAAAATTTGGAAGCCGCGCTTTCACAGCTTAACGCGACCCTGGAGTCCACGGCGGACGGCCTTCTTGTTGTAGACTTGCACGGCCACATCCTGTGCGCCAACAAGATGTTCTATGAGATGTGGCGGCTGGTCGGAGAAATAGCGGAAAGCCGGGACGATGCCAGGCAGCTTAAGGCAATTGTCGGTCAGCTTTGTGAGCCGGCGGCGTTTCTTTCCAAAGTTCGGGAGCTGTACTCCCAGCCGGACGAAACAAGCTTTGACGTGCTCACTCTGAAAGATAGCCGGACTTTCGAGTGGTACTCACGCCCTCTGCTGATCCAAGAAATCTATGCCGGGCGCGTGTGGAGTTTCCGGGATGTGACGCAGCAGGAAAAGACCCGGCAGGAGCTGATACGCGCGAAAAACCATGCCCTGGCATCGGTGCAGGCAAAATCCGAATTCCTTGCCAACATGAGCCATGAAATTCGGACGCCGATGAACGGCATTTTGGGCATGGCCGATCTGCTGCTGGCGACGCCGCTGCCGCCGCCGCAAAGGCACCAGGCGCTGATCATCAAAAACAGCGCGGACAGCCTGCTGACGGTCATCAACGACATTCTCGATTTCAGCAAAATTGAAGCCGGCAAGCTGACCTTAGAGTCGGTGCCGTTCAGCATCGCCGAGATCATGCAGGAAGTTAAAGACCTGCTTGAGCCGCGTGCGGTTGAAAAAAAGATTGCCTTGATTTGCTCTCTGCCGTTCCAATTTCCCCCGTTCCTGGCGGGAGATCCGGCGCGGCTGCGTCAAATCCTTACGAATCTGGTCGGCAACGCTTTGAAGTTCACGGAGCGCGGCCAGGTGGTGCTGGAAGCGCGTGTGCTGCGGGAAACGCCGACTCATGCCGAGTTCCGCCTGAGCGTCCGCGATACCGGCGTCGGCATCCCGAAGGACCGGCAGGCGGCGATCTTTGACAGCTTCACGCAGGCGGACGGCAGCATCACGCGCCGGTACGGGGGAACCGGGCTAGGGCTTGCGATCTGCCTGCGGCTGACGGACCTGATGGCGGGACGAATCGGAGTGGAAAGCGAGCCTGGCCGGGGCAGTGAGTTCTGGCTGACCGTAACGCTGGAAAAGACGGAGGCCGTCCTGGAGAAGCCGGCGGCGATTCTCTGGTCGGCTGAAGCGGAACCGCTGGGTCTGCGTGTGCTGCTGGCCGAGGACAACGTCATCAATCAAGAAGTCGCCTGCGGCTTCCTCGAAATGTGGGGCTGCCGGGTAGACATCGTCGGCAACGGCTGGCTGGCCTGCTGCGCGGTCCGGGATCGGGACTATGATCTGGCTTTGATGGACATCCAAATGCCCAAAATGGATGGACGCCAGGCCACGGCGGAGATCCGTGCACAGGAACGCGGAAGCGGGCGGCATCTGCCGATCATCGCGATGACGGCCCATAACATGCAGGGAGACCGCGAGCAGTGCCTGGCGTTCGGCATGGATGATTACGTCTCAAAGCCCGTCAACCCGGAAGAGTTGCTGGCGGCCTTGAAACGCTGGGGCCAGGTTCCGGTCTCCGGCATGGAAGCGCCCCCGTCCGCTGAGACGCCTCCTGCCGTGCTTGTTGAGCCGCGGCCCGGATTGCCGGTCCTTGATGTCGAGCGCCTGCACCGGAGCTGCGCCGGGAAAGCGAAGCTGGAGCGGCGAATCCTCATGGAAACTCTGCGGCTGACGCCGGAGATTCTGGGCCGGCTGGCGGCGGCTGTCCGCGCGGCGGACGCCGAGGCGTGCTGTTTTGAGGCGCATACGCTGAAGGGCAGCAGCCGCACTTTAGGAGCGGAAGCGCTGGGAGACGCTGCCTCCCACCTGGAAGATGCCGCTAAATCGGGCGCAATGAACAGTGCGTTTGACCTGCTCCACGCGATAGAAATGCAGTGGGCGCATCTCAGGCCGCTGCTGGAAGACTGCCTGATCCAAGAACCCTGGAACACTGCACTATGAACATTCTTGTCGTCGAAGATGATCCGATCTCCGGCCTGGTGCTGACGACGGCGCTGGAAGACCTCGGGCACGCCGTGACCCTGCGCGGAAATGGGGAAGAAGCCTGGAGTCTGCTCGCCGCAGAGCCGGCGGAGACCGACTGCTTCGAGATGGTAGTCACGGACTGGATGATGCCGCGCATGGACGGCCTGGAGCTGTGCCGGCGGATCCGCGCACGCGGCGGGCCGGGCTACCTGTATCTGATTTTGCTGACGGTGAAAGGCCTGCCGGAAGAGCGGCTGGAAGCGCTGGAAGTGGGCGCGGACGATTTCCTCATCAAGCCGCTGGACCCGGCGGAACTGCTTGCCCGCATGGAAGTCGCCCGGCGGATCCTGGCCATGAAGGCGGAGCTGCAGCACGGGGTCGCCGCCCTGCCGCGCCAGAACGCGCAGATCAGCGATATTCTTGTGGCACGCGGCCTGCTGACACGCGCACAGGTGACGCAGCTTACGGAGGTGGATCATGTCCCTGCTCGGGAGCTGGACCGGGCTATCCTGAAGCACGGCTGGGTCGGGGAAGAGGACATCACACAGGCCCGCAGCTTGATGATGGACGTGCCGTATGTTTCTTTGGAAGACGAAACGATGGACCCGTTTGTCTTGTCGCTTGTTCCGCACGAAATCGCGCAGTTCCACAAGCTGGTGCCTCTGTCGCTGACCGATAACCCGGATCAACACCCGGATCAAAAGCGGCTGCGTGTCGCCATGGCCGATCCCTGGAACATCGAAGCGATTGACTGGGTGCAGCGGGAGACGCGCCGCCGGGTCGAGCCGCTGCTTGCCAGCGAAAGCGCCATCCTGCGGGCGCTGAAACGTGCGTATCACGATGTCCAGGACGTCGTCCATGACGCCGTGATGTCGGACGCCTTGCAGCAGGCCACTGTGATGCCGATGATGCGAGGCGAATCGCTTGACACGGTGGATGCCCGCGAGCTGCTGCGGCAGAGCGATCAAGCGCCGATTATCCGGTTCGTGAACACGATGCTGGCCGACGCCGTCTACCGGGGGGCGTCGGACGTGCATGTCGAGCCGGGCAGCGAAGAGTTTTTGATCCTCTACCGCATTGACGGACAGCTTCACCGGGTTCGAGCCGTCACCGCCTCGTTCCTTGCGCCGGTGACTTCGCGCCTGAAGGTCATGGCGGAAATGGATATTGCGGAGCGGCGGCTGCCGCAGGATGGTCACATCGCGCTGCGGATCGCGGAAAAGACGGTGGATATGCGGGTCGCAACGCTGCCGACGCACTTCGGCGAGCGGGTCGTCATCCGCATTCTGGACCGCACGGTCGCCTGTCTTCAGATGGACAGCCTCGGCCTGTCACCGGCGAACAAGCGGGCGCTGAACCAGCTCATTCATAAGCCCCACGGGATCGTTCTGGTCACCGGTCCCACCGGCAGCGGCAAGACAACCACGCTGTACGCGGCGCTGAACACCCTGATCCATGAATGCCGGGATGGGCGCGGCCGCAAGAACATCCTGACCTGCGAAGACCCGATTGAGTACCAGATCGAGGGCATCAGCCAGTCCAACGTCAACGAGAAAGCCGGTTTAACCTTTGCCCGGCAGCTTCGGGCCATTCTGCGTCAAGACCCCGACGTGATCTTGATCGGCGAGATCCGGGACAGCGAAACGGCGGACATCGCTTTCCGCGCCGCCATGACCGGGCATCTGGTTCTTTCCACGCTGCACTGCAACGAAGCGGCCGCCGCCGTGAGCCGGCTGCAGGACCTCGGGGTCGCGCCGTATCTGATCGCGTCTTCCCTGGCCGGAGTGGTCGCCCAGCGCCTGGTGCCGCGTTTGTGCCTGCACTGCCGCCGCGCTTATACGCCGCCGCCGGAGGAACAAAAGCTGTTCACGCCCGCGCCGGAGCGTTTGTATGTGCCGGCGGGCTGCGGCCAGTGCCATGAGATGGGCCTGAAAGGCCGGATCGCCATCCATGAGGTTCTTGTCTGCGGCGACGAGATTCAGTCCATGATCAGCGCGAGCGCCGACACGCTTGCCCTGCGCCGGGCGGCGCTGGAGCGCGGCATGACGCTGATGACGGCGGACGGACTGGACAAAGTCAGTCAGGGCCTGGTGCATCTTGAAGATGTCCTGTGGCGAACCGGCAACAAGGCGGCGCTGTAGTCTGCTGTGCTTTTTTAGGGCCGCTGTGCTTAGGGCCGAGGCAGAGTCAAAATCTCCCGCGCGGGAAGCACCTTTCCCGCCCCTAAGTTGGGGCCGATGACGGCAACGGTTTCTCCGGCCTGCAGGACCGAGCCGGGGTCTGTCAGCAGGGCCGATCCAAGATGAGTGGCTTTACTCAGCCGCACCGTTTTTGGGCGCGGCTCCGAAAGGTCCTGTCCCGCTCCGCTCGGCTCTACCGTCCGTGTGACCAGCAGCACAAACGAGCCGTCCGCGAAGTCCGTCTGCCGGATCGTGCCTTCGAGGCGGATATCCCCGTCACCCGGCAGTTCTGGAGGCAGCACCGATTGCGGCAGCGGAGCAGGGGGCGTCACAGTGGGAATATCCGCCGCGCCCGCAGCCTCCGCCGTGCCGTCAGCATGAACCGTTACGGCGTCAATCCAGACAGTTCCCGGCATGTGGCCGAGCAGAAACTGCGGGAACAGGACCGGCAGACCGCCGAGGTCGTGCGGGGTCACGGCGACCGAGTAGTCTTTCCAGTCTGTGCCGACAGACTCCCAATTGTCCTTGACGATGCCATGATAGTCGCCTCCCGCCACCTGCCCGGATACCAGCATGTCTGTCGGCGCGTCCGCTTTGGCACGAAATGTGACTGTAACCGGCTGACCTTCTGCGAGGACACTGCCCAAACGGTTAAGCTGCACATGCCATGCGGTCCCGTCGGTATTGGTGACCGTCACGACCTGGGCCGTGCCTTCCTGCCGGATTGAGCCGAGACCCGGAGTAAGCTCGTAGTAGGCCCAGTGGGGAGCCGGAGGAGCGGGATTCGAAACAACTGCCAGCGCCCCCAGCTTCAGGGAAACATCGGCAAGCTGAACGGTGCCGGTCTGGCTGCCCAGCAGGAATTGGGGGCAGCTTACATGCTTCGGCTCGACACCTGCCGCCTTGAAGGAGAACTGGTAGTCCGTCCACTGGGTCCCGAGCTGTACGGGCGTGTCCAAGCCCACTCCGTGGAAGTCGCCATGATCAATTTGCGAGTAGATCTTGATGATGCGGGGCTGGCTGGCTTTCGCCCGAAAACGGACAGTGTAAAACTTTCCTTCGGTGAGACTGATGGGAGCCTCCGCCAGCCGGACATGGTAGTCGGTGCTGTCGGTGCTGCTGATCGTGATTGTCATTGTCCCATCGCCGGCACGGAGGAGCGTCGCCTGGTTGCCCCCGGCCAGATCAAGCGCCCAAGCGGCCCGGCTCTGGATGGATTTCGTAATTGCTTTATGTGATGCCGGTGCGCCGACCGCTGGCGCGAGGGAGAGGCTGAGTGCGGAGAAGCCGAACATGGCTAAGCTGAGAAGCGAGGCGACTTGATGGGCTGTCTGCATGGGCGTACCTTTCAGTTTTGGGAAAAGCCGACTGTATGGCGATAGTTGCCTGCCGTATTGCATTATAACAAATCTTTGCCTGCCTGTCAAAAAGCTGTCTTGTTCCCTCCACTGTGCGCCGTCATCTGCTCGGCGCAGGTGCGCCTGCGGAAGCCTTCAGGTCGCGGTCCAGGGCTGCGCCGTCGAAGGGGATCACGATGACTTTGCTTCCGTGGTGATCGTTCCCCTGTTCCTGCTCCTTCGGGACATCAATCACTGCCAGCGTCATCGCCGTGACATGACCGTTTTCAATCAGCACGCTGGGACGCTCCATCTTGTTCCAGTGGTTGACCGTGCCATCAGTGTAGCGCACGAAGTCTGCCGTGGGGTCGTAGGCGAGGCCCTGATACGTCCAGCCGGTGATGCCGTCAACGGACGTCAGATGATAAGCTTTGCGGTCGCTCCAGTTGTTGACCACTATGTGGTACAAGCCGCCGCTGAACCAGACAACCGGGTCTTCTAAGTTCCCCAAATCATGCTGCGGGAGGCCGGGAACAGCCGGGTAAATACTTGGCCCCTGCACCGTGTAGGGACCTAAGATGCCGGTCTTGCTGAGGAGAATTGCCCCGGAACGCGGCACGATCTCGAAGCCGCCGTCCGGGCGGGCCATGATGCTGACGTTGGACATATGACCCAAGTTGCTGAACTCGTTCGCGGCAACTTGAATCCTGCCGAGATACTTCCAGGGACCGTCCAAAGACTGGGAAACAAAAACGTCTCCCGGCCGGGTCTCACTGACTACAACCGCGTAGCTGCCGTCCGGCAGGACCAGCGCCGTGACGTTATGCCCTTTGCCGCCCTGGTCGTCCGGCCAGCATAGTCCCTGTTCTTTATAGGGGCCGGTGACTTTATCGCTCACTGCACTCACCGCCTGCGAACTCCACCAGCCGTTGTGGCCTTTGGCCTGATCCCAGCGGCTGGCAAACAGGTGGTATTTGCCGTCCTTGCCTTTGATGATCTGGCCGTCCCAGTAGTTCCAGTGCGTCATCGCTGCATCTTCAAGGCCATTTTTCGGATCGCGCGGGCCAACCGTGGCCGCTCCCCAGACGTTTGCATCCAGAGGACCGGCAGCGGGCGTTGGCTTGAAGTAGCTGATAAAAGTCTTGGGCGCGGGAGCAGCGGAATCGGTTGCCTGCCCAAAGCAGGAGCCGGCGAGCGTCAAGCAAGCCAGCGCCGCCCGTAAACAGTCGGAGCCGAGGGCTTTCAACACAGGCGAGAGAATCGGTGACATGAAACAGTTCTTTCTTTGTTACTCGTACCTGTAGACGATGCATTTCTCGACGGATGTCTGGTAGCTGGAGAAGCGCCAGCCGCTGCCCTGGTCGGTCTCATCGCCGTTTAGGCGCCGTCCCGGCACCCACTGACTGTTCTGGAACCGGCCTTCTTCCACGGTCCCTATTCCGCCGAGAGACGGGCCGGGCGTCAGCGGCTTGAAAGCGACCCGGAAGCCGCTCCCGGCGCCTAAGAATTCGTTTGGCCCGGTCTGGACTACGACGCCATGCCCGGCGGACGCGGTGTGTCCAAAGACCGAGTCAAGAGAAATCGTCAGCGCGTATTCTCCCATCCGGCAGGTCACGTTCGGGTGATCCGTGTCCAGGACAAAGCCGATCGTTTTCCCTTCGCCCTGATGGGCCAGCAGAAACGGGGCGAGCTGCCCCAGGACATCGTAGCTTTGGCTGAACGGCCCGTCTTCCGGCGTGTGATCCACGCCGAACGGCGAAGTTCCGAGGGCATGGTACTTGCCAACAGCGAGGAAGACATTGTGCGCCCCGCCGGCATCGCTGTTCATTTCCGGAATAAAGAGCGTGTTGCCGCGCCGCGTGTACAGGTCGCAGCGCTCGGCATAATTGCCTGCATAGAGGTCCGGCGCGAGCAGATCGAGGTGCGGCGCACCGGCTTTCCAGACATCCATGACATGCGATTCCGGGCAGCCGCTCGGGTAGCTGCCCGGCTTTGCGTCCATCGGATCGTTCAGCCAGGCATTGGCATACAGCGGGATCGGGTATTCCGCCTTGCCGGCGGCGGCAACATGGTCCACATAACGCGCGTAGTTCCAGGCCATGAAAATCTCGTCCGTTTGCGCCCCTGCGCCAAAGACTTCTTCCCAAGTCCCGGACGGCCTCTGTCCCGCGCGGACCCAGACGGCTCGGAACTCCGGGTTCAGGGCTAGGTCGTTCTTGACAAGATACGCCATCAGCTCTTTGGGTACTTGGCCCGCGTAAGCGCTGTCGGCGGCTTTCGACCGGTCCCGCGAGTCCCCAAGAATCCCGACCTCGTTCTCGACCTGCACCATCAGCACGGTATGTTCCTTCTGATCAAACACCCGCAGATGGCGCATCAATGCCGAAAATGCCCGCGCGTCTGCGTTCCAGTTGCTCGGCGCAAGCGTGCTGAGGACCTGGATCGGTGTCCCGTCCTGCCGGGCCGCGCGGGGAAAGCGCGTGTAATCTTCTTTCGCCCAAAGCGGCTGGTAGCTGGACATGCCGTTCTTCCAGGTCGCGAGCCACAGCAGCACCAGATGAAGATTATGGCTTCGTGCGCCTACAATCAGAGCGTCAACACTGGAAAAGTCAAACTTGCCTTCTGCCGGCTCGATCAGTTCCCAGGAAACCGGTGTCAGCACCGTGTTTGCATGCAGGGCGTTCATGTGCGGCCAGATTTTCGCCATGTAGTCCGTGCTGGACGCGCTTGAGTTCAGGACTTCGCCGCCCAGCATCAAAAACGGCTTGCCGTCTACGACAAGCTGGACAGCGTCGCCTGACTTCCGCAGGGTCGGAGCGCCTTGAAGCGAGGCGGGGCGGCCTGGCTCCTCAGCCCGCGCCTTCGGAGCGAACGCCGCAAACGTACCGGCAAGAGCCGCGCCCGAAATGACAGCCAGGGCGATCTTGAATAACTGTTCGCGTTTCAATACGTTTTTTCCTCAATCTGTTTTCTTGTCTCAGCCGGGGCAGGCAAAGGCGGCTCCGGGGAAGGCGTTCCAGTTGTAAGTCTGTGTTTCTGCCCCAAAGCGCCAGCGCCGTGGGCAGGTCGTTTCCATCCAGTCCAGCGGCTCGGCAGGCGGCAGAGGCTGCGCGGCTTGCCGGAACGCCTCCTGCAAAGCGGCCCGCTGCTCCGGTCCGACGGCGTCCGGGTCGGCGGAAACGAACAGCGGGGTTCCGCTGCGGGCGATCAAATCCAGCCACTGCCGGTTTTGGTCCCAGGGAATATCGCGGGTTAACCCAACGCAATCGGCATCGGCAGCGAAGAATGTTCCCTGCTGAGGCATACGAAACGCCAGCGTGTTGATGCCCATCTTTCGGGTCCGCTCCCAGTGCTTGCCGCTCGTGTCGTCGCCGGTCCGCTGGATCTCAAACAGCCCCGCTGCCAGATGCCCGACCGTGTTGCAGCCGATGATCTGCGCGTTTCCCGCTGCTTCCCGGATGACCACATATAATTCACGAATGATCTCGGCGGTAGTCCGAGTGCGGTCCGCAAATGTCCAGCCGCTTGCTGTTACCTCCGGCCCCATCTCCAGGCCCCAGCGGCCTGCAACATCATACGTCGTAAAATCGTGCTTGATCAGGCCGTAGCCCCAGTCCCGCAGGCGGCCGATGTCAGTCCGAACCTGGGCCAGCACTTCGGGAACAGACGGGTCTAAATACGCGCCGGGCCGGGCGCTGTTCGGATGCTCCGGCGGCAGCCGCCAGTGATCGTGAACAGCGCTCATCGTCAGCAGCGGCCTGACCCATATGCCGGGGCGGACACCACTGCCGCGCATCCATTCGGCTAGGCCCACCATGTCCGGGAAGCCTGTCTTGGTCTTCTCATACGGCCCGCCGTCGCAGCCCGCCGGCGCCCAGCCGGCATCAATCACATACGTCGGGGCATTTTCCAGCGACGGCGAAAGCTCCCGTATCAAAGCGCTTTCCCGGCGGACAGTGTCCGCCGTGTTGGCGCCGTAGCGGAAGTACCAGTCATTGCCGCCGTAGATGGGCTGCGCCGGCAGGCGCGGCGCGGGACACAGGGCGCGGCAAAACCGCCGGGCAAAGGCATAGGGCGTTTCGCCCGGCTCAGACGCCAGTTCGCGCACTGTCGCCGCTGTGAGCGCTCGTCCGCCTAACTGTACGCCTTTGCCGCCGCACCGGACATCCAGCACGAGCGTGACTCCTCGCTCATCAACCCGCCAGGACGCAAAACTTGCCGCGCCTGTTTCGACGCCAATCCCACGAGTTTCCCCGCCTCGGGCCTCATGCAGCAGCGCATAAAACGGCAATGGCCGCTCGGGGGCAAAGCCGCGCCACTCCAGGTCGCCGTAACCACGCTCCCAATGGTCGCCGAGAATGCGTGTGCCTTCCGGCAGCATGGTATTCCAGCGCAGGGCAATATAGGTTAGTGCTGCTTGAGGGGCCGCCTCAACGATGATCTGCTGGGAGCCGTCTGCGCCGGACTGCAGCCCAACGCTGGCCGCCGCATTGTCCAAACCATCCTCGGTCCAGACTGCGATCTGATTCGGACTGTCATTCAGCATCATCTGTCTTTCTCGTCTAAAGCATGATATTCTCTGCGCTTCCCGCCTTGACTTTCACCCAGGTCACGGGGCCGTAGAGGTCTCTTCCTGTCTTCCATCCCGCGCCGGGAAGTGTCTTGAAATCCGTGGCTTCGGGATACTGCTTCAGCGATTTGCTGTTGACCACAACAGCGTTGGCCGTAGTGCCGTGGACTTTACACACGTAAGCCTGAAGCGCCGGGGTGTAAGTCCCCGCCTTCGGAGCAATTGCAAGATTGACGCGGCGGCTGCCGGCCCGAGCTGTTACTTCCTGCGAGAAGAAAGCGCCCTTTTCGTAATTGTAAGTGATGCCGTCGTCGTCGTAGTAGGTGAAGCTGGTCTTCGCGGCGCTGGGGAAGATGTCGAAAGAAAGACTCTTTACGGGCTTCTCCCCGACATAATTTTGGACATCGGTCGTTGGGATAATCGCCCCGCTTTTGATGAACAGGGGAATGTCCTGCCATGTCGCAGGGTTCACCGGGTAGGAGATTGTCCGGCCGCCTTGATACACCGTGCCCCGGAAGTAGTCGGTCCACTGGCCGGCGGGCAGGTAAATGGCTTTGACGGACTGGCCGCGCTCCACCACCGGCGAGACAAGCAGGGAGTCGCCGAACATCCAGGAGTCGACATCGTTGACGCAGTGCGGGTCGCTTGGGTAGTCCCAGATCAGCGGGCGGCAGAGGCCGATCCCGGTTTGGGTTAAAATATGGTCGTAGGCATAGAGGTAGGGGAGCAGCGAATACCGAAGCTTGATGGCTTTAGTCGCCGCCGCTTCCGCGACCGGCCCGTAAAGCCAGGGCTGGCGGCGGGAAGTGCCGTGCAGCCGGAAGATCGGCACGAACGCATCAAACTCCATCCAGCGGGCGTAGCACTCCGATGCTTCCTCGCCCGCAACATGGCTGTCATTGTTGAAGCCGCCCGTATCCATGCCCCACTTTGCCTGGCCGATGTTCAGCGCGGCCAAAAGCCGCGCCCGCTGATCCTGCATCACGCCAAAGCCGGAATCAATATCGCCGGACCAGGTCGCATACGCATAGCGCTGCGAGCCTGAGTAGAAGTTGCGGTTGATTGTGTAAACGCGCTTCTGGTCATGCGTGTACCCGCGCTGCCCTTCGTACTCGGCCTGGGCCATGTCCATAAACTCGAAGTTGTCGCCCCAGGCATCGGCTTCATCGTTCCACCAGCCGGCAATGCCGGTGTCAAATGCGCTTTCCGAGTGATCCCAGAACCACTGCCGGCAGGCAGGGATGGAAAAGTCCAGATCCCCGACCTGTCCATGATCAAAGTAATCCATGTAGAAGGGCCGCTTGACCCAAAAGCCGTGCGCGGTCGCGTAACGCCCCTGCACGGTGTTGACATGGATGCGGGGCTTCATAATACCGACGATCTTGATGCCTTTGGCATCCATGTCTCGCTTGAGTTGACCGGACTGCCCGCTGGGGAACTTGACCGGGTTCCAGCGCCATTCTCCGTAATTGTCGCCGCTCCAGTCTTTCCAGTCAAAATCGTTGACATATGTGTCAAACGGAATCCCGCGCGACCGGTAGCCGTCTACAATGCTTCGCATGTCCGACTCGTGGATCCCCGCGAATTCACTGTTGAACAGACCCAGCGCCCATTTCGGAAACATCGGCGGCAGCCCGGTAAGCTGGTCCAGAGAACGGTGCAGCGCGTAGGCATTACCGGCCATCACATAGTAATCCGTGTTCGGCTTCGACAAATTGGAAAACGTGATCGTGCCTGCGCTGCCGATGGTGCAGGAGCCGCCCGCCGTGTCCACATAAACACCGTAGCCCTGATTGCTCCAGACAAACGGGCCGCTGGTATAGCCTTCGCTGCCGGCCCGGATGGAATACGGCTTGTCGCTCGGGGCCAGCTCCTGCTGGCTGCCCGCATGATCCAAGAACTCCCAGCCGCGAACGCCAAAAAAGCGCGAGCCGGCGGCACCTGTCAGAGCAAGCTGGCCCGGCGCGGCTCCTGCTTCCGGCTCCTGAACCAGCAGGCGCTTTGAGTGGTCATAGACCGCGATGCGGCAGGAAGCGCGGCTGATCGTCATGCTCATCTGCGTCGTCGTGATGACCATGGGAGCGGTCGTCAGGCTGAACTTGGCCGCTGCGCCCGGCCAGGTTCTCTTTACCAGGAACTGCGTCTCGGGCGCTCTCTGGCCACCGGGCTGAAAATCCACTTGGATCATGCCGGGCGTGCAGACGCGGACAATGAGCTTGTCCAGCCCTGCCGTGATAGTGAGCTGGTTTCCGTCGCGCGTGACACTGCTGACAGCGCCCGCTTGGGCGCAGACGCGCTCTGCGGGACCGGCAAAGACGCCGAGCAGCGCTAACGCCAGTGTGGTGCCGACGACAGAAAAATGGCGTGGGTTTCTTCCAGCGCTGTAACTCATTCGGGCCGCTTTCTTGTGATTTGGTGGGGCGTCGGGCTTTGCAGTCGGATCAAGACTGCGCCGTGGCTGGGAACCGGGACCGTGAAATCGTCAGAGAAAACTCCGAGGTCTCTGCGCTGCCAGAGGTCGCGCACGGTGCGGGGGCCGGTCAAGTGCAGATCAGACCAATGCAGGTCGGACCAGCGGGCGGTCACCGGCTGCGCGGCGTCGCCCCGATTGAACAGCCCGACTGCAAGCGAGCCGTCCGCCAAAGGCCGCGCCCAGACTTCCGTGCTGCCTTGAACCGACACGCGCCGCGCGGGCGCTCCCCGCGCGTCCTGGTCCAGCGCAATAACTTCGGGGTTTGAAAGCAGTGCCAGTGTCCAGGAATCGTTATCCGGCAGGTTCGCGCCGACCATCAGCGGGGCCGGCAGCAGCGACCAGAGCGAGACAAGCGTCATCTGCTCCGGCTTGGTGAACGCAGTTTGCCGGTCCTGCCGGACACTGCGGCCGGAGACCGACAGATGCCCCAGCGGCAGCATATCGGCGTCCGGCCAGTGGCCCGGCCCAGCGGAACCCTGCCAGGATGCGCCCAATCCGAACTCATTGTCGAGGGCTTTCCAATCGTCCCAAAAGTCATCCGCGACGCGCCACATGTTGGCGTGGCCTTCGACATGCGGCGCGTCGGCAAGCGGGGTTGCGCCGGGCGAGAGGCTGAGGACGATAGAGCGCCCGCATTTATCAATGGCCTTGCGGACAGCTTCGATCTCGTCGGTGTGGTAGGGCTGGGACATGTCATCCACTTTGATGAAGTCCACTCCCCAGGAAGCGTAAAGGCGCAGCAGAGAATCGTAGTAAGCCTGTCCGGCGGGGGTCGCTCCGCGCACGCCGTACATGTCGGGGCACCAGGGGCAGGTGCTTGTCGTGTCTGCCGCCGCGCTTGCGGTAAAGCTGGAGGCTTCAATCGGCAGGTCGGCTTTGACCGCGTTGCGCGGGATGCCGCGCATGATGTGGATGCCGAACTTCAGGCCCAGCGCATGGACCTGGTCGGCAAGCGATTTAAATCCCTTCCCATCCGCTGCCGAAGTGAACTTATCCGGCGACGGCAGCAGCCGTCCGTTGGCGTCCATTGTTAGCGGAACACCCGCCCGGTCCCAGGGATGATTCGGGCTGCTGTGCGTGCCGGGATCATACCAGCGGAAGTCAACGACAACGGTGTCCCAGCCGACAGGCTGCAAGTGCTCCGCCACATAATGCGCGTTCGCCAGCACTTCCGCCTGCGTGACATCGTCGCCAAAGCCGTCGTAGCTGTTCCATCCCATCGGCGGTGTCAGCGCGAGGCTCTTCCCCGCGATGATCCGTACCGTGCGGGCGTCTTCTCCCAAAGCGCTTCGGACTTGGACTCGAATCGAGTAGATGCCGGGCCGGTTCAAGACACCCGAAAGGGTGCCGGTGCGCGGGTTCAGCGCGAGGCCGGAAGGCAGGCCGCCGGCCGTGAAAGCCAGAGGCCGGGCACCGGTTACAGGAACGGTCCACAAAAAAGGCGTTCCAGGCCGGATACCGACCAGGCGCGGCGGATGGATCTGGGGCGCAGCCGGCTGGGCTGTTCGCCAGATGATTGGATCAGCCGGAATCAGCGGTGCCGCCGAAACATGAGCCGTCAAACAAAGGAAAGAAAAGAAGGAAAAGAAAAACAAAGTGATTGTACCTATTACTGCCATGAACGTTCATGTGACTAAGACGTAACTTTAACAGATTTCAAGACGTTTGTCAACATTGACTTTGCAAAGCTGGGGGAGCCGTCGAGCCGCGAACGATCAGCTCCGGCGGAGCGATCTCCGAGCAGTCTCGGGGCAGACTGCCCTCGATAATCCCGACCAGCATCTCAACGGCACGCGCTCCGATCTCCACCAGCGGCTGCCGAACCGTAGTCAGCGGCGGACGGGTCGTTTGAGCGGCCAGAACATCATCAAAGCCGACAACGGAAAGCTGTTCCGGGCAGCGGACGCCAAGCTCTGCAGCCGCCCGCAGCAGACCGAGCGCAAGGGCGTCATTGAAGCAAAAAACTGCGGTCGGACGCTTCAAGGCGGGCAGAGCAAGTGTCACTTTCCCCTGGAGATAAGCTGACTCTTCCCAAGCCGCTGTCGGGCAAAGAAGCGCTTCCTCGACGGTCAGCCCGTGTTCCCTTAAAGCCCGCCGGTATCCTGCGACACGCTTCAAGTTGCCGGAGATCCCGACACCCTGCATCATCGCGATCCGGGTATGGCCCAAGCGGACAAGATGAGAAACGCCGAGGTAGGCTCCTTTTTCGTTATCCACATCAATGACTGCGGCCTGCAGGCCGGCTCTTGCGGCGGCTTCAAATTGTGCTTCTCCAATGAATACCACCGGCAAGTCGGTTCGCAGAATGGCTTCCACTTCTTCCGGCGCGATGCTGCCTGTGAAGCAGAGGAGGCCGTCGCAGCGGCCGTCCAGAAAGCTGGGAAACTCGCCAATCTGCTCTTCCCGAGCATGGCCGGAATAATACAGCACGTCCCAGCGCTTGGAACGCGCCGTTTGGATGATCGGCTCCAGAATCTGGGTCTTGTAGGGATCGGACAGCGACACTTCCGAGTAGCGGTCTGCGATCCCCAGCGTGTATGTGCGCTTGCCGACCAGGCGCCGCGCCGCAGCATTTGGCCGGTAGCCCAGCCGCCGGATCGCGCTCAGGACCTGGAAGCGCGTTTTCGCGCTGACTTGTCCCGGCTTGTTGTTGATGACGGACGAGACCGTGTTGGCCGAAACGCCGCATTCCCGAGCGATGTCTTTAATCGTCGTCATAAGTGCTTATCGTCGAGGTTTCGCTTAGTCCGTTTCCAAGTGACCCGGCGTTGCGCCGGAAAAGTACCCCGGCGGGATGGAGCGCGTCCAGGCCGCCGGCAAGCGCCATGGATTGCTTTCTCAAGCAGGACCTTCAGCATACCTGATTGAAGAGCGTACCTGATTGAATCAGGTTTCTGACCCGCTGAAGAAAGACACCCCTACCTATGATACCCGCAGACATTCTCGACGCGCATGGACGCCCAGTTCATTTGGACTTCCATACCAGCCCCTACATAGCGAATTATGCGGCCTCCCCACTTTGAACGCAGCGCAGCCGAAGCGTCTTGATCTCGAACGGGTGCAGGTAAAAGCAGACAGCATCAGCGAGACAGGCAAGCGGATGAGATTTCCCTTCCAGCAGATCGGTCTCCTGAACGGCGCTGATCGGTATGCCGAATGTCAGACGGACATGAGTTCCGGTTTTGCCTGCTTCATAAAGGCGCAGGATGAACCCCTCGCCGTCTTCGGCCCATTTGATGGATTCGACGATGACGCTTGCCGGTTCCACCGTTGCCAAACTGAAGTCAGGCCCCGCTCCGAAGCCGGCGGGGGCCACAGACACCGGCAGGTTAAACTCGTAAGCCGGGCGCACGATTGTCTCAACACTGAAGCCGCCAGAGTGCGGAAGAAGCGCGTAACGGAAGCGGTGCCGCCCAGCATCACCGCGCGGGTCGGGGTGCGTGCCGGATTTGATCAAGCTGAGGCGGTACTCGCCATCTTTGACCGTGCAGCCGTACTTGCTGTCGTTCAGAAACGCCACGCCGTAGTCCGTCTCGGAAATGTCGGTCCAGCGGTGGGCGCAGACATCAAACTGGGCGCGGTCAACGCTGGTGTTGTCATGGGTAGGACGCGAAACGTGGCCGAACTGGATCTCATGGCGGGCTGTATCCGCCAGCACATCCAGGGTGAAACTCGCTTTGAGCAGTTGATGTGTCTCCTGCCAGTCAACAACTGAGTCAAAGTCCACACGCGCCGTTCCTGCATGGAAAACAACGTCCTGCACGAGCGCGGATGATCGTCCGAGGCGGTACTCCTGGCGGAGCCGGAACTGAAGCGGGCCGTCCGCCATGACACTGCGGCTGACCAGTTGTTCCTGCGGGACCATCTTTAGGCGCTGGTCCCGGTCAATATCCCAGTTATCCCAGGCCAGCGGGACATCCTCGCCCATCAGCAGGCGATTGAACGCGCCGCCGGAGGAGACCATCTCACGGCAGGCTGCTTTGTCAAAAAACGAAATGAGGCGGCCTGCCTGATCCAGACGCACCCGTGCGAACGGCGTTTCTACAGTCTCGCCGTCGAACTTGAACGGCGAGGAGGCGCTGGAAGCGGGGCGGCCGATGGAAACACGGGCATATCCCAAAGGCGGCAGCCTTAGACCGGCCACGGCCAGACGACGCTCCCCGGCAGCGTCTTCAAACTCCTGCGTGATGATATTCTCACCCACGGGCCGCGCCGAGGATGGCAGGGCAGCCATTTCGATCTCTCCCTCGCGGAGCCAGCTCAGACTGTTGACGATCAAAACACAGCGTTCGCCGTGGACCGAGCCGTTGTTCTGCCTCGCCAGAGCGGCGCACGCTTCGTCGCGCAAGGCTGCAGCCGCAGCAAGGCAGGAAGTCAGCGCGTCAGCGGCTTCATCGTTGACGCGGGCGATGGATGTGCCGGGCAGGATGTCGTGGAACTGATGCAGCAGAAGCACCTTCCAGGCAGTCCCCAAAGCGTCCGCCGGGTACGGGACGCTCCCCTGCAGCGGCAGAAGTCAGGACACCGGTTTCACGTCGCCCCCCTGGAACGCGATTGGCAGCCTGACGATGACATTTTATCCGTTTGTGATCGGCATGAGCTTTCTGCTTTCGCTGGAAGTCTCGTTCTCCTGCTGGTTCTTTTATCTGTTCAGCAGGCTCGAAAATGTCGCCGCCGTCGCACTGGGAGTCCGCGAGCCGGGAGCCGGGGCGGCGCTTTCGCGCATTCCTTACTCCAACGAGCAGTGCTTTGGAGCGTTCCTCGGCCTGGCCCTGTTCTCGCTCTGGCTGGCGTATCCGCACTTGAAGGCGGCCTGGCAGTGTGCTTTCTTCAGCACGAAAAATGGGCGTTCCTCGGAAGACGACAGCGCTGAACCGCTGACCTACCGGGCGGCCTATCTGGGACTCTTGCTCAGCGCGGCGCTGCTGATTGCGTTCGGCGCCGCGCTGGGTCTGTCCTGGTGGGTCTCCGCACTGTTTTTCGGCCTGTTTCTGCTGCTGACGCTGGCATTCACCCGCATCCGGGCGGAGGCGGGCCTGCCCTGGGCGGAAGGGCCAAGCACGCTGGTGCATCAAAGCCTGATCAACTTTGGCGGGACCCAGTCGTTCTCCGCGCAGGAGCTGACTTCGTTTTCGTTCCTGCGCTGGGTGGATTCCAGCTACCGGGGGATTGCGGAGCCGGCACAACTCGAAGCCATGAAGATGGAATCCTCGGCTGTGCCGCTTCCGCTCAACCCGCGCCATCTGACGGCGGCCTTGATGACGGCGGCTCTGGTAGGAATACTCGCTTCCTGGGCGTCGTTCCTGGGCATTTACTACCACTACGGGGCGGCAAGCGCTCACTTGAACGGCTGGCGGACCGGTCAGGGCCATTACGGCTTTGACGAGCTGCAAAACGCGCTGAACAGCAGCACGGCCCACGACTGGTCGCGCCTTTCCTGGGCGGCTGGGGGCATGGTCGTCGTCATCACCCTCGCGCTGCTGCGCGGGCGGTTTGTCTGGTGGCCGCTGCACCCCATCGGGTATACAACCAGTGGAATGGATGCCATGAACTACATCTGGTTCCCGATCTTTTTGAGCTGGCTGGTGAAGTCGCTGGTCCTGCGCTACGGCGGCATCAAGATGTACCGGCAGGCGCTGCCGTTCTTCTTCGGGCTGTTTGTTGGTGATTACGCCGTTTCGGGCGTTCTGGCCCTGCTTTCGGTTGTCACCGGACATGCGACTTACCGAACTTTCCCGAACTGAAGAAACACGACCATGCTTTGCCGTCACCGTCTTTAACGCTCCGACTTTTCGCGCTTGGCCGCATCTTTGAAGTCTCCGTTCTGCTGGGAACAGAATGGCTGCGCTGGATGTATAATAGCAGTATTGCAGCCGACGTGTTTTGACGGAAGATGGTTGGCAGGAGATACTCAATGAAGCGACGAGACTTTTTGAAAACCGGGCTGGCAGCTGCCGGCGGAGCCGCTTTTGGGGCGGCGCTTCCTTCGCGCACTCCGGCCGCGCCGCCGGAAGTCCGAATGGTTCCCGTTGCAGCGGCGGCAGCCGCTGGAGGCTGGTACACCCCGAACCGAGCTCCGCTGATGCCGCCGGCGTTTCTGAAGCTGCCGCCCGGCAGCGTGAAGCCCTCGGGCTGGCTCAAAGAGCAGCTTGCTTTGCAGGTCAATGGCCTCTGCGGACGCTACCCGGAAGTCTCCGATTACTTGACATACGAGGGCAACGGCTGGGTCACGCCGGACGTGAGTTCCGGCTGGGAAGAAGTCACTTACTGGCTGCGGGGCTTAACGGACCTCGGCTATGTTTCAGGCGACAAGCCGACCATTGCGCTGGCCGAGAAGTGGATTACGGGCATGATTTCAAGCCAGCAGCCGGACGGCTGGTTCGGGCCGAAGAACGCGCGGACCTCGCTGGACGGCGACCCGGACTTCTGGCCGCACATGCCGGCACTTTACGCCATTCGGTCATACTACGAAGTTACGAGTGACCCAAAAGTCCTGCCGTTTCTGACGAAATACTTTGGGTTCCAAAACCGGCAGAACCCGGAAATGTTCTCCAAAAGCTGGGCGGGGTTCCGCTGGGGCGACAACATAGACAGCATCTACTGGCTTTATAATCGGACCGGAGATGCGTTTCTGATTGACCTGGTTCAGAAAATCCACGGGAACGCTTACGATTGGACAAACGGCCCGCCGAACCTGCACAATGTCAACTTCGCGCAGGGCTTTCGAGAGCCGGCGCAGTACGGCGTTCTGGGCCGCGATCCCAAGTACATGCAGGCGACGGAGCGGCAGTACCACACGGTCATGGCAGAGTTCGGGCAGATGCCGGGCGGCGGCTTCGCGGGCGACGAGAACGCCCGGCACGGCTGCGGCGACCCGCGCCAGGGCTTCGAGACCTGCGGCATCGCCGAGTACATGCTGTCGTTCCAGATCCTGACCCGTCAAAGCGGCGACCCGAAGTGGATGGATAAATGTGAAGAACTGGCCTTCAACATGCTTCCAGCATCGTATGACCCGGAGCAGAAGTCCCTGCACTATGTCACGTCCATGAATATCGCCCAGATTGACAACACGCCGAAGGGCAAGGACTTCGACAACGACTGGCCGATGCAGGCGTACATGCCGGGAGTCCATAACTACCGCTGCTGCCCGCACAACTACGGCATGGCGTGGCCGTACTATGTGGAAAACCAGTGGCATGCCACCGCCGACAGGGGCCTCGCCGCGAACCTGTACGGGGCGTCGGAAGTGACGGCGGAAGTCGGCGCGGAAGGAACCCTGGTGACGCTGGCTCAGGCCACCGAGTACCCGTTCGGCGACACGGTAAACCTAACGATTTCCTCCTCGAACGCGGTTTCGTTCCCGCTCTACCTGCGGATACCCGGCTGGTGCGACACCGCCACCGTGCGGGTCAACGGCAAGCCGGTCGCGGCCCAGCCTGCCGCCGGCTCCTACTTGATCGTGCACCGGACCTGGAACCCCGGCGATAAAATCGCCCTGCACCTGCCGATGACGGTCCGCGTCCACCGCTGGACGACAAACCAGAACGCCGTTTCAGTGAACCGTGGCCCGCTCTCCTACTCACTGCTGATCGGCGAGAAGTGGGACCGCTATGCCGGATCGGCCCAGTGGCCCGAATATGCCGTTTATCCCCAATCTGCCTGGAACTATGGTTTAGTGGTGAATGACGCCCGCCCTGAGCACTCGTTTGATGTCGCCACTAAAGGCGGCCCGGTCGCTGCGAACCCGTGGACGCATGACACGGCGCCGATCACGCTGCGAGCCAAAGCAAAGAAAATCCCAAACTGGCAGATGGACGCAAAGAACGTCGTTTCGCCGCTCCAGCCCAGCCCAGCCCGTTCGGCGGAAGCTACGGAAACCGTCTCGCTGATCCCAATGGGTGCGGCTCGCCTGCGTATCACGGCTTTCCCGGTCATCGGCAGCGGACCCGACGCCCATGACTGGACCGCGCCGGTCCGCCCCGCGATTGCTGCCTCCGCATCTCTCGTTCACGACGATACTGATGCCTGAGCGATCCGGCCTAAGTAATGACTCATAAGTTCTTGCGGGACGGGCAGTTAAAACCGCTGCAGCAAAAGCACAAAGTCTGCCTTCGCAGACTCATCATTCCTCTGAGAGTTTTTCTGAGAGTCCCTCTGAGCGTCGCTATGAACCTGCGAAGGCAGGTTTGGCGCACTGGCTGCCGCGACTTGAGTCGCCCGCAAAAAAATTTGACACGTCACTTACAAGGGGTAAGGTCTGCCGAACTCAGCCTGCACTAGCCAATTCTCGGTAGATCTTTTGAACGCCGCTGGCATCAATTTGGAGGCCAAGTGCGAAGCCGGGGTTGATGACAAGGCCGTAGCCGTGCGGCAGACGCGGCAAAAGCGCATTGCACACGATTTGAAGGCAGTAAGCGGACTGGCTCCCCGCAGATTGAGCGCGTTCCAAAGAGCTAAATATGGCGACAAACGGCTTCCCTTGTTGTTCCAGCACGAGCGGAGCCAGCCCGGCACCGTCCGGCTGCACTTCCTGCCGGCTGGGCACGAAGACTTGCGACTTGATCAGCGTCTTGAGAAAATCTTCCGCCGACGTTTTGCCTGCCTGTCCTAACGCCAGTGCGTCTTCCAGCGTATTCTGCTGCATCATGTTGAGTGTCTCCTTGGCTATGTTGCCCTGCGTCGTGTTTGTTATAAAAGCGCCTGCGGCTGGATCTGGCGGCTAGGGGCGGCGGGTGCCCGCCTCAGTGTGAGACGGCACACTGCCGGCGCTGAAAAGATCGTCCTCGCCGCCCGCTATCGTGGATGCTATCGTGGCGGCAGGATATAGATTCGCGGCAGGGAAACATGCAGTGTATCTTCCACGAAACTGAGCCAGAGGAAAAACAGGGGAACGAACAAGATCGCCGCCACTCGGATCGGCAGCGGCAGCGGCGAAGAGGAAGAAGCGCTTCCACGCCGGACAACGTGGTCTAAAGCCAGCGGCACCAGCGCGAGAACAGCGGCGGCGGCGAGGCACCAAGCAAGCACCGCAGGAGAATGCCTGAGAGCGAGGACTACCAGCAGAAGAAATGTCAGCCCTGCCGTGAAGATGTTCAAAAATGAGGCGGAGCGGACGGTTCCAGCCTGCCGCAGTCCAAGCAGACACAATCCCATAAAGCCCGCAGGCAGGAGAAGAACCAGCAGCAGTGCCAGGGCAAGGCGAAGAAATCCCGGCAGTGAGGCAATCTCAGCAGTCATGGCAGCTTACCTATTTCCGCTGGGCATCTGCCACAGCCGCAGTGTCTTATCGTGTCCGCTTGAGGCCAGCCGGGTCCCGGTGGGATCAAGGGCGAGGGCGAGCACGCCGCCGTCATGGCCGGTCAGTGTCTGGCGCAGAGTGCCGGAAGGCACGTCCCACAAGAAGATGCCGCCGTCGGGGGAGCCGCAGATCAATGTCCGGCTGTCCGGCGTAAAGAGCACGTTCGACCAGGAGCGCCGCACGACCGGATTATCCGACGGCTCCCCCAGACGCTGACCTTCTGGACTAAAGATACCTAATGATTTCCGGTCCGGGAAGGAGTACAGCTTGACGTTCCAGTCGGCAAACGCAAAAAAGCGCCCATCGGGACTGAAGGCCGCCGGGGTCAGCACATCATAAACTAATTCCAGCGTCAAGTCCGGGCGCGGAATGAGACCGGCTTGATCCAGCTCACAAAACACCACCCCGGAACCCGCTTGGCTGCAAGCCGTAATCAATACGGTTTTGTCGTCAGGATGATACACGATGGATGTGTTACGCTCACCTAACCCCCAAAAGTCCTCTTCTTCCTGATCGTCGTTCGTGAGGGCGAATTCGACTTCATCTGTCGTTAAATTGACGACGTGCAGCTCTTCCTGCGACCCCGCCGCCAGCAGCCGTGCTTGGTCAGGCGAGAAGGCTACCGAAAGCAGGTAAGAGTCGAGGAAAGAATATCCCTTCTCCCGCTTGCCCCTGAACAAATCCCAGAGATGCAGCGCTTCCTGGCCCTTTGCCGCTAGGCCGGCCGTTGCCAGCCGTGTTCCATCTGGGCTGAGGGCGATGTCATAAAGCCGCTTCAGTCCGCTTGGAAATGAGAACTGCTGCTTCATGTGCTTCTCCGAAACGCGCCAGAGCATCACATCATTATGCGTCAAGGCACTGACAAGTGTTTTGCCATCGGGCGTAAAGTGCAGCGTTTCGATGTAGTCTTCAAGCGCTACTGTTTGCAGTGCGACAGTACGGCTTGATAGGAGGTCATTGCTTTTGCCAAGCGGTTCCTGTGCATTTGCCGCAGGCTGACCGCCAAAACTACTGGACTGCTGCATCTCCTTCACTGCCGGCATAACCTGATCGTATACCCAGTTTGCCAGAGCGTCATCTACGCCCTCGATCTCGCGAACCGTAATCAAACCGAGGCTGATGTCATTCAAGCGTCCCCAATCCTGCCGCTTTCCCTGTTCCAGATCAATAAGATACTGAAGCTGGGTTTGCGCTGATCTCAGCAGAGGATTGTCTCGCAATTGCTGCCCAAGCTTTTGGCAGCCGCTCAAGGCCTGTTGAAAAATCTCGACCTTTGTCATTGTCAATCTCCTCAAATTTGAGCCGCGCCGACATAAACGCCGAGTGCCGCAACCGGTGTCAGTGTGCCGGCGGAAAGGACTTCCACCGCGCCTGAAGCAACCACTAAGAATGCCCCAATGCCGATGCCCGCAAGCGCCCCGAGTCCCATGCCGATGCGGCGGAATGTCTTCGCCTCAGAGTGCAGAACTTGATCGGTGACACGGGCAGCAGGCGCGTTAGGCATGGGGCATCAATTGGCTTTCATGGTTGCCAGCATCTCGGCAAGCGCCGGGCGATGCTTGTCGAAATCCAGGTCTACCGCAGTTCCCGTGACCGAAACGGCCACACCGGACGCGCACGCTTACACGGCATTTTGTTCCAGCCATGCAAAAAAGGCGGGGTTCAACGCACGGTAAGCGGGAAGAAGCACAATCACGGCGAGGCGGCGGTACAGGGCGCTAAGGCTGGCAACCGCTGCTTTGTCCGCCTCCGGCATCGGTGCGGCAGCCAGGGCCAGGTCAAGCACACTGTCAAGCGTCCCATACAGCTCGGCCTTCAGCGTCTTCAGCTCATCGGGTGCAACTGGGCCGCCGATGGTAGGCTTGCCCAAAGCCGTTCCCGGCGCGACGCCTAAGCCCAAGCTGTCTGGGCCGGCAGGGAGGAAGGTGATGTCGTCGAGCCGAGCGAGGCTGGCAGTGACCCGGAACGTGGGTGCGCCGACAACCCGGTTCTGGACCGGCCCACCCACGGGATACCAGAAAAAGGCAAGTGCCTCCGCTGCGGCGTGTTCAATCGGAACCGGCAGCGACAGGGCCGCCTCGCGTGTGACTTTCGCCCAGCGCTCCGGGTGATTTCCTACGGCCTCAGCGACCTCCGCAGTGGTGTAACGTGTTGGCATCAGAACTTCCCTTTCTATGTTTCCGATTTATGTTTCCGATTTATGTTTCCGATGGGAGCATCGGTGACGGCGGCGGGGCCGGTGTCGAGCGACTGGTGGAACTGGTCGGCAGGCACCATCCGGCCTGACGTGCCGGTGCCGGTGTCGTTGATGACGTAGTGGGTCACGTTGCCATTCGCATCCCGCACCAGGCCCGTTGTGTGAACTGCATGGCCGCCCTGCACCGGGTTGTTTGGGTCGGCTTGGTAGTTCGGGTCGCCCTCCCACAGCGTCGCCGCATCATGGCCGGTGACAACCCCCTGGCCGTTGTCCAGCGCTTTTTGGATGTTCTCCGGATTGCGGCTGCTTGCGTTGCCTGGCTTGTGTTTACCCTCGCGCCCTGCGGCGTTACTGCTGTTTGAGAAGCATGAGTGCTATCTTTTGCTGGCGGCTACAGCCTTGTACTGTTTTAAGTATTCTGACTGTATTTCCTCCAAAATATCAAGTACATCTTCAGCAGTGGCGGCTGCAAGGTTTGCGCGGCGCAGGAGAGCAATTAGTTCAGCTTTTTGCTCCTGGCTCCCTTCGGTAGATGCTCTGAGACCCTCCTCAAAAGCTGACAAACAAAGACGGTGGTACTCAAGGTCGTCCTCACTAGTGAAGACCAACTCAGCGGCTCCCTCTTCAATCGAGCAATCACAAAAATACGAACCGAGCACATCGCCGAGATTTTTTTGCCAGTTCATAGTGTTCTTCTACTTTCCGGTTGCTTCTACTTTCCAGGAAATGCAGTCTGTATGATGTACCCACCAGTACCAGTTGATTTGAGAACGACTCGAAGCATAAGGCGCATTTTGTGCGGGACGGCTGTAACCATCCCCTAAGTTTTCCATTTGCGGATCATATTCAATAGCTGGCATATTTCTGCCGGCAGGTGGGCTAGTACTCAACCACGCCTTAATGTCTGCATCTTTGGCATCAATCGTTCTCTGCTCCACGCTCTTCTCCAGGAAATTGCCATCAATGTCCGACAGGTTCATCCACCACCCTCAAAGGCTTATCAGGCCCTCCAGCGCCTTTTGGATGTTCTCCGGGGTTTGGGCTTCCGTGTGGGCGGGAACCCCCGCCTGGTTCAGGATGTCGGATTCCGGCGGCAGGGCCAGGAAGATGCGTAGTTATCGGGAGGAAGAGCTGTTGGAGGGACAGACGGGGTGGGCATATGCCGGCGAGGAGGGTTGCGCCGGTGAGCAGTGAGAGTAGAAGCGCCTGAACCGTAAGCTGTTCAAGCGGCGTTTTGTTCCAGCCATGCAAAAAAGGCGGGGTTCAACGCATGGTAAGCGGGAAGAAGCACAATCACGGCGAGGCGGCGGTACGGGGCGCTAAGGCTGGCAACCGCTGCTTTGTCCGCCTCCGGCACCGGTGCGGCAGCCAGGGCCAGGTCAAGCACACCGTCAAGCGCCCCATACAGCTCGGCCTTCAGCGTCTTCAGCTCGCCCGGCCCTACCGGGCCGCCCACCCGCGTGTCGCCCAGCGGCGTCACGGGGGCCGCTCCGAGGCGCGTGTCTTCCGGCCCGATGGGCAGGAACTGGATGTCATCGAGGCGGCTCAGGCTGGCGGTGACCCGGAACGTCGGCGCTCCGGGTGCTGGCTGATGGTCTCGACGACCTCGGCGGCGGTGTAACGTG
>CAXSZN010000052.1:0-2666 GCA_964241935.1 uncultured Armatimonadales bacterium
CCGACTGATGGTATGCCCGGCCCGTCATCAGCGCTGTCACGGCCCCGGCATACGCGCGTCCCGCATCGCTGTCATACGGCAGGCCCGCCGCCATCAAAAGTGCGCCCAAGTTCGCATAGCCCAGCCCCAAAGGCCGGAACCGATGCGAGCGCTCTTCAATTTTTTCCGTTGGGTAGTGAGCAAAGCCGACCACAATCTCCTGCGCCGTAATCATGACTTGAACCGCATGCTCAAACGACTCGGTATCAAACGCCCCACTCTGAGCGTCCCGGAACTTCATCAAGTTCAGCGACGACAAATTGCACGCCGTTGAGTTCAGAAAAAAGAACTCCGAGCAGTTGTGGACCACTAGGCCGTTGGCGACAAAGTGATGTGTCACGCCTTCAGTCAGGTCGTATACATCAGCTGTACCTGCTTCGGTGACGGACGCAATTTCGTCTGTCATCGTGTCTTTGTAGGTCGTAAAGGCCAAGTTCATCTGACGCAGACTTGCAGCTTTCGCGCTGGCAGGATCAAAGCCAATTTCTCGCTCGAAGATGACACGCGACGAGCGCGTGATCCGCAATGAATGCACTTCCTGAACCGAATACGTCTTCGGCTCGCGCTGGCTGTCAGGCAAAGTCGCTTCGGTCGCGCCGCCGCGCCGCTCGGTGTACATTTTGGACTTGATGCCAAACGACAGAAGCAGCACCTGAACCTGCTGAAGCAGTTCCTGCGAAGTGGAATCAAGGGCAACGTACTGGCTCTTGTCGCCGTAGTTTGCCACTGTGCCGTCGGCGGTGAAGAGGCCGCAAAGCATGGCAGCCAGGGCCGGCTTGTCCAGATCGTAAACGCGATTTGTAAACCGCTTGTGAGCGCTGCCTTCGTCCAGCACGGCGAACTCCGTGAAGAGAGAGATAATCGGAGCAGCCCCAAGTGCAAGGCGTGTCACGCCGGGAGACGACAGTTCTTTAACGAGCGTGTCTTTGCCGTAGCCGCCGAGACCGGCCTCGCGGTAGACTCGTTTCTGCGTGTTCAGCGCTTGCGCGATCTTGTGCAGGATTGGCGCTTCGTTCTCTGACATGGTCAGAATAACTTGAGGGCTGCCGCTTCCATCCCCCATTGGACGCGACAAGCAGCCGTCACCAACGGCAAGCCCAATTGCGACAGCTAAATCCTCGCCCAGCGCTTGACGCCCAAAACCAGCCCCTTCCAGTTTAATGTGTTCGCCGATTCGCAGGTCTTTGACAGAAACATCGCCGCGCTCTGCCGTCAAGACTAAATGGTCTTCGGTAATCGTCACTTCGTACCCAGCGCGGGTCCGCAGCTTGAAGACAGCTTTGTGTCCCGTCGGGAAGATGCGATCTACAAAGTGCGGCAAACCGTCTGCGCCGATAACTCGCGCCGACTGCCCAACCAGCGCGTCAATTCGCTGCCAGCCGTCCGTAGTCGCGACGAGCGTGTCACCTGTAACGCACGGATTACTTGCATGAATTCTATCCGTGTTGGCGCAGGTGTGCCAGTCGTTGGCGGTGGTGTCGTACTGCATTCCAGGGTCGCCGCAGACCCACGTTCCTTCGGCGATGGAGTGCAGCAGGTCACGCGCCCGCAGGGTCTCGGCGGTCTTGCCGTCGGTGCGGAACTTGGTGTCCCACGGGCCGTCGGTCTCGACCGCCTGCATGAACTCGTCGGTGACGCGGACGGAGTGGTTTGCGTTCTGGAACGGCACCGTGTCATACGCGCCGCCGCTGACATTAAACGCGCCGGAGTAACCGGCGTCAATCAGCGCATGGGCCTTCAGCTCGGCGTCTTTTTTGCAGTCAATAAACTCCTGAATATCCGGGTGGTCGGCGTTCAAAATCACCATCTTCGCTGCCCGGCGCGTCGAGCCGCCCGATTTAATAGAACCCGCCGAAGCGTCCAGCCCCTTCATAAACGCAATCGGCCCGGAGGAGCGCCCGCCCGCCGACAGCGGCTCTTTGGACGACCGCAGCGGCGACAGATTATGCCCCGAGCCGGAGCCGTCTTTGAACAGCATTCCTTCGGTCTTGTACAAGTCTAAGATAGACTCCATTGAGTCATCCACTTCCGTAATGTAGCACGCGCTCACGGCTTGGCGGCGTCCGGCCCAGCCTAAGTTGAACCAGACCGGGCTGTTGAACGCGGCGAACTGATGCAGCAAAATGAAGCGCAGCTCGTCGTGAAACGTCTCGGCATCCTCTTCAGTCGCAAAGTAGCTGCCGAGCTTCGCCCATTCCAAAATCTTGTCGGCAACACGTCCGATAAGCTGCTTGACTGAATACTCGCGCTCCAAGGTGCCGATCTGACCCCTAAAATACTTAGACACAACAACATTGGTGGCAAGCTGGGACCAGGCTTTTGGGATTTCGACACCCTTCTGCTCGAAGACAACCGTGCCCTCACTGCCGACAATGCTGGCGCTGCGGATCTCCCATTCGCTGGTCTCCCAAACGTCCTGTCCCGGCTGGGTGTAGCGGCGGGTAAATGTCAGGCCCGGCGCATTCATCTTGGCGCTTTTCGCAGGAGCAGTCTTAGCTGGTTTCGGCTCCGGCTTTGTTTCGGGTGCGGCAAAGGTAACAGGCATCGGGGCTTCCATTTCTAGCATAATTTCTGGTTCTAAGACAATTTCTGGTTCTAAGACAATTTCTGGTTCTAAGACAATCTCT
>CAXSZN010000052.1:2766-35747 GCA_964241935.1 uncultured Armatimonadales bacterium
TCTGGTTCTAAGACAATCTCTTGTACAGGTTCTACCGCGATAAACTCAGCGGTGAAATCAACGGCCTGCTCGACTTCGGGCACAGCTACGGGGTCGGCAAACGCGCTCAGGTCCGGCTCGGCGACGGCGCTGACTTCTTCATTGGCGCTGACTTCTTCATTAACAGCGTTGAAATCTTCACGGGCGGCGCGGAGCGGACTGAGAAGCGGGGCCGGCTCATCGGCCAGCATTCGGGCCATGACACTGTCCTCAAACGGGTCTTCCTCGGCAAACGGGTCCGGTTCCGCGACAAGCGCGATCTGAGACGGTGCGGGGAACCCGCTGACCGGAACATCGGCGGGATGCCGCGCTTCCAAGTCTACGTCCTCGCCGCCGAACAGCGCCCCGTCGGCTTCGGAAACGACCACCGGGACCGGCTCCGCCGGAGAGACTGGCGCAGCGGCCTTCCGTGCCGGGCGCGGCGTCGGAGCTTCATCCTCGTCCATCAAGTCTAAAGTCGTTCCCGCGTTCTTTTTGCTGCTTTTCTCAGCCATGATTGCTTCCTTTTCTGATTTCGTTTAGCTCTGCTCTTCAGGAAGCCACGGAATAAATTCCGAGGCTGCTAAAGCCCGCCGTCGAGGCGACGTTAAGAATGACAACAAGGAGCCGAAGGGTCTCTTAATTCTTTCTCGTGTCGCCGCGACACTGGGCACTTTCCCAGCCTCGGAATTTATTCCGTGGCTCTTATTCCGTGGCTCTTATTCCGTGGCTCTTATTCCGTGGCTCTTGTCTGATCTTTTTTGTCTATTCTTTTCTTAGCCGCCCGCTCTGCTTCTTGATTAAGTTCACAATGTCGCGGAACTGGGTGGCGTCCTCGAACTGGCGGTATACCGACGCGAAACGCACATAGGCGACTTGGTCCAAGCGGCTTAAGTTCTCCATGACCATCTCGCCGATGTCGGCAGACGGCACTTCTTTGTCTAATCTGTTTGCCAAAGTGCGCTCAATGTCGTCGGTGATGGTTTGCAGAGTTTCTTCCGAGATGGGCCGCTTTTGGCAGGCCACCCGCAGCGAGCGCAGCAGCTTGTTGCGGTCAAACGGCTCCCGCCGCTGATGGCCGTCCCGGTCCGGCTTTTTGACCACCGTGAGCTGCATTTCTTCAATGGTCTCAAACGTGGTGAAGCGCCGCTCGCAGTGCTTGCATTCACGGCGTCGCTTGATCGCTTCGCCGTCGCGCATCGGCCGCGAGTCAAGCACCGCATCGTTGTCATGGCCGCAGTAGGGACACTTCATAGAACCTGCTTCATCTCAGCACTACATCCTATATCTTGTGCGGATTTCTAGTATAACACCCTAAATATAGATTGTCAAGGAAGAAATACAAAGTGGTACGATTCTTTTTTGCGGCGTTATGCCGAGGTACGCAGCCGGGCCATATCCCGCCGAGGCGAGTCGCCAAACAGGCGGTGGTATTCCCGGCTGAACTGCGACGGACTCTCATAGCCGACCTGGAAACTTGCCGTCGCCGCATCTACCGCCTCAGCCAGCATCAGCCGGCGGGCTTCCTGAAGGCGCAGGCGCTTTTGGTACTGCAAGGGCGTCAGCGTGGTCACAGCCTTGAAATGCTGGTGGAACACGGACAAACTCATATGGGCTTCGCGGGCCAGCTCGTCCACTTTCAGCGGCTCGGCGAAGCAGAGCTTCAGACGGTGCAGAGCCTTGAGGATGCCTTCCAGTTCGCTGCCGGCAAACGCGATCCGGCGCAGAACGGCCCCTTGCTCGCTTGCCAGGATCAGATACAAAATCTCGCGCTCGATCAGTGGAGCCAGTACGGGGACATGCTGCGGCGCGTCCAGCAGGCGCAGCAGGCGAATGAAAGTGCCTCGCATCAGCGAGTCCAAGCCGCCGACCCCAATGCCGCGCGTTGTAGGCAATGCTGGTGTCTCCGGCAGGCTTAACTCCGTCACTAGGGCGCTGATCTGCCGCGGGTCAATATCCAGCGACAAGCTCAGGTACGGTGCCTCGGGTGTCGCTTCCGCTACCTGGCTGATGACCGGCAGGTCAACGGCCACTAGCAAGAAATGCGAAGGGTCATAAAGGTAGACTTCTTCCCCCAGCATCACTTGTTTGCTGCCCCGCGCAATCAGGCACAGGCTCGGCTTGTAGACGCCGTGGATCGCGGTCAAAGGTGTGGAAGAGCGGTACAGCTTAAGCGGCACGATGGCGGTCTCGTGTGTTCCATCGCTGGGCGTCAGCCGGTCAATCAGCGCCGCGAGTTCCGCCTGCTGCAGCTCGCTGGAAAGCCCGCCATATTCTTCCGAACCATATCCTTCGGAATTGGTAGTGTCCATAGAAAGAGTTTACCCGGTTGTCGCCCCCGCGCCGCCGGGGCTTTCTCGGATTAGGCAAGAACTGCCCAGGATTAGGTTATTTTCTCTGAGTTATGTTGCCCCATAATATCTACAGTCATTAAAGCCAGGGAGAGACAATATGCAGAGGAATTGGTTCATTACGGGCGTCAGCAGCGGGCTGGGACGCATCATGGCGGAGCAGCTTTTGGAGCGCGGCGACCGCGTTGCCGGAACCGCCCGCAAGCTCGAAGCCGTGGACGATTTGAAGGCGCAGCACGGCGAGCAGTTCCGCCCTGTATTGCTTGATGTTTCCGATACGCCGACGGTCAAGCAAGTCGTCAATGAAGCGTTTGCGGCACTGGGCCGCATTGATGTGGTGGTCAGCAACGCGGGCTACGCGCTCTTTGGGGCCGGGGAAGAAGTCACGGACGAGCAGATTGTCCAGCAGATCAACACCAATCTGATCGGCTCCATTCAGGTCATTCGGGCTGCGCTGCCGCATCTGCGGGCGCAGGGCGGCGGGCGCATCTTGCAGGTGTCGTCGGAAGGCGGCCAGATCGCCTACCCGAACTTCAGCCTCTACCACGCGACGAAATGGGGCATTGAAGGCTTTGTGGAAGCGGTTTCTCAGGAAATCGCGCCATTCGGCATTGAGCTTACGATTGTGGAACCCGGCCCGACCCGCACAAACTTTGGCGCAGGGCTGATTAGCCCGCCTCCAATGGCTGTGTATGACCAGACGCCGTCGGGCGAGACGCGCCGCGCCATTGCCGCAGGGTCATTTGCCATCAATGGCGATGCAGCGAAAGTGGTGCAGGCCATGATTGGCTCCGTGGACGTGACGCCCGCGCCGCGCCGCCTGCTGACCGGAAGCGATGCTTACGAGCGGGTCCATGAGGCTCTGACAGTCCGGCTGACGGCCCTGGAAGCGCAAAAAGAACTCGCCTACAGTGCAGACCTCGGCACTTAAAGAAAGCAAACTGGATCGGCTTTCCCTGTTGGAGATGCGGCCAGCAGAATTCAGCCGGAATCGGGTACAACAGCATCATCGGAGGAACTTATCGATGCACGTTTTGTTTATCGGCGGGACCGGGCTGATCTCGACTTCCATTGCCCGGCAGCTTTTAGAGGCCGGCCACGAGGTCACGCTGTTCAACCGGGGCAAGTCGGAGAACCGCCTGCCGGACGGCGCAAATGTCATTCAGGGCGACCGCAAAGACTATGCGGCGTTTGAAGGGACTTTTGCGGACAAGACTTACGACGTTGTCGTGGACATGGTGGCGTTCGCGCCCGACGATTCGGCATCGGCGATCCGCGCCTTTGAAGGCCGCTGCGGCCAGTTTATTCACTGCTCCACGGTCTGCGTTTATTCCGGCCCAGTGTCGCAGCTTCCCACGACCGAGACCGAGCCGTACCACAGCCTCGGCTCCTACGGCAAAGACAAAGCCATCTGCGAGCTGCTGCTGCTGCAAGCGTATGAAGAAAAAGCGTTTCCGGCAACCATCATGCGCCCATCGCACTCCTACGGCGAAGGCGGCGGCATCATCCGCTCGGTCGGCCCCGGTGACACGTTCATTGACCGTCTCCGCAAGCAAAAGCCGATCATCGTCCAGGGCGACGGCAACTCGCTGTGGGCCTCCTGCCATGTGGACGATGTCGCGCGAGGCTTTATCGGCACGATGGGCAACACCCGGTGTTTGGGCGAAGCCTACAACATCACCGGCGACGAATGGTTTACCTGGAACACCTACCACAGCCAGGTTGCTGAAGTCGCCGGCGGCACATTCACACCAGTTTATATCCCGACTGAAACCCTGCGCGAAGCCGCGCCCAAGCTGGCTGGAGGCACCTACGAGATTTTCGAATGGCCGTCCATCTTTGACAACTCCAAGCTCAAGCACGACACGAACTACACCGGCCAGACGATTGACTTCCGCGAAGGCACGCGGCGCACGCTGAAATGGCTGGAAGAAAACGGCAAGCTCAAAGACAGCGACACCGACGACTACGAAGACCGCCTTGTCGCCGCCTGGCAGTCCAAAACCGCCGAGCTGCCCAAACAGTAGGGGCAGGTCCCCGTGCCTGCCCTTCTTGCCTGTGCCTGCCCTTCTTGCCTGTGCCTGCCCTTCTTGATCCGTGCCTGCCCGTCTTGATCCATATGCGCCGTCTCTTTGATGGGCAGGCACGGGTGAAGACGGCAGGCACGGGTGAAGAAGGGCAGGCACGGGTGAAGAAGGGCAGGCACGGGTGAAGACGGCAGGCACGGGTGAAGACGGCAGGCACGGGTGAAGACGGCAGGCACGGGTGAAGACGGCAGGCACGGAGACCTGCCCCTACCCTATTTTGGAATACCTATGGACGCTGAACAAATCCGAGCCAAGCTGCGCTCCCGCCAGACCCAGGACCGCATCAGCGCAGTTGCCCAAATCGCCCGGCTTGACCCAGCCGAGCGGCAGCCGCTTTTGCTGGAAGCGCTTGCCGACAAGTCTCCCTATGTTGCCGCGCTTGCCGCCGAAGCGCTTGGCGAGAAAGATGAGAATGGCAGCGGGGCTGACGACCGCGCCGCGCTTGCCATGACCGAACACTTTGGCGCACTTTGCGCCGACGGCCTGAAGCTTGACCCCGGCTGCCATGTGCGGGCCAATCTGGCGTTTGCACTGGGCCGACTAGAGTACCGTCCGGCGTCCGAGATGCTCCGCCTCGGCATTAAAATTGTCCAAGTTGAAGCCGTCGGCGGCGTTCCGTTCGACACCGCGGCCCACCTGCGGGCCAACTGCGCTTTAGCCCTCGCGCAGATTGGTGACCCCGACTCCGTCCGCGACATCGCCCTGCTTCTGTTCGACCGCAGCGGCTTTGCGTTTAACCGCGCCCCGATTGACCCGACGGTCAAGATGGAGCCGCGCAAAGCCGCCGCCCAGGCCCTCTCCATCAGCGGCAGACCCGAAGCCCGGCTGCCTCTCACGCTCAAGCTGGTTCACCCGGAAAACGAAGAACCCGAAGTCCTTCAAGAGTGCATGACCGCACTGGTTGATCTCGAAGACCCCCACGCCCTCGAAGTCCTGGAACCCTATTTGAAGCACTCCGACCGACGCCTCGCCGCGTACAGTGCACTCATGATCGCACGCACCCAGTCACCCGGCGCGGCAGCGCTTCTCGCCGGAGCCATTCCCAGCTTCTCCGGCGACACCCTCAAAGCCGTCGTGCTCGCCCTCGCCACTGTGCGAGCGCCCGAAGCCTACGACTACCTCCACCAACTCGGTCAATCCGACCGCGAAGCCGTCCGCCTCGCCGTCATCGACGCCCTGCCCCCCGACGCCGCCTCCCAGGCCCTCTTGAAGAAGTTTGCCGCCCACGACCCTTCCCCCAAAGTCAAAGCCGCCGCCAAGCACGCGCTTGCCGGAAACTAGCATTCAAACATTTGAAGCTGTGAGTTTACGCGACACTGGCACAGCCACAAGCTCATCCTCGCTCATCGTCATGTCGAATGGCCTGCCATCTTTGCCTTTGAAAGTGACTTCATAGGCAGGCGGCGTTATATCATAAAACGCCTAGATCACGCCGGTATGCCCCAGATACAGACCGATGATAGGATATTCTTCTGTCGGAGCGACTACTTGTCCTTCGACGAATTGGAACATGATTTTCCTGTCTTGCTCTCAACCCCGCGAAGCGGTGTTTCGTGGCGGCTGCGCCGTATAGCCGTGCCATTTATGGCATGGCTTCGTCTTATTCCTCTCCAAGTTCCTGCATCAGCGCCAGACTCTCTTCTTCAGCCTGCTTCTTCTGTTCGGCATACTCCTCCGGGGACAAAGCTTCGTAGGAAGCCACTCGGCGGTGGTCTCCACGAACTTAGAAGGCGCAAACGGTCGCCCATCGTTCTCATTAGACATGACAAGTTACCATCATCTTCCTGCTGCCGGCGGGTTGAGCGAGTTGAAGTATTTGCGGACATCGGAGCGGTAGGCGGGCGGGATGTCTTCTTTGTCCATCGCGGACTCGGCGCTCTTCTGGGCGGGGGCGACGTAATTGTAATACGGCACCTGGCTGGCGGTGCTGCCCGGCGCGGCGTTCGGGTTCGCGCCGACTTTGCGGGTCGGGCCGGTCTTAGACGGGCCGGCATTCAGCGGCCTGCCGAAATACAGCTTGACGCCTTTGGGGTTCAGGGCGTCGCCGGCTTTGCCGAGATGCTTGACCGGGCTGCTGCCTTCGCCGGTGTCGCCGGGCTTGCCGCCGGACATGCCGCCGCCGCCCGATCCGCCGTTTCCCTTGCCGTGGCCGTGCTTGCCCTGGCCGCTGGCAAGGCCCTCCCCGTTGCCGAAGCCGTCGCCGTCCCCCGAGCCGTTGCCGCTCCCCTGCCCTTTGCCTTGACCTTTCCCCTGCCCCTGGCCGGGCTGGCTATTGTCATCGCTGATGTCTCCGGGGCTATTGGCCCCCGCCATCTGACTTTCGGCGTCTTCCATGCCCTGCGCGGCGTCCTGCTGGCCCTGCTGGTCGGCCTGCTCCTGCGCTTCGCGCTCGGCGGACGCGGCGGCGCGTCGCATCTCCGATGCAGCGGCCTGCGTGTCGCCGCGCTTCAGGGCATCGGCAGCGGCCTGAGCGTGCTGCTGTGTTTCCGGCATCGGCGTGTTCTTCAATGCATCAGCGAGCTTCTGAACATCCGATGCCGCCTGCTGCTGCTCGCTCGCCGACATCTTGCCGGACTGGATTCTATCCGCCATCTGACGTAACTGCTGGCTGAGGGCCTGGCTGTCGTTTTGCTGCATGGCCTGCGCGGCGCGTTGCATCTCCGGTGTGGCCTGTGCTGGGGAGCCGTTTGGGCTGCTCTGGCTTGACTTGGACTTGCTTGATGTTGGGACATTGAAGCCGTTAAACTTGTCCCCAGTCGCGCTTTTTGCGCCCGCGCCGCCGTTTTGCCCGGCTTTCTGTCCGCTTTTTGACCCGCTGCCGCCGTTCTTCTGGCCTGCGCCGGCCTGCTTGCCGTTGTTCCCAGAAGCGTTTTGGCCCCCGGCCATCGCCTGCGCGAGCTGTTGACCGGCCTGGGCCATGCTTTTGCCGCCTGCCCCGGCGCTGGAATTCGCCGCCGCCGTCTTCTGAAGCTCCTGGCGCATTTGCTGGGTAAGCTTCGACATCTGGACCATAGCCTGCTTTTTGTCCAGATGCCCGGCTGCCAGCCGCTGGCCCAAACGCTGCATCAGCGCGGCGGAACGCTTTGTACCAGGAAGGCTTTGCAGGTCGGCCTGCTTTTGAATGACTTTCGCCGTCTGCTCCAGCTTCGAGCCGGTTTTCTGGACGATCTGCCGCTCCAGCTTCACGCCCGGCGGCACAAACACCGGCAGGCTCGGAACAATCAGCGCCAGCGCGATCAGCGCCAGCCCGGCAGCAAATGCTTTGGCTTCCCACGGCACTCGCAGCGGCACCGCATCCGCGGCTTTGAGGGTGCGGGCGTGGATCGCTGCATCGGCAAGCTGAAGACGGCGCAGCACCGCCGCCTCGGGATCGTTCGCGCCCGGCGTTTTCTCGAACTCCAGCGCCGAAGAAAGCCGCTCTTTGAGGCCAAGCCGAGCTTCCGCAAGGCGTGCGGCGTCCATCCGGGAGATCGGGCGCAAAAACGTCGTCACCGTACCGGCGAGAATGCCCGCCATGAGAGGAATAGGAATGGCCGCTTCCAGCGGGAGCCAGTCGGGAAGCCAGTCAAAATGGGCCAGAACAACGGCAAGAAGCGCGAGGACTGTCCCGGCGAGTGCCCCACGCGCGGCATGGCGCACCCACCGGACAAGCCGCAGCCGCCTTGTAATCTGCGCCAGCGCCTCTGAGATCGCGTTTGGTCCCGGTGTGGCCTCGCTCGAAAGTGTCACGGACATGGAAGGTTCTCCCTGCCGTTATTATACGCGATATTGCGAGAAGATGTCGTGCAGGAGAGAAGATGTCGTGCAGACAAGGTGAGGCAGAGAATTGCAGGCGAGTGTCTTCTTTCTGTCCGAAGGACACTGCCCTGCCGGGGTTTTCCACAACCCCGGCAGTCTCAGTTAAGGATTACGCAGGTGTGTTGGAGTAGCCGGCAGCGGCACGTGCGGCAAAGAAACCTGCTGGCTGAGATGTGCCGATGGCGCAATTTTAATAGTCCATGTTTTAGGGCCGGCCCCCAGGCCTTCCGCCGGCTGAAACGTCACACGGTGCTGCCCCACCGGCAGAATTGTCCACCGTCCCGACGCAAGCGCGGGAAGCGGATGACCGTCAACTTCGAGCCGCAGCGGCGAAGCACGGACAAGCTCTGGTTTTTGAGAAGATTGACGAGGCTGAGAAGATGGACGAGGCAACGTGAGCCAGCCTGACACCGCATACCAGCCCGCGCGTGTCACAGCAGAGGCCGCCTTATTTTTGACCGTAATCTTAGCACTGTTCAATGATGGCAGGCGAGGCACGAGAGGAACAGTAGCGACTTGCGGCAACTTGGATAATGGCAGCGGCTTCGGAGGGAACGCGGCCCGAGACATTTTCTGCCGCGCGGCTATCGGTGCAGCCTGTGCAGGCGCTTGGGTTGAAGCGGCGCGGATGAGGGAAAACGCTGCCCGAGTTTCTCGTTTAAGCGGCAGGGGCTTGGCCGGCCGCGTGGGCGAGTCAGTGGCGGCCGGCACAGTCACCGGCGGCCTGAACGCACCTCCGCTGCCGGCCCAAAGTGCAAACCCGGCCAGCAGAACCGCGGCGGCGGCGCCTCCGGCCAGAACCCCGCTGCGGCGGGCGGACGCATCAATCGCTTTTTGCTGAGGCTCACCCGAGGAGGCGGCCAGCGCGGCTTGAAGCGCAGCGGCAAGCTGACCCGCAGACGCATACCGCGCGTCCGGGGCTTTAGCCAGCCCGCGCAGGACAGCTTCTTCAATCGCAGGAGAAAGACCCGGACGGTGGAGGCGCAAAGGGGGCGGACTCGAAAAGACCTGGCGGTGCATGACCGAAAGCTGCGACTGCGTACTGGAGTCGGCGGCGCGGAACGGCGGTGTGCCGGTCAGGGCGAAATAAGCGACAGCCGCGAGAGAATACACGTCGCTTCGGGCATCTGCGGCTTCCGCGCCATGCACCTGCTCCGGGCTGGAATATTCGGCGCAGCCGAGGATGTCGCCCATGACCGTCAGCGGCAGGGCGTCGTCCATCCGGGCAGCGCCGAAATCCGTCAGCTTCGCTGGGCCGCGTGGGGGCAGCAGAACGCTGGAAGGTTTGATGTCTCGGTGCACGACCCCCAGTGCATGAACGCAGTCAAGCGCCGCGGCAATGGCGGCAACGATGGGAACGACACGCTCCGGCGGGAGAAAGCCATCTTCGGCCACCCATGCGGCCAGTGTCGTACCGGGAACATATTCCAGAACCAGCGCCGCCGGATCGTTCTTCGCCGCGTTACCGGGGTGGAACGCATACAGCGTGACAATGCTTGGGTGGCGCAGCCGCAGCAGAGCCGCCCCCTCACGGTCGAACCGGCTGATCAAGACGGGGTCACCAGTCGCCCGCTGCACCTTCACGACCACATCGCACCGGTGCGCCCGGTCCCGGCCACGGTAAAGGATCGCACGAGGACTGCGGACGGGCGGCTCAGACCGCAGGATGATACCCGGCAGGTTCGGCGTATTTTCTGCCGACGCTTCAACTAACATGTCCGGCGTACCCGGCTCGGAGACTCCTGGCTGGAAATGCGGCGATTCGGACTGGAAATGCGGCGATTCGGAAATGAGCGGCCTGCTTTCATAAACAGCGCTCACTTCGGCAGCGCTAAATAGTTTCTGTTCCTGTCAGAACCGACGGCGTCAAAACAGCGTCTGCCCGCCGCTCGGCACGGCGCTCCGCCAGGACGCGCCAGACCAGAAGGATCAAAAACGGCAGATCACGCACGAAATAGCGCTGCCAAAGCCGGGTCGGCTCCTGCAAAAACCGATACACCCATTCCAGCCCGGCATCCTGCATCCAGGCCGGCGCACGCCGAACCAGGCCGGACGCCATCTCAAACGAGCCGCCGACCCCAATCGAAACGGGAACACTGAGAAGGTCTTTATTCGCTGCGATCCATTTTTCCTGCTTGGGTGCCCCGAAGCCGACTAAAAGAATGTCCGCATCCGACGCCTGGACCGTTTCCCGGATCCGCGCTTGTTCTGCCTCGGTCGCGAAAAGCTCTTTGGGCGGACAGTACGTTCCGCAGACTACAGCGCTGGGATACCGGTGGAGCACGGCGGCTTTCGCCGCGTCCGCCGCGCCCTCCGCACCGCCCAAAAAGAACAAGCGCAGGCCGGTCACGGCGGAGGCACGCGCCAGCTCCCAGAACAAGTCACTGCCCGTCACCCGCTGGCAGAGCGGCTCGCCGCCGGAAAGCTGGGACAGCAGCACGACCGGCTTGCCGTCGGCCAGGTTCAAGTCGGATTGGTCGTAGATCGCCCGGAACTCGGCATCATGTTCCAGGGTGACAAGATGGTCTAAATTTCCCGTGCAAACATACCGGGGGCGCTCCGTCTTCTGAGCCATCTGCACGATGCAGGTGACCGCTTCTTCCATGGTGACATTATGAAATGCGACGTTCGCGACAGAGATTTTGCTCAGCACAGTCGTAACCTTTCCCCGTCTGCGTGGCCGGCTGCAGCCGAGGCTGAAGCTGTGCCCACAGAGTCGTGGCGAATTGCAGCATCGCTGCATGACCCAGCGCGTCTTCGCGCGGATCGGAATGAAGAGGGCGCGTGAAGCGCAGGAAATAAACCGGCGTTCCGCGCTGGCCCAGCAGGGCGCTCCAAAGCATGGCGGCTCGGATCTGGGTCGCCGAGTTGATAATCCGGCCATTTACCAAGTACAAATAGAGAATGTCGAACCCGCCGCCGCTCGCTCCGGCCACTGCGCGGCAGGCACGGGCTTCCACGCCGGTTCCCGGCAAAGATTCCAAGTGGTCGTTCTGTATCTGCATTCCTGCCCCAATCAGACAGGAGCGCGGATCGTGCAGGGCGCTTCGGTCCGTGCCGCCAATCAGCACAAAGTTCAGCGGGTCCGCTCCTGCCGCCGAAGGCTGATAAGTGCGTGAAACCAGACTGGCCGAAGACAGCGCCGCCTGGACATCCGCCGGAACACTTTCATCCGGCCCGGAGACCCAGCCGCCGACCGAGCGCGGAATGTCCGCTCCGGCCAGCCCGGCAAACCGCGCCGGCGGTGCAGGCTTCCAGAAAAGGGAGACTGCAAGAGCCGCGCCAAAGAAGACCGTTAAAAGATAGCCCATCCGGCAAATGTGCGGCATCCCAGTCCTTTCGCAGTCCCAAACAAGGCGGCAAACCCAAGCGTCAGCGTAATCATTCCGCTGTAATCATGGAATACATGCGCCGCCGGAGCGCCGGCGCACTCCCCGACAACGCCAATCAGCGCAATCCGCACGCTGTTGACGAGAAGGCTCAGCGGCAGGCTAAACGCGAACAATACCAGCCTTTTCGTCAAAGTGCCGTCCACCAGAAATGCAAACGCCGCGCTGAACGTCAGCAGCGCCAGCAGCAGCTTGAAGCCGGAACACGGCACGTCCACAAACAGGGAATAATCCTCCATCTGGATGAGATTGCCTGTCAGAGTCGTACCGAAGGTCATCAAATGCAGCAGCTTATCCGCAAAAACCGTGGACAGCATCTGCACCCGCTGCGTCGCTTCGTTCAGTACCGGTCCAGGCAGCGGAGCCAGGAGCCACAAAAAGCCGAGCGGAAACCAGGCCACCCGCACAAACGCGCTGCCGAGTGCCAGCCAGACACCCGCCGTGATCGTCAGCAGCAGCCCCGTTGACTCCAAAGCCTCCGCCTGGATCTTCAAAGCGAAGACTAACAACGCGAGGCCCGGCAGCAGCAAGCCGAGTGCCGGAAGCGCCGGGCGTATCCCCGCCGCCGCCAGCGCCAAGCGTTTATGCCACAGCATGAGACCCGCAATCAGCGGGATCAGCGGCGCATGGCTGTAATAGGACTCCGGCTTTGTGTACTCATACGCCCAGAAGCGCAGCACGGGCCACGCGAGAATACCGAGCAGGAGCAGCGCCGCCGCAAACGGCAGCGCAAGCCGCAGACCGGATTCCATGCTGCCCAAACTCAATGCAGGACGATCCGATTTCTTAGAACTCAATTTTGCGGGAGCCACAGCCATAGTAAAAGATAAGACCAGAATAAAAGACGATGTCGGAGAACAAAGACACCCGTTCAGCAGCATCGCGTCTGCTGACTTAAACATCGGTGAAAGTTGCCCCGGCGCTCACACGAAAAAATACGGGTTTTCGTCTGCCGGGGTTACTTTCAGTTTGGCTACTGAAAAAAAGCGGCGGGCTGTTAGTACAACTCCGCCGCTCAGTTTTAGTAGTGCAGAAAGAAAACGCGCGAGTTCAAGCAGTGACGCCCGAAGCCTTGCGATTTTTGCGGACGATCAGGGCCATCAGGCCGAGGCCGCCGAGAAGAAACGGAACGACCGACGCCGGCTCAGGAACCGTTGTGGCTTTGACGCCATCAATTGTCACTCCGTCGGTCGCGGTGAACGAGTTGAATCCGGTTCCGCCGGCATTGACGAACGATGTGCCGCTGATCGGCGCTGCATCAATCGCTTCCAATTGAAGCGAGCCGGTGCTGAAGCCGTCCAGATGGCTGCCGCCGGTAAAAACGACGTCGTTTGCAACAAAGGCAAATGTGTTGACGCCCGTCTGCGTCAGCGTGGATGTCGCAAACGTGCCGGCAAGCACGGAGCCGGCAGTGCCATACGAGAAAGATCCGCCCGAGATAAAGTTCTGGGTGTCTCCGGTGGATGCCGTCACGAAGGAGCCGGCAGTTCCGGCGTTCAGCGTGAACGGCGTCGGAACCAGAACCGAGTTGGTGGTGCGATCAATGTAGACGGTGGCGGGATCTGTGCCTGTGAAAGAGCTGCCGGACGTATACGTCACGTTGGGGCTGGTCGAACCCGTCGAGCTGGCCAGGACGGTGGAAGGACCAGCGATTGCCGCAGTTGAAGAGACGGCGGCCAGGGCAGCGGCGGCGATGACGCCGGAAAGTGTGTTGTTGAGTTTCATGTGTGAAATGGATCCTTTTCGAGAAGAGTTGGTAGAAGTTAAGCTGTTATTCATAGTTGTTTTTCACCTCCTTTGCTATGTTTGAAGTGGACTGAGATCATAAGTATTGATCGGCTCAAGTTACTGAGCGCTTGCCGTTTTTTTGCTGCTGCCTGCGGTCACAGGATACTGGTCTACGGCAGCAAAGTACGCAGCATATTTATCCGAGTTAAACGACGGCTTGGTGTTCTGGTACAGCCTTGCGAGTTCTTCCTGCTGGCTCGGCGCAAGCGCCAGCCGGGCCGCACGCTCCACTTCGCCGCGAATCTGACCCAGCGGTGGGGTGACCGCTGGAAGGCGGCGATTAATCCGAAATGTCAGAAAGTACGTGCCGGCTTGAAAAGTCTTCACCCCACCCACTCCGGCATGGTCCGCCCAGTCACTGGTCTGCTGCCGGACTGTCGCCGGCAAAGCCTGCAAGTCCGGCTGGTAGCCGCCGAGACCGACAACACGCAGACGCGGCTGGCGTCCGATAACGTCCGGCGGGTCATTTTCCCGCAGCAGTGCAGCCGCAGTGGAAGCATCAACAGCGTTCTGCGTGACCACAGTTGTCGTGCTGACCTGCTGCGGCAGCGTGAAGTCGCTTTTATGCTGAGCGTAAAACTCGGTGATCTGCGCCGGCGAAAGAGCGACATCTAAAATGCGTAGATTTTCCAGCGCCATGTTCGTCGAAAGATCCTGCCGGAACTGCGCCATTTTCACCGGGTCGTTTTGATACGGTGTGAGAACCTGCGGCGACTGTCTTTCAATCGCCGCGATCCTCCCATCCACATCGGAATCAGTCGGGATGACGCCGCTTTTGGCCGCCGCCTGGGAAACCAGCGCGGTGAACACCAGCTTGGTCAAAACCGGCTGGCCCGAATCATGCTCTAGCTGGTCCTGATACTGCTTTTTCGTGATCACCGTGCTGCCGACCGTGACCAGCGGGCGGCTTGTGGACCAGCGCAGGTACAGCAGCCCATTTGTCACCAATGACAAAACAAGCAGGACGGACAAAATGCGGACCGTGTAAGACTTCATAACGAAATTGCCTCTGTGCAACTCTGGCAGGCACTTTGTGCAAGCCAATCAAACAAATGAGAATTAATCTTAATGCTATCTTACTGCAAATTCCATGCCAACTTACAATTTAGCATGCAAACTTTAACTTTATTTTTTCTGCGAAGCGAAAACTTGAAGTCAGCCTCCGGCATCCAGCCTAGCAAACAAGCTGCCCCGGTTCCAGTCTGACATTCATTGGTTCCATTCTGGCATTCATGCAAGTTTCATGCCAACTTTGGATTTAGCGGTCAAACTCCCTTTTATTTTTCAAGGCTGGAAGAACTTGGGGAAACAGACGCGGCGATTCTCTCGGCCCAAAGGTCCAAAGTCGCGTTTTCTTCCACCCAGCGGCGGGCATTCGCGCCCAGACGGGCGCGAAGAGCGCCGTCGCCGCGCAGGCGGCAGATCGCCTCGCGCCAGCCTGCCACATCGCCCGGCGCAACGGAGAGGCCGTTCTCGCCGTCGGTGATGACATCGGTCTGCCCGCTCGTGCGCGTGGCAATAACAGCCTTGCCCATCGCCATCGCTTCTAAAATCGTCGTGACACCCGCCTGGAAGTCCGTTTCCTTGATCGGCACCACCACAAAGCTGGAAGCGGCGTACAAATCACGCAGCTCGGCATACGAGTAGCGCCGGGCGTCCACATTCGGCGGCAGAGTGCGCCCTGCCGTTTCATTGTCATGCTTGGACCACGGCGATGCCGCCGCAAGCTTCACCGACAGCTCCGGCATCGTGCGGACCGCATCAATCAGTGTGGGGTAATCGCGCCACTCCAGCCCCGCTGAGCAGATCTGATCGGGGGCGACTGCGGCTTCCGGGAGCGGGCGATAAAAGCGGGCGTCGGCATGGAACGGGATCAGCGCCAGCTTCTCCGGGGCAATGCCGAGCCGGCTGATCGCCCACTCTTCCTGAGATTTGGCGTAGACAAAGATTTTGTCCAGCCGCCGCTGCGCTTTCAGTGTTGTAAAAAAGACCTGCTTCTTGCCGGTGGAAAGCCGGTGGCCGATCGTCACATGGCGCGGACCACCCGAAACACCGGCCATCAGCAGGGCCAGTGGAACCCCGACGTTTTCGCCATTAGAAAAGATGGCGCTGTACTCGTGCCGCCGCCCAAACGCCATCCAGGCCAGCGCGGCATCTAAGCCGCCGCGCACCGCCAGCCGTGTTCCCGGCGAGTGATCGGCCTGCGCCGCCGTGTAGTCCAGCAAATCCACAGCGCAGCCGTGCTTGTTTCGCAGCGTCTCCGCCAGGGCGTAGTAGTCCATAACCGGATGCCGGTCTGCGGCGACTTCAGCTTCAATGCCGGTCTTCAGGACGCTTGGAATGAGCAGCAGGATTTTCTTCACGGGTTATCTATGAATGACGAGACGAGGGTGTGAACGCCCTCGCTGGAAGGCGCTCAGAAGTGCCGCCTGTCCAGGGGACAGAATACAGCAATCTCTTATCAGTTTCTTCTGTCCCCTGGACAGATGGTGTTTCCGAACACCTTCCAGCGAGTGACTTCAGTCACTCGTCACCTTCTTCTTTTACTTATCTTTGTGCGTCCTGCACGGTTTGGATTAAGCGCCCGTAATTGGTGTCCGCATCAAAGCGCTCCAAGCCCACGGCGGCAGCCTGCACTGAAAGCTGCTGCCGCAGCGCGGCATCTCCGGCCAGCGCCCCAAGCGCAGCGGCCAGCGCCGGCGCATCGTTCGGCGGCACAATCCAGCCTGTCTCGCCGTGAGTCACCGCTTCCGGCAGCGCCCCAACCGTCGTAGTGACAACCGGTAAACCAGATGTTAACGCTTCCATGACCGCCAGCGGCAGGCAGTCCCCGCGCGTGGGGAACACAAACAAGTCCGCGTCCGCGTAAAGCTTCAGCAGCGCCTCGGAGTTCGGTGCAACATCATGCCGCACTGTTACATTCGCCGGATTGTCTCCAATCTCCTGCGTTTTGGTGACTATCGTGAGATGCGCGAGGTTTGGAGGCAGGAGGCGGAACGCTTCCAAAAGCGTGTCGCCGCCTTTGCGCGGAAAGTCCGCACCGACAAACAGCAGACGGACCGGCCCCGGTGCCCGCGCTGTTCTGGGACGCCGCCAAAGCGAGGTGCTGATGCCCGGCGGGATCACCGAAATCTTCTCGGGCGCGACGCCGTAATCCGCCACCAGCGACGCTTTCGCCCATTCCGACCACGTCACCAGATGCCGCGCTGCGCCGAACGCCCGCTGGTTCAGGCGCTTCTTCAGCGCTTCCAGCCGCGCGTTAGCGCTGGGCGTGTGACCATAAAACGCGCCCAGCGCATCGTACTGCACCGGCGTCGCATCCAGCGAGATCACCGACGGCACCCGGCGCATCAGGCCGGCGGAAAACAGCGACGTGACCTGCGTGTGGTACAGCGCCCCGTCGAGATGCCGCGCCTCCCGGCGCAGGCCGAGCCACGCCCCCAGCGACGCCCGCACCGACCAGTTTGAGCGCACCCCCGGCAGGCGTGTCCACGTTCCGGTCATGCCGGCATACGGCAGGTCCACATAGGTCGGAGCAACTCCCGAATGCGTTTCCAGCACCCGCTTCAAGTTCTGCGCGTGGGTCGTGTGCCCCAGCGAGTATTCCAGCGCAAAGCCTAAGCGCATAACGTAGCTACTTTCGATGTGGGCGGCTTTTGGAAAAGCCCCTGATGCCCCGCCCTGAAGGACAGGTCTAGCGGCGCGGACGCCAACCCCACAGTGTGCGGAAGATTAAGATTGTGCGGAAGATTAAAATTGTGATGTGATGCTCTTCATCTTTCGGTCGAAGACCGATTGGCGTCCGCGCCGCTAGACCTGTCCTTCAGGGCAGGGTCCCCTTCATCCTCTCCAAAATGCGGCCTAAGTTCGTCCTGCAGTTGAAGCGCTCCTGCGCCCGCAGCAGCGATGCCCGCCCCATTGCCTGACGCCGGGCGGTGTCCGAAACAAGCGCATCTAAGACAGACGCCAGCGGTTCGTAAGCGCCGGGTTCCAGCAGAAGTCCGGTTTCGCCGTCCGCGACAATCTCCGGGATGCCGCCGAGACGCGAGATCACGACCGGCAGGCCGCACGACATCGCTTCCATCGCCACCAGCGAGTAGCAGTCGGCACGGGTCGGCAGCACGAACAGGTCACAGCTTTGATACAACTGAACAAGCGCCGGGCTGTTGTTGGCAACACCGTGATGCACTCTGACATTCGGCGTTTCAGGAACCTCATCGCGGGTGACTAAATGCAGCTCCCAGGGAATGTTAAGTTTCGTTTCTTTGGCCCAGCGCAGCAGCAGGTCGCCCCCTTTGCGCTCAAAGTCGCCGCCGACAAACAGCAGACGGACCACGCCGTCTTCAGCCCGAGCCGCCGGGTCAGGCCGAAACAACTGCTGATCTACGCCCGGTGAGATCGCCGTGATTTTGCTTTCGGGAACACCATAGTCGTCCCGCAGGCTGGCCGCGACCCACTCGTTCCAGGGAAACAAATGCGCGGCGGCCCGGTAAATCCGGTCTGTGGCGCGGCGCTTTAATCCCGCCCCGAAGCGGGCGCGTGCTTTGCCGTAGCCGTAGAATTCGCCCATCGCTTCCATTTGGACCGGCGTCATGTCCATCACCAGAAACGACGGCGCGGCGCTCACTAAAGCCGGCACGGACTTTGCGGCCCAGGTCGCCCACAGCGCCCCGTCAAACTTTATCCCGCCAAGTTTTGCCTGCCCCAGACCGCTTTTGATTTCCGCGATCCCGCGCAGGCTGCCTTTGATGCCGGACGGCACACCCGGCAGGAGCGTCACCAGCCCGCCGCCTGCTTGGTAGCAGACAGGAACCCAGGAGGCTCGAACCGACGCATCTTCCGAGACGACCTGTTCCCAGTTCAGCGCCTGCGTTTTCAGGCCCACCTGCTGATCCATGACAAACGCAAATTGGTAGGTTTTATCGGGCATTGAAGCAGGTGTTTAGGGAGAAGCAGCCGGCAGACGCTCTAAAAGCGCTGTGAAGATCAGATGGCCGATGACAACGTGCGCGTCTTCCACCATCTGCATGTTATTTTTGTGAACGACGATGTTATGCTGGGCGATTTGTGCCAGCCGCCCGCCGCCATAGCCGCTCCAGCCGAGAGTCACTGCGCCGCACTCGTGCGCCGCCTCGACCGCCGCCAGAATATTCGGTGAATTGCCGCTGCCGCTGATCGCCACCAGCAAATCGCCGGGCCGCAGCCACGTTTTCGCCTGTCCCGCAAACACCTGAGCATACTCCGTATCGTTGCTCCAGGCCGTCAGAAGCGGCACCGAATCGACAAGTGACAGACATTCCCAGGGCCGTCCGCCCCGCAAAAACATATTTTTCTGGAAGTCCGCCGGCAGGTGGCTTGCCGTTGCCGCCGAGCCGCCGTTGCCGCAAAATACTACCCGCCGTCCCTGGGTGTAATTGTCCCAGAAGAGGGCGATTGCTTTGTCTATTTCATCGGCGGAAAGCGCCAGCAGCAGTGCCGCCATGTCCGTCATGTATCCGTGCGTGGTGTTGGTCATTGCAGGCATAGTATACTTGATTATCGGACAAATCACGCAGTGCGAGAGGGCATGTTCATAAATGGCCGCTCAAACAGCAGGTGGAACACATACCCCAGGCACAGCATCAAAGGCGCGACGGCTAAAAGCATGAACAGTATCTGAACCCCATTGGAAAAGTGATGCGCGGCGTACTGCCCCAGTGCAAAAACAAGCGGCAGGTGGATCAAGTACACGCTGTACGAGAAAATGCCGAGCTTTACCAAGAGCCTCTGAGATAAGACCCGGTGCGCCAAGCTCGCCGTCCGGCTCCCGGCCAGAAGAAGCGCTGCAAACAGCAGGCCCCACATCGCGTCCGTCAGCGTCTGAAAATGCCCGTGCCGTCCATCCACCACGGCGCAAATAGCAACAAGTGTCAGAACCACAAAATCCCCCGGCACCAGCAGCACTCTTTTCTCCACATGCTGCCGCGCGACCAGCAGCGCGGCGAACATGCCCAAAGCAAACTCGAAACATCGCCCAAACACGCTGTAAGCCAGCACATACCCATATGTATCGTCGGGCAGGAAATGCCCGCGCACCAGAAAAAGCCGGTACGCGGAGCAGAAGCAAAGCGTCGTCCACAAAACGCCTCGGGCATTGAAGCGCCGGTATGCTTCGACAAAAACCGGAAACAGAATGTAAAGCTGAAACTCTAATGCCAGCGACCAGAGCGAGCCGTTAACGGACAGAACATAGTTCGGACGCAGGTTTTGCGCCATCAGCGCGTGGATCCAAAGCCAGTTCAGCGCATAGGCCGTTCCACTTGCGTCATGGCTGCGGATGGCGCTCGCCAGCACCAGGCCACCGAAGAAGACCAGCGACGCATAGTACGGCGGCAGGATTCGGCGGCAGCGCTTTTTGGCGAACTGCCACAGCGTCGGTGCCGGCTTCCGGTTCGCCTTCACAAACGGCCAATACAAACAAAAACCGGACAGCACCAGAAACAAGTTGACGCCGACATGGCCAAAGGAGAGCACCTCCGCCAGGTTGACCGCATGGCGGCCCAGCGGCAGGGCGATCACCCACATTCCTCCAAACAGCCAGCAGTGGTAAAACAGCACCATCAGCATCGCCAGCCCGCGCAGGCCGTCAATGAAGTGAAGACGAGGCATGATGCCGGGTGCTGAAGCAGTCTCCGCCGCCGAAGCGGCAGCAGGCACAGGGCGAGTTGCGGCAGGTAACATGAAAGCTCCTTGGAACTGCAAGGGGTCGGATGCTTTTTGGAGAAACGTTCTCTCGGCAAAGCAAGAAAAGAAAGAACTTTCTCAGAAACAGTATGCGCGAGTTAAAGTGTTCAGGAGCTAAAATGTTCAGGAGCTAGTGGGATGCTTCAGCGCCGATCTTGACCAGGCCATGCCGCTGATAATTACGCGGGCGGCGGCTTTCCACCAACGATGACCCGTAAAGGTGGAGCGAGCGCAGATGGTGCATTTCGCTGGGGTGCATTCCTTCCGGCTGCGCCACCTCCGCCGGGTGTGTTCTGCGCCAAACTGCAAGCTGCATGATTTTCTTGGCAAGCTGCAGCCGGGGCAGGCGCGTCTTCGAATGCTCCCAGTGATGCGCGGTGTAAGCGCCCGACGCTCCCAGCTTTTTGGCGTGACTCAAAAAGCTCGCCCGCGTCAGACGCTCAGGGAGAAAATGATGCTCAGTGCGGAGCGGGACTGCCCCCGTTTTGTATCCGGCCTCCAAAAGCTGATGCCCGAACAGCGTGTCGTCGCCGAAGCCGGCGGCACCCGGCCCAAGCTCCGGGTCAAAGCCCGGCACCCGGCTGAGAACTTCGCGCCGGAAAGCCATGTTCGCGCCGACAAGATTGCCGTTAAACTCAGCGTCTCCCTCCGGCGGGGCAGCGAGCCAGAGGCGGTGCATCGGCCCCATCCAGGGCCGCTCCAGGTGCGGCGCGAGGCTCATCGCCCCGGCGACTGCATCCAGCCGTCTTTCCCGCAGCGGCTGCGTCATGACTTCCAGCCATTCGGCAGGATGGCGCAGGTCATCATCGGTAAAAACAATGGTGTCGCCCTCAGCTTCGGCCAAACCGAGGTTGAGGGCGAGGCTCTTGCCCGCCTTCGGCTCGCGAAAATGCCGAACCGTCATGTTTGTCATCCGTACTGCCGAAATCACCTGCGGCGTGTCGTCTGTGGAAGCGTTGTCAATCAGCAGCAGCTCGCAGTCAGAGCCGGCAGGAACGGCGACTCTCTCCAGCGAACACAGCGTTTCCTGTAAGTCCTTCGCCCGGTCGCGCGTGCATAAGATGATTGAGATGTTTATCATGTCTTCGGCTTTCTCCCCCCGGCTCCAGCCGTGGCCTGAGTGGAGACTGTCAATCATCTTCCATGCAATCATCTTCCATGCAATCATCTTCCATGCAATCATCTTCCATGAATGGGTCTGCTGGAAGCAAGCGCGGCAGTTTGTCTGCCACAAGACCGTCCACGCTGAGCCGCAAGAATGTCAGCTTCCTGGAAGTGCCTTCGCGTCAACAGCTTGCTTCATGGCGTTCAAAATGCGCGGAACGCTCACGGCGGCGCTGAAATCAGATTCTACAACGGCGCGTCCCTCCACGCCCATCCGGCGGCGCAGAGAAAAGTCACTCAGCAGCGTTTGCATCGTTGCCGCCAGTGCCGCGCTGTCGTCCGGGTCAATCAAAAATCCTGTTTCGCCCTCACGCACGATGTCCGGGATGCCGCCCATGCGCGTCGCGATCACCGGTCGCCCCGTCGCCATCGCTTCCAGCGCCACCCAAGACGACACATCCGCCCGTGTCGGCAGGACAAACAAATCAGCTTGTGCATACAGCGCCCGCAGACACGGGTTGTTCGGCCCCAAATCCGTGTAAACCTGCACATTCGGCGGCAGGCCCGGCGGCGGCTGCTTTGTCACGAGATGCAGGTCGGCGCTGCTGGCAAAGCGTTCCATATACACCTTCAGCAGCAGATCGCCACCCTTGCGCTCGAAGTCGCCGCCGACAAACAAAATCTGCGGGCGCGGCGCCCCATTCAGCGGTACATTTTGCGGCACATAAGGCCAGAGTTCCAAATCCAGCCCGACATGGATCGGCTTGACTTTTTCTGCCGGTACACCGCAGTCGCTGATGAGAATGTCCCCGGCCCACTTCGAGAACGGTACAAACAGCCCGGTTCGGGAAACACACCAGCGGTCAAATTGATACCGAAGCCGCCGCCGGCGCTCACTCCGGGCATGGACACCGCCGTACTTGGGTTCAGACACCTGCCCGGAGAGCGGCGGATTATCCTGGCTCCAAACAACAAGAGGCTTTTGGGTCTTCCCATAGCGCAGCACAGACTGCACATACGGCTCAAACGCATGAAACATGACCGCGTCCAGGCTTCCGACTTCCTGCATCACCGGCGCAGCTTCGCGCACGACAATCGCGCGGGACCGCAGCGGACCCGGCAGGCGGCGGAACGGGTCCGGCTCGAGATAATGCTTGACCGGTGCCCAAAGGCATTCCACTTCCGGGTCACGGTCCGCGTATTTGCGGAGGTTCTGATACCGGGTCATGTTGCCGGCGGCAGTGGTCAGGACAAACCCGAACCGGTAAGTTCTTTTTGATTGATGCAAATGGTTCATCACGGTTCCAGAAGACGCATCGGCTTTGCCGGAACTCCGGCGACAAGCGTATCGGGCGGGACATCTTTTGTCACGAGCGCCCCGGCGGCGACCACCGCGCCGGCTCCGATCGTGACACCGGGCAGGACAATCGCCCGTGCGCCGATCCAGACTCCCTCTTCAATGTGAATAGGCTCCGGGCAGTGCGCTCCGGCCCGGCTGTCATGGGTGCCGATCGCATGCCCGCCCGTCATCAGCGTCACTTGATACGCAAGCTGGGTGCGGCTGCCGATCACAATCGGCGCGGACAGGTCAAAACAGCACCCGGCATTGATAACAACATCGTCGCCCAGCACCAAGCGGAAGCTTTCCTGGATCAGAAGGCCGCCGCGCACAAAGCAGCGCTTGCCGATGGTCGCGCCGCACAAGCGGAGCAGTGCGACCCGCACCCGGCCGCTGAGCATGTTGTCCAGCAGCAGAAATGAGAAAAACGCAAAAAGCCGCTGCTGGAGAAAAAAAAGCTGGCGTCGCATATCTCAGAGTACCATACAAACGTGGGGATGTCCAGCAAGCTTGCTTAGTGCAATTTTCATGCCAACTTGATTAGCGGCTGCCAAAACAAACAGACAAACAAAAAGGGGAGCGGAAGAACCGCTCCCCTGGCGAGGTTTGCGCTCGCGCCGTCAAGCCCGGCTAGGGCTGAGAAGCAGCCGGGAAGCTGTTCAGCACTTCGAATCCCATGTTGTCCCAATGGCGCTCGTCCGAGTACGGCCGGAAGTTCGGCCAGTAGGAGTTGAAGGGCTGGTACGTAATCAGCTCCTGAACGTCGTTTGCTGTATGGTAAACCTGATGCACGAAGTAGACCTGGCACTTATCAAACGGCAGGGTGACACCGGCCGGGAAGTCCTTTTCCCGAACCATGTTGTACAGGCCGTCAGGCGTCGTTTCCTCGATGCGGTAATGCGTCTTCGACAGATACAAATCGAAGCGATGCCGCTTATCCAGGTCCTGCACAGTTCCGTTCGCCAGTGGGCCGACATGATCCCAGAAGATGCGGGCTACCGTCAAGCCGTCCGCAAAGTCGGCAGGCTGGATCAGATCAATCCCCGCCGTGTTGCCGTCGCCGAGGAACATTTGCAGGTTGTTGTTTCCCGACTCAATCTGCCAGCGCAGCAGTTTTCCGCTCACGGTCGGCTTCTGACCAAACGCATCAAACTTGGCGGGGTCGATCAAGGTGTCTCCGGCCTCTCCGACCATCACCTCGCACCAGCGGCGATCGTCCATGTGGGCGTCCACCTCAAAGGTGATATGAAGCACCTTGCCGTCATTGACATTTCCCGAGATGTCTGCCGTGGCTTTTGGCACCATCACCAGCGAAGCGTTGTTGTTGTGCGCGGGCGAGCTTGACCCGAGGCCGCCGCCGTCATACAGGGTGTCCATGAAATGGTTGCCCATCATGAAGATTTTGGAGTTGGTCAGGTCTGCCCCGTACTCGCGGATTTCCCATTTGTTGTTGGCAAACGCCGCGTAATCATTTGCAGAGCCGTAGAACTGTGGACCGAGCGGCGCGGGGTTCGGCTGCTTGACCAGCGGGCTTGGGTTGCGGAAGTTGTCCTGGAATGCCTGATCCCCACTGAGCGCAAACGGTACGCAGGTCACCGGATACGGATCCGACTGGGCAATAACATTGGGAACATTGGAAGGATCTCCCTGGCCGTTGATCGCCTCGCTCATGCCCATGCTGCCCATGTTCATAGTTCCGTCGCCGGCATCACCGTCCATCTTCTGGAACGGCCCCAGCTTATCCATGGCCTGCACGACTAAATTCGCGCCTTTGGCAGGATCAATCCCGTTCCACTGGATTGCGATGGGAGTGCGTGCCATCAGTCCTATGCTGGTCTGCTGCTGCGTGATTGGTCCGGCATACTTGACGATGGCCGGGTTGGCTGCATCATAAATCCGGTAGTCGGCGGCTCCCGGCACGGGGGTAAAGAACACAACCGCGCTGTCGTCGTTTGGGACAACTTTCGTGATCTGAACTTTAGTTGCAGACAAAGCCGGCACGGCGCTCAGGGACGTGGCCGAGAGGGGCGCAGACTGCGGCCCTTCAATGCTTGGCTGCCAGTCGTTATTCTGAGCGGCCACGGTATAAGAGTGAGTGGAGCCGGGCAGGACATTCGTATCCACGTAATACTCTCGCCAAATGCCGCTTGCGATCTTTGTGCCGTCACGGTAAACATTGAACGTGTTCAGACCGTAGGCGTGCCAGCTTAACACAACACGCGGGCCGCCGTTATTCCAGTCCGGCACAGCGACCAGCATGTCCGGCGAAGCTGGAATGTAATTGTTGAACGAAAAAGCCGCGCCGGGCGCATAAGCCGGCGTAAAGCCGGCGACCGCCGACGGCAGACTTTCCGTACCCGTGCCGTCTACGGCAGTCACCGTAAACAGAGCGTTCTCCGCATTTATGTCCGGGGTGATTGTGTAGGACGGCTGGGCGAGGCCATGGGCCACCATGACATCCGACTGGTAGACATTGTAAGAGGCCGCGCCGGGAACAGGCGTCCACGAGAGCGCATCCGCGGTCCCGTTCCGCCAAAGCGCCAGCACACTTAAGTTGGTCGGAGCCGTCAGCGCGGCCGGAGGCTGAGGCGCGGCTGCGGACACGGGGGCCGACTGCGCCCCCTCACCGCCCGGCCCGGTCGCGGAGACCGTATAAGCGTAAGTCTGGCCGCTGATCACATTCATGTCGGTCCAGCCCGGCGCAGCCTGGCTGATCTGCTTTACCCCGTTGCGGTAGATGGTATACGAGGACGCGCCGGACACGGCATTCCAGCCGGTGACGATATGGGCCATCGCCATGCCGCCGCAGACCGGGCAGCTTTTAGCCCAAACCGGCGTCGCCGACAGACCGCCCGGCACGGCGGGCGGAGCCGGCGGAGGTGTGGGGGGAACCGAAGCAGCGCTTGCCGACAGAGTGATTTTATCTAAATAGAACGGCGCCTGCGTGCCGGCGGTATGGTTCCAAATCCAGAAGCCCGTGCAGTCCGAGACTGCGCCTACGCCGAGGCGCGGCAGAGCGATCTGCACCTGCTGCCAGGTGTTCGCCTTCAGCGGAGTGAGTGCAACAACGGCTTGGGTGACATTGCTGCGGAGTGCGGCGACGGACAGCTTCTGGCCGCCGGTCGGGCCGCCGTTGATCCAGAAGCTGAGGGTCTGACCCGTCGTTGTCGTCAGGGCAGTGTGATGCAGGTAAACCGCCTGCCAGGCCCCTTCCTGGACCCGAAGCGAGCTGGCGGAAAGCGCGGGCGCAGGACAGGGCGCTTCCGCCTGTGCCCAGCCCCAGTACTGCCAGTTGTTCTGGAACGAACCGGCATAAATTGTTTGCACGCTGCTAGGCGTCGGGAGTGTCGGCGGTGTGGAAGCGGACGCAGCAGATCCCCCGAAGAGGAGGCCAAGCGCCGCGAGAACGGGCAGCAGAGGCAATTTCATTATGTTCTCTCTCAAATTTATACAAACAGCGCGGTGCGCTGAAAGGTAGGCGTTGTTGTGTCAGGACGTTATCAATGCTCGCCGATCATCGGTGAACTTTCTTATTTTCGGGGAATGGAGTGGCTTTTTTCCCAGCAATAACACATATCTTTAGGGAAGAAATGGCTTGACTAGCTTTGATCACTCAAAAAGACGCAAGCGCCTGTGAGAGAGGTAAAGCGGGGGAAAGTTTGTTTTGATGTGAAAGAACACCGGAACTGGCGCAAAATTCTTGATCTGTAACCCGCGGGTGCTGTTGAATGGAGAGATGCTGACGCTCAGGAAAAAGGACATGAAGGCTCGATGCAGAGAAACTCGTTCTCGTTTGGCAGTGAAAGGTTTTCGCGGACGAACACCAGGGATTTCGGCTGGGGAAGAGTAGCGGTTTTATTATACAAAACAAGATTTTTTGTGTCAAGCAGACAAGGGATTGGCAGACAAGGGATGAGGAGACAGGCAAATGGATAGCTGTCTCAGAAAGACTGCCCTCCAGATGGGGATGTCCGGGGGCAGCTCGCTTGCGAAGTTTCTAAACAGCGGCAAGAAGCGGGTTTTCAAACGCCGCTTCTTCAAACTGGGCCGCGTACAGCGCGGCGTAAGCGCCGCCGGAGTCCAGCAGATCGGCATGAGTGCCGCGCTCGACAATCCGGCCCCGGTCCAGCACCAGAATCAGGTCGGCGGCCAGAATCGTAGACAAGCGGTGGGCAATCGCAAATGTCGTCCGCCCCGCCATCAGCGGCACCAGCGCGGACTGAATCAGCCGCTCGGACTGGGTATCTAACGCCGAAGTCGCTTCGTCTAAAATTAAAATGCGCGGGTTTTTAAGAATGGCCCGCGCGATCGCGACGCGCTGCTTCTCGCCTCCCGACAGCTTGTAGCCACGCTCGCCGACTACCGTGTCGTAGCCTTCAGGAAGCGAAGCGATATGGTCATGGATCGCGGCGGCGCGGGCGGCGGCAGCCAGCTCGGCGTCGGTGGCGTCCGGGTTGCCGTAGCGCAGGTTGGCTTTAATAGTATCGTGGACTAGATAAGTCTCCTGCGTGACCACGCCGATAGACTGCCCGAGCGACTCCAGCTTGATCTGTTTCACGTCAAAGCCGTCAATCAGAACGCGCCCGGCGTCGGCGTCATAGAGACGCGGGATCAGCGACGTCAGCGTTGTCTTGCCGGACCCCGAATGCCCGACCAGCGCGATAAGCTGGCCCGGCTTGGCCTCAAACGTGATCTTCTCCAATGTCGGCTCGGCCTGTGCTTCGTCGTACCGGAACGAAACGGCATCAAACGCGACTTCGCCGCGAATTTGATTGGGAGACAGCGCAATCGCATCCGGCGCGTCCACAATCTCCTGCTTCAAGTCCAAATACTCGAAGATGCGGTCAAACAAGGCCAAAGCGCTGGTCACGTCCACCTGCACATTCAAGAGGCCGGTCAGCGGGAAAAACAGCCGGGCCTGCAGCGCCGTGAACGCCACAATCGTGCCAAGCGTCAAATGGCGGTCACCGTGCGCGACCACCAAATCCGATGCCAGCCAGTAGACCAGCACCGGGGTCAGCGAAAATGTCAGGCCGATCAAGTTAAAAAACACCCGGAAGACCATCGCCTGCTTGATCTGCGCGTCGGTCAGCGCATCGTTCTCGCCCGAGAACTTTTGGAGCGCCAGCCCCGAACGCCCGGACGTCTTCGACAGCAGCGCTCCCGACACCGACAGCGTTTCCTGCATTGTCGCGCTTAAATCCGCCAGCCGCGTCTGCACTTCTTTCCGAATGCCCTGCGCCCATTCCCCGACCATCTTCCCGAGCCACGCAAACAGCGGCAGAATTCCCACCGACAGCAGGGTCAGCCGCCAGTCCATCCACACCATCGCCACCAGCGTCGAGATCACCACCGTGGTGTTGGACAGCACCGTCGCCGCCGTATCGGACAGCACCGACTGCACCCCGCCCACATCATTGGCAAGACGCGACTGGATTTCCCCCGTCCGCGTGTCGGCAAAGAACCGCAGCGCCATTCCCTGCAAATGGCGGTACAGCGTGTTCCGCAGATCGCGCATGATCCGCTGCCCGACCAAGATGCTCAGGTAGCCGTAGTACAGCGTCAAGATCGTAGACCCAAGCGTCGCCCCAAGCGTCAGCCCCGTGTCGCGGGACACCAGCGCCATGTTGTGCCCCAAGAGGCCCTTGTTGATGATCGCCCGGAGCAGAAACGGCGGGAACGTCCCCAGCGCCGCCGCCAGCAGCACCGTTACCGCAATCCCCGCCACCTGTTTGTGGTAGGGCCGAAACGTTTGCATTACCCGCTTCAGCGTGTCCGCCTTCAGAGGCTTCTTTTCCCGCTCTCCCACACCCTTACCCGCCCCGCCTCGCATCGCAACAGCCACTTAGTTTTCCTCTGCTTATATTGTACCTGCTGAGGGTCAAAACCGGCTTGACAGAACGTGCATTCGTTTGTTACACTTGGTTCATCATGCTCAAACCAACGGTGAAGATTGTTTGCCTCGTCGCCTTACCGCTCCTCACAACGTTCTGTTTCAACAACCGTTGTGCATCTGCTGACGACATACCAACTCAACAAAATCAACTGGTTTACCCAACGACTTACGCCCCCTTGAAGAGAAGCCATGTTGTGGGAGGCCAGCCTATCGTTCAGGTGTTGCTTAACAAGACCCAATCCGCTGCCCTTCTGGTGGACACAGGCGCATCGTCTTGCATCGTCAGCCCGGAGATGGCGAAGCGGCTGAACTTGAAGCTACAACCCGGCATTCAGGACAACGGCGCACCGTATCTGTGGAAGGGAAAGCAAGCGTCAGAAAGGGTGCTGATCGACTTTCCCGGCAAGAAGATGTATTTGCAGTCCAACACGGCCACGGTTCCGACGATTACGGTAGGACCGCAGACGCCGGGCGCGGCGACGGGAAAGTAGCTTTGTAACGCATTTTCACACTTCCTGCATTGCATCTGTAACGCAAAACGAGTACAATAAGTGCAGGAGAATGAAATGTCCACCATCGAACGCAACTTGGACCGCAAACCGCCGCGCAGAATGAAAGACACGCAGGCGACGAGCTTGCGCGTGACACCGACTTGCTTGGAGCTGTGGGAGGCGCTTGCCGCGCGGGAAGGACTGTCGCGGACGGGCTACCTGGAAACAACAATCCGCCGTCTGGCGGCGGAGAAAAAGGTTAGGACGGAAGCCGAATCGCTGGCCGAATTGACGACCCAAGCGGCGCTGGCCGGACGGATTGGGGAAATTTGGGACACGCCGGAAGAAGATGAAGCCTGGGCGCACCTGAAAGATTTGCCTTGAGTCTTTACACGCGCGGCGACGTTGTGATCCTCCCCTTCCCCTATTCCGGTGCGTCCGGTGAGAAGCTGCGCCCCGCGCTTGTGCTGGCCGCCGTGCCGTATGCCGCGCAGACTGACTATGTTGTGTGCATTATCAGCAGTCAGAACGCGCCCGATCCCAGCAGCATTACCCTCAGCATGACTGATGCCACTCGCGGAGTGCTGCGAAAACGGAGCTACCTGCGGCCTGCCTATTTATTCACCGCCAGCGAGAACCGGGTCAGCCGTAAAGTCGGCGTGATGAAATCGGACATTGTGGGCGCAGCGCTTCAAACGCTGACGGCGCTGTTTTAAGTTTAGCGTGGCTTGCGCCCCTACTTCACTAGCTCGGTCAAGTTCTCGGAGCCGGAGCCGGTGCGCGGGAGCATCAAGAGGTCTCGCTCGCGGTCGGCGGCATTGCCGGGAGCGCCGGGGACAGGGCCGGCGTTTGAGGCCGGCGTCGGAAGAAGCGGGAAGACGCTCTCAGCGAAGCGGTAGGCTTCCTCCAAATGCGGGTAGCCGGACAAAACAAACGTGTCAATCCCCAGCGCGGCGTACTCCTGCATCCGGGCATACACCGTCTGCGGATCGCCGACAAGCGCGGTTCCCGCCCCGCCCCGGACCAGTCCCACGCCCGCCCACAAGTTCGGGCTGATTTCTAAAGCGTCCCGCCTGCCGCCGTGGAGCGCCCGCTGACGCTTTTGGCCCTCGGACTCGGACTGCGCGATGGCCGCCTGCGACGCCGCAACCGTGGCGTCATCCAAGCGGCTCAGGAGCCGGTCCGCCGCCGCCCAGGCTTCGGCAGTCGTTTCCCGAACAATCACATGCAGACGGATGCCGAAGCGCAGGGTACGGCCCTCAGCGGCGGCCAGCGCCCGCAGCACTGCGATCTTTTCCGCGACCATCGCCGGCGGCTCGCCCCAGGTCAAATACACGTCCACATGCTTTGCCGCCACCGCCAGCGCCGCAGGGGACGAGCCGCCGAAATACAGCGGCGGGTACGGATGCTGAAACGGCCCAAACTGCTGCCGGGCGTTCTCGATCCGAAGATGCTTCCCGTGAAACGTCACGCTCTCGCCCCGCATCAAGGCCCGCCAGATGGTCAGATATTCGTCCGTGTGGGCGTACCGCGCGTCGTGATTGAGAAAAACCCCGTCGGCTTCCATGGAGCCGCCGCCCGCGACGATGTTGAGCAATACGCGCCCCTCTGAAAGATGGTCAAACGTCGCCGTCATCCGCGCCGCAAGCGCCGGCGGCAGCAGCGAAGGCCGGTGCGCGATCAAAAACTTGAGCCGCTTCGTTGGGGGGATCAGGGAAGACGCGATTACCCACGGGTCCTGCTTCGCGCCCGTCCCGATCAGCATCGCCTCGTAACCCAGCGTGTCCACGGCCTCGGCGATCTGTTTCAGATACGCAAAAGTTGGTGCCCGCTGGCCTTCCGGCGACCCGAGATACCGCTCGTCGCCCTGCGTCGGCAGATACCAGAAAATGTGCATGAGAAGTTCTCTAAAGCTGCGCTTTGACCCAGGACTCAATCGCGGCGGCGGGACGAGCGCCGGACGTGCGGGCGGCTTCTTTGCCGTGCATGAAGACAGCCATGGTCGGAATAGACTGGACCCCGTACCGTGCGCCGAGTGCAGGCAGCGCTTCGGTGTTGATCTTCACCACCAGCCACTGCCCGGCGTGGGACGCGGCAACTTTTTCCAGCTCCGGGGCGACCATTCGACACGGCCCGCACCAGGGTGCCCAGAAGTCTACAACGACAGGCAGCGATGACCCGGCCAAAAGGACATCAAAGACGGCGTCACGGGGAACGTCCAGCGGCGTACTGGGCACCGGCAGCGCAGACTGGCACTGGCCGCAGGTCCCGGCTTCGGCCAGCCGCGCGAACGGGACACGGTTGCGCCGTCCGCAATTCGCGCAGGTCAGCACCACGCCTTTGTCGTCCAGCATCGGTTTCGTTGTCACCGTGTTACTCATAGCGGGCGATTTCCTTCCAGTAACGGTTTGCAGTCTCGGTATGGGTCGAAAACGCCAGGTCCATCGGCCCCGCCGCAGTCATCACGGCGGAAGTTTCCGAAGACGGCAAAAAGCGCGGCAAAACAGCGGAAGATTGGGGCGGCGCGAGGCCGAACACCAGCAGCGTCCCATCCGGGGCGCTGCGCGTGTCGAACAGTGTAATCACCGCCGGGTCTACCCTGAAGCCTGTTTCCTCAAAGACTTCCCGTGCCCCCGCTTCCTGCCAGGTTTCGCCGGTTTCAATGAAGCCGCCGGGCAGTCCCCATTTCCCCGCCGCCGGCTCTTGAACACGCTTCACCAAAAGCAGGCCGCCAGGATTAATCGGCAGCAGGACGACCGAGACAGGGAGCGGATTAGAATAAGTCATACTGCCGCAGCGGGCGCAGCGCTTCGGATACAGGGCATCGGCAGCAAACGCCGTGCCGCAGTACGAGCAGTGCGAGTTCTTCAGGAAGTCAGGCATGATGAGGTATTATGCCCCAAAGCAGCCTGGGAGGAACCCTGCCCTAAACGGCAGGGCTTCGCAAAAGCAAGTCCCCGCCTGCGCGGGCATTGAAGATGCTCGTCTTCGCATTTTCGACCGCGAAGGTGGTAGCTTGCACTTTCAAAGCACGGGGGGTTCAGCCCCGTGTTATCATCTCCATGAATCTAAATGACTACCATCACATCGTCATTCTGACCGGCGCAGGCGTCTCCGCCGGCTCCGGCCTGCCGACTTACCGGGGACCCGGCGGCCTTTGGGAGCGCGAAGACATCGCCAAGCTTGTCGAAGCCCGGTACCTGCCCGGCAGCCTGCCCGGCCTCTGGCAGCTCTACTCCGTGCGCCGCCGCGTTGCACTCGCGGCTGCCCCTAATCCCGCCCACACCGCTATCGCCGCCCTGCAAGCTTCTCGCCCGGACACCGTCACGCTGTTCACCCAAAATGTAGACGGCCTGCATCAGCGGGCCGGCAGCCCGCAGGTCGCCGAGCTGCACGGCTCGGCGTTCCGCACCCGCTGCACCAGCCCCCGCTGCGCCCTGCCGCCTTTTATTGACACACGCTCTTATGCCGCTGTCCCAACCTGCCCGCAGTGCGGCTCACCACTGCGCCCCGATGTCGTGTTGTTCGGCGAAACACTTTCCGAAACTGTGCTGCGCCAAGCTCAGACTGCTCTTGACACCTGCGATTTGTTCCTCGCCGCCGGCACCTCCGGCCTTGTCTGGCCCGCCGCCGCATTCGTGCAGATTGCCGCCCAGTCTGGAGCGCATACGGTTTTAGTCAATTTAGAAGCAGGCGACGTGGCAGAAGAGTTTGACGAAGTCGTGCTGGGCCGCGCCGAAGAAGTCCTGCCGGGGATTTTGGGTGGTTAGCGTCCCCCAGAAGGAGAACAACCCGTAGGGGCAGGTCCCCGTGCCTGCCCTTCTTGCCTGTGCCTGCCCTTCTTGCCTGTGCCTGCCCTTCTTGCCCGTGCCTGCCCTTCTTGCCCGTGCCTGCCCTTCTTGCCCGTGCCTGCCCTTCTTTTTGGTGCTGCCCTTCTTGCCTGTGCTGCCCTTCTTGCCTGTGCTGCCCTTCTTGCCTGTGCTGCCCTTCTTGCCTG
>CAXSZN010000053.1:0-32378 GCA_964241935.1 uncultured Armatimonadales bacterium
TTGACTTTTTATTTGACTTTTTATTTGACTTCTAACAGACGCTCGCACTGCTTGCTGAGTTCCCGGCGCAGGCGCAAAAGCGCCACATCTTTGCCTTTCGCTTCCAGCATCACGTCAAACGGCCGGAGCGTATCCGCGCCGACGGCATCCCAAAACAGCACAAACTCCAGCGGGTTAATGAAGTCCGCGTGGGCTTTGAGGCGCGGCGCATGAAGCTTCGTCACCGTGCGCTCGCGCCCGGTCGGCCCGGCTTCTTTTTCAACGGTCGGCGTAAAATCAGTGGACGGCGACGAGTAGTGAATTTTCGGGGTAACGTCTTCCGGCCAGGTCGCAAGCGCCCGCTTCAAGGCGTCGGCCATCGGCAGCGCTTCCGGGTTAAAGCAAAAGTGGTGCAGGTTGTCAAAGACCACCGGAACTCCTGTGGCTTCGTGGATTTGCAGAACTTCCGTCGCGCTGAATGAAACATCGTCGTTTTCCAGCACCAGCCGCCGCCTGGTGTGCTCGGGCAGCTCTTTGTAGCGCCGGACAAACCGCGCCTTGCTTTCTTCCCGGTCTCCGTAGACGCCGCCGACATGGGTGACAACGACCGCTTCCGGCCCGCAGCCCATGACGTCCAGCAGCTTGGCCTGAGCGTTTAAATCCGTGATGCTCTTTTTGGCGACTTCTTCGTCTAAAGCGTTCAGCAGAATGTACTGCGACGGGTGCAGACTCAGGCGGATGTCATACTGCCGCGCCAGCGCCCCCAGCGCCGCCAGCTCTGCCTCGGCTTCTTCTAATTGGTTGTGGAACTGCGGCATGTCCGGGTGCGTGAGATAAGGCACAAAGTCCGACGACATCCGGTACATATGAATATCCGTCTTGTGCAGGTAGTGAAAAATCTCCGTCACATATTCAATAGACTGCCGCACATGCGGCCCCGTCTGCCACCGCCGCGCATCATTGGACGGCATCCCCGCCTCCGCCGGAACCGTCGCCAAGTTCCCTCCATGCCCGATCACCTTCACCGCAAACCCAAACCGCATTCACCGTCCCCGCTTTCTACTCTGTTTATACCCGGAATGACGCTGTAAGGTACAATAGCTGCATTATGATTATCCCTGTACAGTTGCAGCGACATGAGCAAGACAAAGGCTCAGATTTACTCGCTTCGCCCGAGAAAATGGAAGAGCTAACTTTAGCGGCGTTGAATATCAAGGAAGCTAATCTTGAAGAATTTGTTCGCAAAAACATTGGCTTGTTATTCCCTGATGACGAAACTTTGCTTGTTGTGGGGCAGCAGGTGAGAGATGTGGAAGGTCGCCGTTCGGATTTAGTTGCTGTGGATGGTGAAGGCAATATCGTGCTGCTTGAACTAAAACGGGATGCTTTAGATATGATAGCTCGGAAAGAGGCCTTTGAATTCCAAGCTGTGCGTTACGCTGCAAATTACGCGCTGATCGCGAATTCGCAGGATTTGGTTCAAAGGCTGTTCGCACCCTATGTCGGTAAGCACATGAGCGAGTTTGTTAATAAACATCCAGGCGGATTGAACGCCTCTGAAATCGCAAGCCGCGAAATATCCTACTTTCTTCAGGCAAACCAAGCAGATAAGGATTTTAATCGTGGCCAACGGATTGTCCTGATCGCTTCCTCATTTGATTCTCAGACGCTATCCGCATGTGCTTGGCTCGCTAAGAGTGGTATAGACATTCGCTGTATTGCTCTGGCACCTCTCAAGTATGCTCAGCATTATTTTCTGTCAGTCGAGCAAGTGATACCACCACCCGTACTTGACGATTTTTTCGTTGAAGTTCTGGACAAACCACATCAGAGCAACAAGCCATCTACTACAAAGTCACAGGTTGGGCGACAATCGCTCCCTAAAATGGCTAAGTTATTGGACTGGAAAGTAATTGCACAAGGGGATACATTGTACATCTCTACGTTTCCCTCAGAGACTGCTACTGTCAAAGACGATAAACAAGTAACATATCAGGGCCAAAGCATGACATACAATGCGTGGGGACAGAAAATTACGGGCTGGTCCGCTATCAATATCTATGAGTGGACAGTTGACGAAAAAACAAAGAAAACGCTCGACGATCTGAGGAAAGAGAAGCTACAACAAATCGAGCAAGCCGCTTCTGAAGGAAATCATGATGTGGACGCCTCGTAGTTTCAGATGAACGCTTTCCAGAACTCGGGGTCGAAAGGAAGGTCGGTTTGGGCTTGGAGTGAAGTGAGATAGTCCACTGTCTGAGCGGCGTTGAGAGGGCGCGATGACGGGGAAAGTGTGTCGCCTGCCAGCACGACCTGGCCGGAAGGCAGGTCGCCCCGGCGGTTGCAGCGTCCGGCGCGGCGGATGAGGTTCTCAGGCGGGCACAGTGTAGACAGCAGAACGGTGGCATCTAAATCACTGGCTTCTAAAGCGTCGCCGGTGGTCAGCAGCAAATAGCCTTCGCCTTCTTTTTCCAGTTCCCGAAGCTGAGCATAGGTGCGCCGCCGGCTCTCGGCGGGCTGGCCGGTGTAGTAAAGGTAGACGTTGTGCGGGTAGGCGGATGCAAGGCGCGAAAAGAGCGCTTCAGCCTCGGCTTCCGTTTCGGTGACGCCGAAGACGCGGGAGTTCTGGAAGTAGGCCCGGCGTATTTCCGACTCAATCAGCGCCAGCGGGTCGGCGGACGACTTATAGGCCAGGGTACGCGGCGGCTGAAGCGAGGCGGCCGGGCCGGGCAGGGTCTCCAAGAAGCTGAGTTCCTCGGCAAACGGCGTCGGCATGGTGCTGGAAGCCGCGACGATGTCCAGGTCCTCGGCAAACAGAAACTCGGTCAAGCGGTGGAACCGGGAAAACGCATCGCCGGTGTAGGAATGCGCCTCGTCAAAAAAGAACAAGTCGCGGCGCGGCGCTTCCGGCTGTCCTCCAACCAGCGCTGCCGGCAGGGCGTGCACACCGCCGCTGCCGAAAAACAGCTCCCGGAACCGGCTGAACGTCGTGAGGATTAAATCTACATCGGCTTCCAGCGGATTGGAAACAAACTGTGGGTCTTCGGTGCCGTCGGGGAAAAATCGGCGGCAGAGATTGCCGGTTGAATCCTCGTCAGCGACGTCAAGGCATAAGGTACGCGGCGTTTCATCGGCCTGAACAAACGCCTTCAAATAGGGTACGGCGCGGTACAAGTAGTCGTCGAGCGGGGAGCCGTCGGCCCCGATCAGAAAGAGCCGTCGGGGTGCGCCGCCCCGGCGCAGGCCAAGCGCCGGGATCAGCACCGACTCCATCTTGCCCGCGCCGGTTCCGGCCAGCAGCAGGCCGCCAATGTCGCCGTCCGGCTCGGAAAGCCGGGCGTAAAGCCCTGCCTGCCACGGATAGGGGGTGAGTGCGCCGTCGGAGCTAAGACGATAAGCGGCGGCGGCAATTTCTGCGGTCTCTGTTGCTGTCATAGGAATCATTGGCTTTATTATAACATGATTATAACATGGCTTTTCCCGATATTCTCGGCGCGTACACCGGCTGTGGTATAATAGTGCCATATTTTAGTTTCAGAGTATTTTTTGAGGAAGTTCGTTCTATGATCACAGTTCAGGATGTCAGCAAATCCTACGGGACACGCACGCTTTTCGACCAGGTTTCGGTTAAGTTTACGCCGGGCAATCGCTATGGCCTGACCGGGCCGAACGGCGCAGGCAAGTCCACGTTTATGAAGATACTCACCGGCGACATTGAGCCGTCCAACCGGGGAACCGTTTCCAAGCCGCGCAAAGTGGGTGTTCTGAGCCAGAACCAGAATGCGTTTGACGACAAGCGCATTATTGACACCGTCATGATGGGCAATATGACGCTTTGGAACGCCCTGTCCGAGCGCAACACGCTCTGCGAAGCCGAAGAGTTCACCGACGCCATGATGAACCGCTTGGGTGATTTAGAGTCGCTGATTGCCGACGAGAACGGCTACGAGGCCGAAATCGAAGCCGCCGAAATCCTGCGCGGCATCGGCATCCCCGACGAAAAGCACACCGATTTGATGTCTACCCTGCCGAACGATTACAAGTTCCGGGTGCTGCTCGCCCAGGCCCTGTTTGGCGGCTCCGACGCGCTGCTTTTAGACGAACCGACCAACTACATGGATCTCGAAACAATCCACTGGCTGGAAGAGTTTCTTTTGGATTACAAAGGCACGCTGATTGTCATTTCCCACGACCGGCACTTCTTGAACGCCGTCTGCACCCATATCGCCGATATTGACTACGACACGATCATCAATTATCCCGGCTCGTATGACGACATGGTGGAGCATAAGATGCAGGCGCGCACCCGTGTCGAGAATGACAACAAAGACAAGGCCAAGAAAATCGCCCAACTCCAGGAGTTCGTCTCTCGCTTCGCCGCCGGCCAGCGGTCGTCGCAGGTGCAGTCCCGCCGCAAAGAGATGACACGGCTGGCTCCGACCGAGATGAAGAAATCCAACATCCAGCGTCCGTTTATCCGCTTCGACCAGAAAAAGCCGTCAGGCCGCGAAGTCGTGACCGTCGCCAATTTGGAAAAATCGTTCGGCCCGCAGCGCGTTCTGTGTGACCTGAATTTAGAAGTGACGCGGGGCGAAAAGATCGCCATCATCGGTCCGAACGGCATTGGTAAAACCACGCTCATTCGCTGCTTGGTCGGCGATTTGACCCCGGACAGCGGCACGGTCAAGTGGGGCACGGGCATGACGTGGGGCTACTACGCCCAGGACTACCGGGCCGAAATCCCGTCCGGCATCCCGGCGCTCGACTGGATCATGAGCTTTGACGAGGAAGCCCAGGGCCAGCAGTATGTGCGCGGCCTCTTGGGCCAGATGCTGTTCAAGGGCGACGAGAGCCTCAAGCAGACCGAAGCCCTGTCCGGCGGCGAGGCCGCACGTCTGCTCATGGCAAAGCTGATGCTTCAGCGCCACCCGGTCCTCATCTTCGACGAGCCGACAAACCACTTGGACCTGGAAGCCGTCTCCGCGCTTGCCGAAGGCTTGTCCCAATTCGCCGGAACTGCGTTTGTCGTGTCCCATGACCGGGATTTGATTTCCGAGATGGCGACCCGCATCTGGTCCATGTCCGAGTCCGGCCTGCTTGACTTCCGAGGCACTTACGACGAGTATTTGGAAGCACATCCGTTGCCCGAGCGCGTCAAAACCGGGAACTGGTGACAATAAGCAGCCGGCAGAAGGGGCAAGACGACATTCAAGAAGCCAAAAGCGCCACGGGTTGGAAACCCGAGGCTCGGAAGTGCTCAGTGTCGCAACGACACAAGAACAAGAAAGCCGTAATACTCTCTTGCGTCCCCTGGACGTTGGGCACTTGGCAGCCTCGGATTTCAATCCGTGGCTCTTTCAATTTGCAGTCATACATGAACCCAAGCCAACACCTCTACCACGCGACTCCGCTTCACTATTTGCCGCATATTCTGAGCAGCGGGGCGCTGTATGCCAAAAGCGTCACGGCAGGGCAGGGGATTAAGCCACGTTCAAGCGCCGTGCGCCGGGACAAAATGCTGGGGCTGACGGATTGGGTGCATTTATCCACGTGCCCGGATACGCCGCTTCTCAAAGACAAGCTGGCGCGGGGCTACCCACACGCGCTTTTTGTGTTTGACCGCGCTGCCGTGCTGAATTTGCCCGAAGTCGCGCTGCTGCCCTACAACACAAAAGCCTGGCATAGCAAGGCAGCTTATGTTCCCATCCTAGACGCCGCCGAAAAGGCAGAGATGCTGCGTGTTCATGACGAAACCCACCGCTACCCAAGTCTGGAAGTGCTGGTGCATTACGGCCTGGACTTCACGCACTTGCAGACAATTCTGTTTCCTGACGAAGAAGAACGGCAGTGGATTGTTACGCTCATGATCGCGCTTGACTGCAAGCTGCCGGTGGCTTTGGAATACGCCGGCGATGTGTTCCCACCCTACCACTGCGGCGGCGAAACACGGCTGGCGACGCGCGATTACTTTGCGGCCTGCCGTGAGGCTGGCCTGCTGTTGCCCCCGCCGCCGATTCCCTTCGACTAACGTGCAGGAAGTTTGGGTGCTGCTGCCAAGCCTGAGAGGTTTGAGGGTGTAGGGTCGAACCTTGTGTTCGCCTTCTTGGCTCGTGTTCGCCTTCTTGGCTCGTGTTCGCCTTCTTGGCTCGTGTTCGCCACCGCGCGTCTTATAGAACTGAGGAAACCGGAGGGCGAACACAAGGTTCGCCCCTACATGATTGCCCGCGCTGCTGACTCACCTGCAACCCAGCCGGTGCTCCACGCGGCCTGCAAATTGTAGCCGCCGACCGGGCCGGCGATGTCCAGCACTTCGCCGCACAGGAACAGGCCGCGAACAATCTTAGACTGCATCGTTTGCGGGTCTACTTCGTCTAAAGCGATCCCGCCTGCGACCACTTCGCCGCGCTCCAGCGGCACATGGCGCACCGAGCCGAGCGGCCAGCCTTTGATGGTCGAGACCAGCTTGTTCAGCGATTTGGCCTTCAGATACGCCCCGCGCGTGTCGCTGGGGATGCCTGCCGATGCCAGCAGCGGCGTGAGAAGGCGCGACGGCACAAACGGCGCGGCAAGCGCCGAGACTGTCCTGCGTGGGTTTTCCTGCGCCTGCTTCCGCAAATCTGACTGCAATTCTTCCCAGGTGACGCTCGGCGCAAGGTCCGCCTCCAACGCACTCGGAACCGCCTCGCGCTCGGCGACTTCGCGGGAGACACCTAACGCCGTTGGCCCGGATACGCCCTTGTGCGTGAATAACAGATCCCCAGACCAGCGGGCGAATTCCTTGCCGCCGGTGCCGGCTCTTGCCCGCAGCGTCGTGTCCCGCAGGGCGACGCCGGACCAGTCCGCTTCCACATTGTTCAGGTACATCGGAGCCAGCGCGGCGGTTAGTGGCACCAGCGCGTGGCCGAGTTCCGACAGCCAGCGCCAGCCGTCGCCGGTGGTTCCGGTCGCCGGATAGGAGGACCCACCCGTTGAGACAATCACCCGCGACGCCGGCAGCGTCTCGCCGCCCACTTGAACCCCTGTGATACGCCCGTCCTCGGCAGCTAAACCCGACACCGACGCGCCGTACTTGATGCAGACCCCTGCGTCTTCCACATACCGCGTCAGCAGCGCGACCACATCTTTGGCGTTTGCGGGTTCCACGGGAAAGACACGCCCGTCGGGCCGGACATACGTTTCCATGCCGCGCTCGTGGAGTATCTTCAGGAAATCTTCGTTGGTGGATTTGTAGAACGACGGCTTCAGGAACCGCGCTTCATTGGGCCGAAACTGCGCCCGCACGTCCTCCATCGGCCCGTCATGGGTCAGGTTGCACTTGCCGCCGCCGGAGATGAGTATCTTCATCCCCAGCCGCTCATTCTTTTCCAGCAGCGTGACGTGTGCGCCGCACTCCGCCGCCCGCCGCGCCGCCAGCATCCCCGCCGCGCCGCCGCCGATGACAACTACTTCGTTAGGCATCTTTACCATTTTTCATAAGCGTACTTATCCAGATGAATATCCGCTGCATGGAAATCTCTTCCTGGAAAATCCTGCGGTGTCTCGGAAAAATTAAATCCACTAATCAGCAGTGTGACAGGAACAGAAATCGAGTTCTGCGAAGCACTCACATCCGCCCCATCTTTTTCCAGCACACTCGTTGATGTTCGGGCCATCCACCCACGCAGGTAGACTTTGCCATCATGCTTGATTAATGTCCACCGATTCGGCTCCATCCCTGTCGCTTGCTCTAGGCTGTTTCCGTTCAGCGCACAAGTCACAGGCTGGTTGTCACCGACTTCTGAAAGCATCACCAGCTTGCCGGAAGCGTCGGCAACCACAAGACTGGGACTGCAAGTCAGATGGACAGGAGGAGGGGTAACCGAAAAGGTTGAACTGTAAGACGCGGTTGGCACTGTTTGTTCGTTATAGCTTGGGCTGCCGCTAGAATAATCCACAACGAAAAAGCTGCACCATAATAAAATACCGCTCACGCCAAGAGCCACGACAAGCCTGTCCCACAGCTTTGAGCGGCGTTTTCGCGGTATTGTCTGCCGCCGCGCCTGCACTTCTGCCAGAACTTCTTCGGGCGTTACGTCTAGACCCAATTCTTCAACAGCATCGCCGATGGCAATTGTTCCCGGCTGGCCTTCTTTGCGGATTTGCAGCGCCGTCACCGCCGCCGCCAGTTCTTCCGGCGTCACGCGCACCTGTGCGGCAGACTTGGGCGGCGTGTAAGATGTGTCTTCGTGTTTCAGCATAATAGCAGGCTAAGGAACCGGCACTGGAAGTGCCGGTCTACTGTCGAGTGAAAGTCGAGGCGACTCAGGATTGAGAAATCTGAACGCATACGAATCCGTAGTCGCTTCGACTTTCATGCAACAGTAGACCGGCACTTCCAGTGCCGGTGTTCCTAACGTCCCGGTGTCAGCGTTGTGGACGGAGCGGGTTGAAAGTTTGGGAGGGTGATGCCGGAAAAACTGCTGTCCCCGCTTGACTTCTGCAAGGGAACATCATCAACTTGCACCGTGATATTAGAAGTGCTATCCCCGTGCAGTTCGCCGGAATTGTCGTCATTGTAGACGTTGAGCGCTTTTCCCGCCAGCGCCTGCAAAGAGTCAGCCCGCTCAGTATAGCCGCGCAGGTAGACATGTCCGTCCCTCTTGATCAGCGTCCAGCGGTTACCGGAGACATTTTGGCTCACAGTAATTTTAGGCTGAGGCTTGCCTTCAGAAATCTGAGCAAGCGCATAGTCGTCGGCATACACTTCTTTGCCGTCAGGAACCGCCGAAAGCGGAGTCAAAATGGGGGCGGCGGTAGGAAAGTGCCTGTCGGTCAAGAGGGATGGGCTAAAGCCATGAGGGGTGAAGTTATGTGGAATAACGCCGGTACTCATCAGCACGCCGATAACAAGGACCGGGGCAATCAAGCGGCGCCAGCCGCGAGGGCGCACACGCGCCGCCGGCATAGTCACGCTGAGGGGCGGAGCGGCTTGCTGCGGCTGCTCCACCGGAACGGTGAGCAAAGACGCTTTCTCCCGCTGGGTCTTGACTTCGGCCCAGATTTCGTCGGGCGTGGAGTTAAGATGCAGGTCGGAAACAGCTTGGTCAATAGGGATGGTGCCGGCGAGGTGCGCGGCTTCGGCCTGACGGCGGGCTTCAATCGCGGCAAGGGCGGCGTTCAGCTCTTCCGGCGTGACACGCGGCGCACCGGACGGCGTCGGGCTGGAAGGAGTTTGGGACGGCTGGTCGGCTTCTTGATTTTTCAGCATGGATTGGCTCCATTCACGGCGCTATGCTTCCGCTACGTTCGCCGAGGCCGGCAAAGTTTCCTGCGCGTGGCGGGTGAACAGCAGACGGCGAATGCGCCGTCCGGTGACTTCGGCGACGGCGACATCGAAGCCGTCTAAACGGACGGTGGCGCCGTGGCGCGGGGGCAGGCGCAGCTCGTGGAGGGCGTAGCCGCCGATGGTGTCGTAGTCGGCGGGGTTGTTGATAGGAACGCCCAGTGTTTCGGAAACTTCGTCGAGTGCCACGGTGCCGGCGACGGAGTAGGCCCGGCCGGTGTCGTCGAGCGGCAGCAGGGGCGGGGGCTGGTCGTGCTCGTCCTGGATCTCGCCAATCAGCTCTTCGATAATGTCTTCTAATGTCACCAAGCCTGCCGTGCCGCCGTATTCATCCACGACAACCGCTTGATGCGTATGGCTTTTTTGCAGTTCTTTCAGCAGCTCATCTATCGGCTTGGTTTCGGGGATGCCGATAATTTCGCGCTTGATGCTAAGAATATCTACGCTGGGGTTGCCAGCAATCGCCAGCAGGTCTTTGATATGCACCATGCCGATCACATGGTCCCGGTCTCCGTCGCACAGCGGGTAGCGGGTAAAGCCGTTTTCCGTGGCGACTTCAATGTTGCGGCCAATTGTCCACGTCGTAGATAAGTAGACCATGTCCACGCGCGGGACCATGATCTCTTTCGCCTGCGTGTGGGCGAAGTCGAAGACGTTCTCGGCGATCTCGATCTCCGACGGCCTCAGCTCTCCCTGGCTGTGGGAATGGGCCATGATGGCTAAAATTTCTTCTTCAGAGTGCGCCTGCTCGTGGCCGTCGCCCGGCTCGATATGCAAGGGCTTGGCAATCGCTTTGGCCGCGCTTTCGAGAACAATAATCAAGGGAAATCCCAGCAGCAGGAACAGCTTCATCGGGCGGGAGACGGCAAGGGCCGTTTTTTCGGTGTGTGCGATCACCCACCACTTCGGCAGCAGCTCACCGAACGTGATATGGAAAAACGTAATCAGCACAAAGCCCAGACCGATAGCAATCACATGGGCTGAAGCGGACGAAGGTGCGATACCAATTGCTTGAAAGACGCCGCGCAGGAGATGCGCGACAGCAGGCTCGCCGATCGCGCCAAGCGCAAGCGATGCCAGCGTTACGCCAAGCTGCGTGCCTGACAGATAAGTGTCCAGGCGTCCCAGCAGGTCCTGAACGGCGCGGGCCGGCTGATTGCCCTCTTCGACAAGCTCGGCAATGCGCGTCTGCCGGACACGGATCAGTGCGAACTCGGCGGCGACAAAAAAGGCGTTGCAGGCGACCAGCGCGAGGGTCAGCGCCAGCATTAAAAGATCATGTGTCTGTTGTGAAGGAGGTTCCATAGTGGTGCGTGCATCCGCGCTGCCCGCTGCGCTCCCGGCTTATTGCTTTCGCTGCGCCGGAAAAGAAAGTGTCCTTTAGACTGAATAGGTGAGTTACGGCTTATTGTACCCGGTGGCAAGGCTTTTGGGAACCCACCCCGCGACAAGTCGCGGGGTGGGTTCCTACGTCAGCAGCAGCGCCTGACGCACAATCTTTAGCGTCTCCGACGCGGCGGCGCGGGCCGTCTCCGCGCCTGCCTTCAGGATGCCCGCGACATACGCGGGGTCGGCTTCCAGCTCCGCCCGGCGGGCGCGGAGCGGGGCCAGAGTGTCGTTGATGATCTCCGACAGCTCTTTTTTAGACTGCCCGCAGCCGCGCTCTCCCGCCCGGCATTCGTCCCACTGCGTCTGATAGTTCGCTGGATCATAAACACGGCGCAGCTTGCAGGCGACGCAGCCTTCGGGAACGCCGGGGTCGGTCAGATGGATTTTGGTCGGCGTTGTAAACGCCGAGTTGATCTTTTTCTGGGTCTGCTTCGGCGTATCCGAGAGATAAATGGCGTTGTCGTAGGACTTGCTCATCTTGCGCCCGTCCATCCCCGGCAGCTCGCCGCTGAACTCGTTGATCACGGCGTCAGGCTCCGGGAAGATGTCTTCCCCGACAAGGTGATTAAAGCGCCGGGCGATCTCCCGCGAAATCTCGATATGCGCGGCTTGGTCGCGTCCCACGGGAACGGCGTGAGCGCGGTAAATCACAATGTCGGCGGTTTGCAGCACCGGGTAGCCTAACAGGCCATAGGAAACCTGCGTGTCGTTTTCTTTCACTAAATCGCGCTTGTCTTTGTACGTCGGCACCCGCTCCAGCCAGCCGACCGGCGTCACCATAGACAGCAGCAGGTGAAGCTCGGCGTGTTCGGGGACATCCGACTGCCGGAAAATCGCGCACTTCTTGGGGTCAAGCCCTGCCGCCAGATAGTCAATTGCGGTTTGGCGGGACGCTTCCGCGATGTCGAACCGCTTCTCGGCCACGGTGGTCAGGGCGTGCCAGTCGGCGATAAAGCAGAACATCTCGTACTCGTCCTGCAGCTTAATCCAGGGCCGCAGCGCCCCTTCCAAATTGCCTAAATGCAGCCGTCCCCCTCCGGTCGGCTGCATTCCCGAAAGTAGTCGTTTTTTGATCATAGTGATTGCTGCTGATAGCTTCCGACGAGGAGTTGAAAACTGCTCGCTAGGAGAAGCACCCTGCGGGTGGAAGAAGGAAAAGCAGTCTTCTCCCGCGTCCGCAGGACGTCTTCCCTAGCGAGGAGTTTTCAACTCCTCGTCACGCTCTCGTCTTTTTCTCTTTTTGCCTGAGCTTCCCTGCTTTTACTCCCCTGGCCCGGCTTTCTGCGCCGCGCTTTGATACTCGGAAATCGCGTTCGCTGCACCGGCGGCGTCTTTGCGGCTGGCGTCGTCTGCGGCGATGTTGTTCCAGGAGTAGCTGATGTTGGTCCAGGCATCGTGCGGGTTTGCGCCATGCCGCAGGCTGGCCTGATACCACTTGATGGCTTGGGCGTACTGCTTGCGGTCAAACTCTCGGTTGCCTTTCCAGAAGGTCCACTCGCCGGACCACGGCTGCCAGGTACAGGCCAGCACTCCTGCCAGAAGCAGAAGCGCCAGCGGCGCGGCCCACACGTAACGGCGGCGCGGCGAGTAAAACAAAAAGCCGATGCACAGGCCAAACAAAAAGCCGCCGCCATGTGCGCCATTCGCAACATTCATAAAGTGGAAATAGGTTGCCACTACGCACAACAGGCCCCAGCCGATAGCAATGGTTAGATTATCGCGCGTCGCTATCGATCTCCACTCAGCATTGCTGCCCCGACCGGCCCAGAGAAGGCCAAACATGGCATAGACTACGCCCGACATACCAATTCCGGTCTGGCCTGAGATCAGAAGTTCTGATGTCGAGCCAACAGCAGCCGAGGCTACAATGAAGAGTAGATAGGTAGCAGGGGGAAGTGTTCGCTCTAAAATCCGCCCTAGCAGGGCCAAGTAAATCATGTCAAACAGCAAATGCCATGCACTGCCGTGGATGAAGACCGTCGTGACCAGGCCCCAAACGCGGCCATTCCAAATCTGCTCCGGACTCGCGTAGCCGAAACTGCCGACGGCATATAGCAGCGTTCCAGCTTGGCCGCCGCCGAGCATCGAAGCGCCGGTAATGACCACCGAAAGCGCGACCAGCAGATAAGTCAGGATCGGCACCTGCGCCAGTGGGTCAGCTTGGCGCGGTCTGGGTTGGGAAAAGTCCCAGGAGTCCGGCATAGTGTGTTCCTAAATTAGCCGTTCTGGGATGATGTCCAGGCGCACAACATCGTCAAGCGTCTCGCGCCGGGACACTAAATCGGCATGGCCGTTTTGGACAAAAATGCAGGCGGGCTTGGTGAACCGGTTGTAGTTCGACGCCATGGCGTAGTTGTACGCACCCGTAGACTGGACGGCAAGAATATCGCCCGGCTCCAGCGGCTGGGTTTGGGCGGCCTGAATAAGAATATCCGTCTCGCAGTGCTTTCCGGCGACCGCGACCGTCTGCGTCTTCGGCTCCCCGGCATGGCCGGCGTTTTGGACTTCGTAGACGGCGTCGTAAAGCTGTGGGCGCGGGTTGTCCGACATGCCGCCGTCAATTGCGGCGTAGGTGCGCGTGCCGTTCGGGGCGTCTGCCACAGCGACTTTCTTCAGGACCCCGACGGTATAAAGCGTTGTTCCCGCCTCGCCGACCAGTGTCCGGCCCGGCTCCTGCCAGAGCATCGGCTCTGGGACATCATATTTTTTCAGCGCGGCTTGGAGGGCCGAGATAATTGTTTCCGCGAACTCGTCATAGGTCGGCGGGCGCTGGTCTTCGGTGTAGCGGATACCGAGGCCGCCACCAATGTCCAAGACTTCCGGCATCCAGCCTGTTTGGTCAAAGACCTGGCGCACAAAGCCGACCATGATGTCAATCGCCTGCTCGTGCGTGTGCGCGTCGAGTAGCTGTGAGCCAATATGGCAGTGCAGGCCGATCATCTGAAGCGCCGGCGCTGCCCCAAGCGCTTCGGTGACAGCGTCTAAAGCCGCGCCGGAGGCGGCAGACAGGCCGAACTTCGTGTCTTCCTGGCCCGTGCGGATTCGCCGGTGGGTGTGCGGGTCAATGCCGGGCGTCACGCGAATAAGCACCCGCTGGGACTTGCCCTGCGCTTTCGCCAGCGCCGCTAAATGCCGCAGTTCGGGAACATTGTCCACGACAACGCAGCCGACGCCGTGTTCCAGCGCCATTTCCAGTTCCGCTTGTGACTTGTTGTTGCCGTGCAGCAGCACCCGGTCCATCGGAAAGCCGGCTTCGACGGCGGTATACAGTTCGCCTGCCGACGCGACATCTAAACTTAAGCCTTCCGACTCGATCACTTTGCAGATCGCTAAATTAAGATAGGCTTTGGACGCAAACGAAATGTCGTTTTTGGGGTAACGCGCTGTGAATGCCGCTTTGTACCGGCGGCAGTTGTCCCGGATCATCCCTTCATCCATCACATACAGCGGCGTTCCGAACTCCCGCGCCAATTCTAAAGCGTCGCACCCGCCGATCTCCAAATGCCCCTGCGCGTTGATGCGCTGGCTGCCAAGCAGCATAATCCCGTTCTCCCACTTCTCACCGAACATAAAAAAGCCCGTGCCGCCGAACAGCGGACGGGTTTTGGTTCTTGATTCTAGCACGAGACCGGCGGCAAAGTCAAGAATACCCGCACTCCTAACAGCAAGGGCGCAGGCGGGCCGTGCCGAAGATAATTCCAGGAGAACTTTTATGTCCATCACTGATACCATCAGCTCCGTCGCGGCGTCAAACCCGGTGGTCGGCGTCGCGGTCGCCAAGCAGAGCATCGGCAGCGCGATCTTGTCCGGCCTCACCAGCGGCGGCACCGGCACCGCCTCGCTGCTGGGCGCGATCACGAATCAAGCGCAGGAGGCCAACCAGCTTTTAGCCAGTTTGCAGCCGCATCTCGGCCAGAATGTCAACACAAGCGTGTAGTTCGTGAGCGCTACACCAAATTTGTGAGCGCCACACCAGAATGGAACCGTGATGTCCAGCACAATCCCAGCGCTTCCCGCCGCCTCAATTCCTGCCGCCCCAGTCCCCGGCGTCCCTGAGCCGCCGAAAGCTGCCGCTAAACCCTCGACTGCTCAGACGCCTGACCCCGCGCCGCACCCGCCGGAGCATCGCCCTGCGCCCACGCTGACCCCTGCCGATGTCGGCTATGTCGACTCCTTGCTGGGCTTCGCCCCGCCGCAGGTGATGGAGTATATCATGCTCAAGACCGGCGTCCCCCTGCCCGCCAACTTAGGCCAGGACATAGACACGTCAGTTTAGCCGCGCTTCGCTCTCCGCGCTTTTCCAGCCATGCCTTCTGCACCTCACGCAGAACGCATGGCTTTTTTGTGACGCAGGAAAATCAGCCAAGTACGGCGAAACAGTGAGGCAGGTCCACGTAAAGCTGTGCAATCGTGTCACCGCGCTGAGGAAACAATCTCAGGAGCAAAATAATGACAATCTGGCAACCGAAAGCAAGCGACAATAGTGGTGTGCTGGCATTTAGAGAGTTGAGAGACTGGGATAAGGTAAAGGTTGCTCTGGGCAAACGGAGTGGAACAAGTTGGGTTCCCCTGGAGGCGGAAGTGGGGCGCGGAAAGCCAAAGCACTTTGTCTATATGGGTACTTTGTCTGTGGCGGATGACGAAGCTTGGCAACTGCTTTATGCTGATATTCAGCATGAAGTGGAAGGCTTGCCGATTTTAGTCAACGGCGCTCCGTTCCACATCTTCAATGTCTTGAATATTGTGGATTGTCTTGATCTAAAGCAAAGCAAGTTTTTTCGCATGCCGCATGACACTGGCGTCGGAGAAATCCTGCACGCGGTCTACGAGGAAGAAAAAGTGGCTGGGCATCTTCTTTTTACGATCCCGCAGAAGCCGAGAGAGGTGCTGGCGACGCCTGCGTTTAAAGAACTGGTTGAGCGGCATAAGCTGAAGAACATCATATTTCAAGAACCAGCTTCTCCACTGGTTGGCCTAATGAAACTGATGCAGCAGAACGGAGCATAATACATTGTGGCATATTACTTAGGATTAGATGTTGGGACGAGCGGCACAAAGGCGCTGTTGATTACGGAAGCGGGGCGGGCGGTGGCGTCGGACACGCAGGAGTATCCGCTGTCTACGCCGCAGCCGCAGTGGGCGGAGCAGGACCCGGACGACTGGTGGCAGGCGTCGGTGAAAGCGACACAAAACGTGCTGGCGCTTGCGGGTATTCGGGGCGAGGAAATTGCCGCGATCGGGCTGTCCGGGCAGATGCATGGGTCGGTGTTTTTAGATAAAGAAAACCGAGTGCTGAGGCCGGCGCTGCTGTGGTGCGATCAGCGGACGCAGGCCGAGTGCGACTGGATTACGGCGCGGGTGGGGCAGGAGAATTTAGTCAAGTATATTGCAAACCCGGTGCTGACGGGCTTTACAGCCCCGAAGATTGTTTGGCTGCGGAACCACGAGCGCGAGACCTATGACAAAGTCGTGAAAGTGCTGCTGCCGAAAGACTATATTCGGTTCAAGCTGACCGGTGTTCACGCGACGGAAGTCTCCGATGCATCGGGAACAGCGCTGTTTGATGTCGCCAAGCGTCAATGGTCGCGGGAAGTCTTGGAAGCCGCCGAAATTCCGTACTCGTTTATGCCGGAGTGCGCGGAAAGTATCGAAATTACGGGCAAAGTTCACTCCGAAGCGGCGGCACTGATGGGCCTTGCGGCGGGAACGGCCGTGGCAGGCGGCGGCAGCGACAATGCGGCAGGCGCGGTCGGCAGCGGGGTTGTCGAGACTGGCCTCGTGTCCAGCACGGTCGGTACCAGTGGCGTTGTGTTTGCCTACTCGGACACGCCGGCGACAGACCCGAAACTGCGCGTTCACACGTTCTGCCATGCCGTGCCCGGCAAGTGGCATGTCATGGGTGTTTCGCTGTCGGCGGGCGGCAGTTTGCGCTGGCTGGCGGACACGTTCTTTCAGCCGGAAGGCGTTGTCGGGCGCACGACCGGCACAGACCGCTACGCGCTGATGGCGTCGGGCGCAAGCCAGGTTCCGGCAGGCTCCGAGGGCCTAATCTTTCTGCCGTACTTGACAGGCGAGCGGACGCCGTACCCGGACGCCGATGCGCGGGGGACGTTCTTCGGGATCACGCTGCGGCATCAGCGGCAGCATTTTACGCGGGCGGTCATGGAAGGGGTCGCGTTTGCGCTCAATGATACGTTCCAAATCTTTGGCGAGCTGGGTGTTCCCATCACGCAGGTACGAGCCGGCGGCGGAGGCGCAAAGTCGGCCCTGTGGCGTCAAATTCATGCGGATGTCACCGGGCAGCCTCACCTAACGCTGGCGGTAGACGAAGGCCCAGCGCTCGGCGCGGCATTGCTGGCGGCAGTCGGCACCGGCGCGTACCTCTCGGTTGCCGATGCCTGCCATGCCGTCGTTCAGACTGTGTCCGCAACGGAGCCGGACGCTGCCGCCCATGCGTTGTATCAGAAATACTACGGCGTCTATCAGGCGCTGTACCCAGCGCTGAAGGCGCAGTTTGCGGCGGTGTCAGCGATCAGGTAGACACTATTTCGCCACGGGTTAAAACCCGAGGCTCAGAAATGTCCGGTGTCGAGGCGACACAAGAAAAGTACCGGCGCAAGCCTTCGCTCCTTCCAAATGTCGCCTCGACGGTGGGAACTTCCTAGCCTCGCATTTCAATGCGTGGCACTCTTCAACGAAAGCATTTCCTATGTCCCCTTCAACCCCAACGTCCGCCTATGACACAACTTCCGAGCAGTGGAAAACCCGGTTCCGTGCGCCCGCGACCGGCGGCGCACAACTTGCGCCGCTTCGCCCGGAGCGCGGCCTGGTCACGAAAAGCCACAACGGGATGCCTCAGCTTCATGCGTGGGATGTCCCGACGGGAGAGTTCCGCCCGCTGACCGACAAGCCCGGCGGCGTCTCGTTTGGGCTGCTGTCCCCGGACGGCGGCTACGTTTATTACCTAGACGACACGAAAGGCAGCGAAATCGGACAGTACGTCCGGGTGCCGTTTGACGGCGGTGCGGCGGAATCTGTGACGCCGGACTTGCCGCCGTACAGCGCGTCGGCTACCCCGTTCCCGCAGCCGACGCTGACATTCAGCGCATCAAGCAATGCTTTTGCGTTCCGCTTTAATGATACGAATGGCTACAATCTGTGCTATTTGACCCTTGCGCCGGACGGAGCTTTGGGCGAGCCAAAGCTGCTGTATACGACCAAGCGCCTGTTTCGAACACCCATACTCTCGGAAGACGGGCAGATTGCGGTTGCCGCGTCCAGTGACCGCACCGGCAAGCAGCAGTACCACTTGTTTGCGTTCGGCACGGACGGCACGGTCTTGAACACGCTGGAAGACGGGCCGGAAAGCAGTTTGGAGCCGATTGCATTTCGTCCGATGCCGGGCGACACCCGCGTCGCGGCAAGCTCGGACCGAACCGGAGTGCGCCGGCCTCTGCTGTGGGACGCGGCGACCGGCGAAGTCACCGACTTGCCGCTGCCGGGCGTGGACGGAGACATTGTTCCTGTAAACTGGTCGCCGGACGGCTCGCGCCTGCTGCTTTGCCAGACATACCAAGCCGCCCAGCGCCTTTATTTGTATGATCTGCAAACAATGACGGCCGTGCGGCTGAATCACCCCCCTGGCTCGTTCCCAATTTACGGCACCCTCGGCGTCGGCTTTGGGCCGGACGGCCAGGAGATTTGGGCGCAGTGGGGCAATTCCCAAACGCCGTCGCATCTGGTCGCGCTCGATGGCGGGACGGGCGAGTACCTGCGGGACATCCTGCCGCCTGCCGACCTGCCGCCGGGCCGGCCTGTCAAGTCCGTGCAGTTTGCATCGTCCGACGGCGTGACGGTTCAAGCCTGGCTCTGCCTGCCCGACGGCGATGGGCCGTACCCGACAATCTTAGAAACTCACGGCGGGCCGCATGACGTGGTCAAAGAAACGTTCGGCATGGGTTCTTTCTGGGCCGAGAACGGCTTCGCCTGGCTGTCGGTCAACTACCGAGGCTCAACAACCTTCGGGCGCGAGTTTTTGCAGAAGATTTGGGAAGACGCCGGCCACTGGGAGCTGGAAGACATGGTTGCCGCCCGCGACTATTTGGTAGCCGAGAACATCGCCGTTCCCGACAAAATCCTGCTGACCGGCGGCTCTTACGGCGGCTACATGACGCTTCTCGGCCTCGGCAAGCGCCCTGAGCTGTGGGCCGGCGGCATGGCGCTGGTCGCCATCGCCGACCAAACGCTGACGTGGGAAGATTCGTCGGGCCTGCTGCAAGGCATCACGACGGCAAGCTTCGGCGGCACGCCTTCCGAGAAGCCGGACTTGTACCGCGCCGCGTCGCCCATTACCTACGCTGAAGCTGTCCGCGTCCCGCTGCTGGTCATTCAGGGGCGAAACGATACCCGCTGCCCGCCGCGCCAGATGGAAGTCTACGAGGCGAAGATGCGTGCGCTGGGCAAAGACATCGAAGTGATCTGGTTTGATGCCGGTCATGGCAGCGGCGACCGCGAGCAGGTCATCGGCTGGTATGATCGAATGCTGGCGTTTGCCAAGAAGATTACTGAAAAACAAGCCGAGTAGTTGAAAACTACTCGCTAGGCCAAGCGTCCTGCGGGCGCAGGACAAGGGCCAGTGACTTTTCTTCCACTCGAAGAGTGCTTCTTCCAGCGAGTAGTTTTCAACTATTCGGCTTCCTTGTGCAGCACAATTGAAAAGAAAGCAGAACACAGATGGCCCGATCTTTTGGCGAGCCGCTGACAAAGCTCCGCGCCGTGCCGATTAGGGACAACGGCGAGCCGCTGGTGGACCCGCGCTCGCTGTCGGGGCGCATCCACTTTGCCGAGCATCACCCCAAATTCGAGGGAATGTCCCGGACACCCAAAGTTCGAAAGCGCGTTGCTGAAATGCTGGCCGAAGCCGCCGAAGCGTTGCCGCACGGTACCGACATCGTGATTATTGAAGGCTTCCGGCCCATGCACCAGCAGCAGTTCATGTACGAAGAGATCAAAAAAGAGTTCGCCCAAAAGCACCCGGAATGGAACAAGTCCACACTCATTCGCATCACCAACACCATGTCCGCCCCGCCCGACGACCCCTGCCCGCCGCCGCACACGACCGGCGGGGCCGTCGACTTTTCGCTGATCCAAATGCCGTCACGCGAATGGCTGGACATGACCTCGCCCTTTGAGATGGACGAAACCAGCGCCCCCAGCGACACCAAAGGCTTGTCGGAAGCCGCCCAAGCCAACCGCCGCCTGCTCTTTGACACATTAGAAAAGACCGGCCTCACCAACTACATCGGCGAATGGTGGCACTGGTCCTACGGCGACTCCGGCTGGGCGCTGCGTACCGGCGCAAAGCACGCCGTTTATGACCGGCTGCCGGAGGAAGCATGAATTGAAACAGACTATACATAACTTGCCGACCTTTGACACAATGATGAAGCCGACAATACAAGCGCTAAAGATGCTTGGCGGTTCAGGCAGCATAGATGAGATTTACAAAAAAGTCTGCGAACTATTAAATCTGCCAGATGACGTTTTATCTGTTCAGCACGGTAGTACATCTCAATCCGAAGTCGAATATCGTCTTGCTTGGTCGCGAACCTATCTCAAACGGGTTGGTATGATCACTAACTCAAGCCGGGGTGTTTGGGCTGTAGTTTCCGACTCTGTTGATGCAAGTAAAGTTGACCCGCAGGACATAATGAGACAAGTTCGTGAGGCTGATCGCGGAAAATCAGATGACCGATCCGATAAACCTGAAGCCGTCTCTAACGCTGGGTCAGTACCGGATTTAGCCTCGCTAGAAGAAACGGAAAGCTGGCATGAAGAACTTCATAAAGCTCTTCTCTGCTTAAGTCCAGCAGCCTTTGAACGCCTTGCCCAAAGATTGCTGCGCGAGTCCGGCTTTATCGAAGTTGAGGTAACTGGTAGGTCAAATGATGGGGGAATTGACGGCGTTGGTATCGCGAGAGTGAACGGCTTTCTGGGGTTCCGCGTGCTGTTCCAGTGCAAGCGCTACCAAGGCTCAGTCAGCCCAAACCAAATCCGGGAGTTCCGTGGAGCTATGACAGGACGGACCGACAAGGGGCTATTCATAACCACCGGAACATTCACGAGAGAAGCTATTAAGGAAGCGACGCGGGATGGCGTGCCATCGATTGATCTCATTGATGGTGAGCATCTTGTGGGACGGCTGAAGGAGTTAGGCTTAGGCATAACTATTAAAATGGTTGAATTTGTAGAAGTTGATAAAGGCTGGTTTGCCAAACTTTGATACGCTTTGAGGCGCTTGTAAACCTGCAATGATCTACAAGGCGTTTGTAGCGTAATCGGGTATATAGCAAAGGGTGTCCGGCACTTATTCCCATTGACGGCCCCGGTGACGAGTTGCTGAGGAGGCACACGAGAAATGAAGTTTTTTATTGACACGGCGAATGTGGACGAGATCAAGCAGGCGAAGGCTTGGGGCATTCTGGACGGGGTGACGACGAACCCGTCGCTGATCGCCAAAGAAGGCATCCCGCATAAGCAGCGGGTGATGGAGATTATTGACGTTGTCGGGACGGAAATGCCGGTGTCGGCGGAGTGCGTCGAAACCGACGTGGACAAGCTGATGAAGGAAGCCAAAGACATCGCGTCCTGGTCCCCCAACATCTTTGTCAAAGTGCCGATGAACCAGAACTCGATGGAAGTGGTCAGCGAGCTGGCTCCGACGGGCATCAACTTCAATGTTACGCTGATTTTCTCCCTGCCGCAGGCGCTAATCGCCGCCAAAGCCGGTGGATCGTTTATTTCGTTCTTTGTCGGGCGCATTGACGACATGGGCAGCCTGGAAGCGCCAATCAACATTGTCGAAGCGGTCAACATGGTCGAGACCTACGACTTCCCGAAAGACCCCGAGATTTTGGTGGCGTCCATCCGAAGCCCGCTGCAAGTCACCGAAAGCATCAAAGCCGGGGCGCATATCGCGACAATTCCGTTCAAGACAATGGAAATGCTGTTCAAGCACCCCCTGACCGACATCGGTATCAAGCGCTTCAACGACGACTACACGAAATCTATGAGTGATGGCAAGTCCAAGCAGGACTCCGGCCAGTCCATCGAAGACAAAGCCAAAGTTTGACGTTTTATCGTTTCCATTGAGCCGTTCAGCGCACTCTGTGCTGAACGGCTTTCTTTTGCCTGCTGATTCGTGGCCTCTTGTTTGTGCTGTTTCCTGCCAATAATACGGGAGACATGCACACTGAAGGAGGACATCATGCCCCCGGACATCATCGCCGGATTGATTGCTTTGACCGGCCCGCCGGGCGCGGCAGGCACCGGCAAAGCCGCTGAACCGCCGGCTTCCCGCACTGTCAGCGCCGCAGTATTCGCCGCACTGCTGACACAAAGCAGCCCGCCGACCTTGAAACTCGCTGCACCGAAAACAGATGCTGCACCGATGGTAAAACTTGGTTTGGCTGCCAAGCAGCAAACCTCGAAACATTCAAAGACACTCAGCATTCTGAAGACAATGGACACTTTGCCTCCGCTTTCGTTTCCTTCCACGGGAACAGCGACCAAAGCAAGTGAGTTGCCTCTTCTGAACGCTCCGGCCCACAAAGCCGCCGCAGATGACAGCAAGACAGTCGCGGCCAAAGCACCAGCATTGACGCCCGGCGCGGCAACCCCGCTGAACAGCAGCCTGGACTTAGTGCCGATTGCTGTTCCTGTTCAGGCTGTTCCAGTTCAGAGCGTACTGCCGCCCGCGTCCGCCCCTGTGCCATCGGTTTCTGCGCCATCGGTTTCTGCGCCATCGGTTTCTGTGCCTGCGGTTTCTGCGCCTGCGCCGTTGGCTTCTCCATCAGCGTCAGTACCGGCACCTGCACTTGTGCTGCCGCAATCCGTGCCTGCCGTTCAGCCGGCAGCAGACAGCAGCCCCGCGCCTTCCGGCGTCTCGCTGCCGCGCACCTGGACTCTTCCTGCGCTGACCTCAGCAGAGAAGTTACCCCGAACTTTCTCTCAATCTGCGCCCCCGGCGACGCTGCTCGCGACCGCCGCAGCACTCAAGTTGCCAAAGGTTGTGCCGGCACAACCTGAGCCGGCACAACCTGCTGCCGGCAGCGCTCCGGCGGCTGTTCTCCAGGCCGTGCTGCCCGCAGTCCAATCCGCGAGAGCTGCCTTTCCGGCAGTGGCTCACGCCGCGCCGCAAGGACAAGTCCCATTACAAGGGCAAGCCGCGCCAGAAGCAGCCGCGATCCCCCAAGCGCAGGCCGCGCCGCAGGGAGCAGCGCTGCCCCAGATACATAACCCCGCTTCAACGACTTATGGTCTGGTATCTTCCAGCCTACTGCCCCTTGCGGCGGCAGGCGTTCTTGCGGAGCCGGCTCCTGGACCAGCCCTCTTGCCTTCCGCAAAATCCGCCGGGAAGTTTGGGCAAATCACCCTCAAGCCCGCCTCGCAGAATGCCGATATAAATACCGGGACGGTTTCTATAAAAGCGCCGGATGCGGCTGGAAAAGCAGCAGCGCCGGCAGTGGTTTCATCGAAAACGCCGCCAGCGGCTTCTGACGCTCAGCGCCAGGCAGCAGACACCGAGCAGGCAGTCGGCAGCAAAAAACCGCTGGTGCTTGAAGACACCCTCGCCTTTGATTCGCCGTTTGCCGCACAAGTTGTGCCGCTGGCAGCGCAGAAAGCGAACTTAGGCGGCAAGCCGCTGTCGGCTGCTGATCATGCCGCCCTGATTCATCAGGTCGCCGACGGGGTAGAGGCAATGCCGCTGCCGACCAAGCCGGGCGGCGTGCAGCAGATGAGCCTGCAGCTTCACCCGAAAGATTGGGGCACTCTTCAGGTGTCTGTTTCGGTCACGCCGGGACAGGAGCCGGGAGCCGCCAAAACCGTGACGGCGCACCTTGTCGCGGAAACGCCGCAGGTGAAAGCCGCGCTGCAAAGCCAGACTGGCGCACTGCATCAGGCGCTTCGAGCCTCCGGTCTCAAGTTAGAGCATCTGACGGTCTCGGTCAAGCCGGTGTCAGAAACAATGAAGCCGGCGGCGCAAAGCGCGTCTTCCGGGTTCTCAGGCGGGCAGGGACAGTTTAGCGCCGGCACCAGCCAGGGGCATCCCGCACAAACGACGCCAGCCAGCCCGCCCGCAGGAACGCAGCTTGGGACAAGCGCGGGCAGCTCCCAGAACGGCAGGCAAGGGCAGCCGCCGGCATCTACGTCCAGCACACCGCAGGCGGAGGCGGCACAGGAAGAAATCATACCCGTGCGCCAAACCATGCGCTTGTCCGGCCGGATAGACACGCACGCGTAGAAATACACAAGAAAGAGAAACGCCATGATCGCACACTCAGTCACGTCCACTGCTCCGGCAAACTCCAACGGCACGGCCTCCAATGTGAATGCCGATGGGACAATTTCAGCCGCGTCCAACAACGCTTCTGTGGACCAGGACCAGTTCTTGACCCTGCTTGTCAATGAGCTGCAAAACCAGGACCCGACCGCGCCGGTGGATGAAACCCAGACCTTGTCCCAGCTTGCCCAATTCTCGCAGCTTCAGGAAACGACGACCCTGAACTCAACATTGACCGCCAACCAAGGCTTTGCGAATGTCGCCCAAAGCGCGACGCTGATCGGCAAGACAGTTTCCACAGCCACCGCGACGGATGCCGGCATCTCAGGCGTTGTGTCGTCGGTCTCGCTGTCCAATGGTACGACGTACCTGCAAGTCGGCGGCCAAAACGTGGATGCGTCCACCGTGACCAGCATCCAGTAACCCGCTTTTTGTTCGCCAGCTTCTTTTCAGGGATGAACTTATGAACGCACTCGACCTCGAAAACAGAATACAGAGCGCCCCGCCGATCGGCGCGGGAAGACCTGCTGCCAACGCCAAAGCGCCGGCAGTTGGACCAAGCTTTGACCAGGTGCTGCAAGGTGCCGCAGGCACTGGAAGCACGCTGGCGGCGTCCGCCGCCCGCGCCGGGATCAAGTTCTCCGGTCATGCCCAGACCCGGCTGCTTTCCCGGCAGATCACGCTTTCCGATCACGATGTCGCCCGTCTCGGTGAGGCTATGACCAAAGCCGCCACGAAAGGAGCCAAAGACTCACTTGTTCTTATGGACAAAACGGCTTATGTCGTTTCCGTCGCCAATCGAACCGTCATCACGGCGGTCGCATCCGACGCGCTGAAAGAAAATATCTTCACAAATATTGACAGCGCGATACTACTCTGATACGAACTCACGCAGCCGGACCTCTCGGGGACGCTGCACTCTCAACCCGGCGCGACAGACCGCGTGCCGGCTTCATCTCACGCTCAGGCAGATCAGCCACTCAGGAGAATTTTTATGTTACAAGCCATGTACAGCGGGATTTCCGCAATTGAAGCCCAGCAGACCAGCTTAGACGTCATCGGCAATAACATCGCCAATGTCAACACGACCGCCTACAAAGCCGGGCGGGTGACATTTGAGGACCAGTTGTCCCAAACCATTCAAGGGGCCAGCACACCGTCGGCAAATGTCGGCGGCACGAACCCGGAGCAGGTCGGCCTTGGCGTCCGCGTTTCTTCCATTGATACGGTCATGGCGCAGGGCGGCCTGCAAAGCACGTCCAAGCCAACCGACATGGCGATCCAGGGCAACGGCTACTTCATGCTCGGCGACACCAACGGCACCGGCGTGTCTTACACCCGTGACGGCTCGTTCAGCCTGGACAGCAACGGCAACTTAGTCAACTCTTCCAGCGGCGCGTATGTGCTGGGCTGGAAAGCAGATGCCAACGGCGCGATTGACTCAACCCAGCAGATCACCTCCGCGTCCAAACTGTCCATCCCTGTCGGCGGCCTCACCGCGGTTCAGCCGACCTCCAACATGGCGTTCGGCGGCAATCTGAGTGCCGACGCCACTCCCTACACGGCTGCCAATCCCACGGCGACCCCACCAACCGCTGCCAGCGGCACAGCCCCCTACACGCGGACCATCAAAGTCTATGACAGCCTCGGCGAGCCGGCGAACGTGACGTTAAGCTTTACCCGCAGCACGACCGCCAACACCTGGAACTGGAGCGCGTCCGGCGATGCCAGTGCCGCCGGCAATGGAACCATCACGTTTGATGCGACCGGCAAGCAGACCGCTTCAACCGGAACCGTCACGCTTTCGCCGTCCGACGGCTCGACAGCCAGCCAGGCGATTGCGCCGGATTTCAGCGGCGTGACCCAAATTGCCGGCGATTCCAGCGCCTCGCCGACGTCGCAGAACGGCTACGCTCCCGGCACATTGCAGTCGTTCAGCGTAGATGACACCGGTGCGATTTCCGGCGTTTTCAACAACGGCTTGACCCGTGTCCTGGGCCAGATGGCCCTGGCGGACTTCCCGAATGACTCCGGCTTGTCCCGCAGCGGCGCCAACGAGTTCACGCCCAGCATCAACTCCGGCCTGCCGACCATCGGCACGGCCCAGTCCGGCAGCCTCGGCAAAATCAGCACCGGCTACTTGGAGCAGTCCAACGTAGACTTGTCCAATGAGTTTACCAGCATGATTGTCGCCCAGCGCGGCTTCCAGGCCAATACCAAGATCATCACGACGGTGGATCAGCTCTTGAACGATGTCATCCAGCTCAAGCAGTGAGGCATAGCTGGGACGAGTGACTGAATTCACTCGCTGAAAGGTGTTCGGAAACGCTGCCTGTCCAGGGGACAGAAGATTAGAACAGAAGATTAGAACAGAAGATTAGGATGGTTCTATATTCTGTCCCCTGGACAGGCAGCGTTTCCGAATGCTTTGTAGCGAGGACGTTTACGTCCTCGTATCAATTACCTGACGGTTGGAAAACAAATTATGATTACAGTCACACGGTTTGACCACAGTGATTTTATCTTGAACGCCGACTTGATCGAGACAGTGGAGTCGCTCCCGGACACACACATTACGCTCGTCACCGGCAAGAAAATGCTGGTTAAGCAAACAGCCGCCGAAGTCGTGGCCCGCGTGGTCGAGTTCCGCCGGCTGGCCGGCATCTTTCCGCGCCCGCCGCTGACGGCAATCAAGGCCGGCGAGACGGATCAAGAATAATCGCAAGAGGCATAATTCATGGACATTGCAACACTCATCGGACTGGTGCTCGCTTGGGGCGCGTTCCTCGGCTCTATTCTTATTGAAGGCGGCGACCTCGCCGCGCTCATCAACCCGTCGGCGGCTCTGCTGGTCTTTGGCGGAACGCTTGGCGCGTCCATGATCTGCTTTCCGCTGTCCACCGTCACCAGCCTGCCGGGCATCGTTAAGAATGCATTTTTAAGCAAAAAAGAAGATGTCGGGCATCTCATTAAAATGCTGGTCGGTTACGCCGAAAAAGCCCGGCGCGAAGGACTGCTGGCGCTGGAAGACGAAGTCCAGAAGATGGACGATCCGTTCTTAAAGAAGGGCATCCAGCTTGCAATTGACGGCACCGACCCGGAGCTGGTGCGCGAGATCATGCAGACCGACATCCAGTTCCTCGGCTCGCGGCACCACGAAGGCGCGAACTTGTTCGGCACAATGGGCGGCTTCGCGCCGACGCTTGGGGTCATCGGCACGGTTTCGGGTCTGGTCCATATGCTTGCCAACTTGTCCGATCCGGGCAGCATGGGACCGAGCATCGCGGCGGCGTTTATCGCGACTTTGTACGGGGTCTGCTCGGCAAACCTGCTGTTCCTGCCGCTCGGCAACAAGCTCAAAGCCATCTCACATGAGGAAGTGCTGGTGCGCGAGATCATCATGGAAGGCATTCTCGCCATCCAAGCCGGCGACAACCCGCGCATTGTCGAAGAAAAGCTCAAAGCGTTCCTGTCGCCCAAAATCCGCCGCGCGATTGAAGCGGAAGCGGCGGCGGTGTAGGAAGTTCCCACCCCCGCCGCAAGCGGCGACCCCTGCCCCGTTCCGGGAGAGGGGTAAGAGAAGCTAAAGCAGACGGCTCTGCTCCTCGTCATCACCCCGCTCTCACGAAGTGGGGGAGGGGTCGCCGCTTGCGGTGGGGGTGGGGGCCAGTTCTAAAGGAGTAACACGCCATGGCAGGCAAAAAAAAACGAGGCGGCGGCGGAGAAGGCGAGCACGAGAACTCCGAGCGCTGGCTGCTGACCTACGCAGATATGATTACGCTTCTCGTGGCGTTCTTTATCATGCTCTACTCGATGTCAGTCATGAACCAGGCCAAGTTCCAGCAGCTTGCGATTTCAGTCCGCTCGGGATTCGGTGAAAGCACCATGAACGGTGTCCCAACCATCTTCAGCCGGGGCGGCGGCCTGAACGCCACGCCGTCCATCATGAATTCCAGCAAGCCGGGGCAGACTTCCAGCGAAGATTTTGTCAAAAGCGCGAAAGCCCAGCAGGATGCCGACGGCCTGGACAAAGCGTACCGGACCGTCAAAGTTTATATCCAGAAGAATCACTTAGAGGGCATGATGCAGGTGGCCCGCAACGAGCGCGGCGTGGTCGTCACCGTGATGACCGACAAAATGCTGTTTGCGCGGGGCGACGCTTCCCTGCGCCCCGAAGAGCTAAACCTGCTTGACATGGTCGCCGGCGCGGCAAATGCCGTTCCGCAAAACCCGGTTCGAGTCGAAGGCCACACGGACAGCCTGCCGATCCACACCGAGCGGTTCCCGTCCAACTGGGAGCTGTCCACCACGCGGGCGACGACCGTGCTGCGCTATTTTGAGAGCCGAGGCGTCGCGTCAAGCCGCCTGGAAGCGTCGGGCTATGCCGACCAGCGCCCGCTGGCCGCAAATGACACTGAAGCCCACCGCGCTCAGAACCGCCGGGTCGAGATTGTCCTGCTGCGCCGCTTCGCCGCTCCCGCCGGCCCGGTTCCCGTTCCAGATTAGGCGCAAAGCCAGTAAAGTTATCACCAAAGGCTGCCGATAATTCAAGTGCGCCCGCGACCAAACGGGCGCTCGATTTAATATAATCAACAGTGGAGAAATAACCCGGCATGGCGGACAAAGCGGAAGAAAAGAAAGATGCGGCACCGGCGAAAAAAGGGCCGCCGATGATGATCATTGCGGCCGTGCTTGCCGTGGTGGTGCTGGGCGCGGCGTTTATGATGGTTCAGAAGGCCAGCGCCAAGCAGAAGAGCGGCGGCGCAGTCAAAAAAGTGGAGAAAGGGCCGGTAATGACTTTGGACGAGTTTCTAGTCAATCTGTCCGACCCCGCCTCAGACCATTTCCTCAAAGTGACTGTCGGTCTGGAGCTGGATAAAGCCAAAGGCAAAACCGCCGAGTCGCTCAAAGAACAAACCCCGGAAATCCGGGACGCGATCCTGACATCGCTTTCCAGCGAGACCCGCGACCAGGTCGCCCCGGAAAGCGGGCGCGAGAAGCTCAAAGCGCAGATCAAAAAGAACGTCAACGCAGCGCTCGGCGAAGACGACGTTCAAAACGTCTACTTCACCAACTTTGTGACCCAGTAAAGTCCTGCAAAAACAATTTTGTGAACATTGCAGGAGCAGTGTGGAATAAAAACACCGGAAGCGTGAAGCTTCCGGTGTTTTTTTGTTCCCCAAAACCCAGTATTTTTACTTGAAGTTTATCTTATGGCCGAAGTTTTATCGCAAAAAGAAATTGAAGCACTGCTGTCGGCAATGACCCCGGCGGAAGAGGAAGCCCCAGCAAGTGAAGCGTTGGAGCAGCGCCGCGCGGTGATCGGCGCAGTGTCGGCTGCCGTGCCGCAGACGCATACCGCCGAAGGGCGCATTTTCCTGCCGCTGCACAAGCGACGCCGGGCGGCCGCCGGCCTTGCGCTGCAATCCGCGCAGCGCCGCATGGCCGCGCCGCCGCCTGCTTATGAGACCTACGACTTCCGCCGGCCGGACAAGCTTTCCAAAGACCACGTCCGCGCCCTGCAAATGCTGCATGAGAACTTCGCCGGATACTTCATGTCGTCCCTTGCGGGCTATTTACGCACCCAGGTAGAAGTCGAGCTGGTGTCGGTAGAGCAGGTGCCGTATGATGAGTACATGAAGACGATTTCGGCGTCGCTGCTGAATATCGTGAACATTGAGGCGCTTTCCGGGCAGGCGATTTTCGAGATAGACTTCGGCATCTTGTTTTCCATGATTGACCGGCTTCTCGGTGGCAAGGGCGCGGCAGGGAAGGTGGTCCGGGACCTGACCGACATTGAAAAAGTTCTGTCCGGCAACATTGTCGAAATGGGTCTCACCGATCTTAAAACCGCCTGGGATACCGTGCTGCCGCTGGATTTCGGCGTCGCTTCCATGGAAACTTCTTCGCAGTTTGTCCAGATCGTCCCCGGCAACGACACCATTGTTCTGGTGCTGTTTGAGATCACTATCGGCGAGTTTCAAGGGGCGATGAGCCTGTGCATCCCGTACCTGCTGCTCAAGCCGATTTTGGGCAAGCTCAGCACCCAGCGCTGGATCGTGTCCGACCGCAAGAAAGCCGCCTCGCATTCCGAGCAGCTTGCGAGGCGTCTCAACACGACGGCGGTGCCGTGCGTCGCCCGTCTTGGCCGCACGTCGCTTTCGGTAGCCGACCTGGCGCTGCTGGAAGTTGGGCAGGTGCTGCCGATGCAGGTCTGCCCGGCGTCCGATGATCCCCATGCGCCCAAAGACAAGCTTGGAACAGTAGATCTCATGATCGGCGGCCATGTCAAATTTCGGGGACGAACCGGGCTGCGGGGCCGCACTCTGGCGGTCCAGATCGAGCAGGTGGTGGAACAGGCAGGGGACCTCGTCGCGCACCGGGAACAAGGCGCACACATAAATTAGCCCTTTTTAAGCACAGTATGCAAGCATAGTATCAGGAGACGCAGACAGACATGGCAGACATCGAAGACAGCGGAATGCTTTCGCAGGCAGATTTGGATGCGCTCATTGCGGCGGCCGTGCCGAGCAGCGAAGACGCTGAGCCGGGCAGCGGATACGCCGAGCTGGAAGAAGAAAGGGAAGAAAAGGCTGCGCCGGGAACCGGCAGAAGCGGCCTGGTTGATTTGCCGAGCTTTGCCCCCGCCGCGCCGGCGCCGCCGCTGTTCCAAAGCAGCGAGTCAGGGCTTGGCCGCGTTCGGGACATTCCGCTGGAAGTGACGGTGGAGCTTGGCCGGACGCGGCTTTTAATCCGAGACATTATGGACTTATCCGCCGGCTCAATCATCGAGCTGGACAAAATTGCCGGTGAGCCTGTGGACTTGTTCGCAAACGGCATGTTAGTCGCTCGCGGCGAAGTGATCGTGATAGATGACAACTTCGGTGTGCGGGTCACGGAGATCATCACGGCCCAGGAGCGCGGCGCTTCCGAGAAAGATCATGCCCGTGCTGCGTAATCCCGCTGTTACTGTTTTAAGCCTTATGCTTGTCTTAAGCCTTGTGCTTGTCTTCACGGCGGGGATTGTGCAGGCCTCGCCCCCTGCGTCCACGCCGGACTACGGCGGGCGGGACAGTGCGCCGCTGACCAGTGTGGGCGATGCCGCGCCGGACCCGGCGGCGCAGGCGGGGCGAGCGCTGGAAGCGCTTGTTGTCGTGCTGGCCGGTGTTGCCGGCGTGGTGTATCTGCTGAAGCGCTTTGATTTGGTGAGGCCCGGCACGAACGGCAAGCCTGCCCGGATTTCTGCATCGAGCTTCGGGCGCTTGCCGCGCCCGGAAAGCACCCCGGTGACCGTCGTGTCGTCGCAGACGCTGCCCGGCGGGACGATGCTGCATGTCGTGCGTGTTGAGGGAAGAAACCTGCTGCTGGCGGCGACTGCTCAAAGCGTGACTGCCGTGACGGAGTGGGCCGTTTCCGAAGCGGAGGCTGGCGGCATGGCAGATGACTTCGAAGAGTATTTGACCCGTGCCAACCCCAACTCCAATACCCCCGATTCTGGGTCGGGAATTGCTGCGGCGAATGCCCGCCTGCGCTCGCTGCTGTCTTCCCAGAAGCCGGAGGAACCGTCTTGACCCTACGCACGATTAGCCGCCCGCTGTTTCTGCTTTCTTTGCTTTTAGTCAGTGCTGCCGAAGCGCACGCGCAGAGTGCCCCGCGCCCTGTACTTCCCGCACTGTCTCTGCCGATCATTCCCGGCAGCGGCCCGGCGAAAAACCCGCAGCAGGTCGCCAACACACTTCAGATACTCGCGCTCTTGACCGTGCTGACCCTTGCCCCGGCGCTTTTGATTATGACTACAGCGTTCACGCGCATTGTCATTGTGCTGTCGTTTCTGCGCTCGGCGCTTGGGACCCAGAGCATCCCGCCCACTCAGGTCATGCTCGGCCTCTCGCTTTTTTTGACGTTCTTCGTGATGTCTCCCACATTCAATCAGATGAACAGCGATGCAATCCAGCCGTATTTAAGCTCCAAAATGGACTTCAACACGGCGGTCGAGCGCGGCGAGATCCCTCTGCGCCGCTTCATGGTCGCCCAGACCTACAAAGCCGACCTGCGCCTGTTTTTGCAGATGAGCCGGACACCGGTGCCCAAGATCACCGACCCTGCCCATCCCGCCGACGTGCTGCCGATGCAGGTCGTTATTCCCGCGTTCGTGATCTCCGAACTCAAAACCGGCTTCATCTTCGGCTTTATCATCTACATTCCGTTCATTATCATTGACCTAGTCGTGTCATCGCTTCTGATGAGCATGGGCATGATGATGCTGCCGCCGACGGTGATCTCGCTCCCCGCCAAAGTCCTCGTCTTCATCCTCGCCGACGGCTGGCACGCCATCGCCGGCTCCCT
>CAXSZN010000054.1:0-66 GCA_964241935.1 uncultured Armatimonadales bacterium
ACATAGTAGACAGCAGCTTTTGCTTGGGAGAGCGGAACAGGAACCAGACCATGCCCACCACCGACT